>NZ_PDJA01000001.1:3811914-4447234 GCF_002563885.1 Marinobacter sp. LV10MA510-1 | reverse complement strand
CATCAGCTGACTCCATCTTTAAGCCGCTGGCAAACGTCGTTCAGCGCCAGGATTTCGTCACTCAATCCGGCTTTGGCCACCGCCATGGGCATGCCGTAAATCACCGAGCTTTTTTCATCCTGCGACCACACAATCGAGCCGCCTGTTTCATCATGCGGCCCTTCCCGGCCATCTGCGCCCATGCCCGTTAAAACAATGCCCAAGGTTTTACCGGGAAAGCTGCGCGCCAGCGAACCAAAGGTGACATCCACCGAAGGTTTATAATTGAGCCGGTCATCGCCGGGTAATATGCGTATCCGACTTTGGCCACCGCGGTTTTCCACCATCATCTGTTTGCCGCCGGGTGCCAGCAAAGCCAGGCCGGGGCGCAACAGATCGCCGTCTTCTGCCTGGCGCACCTGTATTTGGCAAGACCGGTTCAGGCGCTCGGCAAAAGCTTGGGTGAAACTGGCGGGCATGTGCTGCACCAGAATCAGCGGCGCGGGAAAGCTGGCGGGTAGGCCGATGAGTACATTTTGCAGAGCCACCGGGCCACCGGTCGAGGTGCCGATCGCCACCACTGTGTAGTGCCTGGGTGGCGTACGCCGCTGATAGCGCTCCGGGCTTGCAACCGCTGCTGCGGCGGGGCGATCAACTAATGGGCGCCGCTGTAGCGTTGGAGCCACTGCGCGATCAGCCGCAGTTTCAATGGTTGACACGTGTGGCCCACGAGCGCGAATACTCGCAGCGCTGCCAGGACGGCTACGGGCGATACTAACAACACGTTCCACCAGAATTTTTTGTAATTGACTGCTGTTACCGGCAATTTCCTCGAAATTCTTGGGTAGGAAATCCACGGCTCCAGCTTCCAGCGCATCCAGGGTTATCCGCGCACCTTCATAAGTAAGCGACGAAAACATCAGCACCGGTATCGGATGTTTGCGCAGTATTTCCCGCACGGCCGTAATCCCGTCCATGACCGGCATTTCGTAATCCATGGTAATCACGTCAGGACGCAGTTTTTCCGCTTGCTCTACGGCTTCGCGGCCGTTGCTGGCGGTACCAACCACGGTAATCTGGCCAGACGCGCCAAGAATTTCACTCAGGCGTTTGCGAAAGAAACTGGAATCATCAACAATCAGCACAGAAACCGTCATTTACTTCTCCGGGCGATGCCAGCCATCCGCCAGGCCGGCGGCATTCCGACGATTAAGCGTCGGCTAATCAACAACAAATCGGTGTTAGCTGTAATGCTGCAGCAAACTGGGCACATCGATAATCAGCGCGATCCGGCCATCGCCGGTAATGGTGGCGCCAGCCATACCCGGCGTACCCAGAAGCCCGCGGCCAAGAGGTTTAATCACCACTTCTTCCTGGCCTACCAGCTGGTCAACCACGAACCCGACCTGGCGGGTACCCATAGACACAATCACACGTGGCCGTTTTCCGGCTCAACGTTTCCAGCACCGCCACGAATGAGCCAACGCTTGATGTGGAACAGGGGAAATACCTTGTCGCGTAGTAACTATTCAGCTCACATCTGCCACGATCATTAAAATTGAGTCTCATCGGTATCCATAAACGCAGGGTCTTTCCCTGAAAGAGTAAAGCCAGAGCCTCTGTGGCTGACATCCCTGCTTGCGACACGTTGACAGGTAACTGCGAACGCGACAAAAGATCTTCGCCCCCGCCATTGATCGAAAACAACCGGATATTTTCTGCTGCACTTTCGTCATGCGCAGGTCATTCTCCCCCTGATGTTGGTGAAGGGGACGTACTCGACATCCATAAAACGCAGAACGTCGTGCTCAAAGTTTCGTAACCTTTCCAGCAAGTTTCGGGCTTTTGATCGTTTTAGCCTGCCGCGTTTCCCGGCCTCTCGCAGGCTTACATCGGGAGGTGGACATTCACTATCTGCCTCTTCGAGAACTTGTCGATAGCGCTGTCGCCACCGTTCAGCGTCAGTGGCTGGCAAGCGGCCACCGGCATCCGCTACCGTTGTGTTCATATCGATCAGCAGTACTTTCATCGCCTTGGGCCCAGTGTTGATCGTCCTGCTCCCATGCCCTCTCCAGCTCCCGAAGATGGTGCGCATTGCACAGGGAATGGGTGCACGCGTAACGGTAGTACGGCTTCCAATGATCGTGACACAGCACCCCGCTGAAGAAGGGTAAGACGCCCATCTCGTCCATGGCCTCGGTGCCACGCTTGGTGTGGGGATAGAGCAGCGTCAATGCGCTATTGGACGCGCAGTGCAACCAGTGGCGCTTCCCGTTCAGGTTAATGCCGGTCTCATCAACATGCATGAGCTCAGATTTGGCGAGCTGAGCTTTCGCCCACTGCTCGAAATGATCCAGCTTCTCGTAAGCCTCTTTGTTGAAATTGAAGACAGAGCCGGCACTGACCGGAATACCCATCTGCTCCTGAAAGTGGTCACGGATTCGGTCATAGGGCAACAGCTGAAACTGCGACATATAGACCGCATTGGCCTTGATGCCGATGCCATACTGAACCGACCGACTGACCCTGTCCGGAAAGGCAGCAACAAATCGATTCCCCTGGTCGTCTTTAATAACCTGTGCTCGGTATTCAGTCACGAATCGCAAGATGTCAATATCGATGACCTGCCGTGTTTCATAACCGTCCTCTTGATACCGCCGTCCTTTTGGCAGAGAGCGTCGATCGACTTTCAGCTCTTTCACTGCGTCAGGATCATCGACCTGCTGCAAGGTGGTTCCGATACGCCCCTTCTGTCCGCCAGGTTTTCTATTGCTGGAACCCTTTTTGGAAGATTTGTCACGGTTCGGATCCGTTGAAGGCGGCTTACTACTATTTTGCTATTGAGCGTCGTGCGGTTGAGCAGTAGCGCCACCAAAACGAGCAGCACTTCCAGAGCGGCCTTGAGTGAAGGCGACAGGTCACGCTCTTCTCAAGAAGGTTCTTGACGGAGGCGATTGCCGAATCAACGTCGATATTGTCTATTTTCAATGTCTGCCCGCACCGTGATGGCTTTGTAAGACAGCCATTATCGCACGGGTTCTCAGGGCGACATTTTTGGCTCTTAGCGCTCTTATACGGCGATTAAAAAACCGGGGCTGCCCCGTGATCGTCATCGATCATTACAGCCCTTCAATCGCTCTCATGTCGTCGCTTATGGCCTGCCTGGTAGCATCGATGCGTATGCCGATAAGGTGAAGAGATTCAAGCAAAAACCCTGTCAAGAACTTTCACAGGTTTTTTGAGCTGAATAGTTACGTCGCGTACAACAACACACTCGCGGCCATCTACCACGTTGGTCTTGCTCAAATTAAGGTGGAAAATTTCCACCACGTTAACCAACGGCAGTGCGAACGACTGATCAGCAAGCATAATCATCAGCGTAGGCATGATGGCCAGGGTCAGTGGCACTTTGATCACAATGCTTGAGCCTTCGCCCAGCTTTGACACCACGCTAAGCTGGCCGTTGAGCTGGCTGATTTTGGTTTTCACCACGTCCATACCCACACCACGGCCAGACACATCGGAAATCTGGTCTTTGGTGGAAAAGCCGGCGGCAAATATCAGGTTGTAGCATTCCTGATCGGTCAGCCGGTCTGCGCCATCCTGGTCATACATGCCCTTTTCGACTGCTTTGCGGCGCAACACCTCGGCGTTCATGCCGGCGCCGTCGTCGGTGATCAACAGCAGGATGTGATCACCCTCTTGCTCGGCCGAAAGGGTAATGGTGCCGGTTCTGGGCTTGCCGGCCCGCTCCCGCTCTTCCGGGCTTTCATTCCGTGGTCCACCGAGTTGCGCACCAGGTGCACCAACGGATCTGACAGTGCTTCCACCAGATTCTTGTCAAGATCGGTGTCTTCGCCGTGCATCACCAGATTGATTTCTTTTTTCAGGCTGCGGGCAAGGTCACGTACCACCCGCGGGAAACGGCCAAACACTTTCTTGATGGGCTGCATGCGGGTTTGCATAACGGCAGCCTGCAGGTCAGTGGTGACCACATCCAGATTGGCCACTGCTTTGTGCATCTGTTCGTCTTCGCTTTGGTCACTCAGGCGTTGCAGGCGGTTTCGCACCAGCACCAGCTCGCCCACCATATTCATAATGTCGTCCAGGCGCTTGGTGTCTACCCGCACGCTGGTTTCTGGAGCGGCCGGGGCCGCATCGCGGGGCGGCGCTTTGGCGGGTGCCGGCTCGGCTGAAGCTTTGGCCGCTGCTGAAACCTTGGCCGCTTCCGGTTTTTTAACAGACGCTGGCGCTGCGGACGCAGCCGCAGCGGCCGCTGTCGGACGGCCACCCTTGCCATGAAGCTGGTCCAGCAGTGCTTCGAATTCGTCGTCAGAGATATTGGCTGGCTGGGCACTGCTGGCCTCAGCAGCAGTTTCTTTGGCGGCTGCTGGGGCGCCGGCGAACTTACCTTTACCGTGAAGCTGGTCTAGTAGTGCTTCGAATTCGTCGTCGTTGATGTCGCCATTGCCGCTTGCAACCGGGCTGTCCGCACTGGTTTCGCTGGCAGCCGCTGGTGCTGGTTCGTCGCCGTTCAGGGCGTCGAGCAGCTGCTCGAATTCGTCATCGGTAATGTCACCCTGGTCGGCGCTGGTCGGTGCTGTGTCGGGCACAGCTGAATGGACAGCAACCTCGCCTTCGGGCAAAGCCAGCTGATCCAGCCGATCAATCAGTTCCTGCGGCGCCGGTGTGAGCGCTTCGCTCTGGCGCACCTCTTCGAACATGGCATTCACGTTGTCCAGAGTTTCCAGCACGACGTCCATCAGTTCAGAGGTTACTTTGCGCTTGTGATTGCGCAGGGTATCGAATACGTTTTCCGCCGAGTGACAGCAGTTCACCAGGGCATCCAACTGCAAAAAACCAGCGCCGCCTTTGACCGTGTGAAAACCACGGAAGATGGCATTCAGCAAATTGCTGTCGTCAGGATTCTGCTCCAGATCCACCAGCTGCTCAGACAACAGTTCAAGAATCTCACCGGCTTCAACCAGAAAGTCCTGCAGGATTTCTTCATCGCCATCAAACGACATGTTTGTTCCTCATTGCTCAGAAACCAAGACTGGACAACAGGTCATCCACGTCATCCTGACCCGACAACACATCTTTGCGTTGTTCAGGCTGCATTTGCGGACCCACACCCTGTTCAGCCGAGGGCTGTTTGTCCTCAATCTGGTGCACTGTACCGGTCAACTGGTCTACGTGGCCTGCCATCACCACCAGGCTCACCAGGTTGTCTTCCACTTCACGCACCAGGGTGACCACATTTTGAATAACCTGGCCTGTCAGGTCTTGATAATCCTGAGCCAACAAAATTTCTGAGAGGTTACCGTACAGCTTGCCGGCGTCGGTGTTCAACGCCGCCAAAAACTGGTCCATGCGAGCGTGCAACTCGCGGAATTCGGTCGGTGCCATATCCCGCCGCCGAAGGCGCTGCCACTGCTGGTGCAGATCTTGGGCTTCGTCTTGAAAATGACGGGCGACCGGCATGCTTTCTTCTACCAGATCCATGGTGCGATTCGCCGCCTGGCCCGTCATTTTCACCACGTATTCCAGACGATCGGAGGCGTCGGTCATTTTTGACAGAGCTTCTTGCTGTTCGGGGTTGCGCGGATCAATCTGAAAATTACGCATGGCTTCATGCAGGCTGCGGGTTAGCCGCCCTACTTCGTGGTACAAGCCCTGATCTCGCACTTCTGCAAGCTCGCTGATCAGAGCCATAGCGCGGGAATAATCGCCCGCGCGCACGCTCTCAACCAGCTGTTCAGACTGTTGCTTTAATTTTTCCGTCAGCTCTGGTTCCAGGGCATGGCGCTCACCTGTTGAATTGCTCATGGCTTGTTTCCACTCCCCGGTTACTGAATTCGCTCAAAGATTTTTTCGATTTTTCTTTGAGAACGGCGGCAGTGAACGGCTTTATAATGTAGCCGTTCACACCGGCCTGCGCTGCAGCGACAATCTGGTCGCGCTTGGCTTCGGCCGTCACCATCAGGATCGGCAGGGTTTTCAGCTGATCGTCGGCGCGAACAATCTTGAGCAGGTCAAAACCGGACATGCCGGGCATGTTCCAGTCGGTCACCAGGAAGTCGTACTTGCCGGTTTTCAGCATCGGCATTGCCGTATTGCCATCGTCGGCTTCGTCGGTGTTGGTGAAGCCCAAGTCACGCAGCAGGTTTTTGATAATGCGCCGCATCGTGGAAAAGTCGTCCACAATGAGAATTTTCATATTTTTGTCCAAGAGGACCTCCAATCGGTGGAATCTAGTCGAATCTCGTTGCATCACTGCCTGCAACTCGCGGGTTGCAGGCGCTAGAATTATGTAGGGTCCGTTTTCCAGTCGGCTAACCGGCTACGTAAGCGCAAGGCAGCCTGGCTGTGAATCTGGCTGACCCGGCTTTCGCTGACGTCCAGCACAGCACCGATTTCCCTCAGGTTCAACTCTTCCTGGTAATACAGGCTCAGCACCAGTTTTTCACGTTCTGGCAGGGTTTCAATGGCCGCCGCCAAACTGTCACGAAACGCCGACTCTGACACCCCGTGCAGCGGATTATCATCCGTCTCTGAATGTTCTATCGGCAGCTCGCCGGATTCATTGAGCTCATCCAGACTAAAAAGCCGGCCGCTGTTGGAATCAGCCAGGGAACTGTGATATTCCGAAAGCGTCATATCCAGCTCGGCAGCCACTTCGGCATCCTGGGCTTCGCGGCCCTCGCGGTCCTCTACAGCCTTGATAGCTTTGGAAATGCGCCGGGAATTTCTATGCACCGAACGCGGCACCCAGTCGCCTTTGCGGATTTCGTCCACCATGGCGCCACGGATTCGAATACCTGCGTAGGTTTCAAAGGTCGCACCTTTGCCCGTGGCGTAGCGCTGCGACGCCTCAAGCAAGCCAATCATGCCAGCCTGCATCAGATCTTCCAGCTGAACGCTGGCGGGCAATCGCGCCAGCAGGTGGAGGGCAATTTTCTTGACCAGGGACGCGTGCTCTTCAATCAGCCGGGACGCGCCTGAAACACCCGACCGTTTGTAGACTCCGAGATCTTTCGCCAATGTCATAAATCCGCTTTTTGTACGGGATGTGTTTTAAACTTCGACCAGCCGCTCTATAAAGAATTCGAGATGGCCCCGCGGCGATGATGGCAGCGGCCAACTGTCCACTTTTTCAGCCAAAGCCCTAATAGCCAACGAGGCCTTTGCTTGCGGGTAAGCTTCCAACACCGCTTTCTGGCGCCGCACCGCTTTTTTAACGGCCTCGTCGAAAGGCACTATACCTACATATTGTAACGCCACATCCAGGAAACGTTCTGTAACCCGGGTCAGTTTTTCATACAAAAGCCGGCCTTCTTGTTCGGTGTTTACCTGATTGGCCAGAATCCGGAAGCGGTTGGTGCGGTAATCGCGGTTCATCAGCTTTATTAAGGCGTAGGCGTCGGTAATCGACGTAGGCTCGTCGCACACCACCAACAGCAGCTCCTGGGATGCCCGCAAAAAGCTGACCACCGATTCGGAGATGCCTGCGGCCGTATCCACAATCAGTACGTCGATCTGGTCGGCAATGTCACTGAAGGCGTGAATCAGCCCGGCGTGCTCCATGGCACTGAGCTGGGTCATGCGCTGGGTACCTGATGAGGCTGGCACAATCTTGATGCCGCCGGGGCCATCTACCAACACGTCACGCAAATCGCAGTCGCCATTGAGTACGTCTTGCAGATTGCGTTTGACTTTCAAGCCTAGCAGCACATCGATATTGGCAAGCCCCAGGTCGGCGTCTAACAGCACCACTCGACGGCCCTTTTGTGCCAGAGCAATGCTCAGGTTGACCGACACATTACTTTTGCCAACGCCACCTTTACCGCCAGTGACCGCAATTACCTGAACCGGATGTGCTTTACTCATATTGATGATGGCCTCTTGCCATGTTTGACCGGGAACGGACGTTGCCGCTGCCCACTGTTCTGTACCGCCCGCTTGCTTTGCTGCTTTACAATCGGCGTGTTCAAGACCCGCTGGCAACGGCTTCCTCCTGCCGCAAACCCTTCATACGTTCTACACCGAGTTGCACCAGAGCAAGCGCTTTCGCCGGGTGCAAGTCTTGGGGTATTTTCTGGCCGTCGGTGTACCAAGCCACCGGCAGACTGGTTTCCATAACAAATCCCAGCACTTCGCCCAGAGTCAAAGCCTCATCGATCTTGGTAATCACACAACCGGCAAGGTTTGCCATCTTATAGCAATGCCATACGGATTTCATAATCCGCGGCTGGCTGGTGGCAGACACCACCAAATGTGTACGGATTTTGTGATGACTGCGGACCAGCTCGGCTAATTGCTCCTGATAGCCCCGATCGGTGCTGGTCAGCCCGGCGGTATCAATCAACACCAGGCGACGGTCAGACAACTCATCCAGAATTTCATCCAGCGGGTGGCTTTCATCAACCACCCGTACCGGAACGCTAAGAATACGGCCAAACACAAACAATTGTTCGTGCGCCGCAACCCGATAACGATCGGTGGTAATCAACGCTAGGGAGTCGGCGCCGTGGCGCAGCACGTAGCGTGCCGCCAATTTGCCGATGGTGGTGGTTTTGCCCGCTCCAGTAGGTCCCACAAGGGCAAATACGCCGCCTTCGTCCAGCCATTCCTGGCGCGAGGTACGCACGCCGTTAACCAGCATTTTCAGAGACTGCTTCCAGCCATCTTCCAGGCGCCCGGACTGGTGACGGCGGGCGAGATTGTCGGACAACTTGCGGCTTAAGCCAAACTCACCCAGGCGTTCTGCCAAGCGCTGCTGAAGAGCTGTAATATTGGCGCCGGCACTGGTGTCTTTTACCGCGGCAGGCGCAGCCTGACCGCTCATCAGCTCGCGCAGACTGCTTATTTCAGAACGCATGGCCGCCAGTTCCCCGGCATAACCCGCAGGCTGAGCGCTTTGCGCTGCGGCGTTTTCACTACGCCCGTCAGCGCCGGCCGGCAAGGTTCTGCCGCCCTCTGCAAACGGATCTGCGCTGGTCATATCGGCAAAGCCATTAACAGTTTCAGCAATGGAGCCGTAACCGGCCTCGCTTCCGGCGCGCTGCTCGCGCACACCGCGGATGCGATCACGGGAGCGGCCAAGCTCGTCTTCCAGGTGGCGCTGCTGGTCTGCCTGCAGCTCGGCCAGATGGGTGCCGCTGGTGGCTGCCATCGCTTTGTCACCTAAGCGTTGGCGCGCCATGTTTTCGTCATAATCGAGGGCCGTCACAATTTCAACGCCGCCGTCTACCCGGCGGTTGGAAAGTATCATCGCATCCGGCCCCATGTGTTCGCTGACCTGTTTCAGGGCTGCGGCCATTGTGGGTGCAAAAAAACGTTTTACTTTCATGCTTGTTCATCCTTTGCCGGGAACGCGGCTGGCGTTATCCGTGTGTCGTCTGCGCCTTTACTGGCCTACCGACGCTACGATGGTAATCTGTTTGTTATCCGGCACTTCCTGATAAGACAGTACGTGCAGGCGTTCTATGCCGTAACTGGCGAACTTTGCCAGCACCGGCCTCAGCGGGCCGGACACCAGCAGAATCGCTGGTTTACCGAGCACTTCCTGGCGTTGCACGCTGTCTTGCAATGAACGCTGGAGTTTTTCCACCATGTTCGGCTCTAGCACTAGCCCGATATCGTCCTGGCGCCGGATTGTTGACTCTGCTGCACAGACTTAAGCAATAACTGTTCCAGATCTGGATCCAGGGTAATCACCGGTATTTCGGATTCGTTACCAACGATGCTCTGCACAATCATCCGCCGCAGGGCCTGGCGGGTTACTGTGGTCAAAGCTTTCGGATCCTGACTGCGTGGGTGCAGGTTCACTATGGATTCGGCGATAGAGCGCATATCGCGAATAGGCACCTCTTCTTTCAGCAGATTCTGCAGCACTCGCAGCAACACGCTGATGTTTACCGCTGAGGGCACCAGCTCTTCCGCCAGTTTCGGCGATACTTTTTCCAGTTGGTCCAGCCACTTCTGCACTTCTTCATGGCCCAGCAACTCGTAGGCGTGGGTCTGCAGAACCTGATTCAGGTGAGTAGCCACCACGGTGCTGGCGTCTACCACGGTGTAGCCCAGACTTTGGGCCTGGTCTTTTTTCTCTGGTTCTATCCAGATGGCATCAAGGCCAAAAGCCGGATCTTTGCCCTCTATACCCTCCACTTTGCCAAACACCTGGCCGGGGTCGATGGCCAGCTCACGCTCCGGGTGAATCTCCGCTTCGGCAATGGTGACGCCCATCAGGGTGATGCAGTAAACGTTGGGCATTAAGTCCAGGTTGTCGCGGATATGCACCGAGGGCATCAAAAAACCCAGATCCTGGGACAACTTTTTACGCACGCCTTTAATACGGCTAAGCAGCTGCCCGCCCTGGCTTTTATCCACCAACGGAATAAGCCGGTAACCGACTTCCAGGCCAACAATGTCTACGGTGGCGACGTCGTCCCAGCCCAGCTCGCGATTCTCTGCCGGTGCCGGTAGAGAATCGCTACCGTTGTCGCCGCTGACCAATTCACCACCGCTGGCACGGCCGCCAGTACTTGCACCGCCACGTGCCGGAAAGTTGCCATCCTCTTCTACCGTTTGTTGATTTTTCTTCCAGGTAAACCAGGCCGCCGCCGCCGCCATCGAACCCAGCCCCAGAAATGCTACGTGAGGCATACCAGGAATCAGGCCCAGCAAAATCAGAATACCGGCAGCAATAGCCAGAGCTTTGGGCACATCGAACATTTGTTGCAGAATCTGGCTGCCCATATCCTGGCTGGAGGTGGTACGGGTGACCATAATCGCCGCCGACGTAGACAACAGCAGCGACGGAATTTGGGCCACAAGGCCATCACCGATGGTCAGCAGCGCGTAACGCTCCACCGCCAGGCCGAAATCCAGCCCGTGCTGAGCCATACCAATGGCAATCCCGCCAATGATGTTAATGGCCAGAATAAGCAGGCCCGCGACCGCGTCGCCTTTCACAAATTTCGAAGCACCGTCCATAGAACCGTAGAAATCGGCCTCCTCGGCCACTTCTCTACGGCGGAATTTGGCGTCTTCCTGGTTGATCAAACCGGCGTTCAAGTCGGCGTCGATGGCCATTTGCTTGCCGGGCATAGCGTCCAGGGTAAATCGGGCGCTCACCTCCGACACCCGGCCGGCACCTTTGGTGACCACCAGAAAGTTAATGATCATCAGGATGGCAAACACCACCAGGCCAACCGCGTAGTTACCACCAATCAGCACCGCACCGAAAGACTCAATGACTTTACCGGCCGCATCTCCGCCATTATGGCCTTCGAGCAGCACAATACGGGTAGATGCGACGTTAAGCGCCAGGCGCAGCAAGGTCGCCAGCAGCAAAACCGTGGGGAACGCAGCAAAATCCATCGGCCGCAGGGCGTACACGCACACCAACAGAATCACGATGGACAGGGTTATGTTGAAGGTAAAAAACACGTCCAGCAAAAACGCCGGCACAGGCAGAATCATCATGCCCAGCAGGCCCATCAGCATCAGTGGAACCCCGAGGTTCCCCTTCGCCAGGAATTTGACGTTATTAAAGACTAAAGCTCGATCCATGCCGGATTTCTCTCTAGATTGATCTAAATCGGTCTGATCTGACCTGATTTCTGGCGCTTTTGCGCGTTTGAACAGTTACACCGCAAAAACCATACCAATCCTTAGGAAATCCCCTACAACTTTCTACTGCCGGCAGCCTGACGAAAACCACCAGATACGGTATCCTTTCGCCATTTTGTGTCGTTGCCTTTGTGAACGACCCCGCGCCCTCAATTATCACGACAAACAGGTGACCGCCATGCCCATCCACGAAGTAAAACACCCTCTGATACAGCACAAAATTGGCCTGATGCGCCGTGCCAATATCAGCACCAAGAATTTTCGTGAACTGGCGCAGGAACTGGGTACGCTGCTGACCTACGAGGCCACCAAAGACATGACCCTGAAAAAACAGCAGATTGACGGGTGGGCCGGGCCGGTCACCATTGAACAGATTCAGGGTAAAAAAGTGACCATCGTACCGATTCTGCGCGCCGGCATTGGCATGCTGGACGGCGTACTGGCGCTCTGCCCGCGGCACGGGTGAGCGTGGTAGGCCAGATCCGCAACGAAGAAACCCTGGAAGCCACCACCTACATGGAAAAACTGGTGGGTGAACTGGACCAACGCATGGCGCTGATTATCGACCCCATGCTGGCCACCGGTGGCTCAATTATCTCGACGATTGATTTGCTGAAAAAAGCCGGCAGCACCGACATTCGCGCGCTGATTCTGGTGGCCGCCCCTGAAGGCGTGAAACGGGTTCTGGCTGCGCATCCGGATGTGTCTATCTACACCGCCTCCATCGACGACGGCCTGAATGAAAAAGGCTATATCCTGCCTGGCTTGGGCGACGCCGGCGACAAGATTTTCGGCACTAAGCAGAAGGACGTTTAAACATGTCCCAGCACGCTAACGAGTATGTTAACGACGCTAACAACCAGCCTGTCGACGAATCTTTTCATGAGCCTTTTCAGGAACCCTCTTTTCAAGAACCCATGTGGAAGCAAGCGTTAGCCGGCTCCCAGATGCTACTGGTAGCTTTTGGCGCACTGGTGCTGATGCCACTGATTACCGGCATGGACCCGAATGTCGCGCTCTTCACTGCAGGCCTTGGCACCATTATTTTTCACATTGTGACCGGTGGTCAGATTCCGATTTTTCTGGCGTCGTCATTTGCCTTTATTGCCCCGGTAATTGCCTCCAAAGGCAAATTTGGCATGGAAGAAACCATGGGCGGCCTGATGGCGGCGGGTATTTTGTACATTATTCTGAGCGCCCTGGTAAAAGTCCGCGGTACCGGCTTTATTACCCGCCTGCTGCCACCGGTGGTGATTGGCCCGGTAATTATGGTGATTGGCTTGGGGCTGGCACCGGTAGCGGTGCACATGGCGTCTGGCCGCACCGGTGACGGCAGCGTTCAGCTGATTGCGGAAAACACCGCGCTGTGGATTGCGATGATTTCGTTGGTGTGCACCGTAGGCGCTTCGGTGTGGGCAAAAGGTATTTTCCGCCTGATCCCAATCATGTTTGGCGTACTGGTGGGCTATGGCCTGGCAGCCATAATGGGCCTGGTCGATACGACGCCGGTGCAACAAGCACCTTGGCTGGCCATTCCAAACTTTACCGCACCGCAGTTTAGCTGGGGAGCCATTCTGTTCATGATTCCGGTGGCTATCGCTCCGGCTATAGAGCACATTGGTGACGTGCTGGCCATTGGCAACGTCACCCGTAAAAACTACTTGGACAAACCCGGCCTGCACCGCACCCTGCTGGGCGACGGCCTGGCCACCAGCGCCGCCTCGCTGCTAGGTGGCCCGCCCAACACCACCTATTCGGAAGTGACCGGCGCCGTCATGCTGACTCGCAACTTCAATCCAAAAACCATGTGGTGGGCGGCAGTTATTGCCATTGTACTGGCCTTTGTGGGTAAGTTCGGTGCGGTGCTGCAAACCATTCCGGTACCGGTCATGGGCGGCATTCTGTGCCTGCTGTTCGGTTCTATTGCGGTGGTGGGCATGAGCACGCTGATACGCCACCAGGTGGACCTGAACTTGCCGCGCAACCTGGTAATTGTAGGTGTCACCCTGGTATTCGGGATTGGCGGCATGGTGCTGGGCCATCTGGCAGGCATCGCGCTTTGTGCGATTGTGGCCATCGCCCTGAACCTGATTCTGCCGGGCTCACGGGAGGCCTGGGGCAAGGCCATTTACGAAAAGAAAGACTGATCAGCACCCGGCCCCCGCCCCGGGGGTCGGCCAACTTAAGCGTCGCGGCGTCAATTTAACGGCTCGACGACGCCGGCTAACGCTATTTTGGATCACATTCAGCCCGCTATTCTCTACTGCAATTTTTAACAAAATGTTTATTTATTTGATCTCAGTCAATTAGGGTAAAGCTAATTATATCGATTTGATTTCAGTCAATTGTAATTTTGTCGTCTTATCTATGCTCAGATTCCGATGGCTCACTCGATCATTTTGTGCTGTCAACACGCAGAAAAATGCTACTGAATCATGGAGCTAGATATGGAAGGCAAAACCTCAAAATCATCACCAGTTAATGAACAGCGTCGTAACTTTATCAGTGGCTCAATCAGTGCTGGCGTTTTGGGCGCGGGCATTGCAGCAGGGTTAGTGCCAACATTAGCTCAAGCTCAAAGCGGTAAAAAAGTGGACCGTATGGCTAGCTATACCGCTGATCAGCTAGAGCGAGTCAAGCAAGTACTAGTAGTCCCGCCTATGGTGCCTGCGCATGACCAGGTTGCTAAAGGTAAGCCTAAAGTTATTGAAGTGCGCCTTGACGTAGAAGAGAAACAGATAGAACTGGAAAATGGTACTAAGGCTTGGGTATCCGCTTTTAATGGCAGTGTTCCCGGGCCATTAATTGTTTGCCACCAACACGACTATATTGAATTGACCCTGGTTAACCCTGACACCAACATGTTAGCCCATAACATAGACCTGCACGCATCAACGGGCGCCTTGGGCGGCGGCGAGTTAACACTGGTGTCTCCAGGTGAAGAGGTCACCTTCAGATTTAAGGCCACTAAAATAGGCACTTTTATATATCACTGCGCTCCGGGCGGCATAATGACTCCCTGGCACGTCGTCATGGGCATGAATGGCGCCATTATGGTATTGCCACGTGAAGGCTTGAGTGATGGCGACGGTAACAGCTTGACCTACGACAAAGCCTATTATATTGGCGAGCAAGACTTCTACGTTCCTCAAGACGAGTCCGGACAATACAGAGCTTATGACACGGTTATAGGCAGCATGAATGAAACCTTAGACGTGATGAAAACACTCACCCCATCCCATATCGTCTTTAACGGCGCTGTTGGGGCATTAACAGGTGAGAACTCGATGACCGCCAAGCTTGGCGAAACCGTGCTGTTTATACACTCCCAGGCTAACCGTGATACCCGTCCACATATTATTGGTGGTCACGGCGATTATGTCTGGAACTCAGGTTCGTTCGGTGACAGGCCTGCTCGGGATTTAGAAACCTGGCACGTTGCCGGTGGCAGTGCTGGAGCAGCTTTATATACCTTCATGCAACCTGGTCTGTATGTTTATGTAAATCACAATTTGATTGAAGCCATCATAAAAGGTGCTGCCGGCCATATCAAGGTGGACGGCGAATGGAATGATGATTTAATGACCCAGGTTAGCAAGCCTTCAATCATCGTAACTATTCAGCTCAAAAAACCTGTGAAAGTTCTTGACAGGGTTTTTGCTTGAATCTCTTCACCTTATCGGCATACGCATCGATGCTACCAGGCAGGCCATAAGCGACGACATGAGAGCGATTGAAGGGCTGTAATGATCGATGACGATCACGGGGCAGCCCCGGTTTTTTAATCGCCGTATAAGAGCGCTAAGAGCCAAAAATGTCGCCCTGAGAACCCGTGCGATAATGGCTGTCTTACAAAGCCATCACGGTGCGGGCAGACATTGAAAATAGACAATATCGACGTTGATTCGGCAATCGCCTCCGTCAAGAACCTTCTTGAGAAAGAGCGTGACCTGTCGCCTTCACTCAAGGCCGCTCTGGAAGTGCTGCTCGTTTTGGTGGCGCTACTGCTCAACCGCACGACGCTCAATAGCAAAAATAGTAGTAAGCCGCCTTCAACGGATCCGAACCGTGACAAATCTTCCAAAAAGGGTTCCAGCAATAGAAAACCTGGCGGACAGAAGGGGCGTATCGGAACCACCTTGCAGCAGGTCGATGATCCTGACGCAGTGAAAGAGCTGAAAGTCGATCGACGCTCTCTGCCAAAAGGACGGCGGTATCAAGAGGACGGTTATGAAACACGGCAGGTCATCGATATTGACATCTTGCGATTCGTGACTGAATACCGAGCACAGGTTATTAAAGACGACCAGGGGAATCGATTTGTTGCTGCCTTTCCGGACAGGGTCAGTCGGTCGGTTCAGTATGGCATCGGCATCAAGGCCAATGCGGTCTATATGTCGCAGTTTCAGCTGTTGCCCTATGACCGAATCCGTGACCACTTTCAGGAGCAGATGGGTATTCCGGTCAGTGCCGGCTCTGTCTTCAATTTCAACAAAGAGGCTTACGAGAAGCTGGATCATTTCGAGCAGTGGGCGAAAGCTCAGCTCGCCAAATCTGAGCTCATGCATGTTGATGAGACCGGCATTAACCTGAACGGGAAGCGCCACTGGTTGCACTGCGCGTCCAATAGCGCATTGACGCTGCTCTATCCCCACACCAAGCGTGGCACCGAGGCCATGGACGAGATGGGCGTCTTACCCTTCTTCAGCGGGGTGCTGTGTCACGATCATTGGAAGCCGTACTACCGTTACGCGTGCACCCATTCCCTGTGCAATGCGCACCATCTTCGGGAGCTGGAGAGGGCATGGGAGCAGGACGATCAACACTGGGCCAAGGCGATGAAAGTACTGCTGATCGATATGAACACAACGGTAGCGGATGCCGGTGGCCGCTTGCCAGCCACTGACGCTGAACGGTGGCGACAGCGCTATCGACAAGTTCTCGAAGAGGCAGATAGTGAATGTCCACCTCCCGATGTAAGCCTGCGAGAGGCCGGGAAACGCGGCAGGCTAAAACGATCAAAAGCCCGAAACTTGCTGGAAAGGTTACGAAACTTTGAGCACGACGTTCTGCGTTTTATGGATGTCGAGTACGTCCCCTTCACCAACAATCAGGGGGAGAATGACCTGCGCATGACGAAAGTGCAGCAGAAAATATCCGGTTGTTTTCGATCAATGGCGGGGGCGAAGATCTTTTGTCGCGTTCGCAGTTACCTGTCAACGTGTCGCAAGCAGGGGATGTCAGCCACAGAGGCTCTGGCTTTACTCTTTCAGGGGAAAGACCCTGCGTTTATGGATACCGATGAGACTCAATTTTAATGATCGTGGCAGATGTGAGCTGAATAGTTACCAATCATCAGGTCTTAAAGGCTTTTTTAAGCTGTTTGATTAAAGAATGGCTCAAAGAAATTGCGCGAATTCGTGGCTCAGGAATAGCATTTCTAAGCCACGAATTCGAGGCAACCCAGATGCGAAGGGAGATGCCATGCTCAGGGTAATAGGTATTTTGTTACTGGCTATGGTTTACCAAACCGCCACAGCCCAACAAGCCGATGAAAACGCAAAGGATTATCTAGTATACGCCAGCGTATACCAATGGTACGGCGAACTGGACAGCAACGAAAACTGGCGTCAAAACCATCCCCAGGTCACGCTCGATTTTGCAGAATACCCACAAAGCAGTTGGACCCAAGGCGCACACCAGATTCTGGATATAGCGCCCGTATCTGAAGATTCAGCTTCAAATAACCCACCTGCCAGCCATCAAGTACGCATAACCTTAGAGTTCTACCCTGCTGTTGCGGACTCCGATCACGTAACCGGCCAGTATATGCAGCAATTGATCACCTTCAGCCGTGATTACCAGCAAGTGCTCAAGGTAGAAACCGAAATGAATGAGCGCGATGATTTTGAATCTCGCTACATTGCCAGCGCCGATACAAATTTAATTCGCGCGTTTCTTTATAGCTGGACTCAAGGGCTGGATGAGCCTGACTCAGCATCGCTAACACAGTGGCTCACGAGTGACGCCCAGGTGAACCTGGCTGAAACGCAGGTAGCGGATATAAGTGACTATCAGGCCCATATGCAGGCGCAAGGGTTAACCCAAAGCCGTCGAGTGATAAGAAATCTGAAAATAAGCCCGTTAGACGAACAGCAATACCAGGTTGAATTTGAGTATCAATGGAGCGCGATCAACGGCGACGGTGAAACTGAAATCGCGGACATTGGCGTCTCCCTGCGTTTAAGCGTCGTAGACGGCAAAGTATCAGTGCACGTTTATACGGAGCAATATCTTGCGCCAAAAACGGACCTAGGGGCAGAAGTTCGCTGCTAAGGCGCTCGGCCATTGCATTATCAGGAGTTAACTATGACAAACAATACACGATTTATTCTGGGCAAAGGAATATCATCGGCAATTCTGTGCCTGATGATGATCTTTTTTAGCAATGTCGCCATGGCGCAGATGCCGGTTCTTAAAGGTATAGGCGGCGATTTTACGTTGAATAGTAGCAAAGGGGTTGAGGTCAGCCTGTCAGACTATCAAGACAAAGTGGTCATGTTATTTTTTGGCTATACCAATTGCCCTGATATCTGCCCCACAACGATTGCCCATATCAGTCAGATGATCAAGCGGCTCACTCCAGAGCAGCGGAAAAGAGTGCAAGTTCTTTTTATCAGCATAGACACGGACTACGACACGCCGAAACACCTGAACAAATACCTGAGTTACTTTGACCCAAGCTTTATTGGCCTGGTGGATGAAAAAGAAAAAATTGATCACGTTGCAAAGCTTTATCATGCTGAATACAGCAAGCTTGCCAATGAGAAAGTAACAACAGAGTTTAAAAAGCTTTCCGTAGATAGCGAAGAACAAGAGCAGGAAGGATACCTTTACTCCCACAGCGCAAAAATATTTGTTATCGATACGAAAAGCCGTGTGCGGGGTTTCTTTTACGTGGGCACGCCGATTGAAGATATGAAAGACCAGGTAATAAGCCTGCTCTGATACTTGTCGCGTTAACTGCCACAGCAGAAAGACAATCAAAAAATTAAAGGATTAATCGATGAAAATGTCCCAGATTATGAGTGGCCTTCTGCTTGGCGCGAGCCTTATGGGTGCCCCGCCAGCGTTCGCCGCAGACGTTACAGCAGAGGGTGCCTGGTCCAGAGCCATGCCACCCTCGGCCCGCGTGCTGCCAGTGTACGTTACCCTGCGCAATAGCAGCGCCGAAGATGTGTCGCTCGTCAGTGTCAGTACCACCTATGGCCAGGCGGAGCTGCATGAAACCGTCATGGAAAATGACATGATGAAAATGCTGCCGATCAACGCCATTGTGGTTGGCTCAAACAAGCAGGTTCAGCTGGCACCCATGGGTTTGCACGTTATGATCACAAACCTGGTTTTGGACGTACCCGCCAAAGGCAGCACGTTGCCGCTTACCTTGACGTTCGACAACGGTGAAACCATCAGCTTGGATGTCAAAGTAACGAGCCAGCCCTGAACGAAAGAAAACCGTTTTCATCCTTGGCTTGTCGGCCTGGCGCTTGCGGGACGCAAGGTCACTTGCGCGCCATCGACTCCAGCATCCGGTTCACCGCATCCAGGTGCTCTGGCTCGTTGTGGCACATGCCTTGGAAACAGGCGCAAAGATCGAGAAAATCTTTCAGCTCCATGCGCTGTGCCATTTTCATCAGGCGCTTGGTCATTCGAGTCGCCTTAGGCGGCTGGCTGGCCATCCGCTCGGCTAACTTCATGGCCGTCGGCATCAGCTCGTCTGCCGGCACCACGTCCAGAACAATGCCCAGCTCTTTAGCTTCAGTCGCATCCACAATCCGGCCAGACAAGGTTAACTCGAAAGCCCGCTGATAGCCGATCAGGCGCTGCATCAACCAGGCGCCGCCGTCCCCCGGAATGATTCCAAGGTTAAGAAAAGTTTCGCCAAACTTGGCTTTTTCTGACGCTATGCGGATATCCGCCATGTTCGCCAGATCAAAACCGGCACCGATGGCCGGCCCATTCACAGCGGCGATAATCGGCACTTCGACAGCCTGCATAACCAGCGGAATACGCTGAATGCCCTTGCGATAGCGTTCGGCACATTCCGCTGCATCACCGGCAAAATCACCACCGCGCTCGGCCATGTCGCGAACGTTGCCGCCCGCACTAAAAGCTGAACCAGCACCGGTAATAACCAGCACCGATACGTCGCTGCAGCCATTGACCCATTCGGCAGTGGTAACAATATCGTCGATCAGATGAGACCCGGTAAGGGCGTTGCGTAAGTCGTGGCGGTTGAGGGTTAAGGTCGCAACACGGTTCTCAAGAGTAAGTAGTGCATCAACTAGCTGTGGCTGATTGCTTATATTTGGCTGGCTCATAACGGTGTCTCCTGAGAAACGATCACCCGGGCATCAACCACCGCGTAACCGTCGTCATAGGCAATAACGGGGTTAAGATCCAGTTCAAGGATCTCCGAATGTGCATCAACAATACTGGACACTTTCAACAGCAGCTCGACCAGCGCGTCTTTACTCACCGCCGGTTCGCCACGGGCCCCTTCCAATATCTTGCGAGCTTTGATCTGGTTTACCATAGAACGGGCATCATCGCGGCTCAGGGGGATGGCGCGAAAAGCTACGTCCTCCAAGACTTCGACGAAAATACCGCCCAGTCCAAACATCAGCACCGGCCCGAATACCGGGTCACGGCTGACCCCGATGATAACCTCGGTGCCCTTACGAGCCATGGGCGCTAACAGAACACCTTCTATCTCGGCGTCGGCTTTGTAGAGCTTGCACGAGGCCAGAATTTCAGCTTGGCCACGACGCAAATCCGCCTCGCCAATGAGGTTGAGCTTGACGCCGCCGGCATCGGATTTATGCAGAATGTCTTTGGACACAACTTTCATCGCCAACGGCGTGTCACCGAACTCGGCAACCGCCTCTGAAAACCCGGCTTCGTTCCGTACAATCAACTCTTTCGGCACGTCTACGCCGTAAGTGCGCAGCAGTGACTTTGCCTCGAACTCAAACAGATCCCGACCACTGCTCTGGGCCTGCTTAAAGGTTGCCACAACGCCGGCATCGGGGCTTAGTGGCTGCGCCAGCTCCGCCCGCTGACTACGCGCGATATAGGCACCCCGTTCGTTCAGCGCTTTCAACACCTGAACTGCGTGCTCGATCGAATTGTAAACAGGCACCCCTGCTTCACGCAGCCTAACCAGCGGCTCAGGCCGAACATGGCTGTAAAGACTGTAAACCACCAACGGCTTGTCGGTCTGGCCAGACAGCTCGGCGATCGCATCGGCCGTTTGAAGCTCTTCCGCCTTGAGCTCTTCCGCAAAGCGAATACCGTAGCCTCCAAACATGCCCACCAGGAACACCATGTCGACGTTCGCATCCTTAATCAGGATACTCATGCAATCGGCCAACAACTTCGGATTCGCGTCGGTACTGCCCGCCACATCGACGGGGTTGACCAACGATGCCTGTGGAAAAAGGATATCCCGCAGCGCTGATCGCGTTGCATCAGACAGCTCGGCCAGTTCCAACCCTGCTTCACACAAGCGATCAGACGCAATCGTTGCCTGGCCACCACCGTCAGCCAAAATCGCAACCCGGTTGCCATTCGCCTGCTGCAAAAGACCCAAGCCTTCGGCAACCGGCAGAATTTCGTCAGACTGGCTGACCACGGTTACGCCCACCTGCCGAAGCAGGTCTACCGTCATCGCATAGCTGCCGGCTAAAGCTCCGGTGTGCGATTTGGCGGCTTTCTGGCCGGCCTCGGTTGACCCGGACTTATAAACCACCACTGGCTTGGTTTTTGCAATTTCTTTGGCAACGTTCAAAAACACACGGCCGTCTTTGAAGCCCTCCACATAAAGGGTCGCTACACGGGTGTGTTCGTCTTCGCCCAGGTACTGAAGGTAGTCGGCAAAGCCCAAATCAATTTGGTTTCCCGGGCCCACATAGGTGCTAAAACCCACATGCCCGTTACTTTCCGCCTCGAGCGCCAGGGCCAGCAGCATATTGCCTGACTGGGAGATAATGCCGATATCGCCGGGCTTAACGTTGTCGAGCGCCAGCAGGTTTACTTTTTTGTGGAGGTTGAACACCCCGGACGTGTTGGGGCCTACAATACGCACGTTCGCTTTCTGAGCGGCTTCCAATACCTCCTGCCCAAGCTTTGCGCCGGCTTCGTCCACCTCGCCAAAACCGCTGGCCAGGATAATCGCCCCTTTTGTGCCATTGCGGCCACATTGGGCCAGCAGGTCAGGAATGGTCTTCGCGGGCGTACAGATCAGCGCCAAAGCCGCCGAACCCGGCAGCAATTCCATTGACGGGTAGGCTTTGTAACCCAGAATCGTATCGGCTTTAGGGTTGATCGGGTAGATCGCGCCTTCATAGCCGTCGTTAATGAGCCCAACCATCGCCTTGTAACCGCGCTTGGTGGGGTCGGATGAGGCGCCCAGAATCGCGATTGAATCGGGTGCCAGGAAATCGTGCAGTGAACTTTTCATAATCAACAGCCCTTGAAGACTGGTGAGCGTTTTTGAGCGAAGGCATCCACACCTTCCTGCCAGTCCTGGGTTGTCGTGCACATGAACACGCCGTCCAGTTCGTGCTGAAGCTGCGCGTCCAGATCTG
This sequence comes from Marinobacter sp. LV10MA510-1, assembly GCF_002563885.1. Lineage (GTDB taxonomy): Bacteria > Pseudomonadota > Gammaproteobacteria > Pseudomonadales > Oleiphilaceae > Marinobacter. The sequence continues at coordinate 4,424,969 of NZ_PDJA01000001.1, read as the reverse complement.
CATGGGAGGCGTTGTTCAATAGTTTTTTAACCAGCGACATGGAAATGGGAGCCTTGGTGGCCAACTGTTTGATAAACGCTTCTGCCTCATCAAGCAGTGCTTCATCAGCCACGGAACGAGTTGCCAGGCCAATGCGCTCAGCCTCGGGGCCGTCAATTTTAACGCCGGTGAAGATCAGCTCACGAGCTTTCGCCAACCCGACCAAACGCGGCAGAAAACTGGTCACACCGCCGCCGACACAGGTACCAATGCTGACTTCGGGAAAGCCGATTTTTGCCGTTTCGCCCATAAATATGAAGTCACAGGAGCAGGCCATTTCGGCCCCCGCACCCAGTGCGTAACCATTAATGGCCGCAACCACCGGCTTACTCAGTCGAAACATCGCCTCGCAAACATCATTACCCAACTGCAGATATTGCCGGCGCTGATACTGGCTGCGCTCGCCGGAACCGTGCTCTTTCATATCGGCGCCAACACAAAAGGCGCGCCCTTCACCCGTCAATAAAACGGCTCTGACCTCAGGGTCGGCCTCTGCCTGGCTCAACGCAACCAGTAAATCTTTGTAAAACGGCTCAACCACGGCGTTTAAACGATGGGGACGATTGAAGCGAATCTCGGCGTAGCCATCTTTAATGGTAAAAATCAGGGTTTCAAATGACACAATAAATTTCCTCTATCTCATCAGGTGTCACGTCGCAAATCCGACGGTATCGGGAAGTTTGGCATGGTGGGTTTGTCGGCGTGGCCTTTGCGGAACTGGCGCAGCTGGAATACATAGGCCAGCACCTGGGCGATGGCCATATACAGGCCGTCTGGTATTTCCTGACCAATATCACTGTTGTGATACACCGCCCGCGCCAGCGGCGGTGTGCGCAAAATTTCTACCTTGTTTTCGCGGGCAACTTCCATAATCTTGAAGGCCAGTTCGTCGCCGCCCTTGGCCACCACCATAGGCGCGCCCATGCTGTTCTGGTCGTACTTCAGCGCCACCGCGTAATGGGTCGGGTTGGTGATGACCACGTCAGCGGTGGGAACGTCCTGCATCATCCGTCTCTGCGACATCTCTCGCTGCAGCTGGCGAATACGGCCTTTCACTTCGGGTTTGCCTTCGCTGTCTTTGTGCTCGTCTTTTACTTCCTGCATGGTCATTTTGAGCTTTTTCTGGTGGTCGTAAATCTGGAAAGGCACATCGATCACAGCAATAATGATGGTGGCACAGGACAGCAGAAAAAAACTCCAGCCCAGGGTCCAGAGCACATGCTCCATAGCCGGCACCGCCGGTTCTGCGGAGATACTCAGCAAGTCTACCGTTCGTACTTGCAGAATAAGAATGGCAATAGTGAGTACCAGCCCGACTTTCGCAATGGCTTTAACCAGCTCAATTAGCGAGCGTGCAGAGAACATGCGACCAAGACCCTTTATAGGGTTCATACGACTAGGCTTGGGCGCAATGGATTTGCCGCTGAACAACAAGCCACCAATACCGATGGAACCGGCTATGGCCGCCACCAACAGCATGGCCAGAATGGGCGACAAGGCCCAGGCCGCTTCTTTGGCGGATGCAATCAGCTGCACGCTCATATGGCGCATATCAAAAATCGCGCTGCGCTCGATGGTGAAGGCGTCGCGCATGATGGCTTCCAGAGCGGCGCCAAGATGGGTACCAAAAATCAGTAGGCCGCCAGCACCGGCCATCAACACGGCCGTCGTCGCCAGCTCTTTGGAACGCGGAGTCTCGCCATCCTCCTTGGCCTTTTCCAGCCTTCGGGGGGTGGCCTCTTCGGTTTTCTCCTGACTGCTGTCTTCGTCGGCCATTATCGGAATACCCTGCTGCTGAGGCTGTTATGACTACTGCTGCAACTCGCGCATGAAGTCGAACGTCTGCCGGGTGTACACCTCGAAATGCGGCAGAAAATTGGCGTGCAACACCCAGATAGCAAACAATCCAAAAATCAGGCCAATGGGGAAGCCAAGGGCGAAAATATTCATCTGTGGCGCGGCGCGGGTCATCACGCCGAAGGAAATACTGACAATCAGCACCGCCGTTACCGCCGGCAGCGCCATCAGCATAGCCGATACAAACATCCAGCTAATACGGTGTGCCAGCTGCCACACCCCGGCCTGCCCCAAGCCTTCAAGGCCAATAGGCAAGGTGCGGAAACTCTCGATAAACACTTCAAACGCCACCAGGTGGCCATTCATCGCCAGAAACAGCAGGGTGATGGTGATGGTGTAGATTTGCGCCAGCACCGCCACGTTCACGCCGTTGGCGGGGTCCACCATAGACGCAAAGCCCAGGCCCATTTGCATGGCAATCATCTGGCCGGCAATCACAAACAGCTGCCACAGAGCGGTTAGCGCAAAGCCCAACCCCACACCAATCAATATCTGCTGAAGGGTAATCACCACCGCATCGGCGCTTAGAGCTTCTACCTGAGGCACCGGTGGGATCATCGGCACCACAATAATGGTCATCAACAAGGCCAGACCCAGGCGTATTCGGGCGGGCACCAGTTGGGTACCAAAAATGGGAATCACCATCAGAAAGCTGGCAATGCGGAACAGCGGCCATAAATGCTGGCCAACCCATTGGCCTATCAGATCGGCACCGAGTTCGGTAGGCAGCATGGGTCAGCCGATCAAAAAGGGAATGTTGGAGAAGAGCGCGTTAGCGTGGTCCAGCAGTTGTGTCAGCATCCACGGCCCCATCACAATAATAACGATCAGGGTAATCAGCAGGCGCGGCAGAAAGCTCAGGGTTTGTTCGTTGATTTGCGTGGCAGCCTGAAAGGTGCTCACCACCAAACCAATCACCAGGCCTGGGGTAATGATCACTGTGGCCAGCAGCACAATCAGCCACAGCGCTTCGCGCAGAATATCGATGACGGTTTCCGGGGTCATAAGTAACCTCCATTAAGATCGCTGCTGCGCTCGCTAAAGGCCATAACTGGCCGCCAGGGTGCCCATTATCAACGCCCAACCGTCTACCAGCACAAACAGCATGATTTTGAACGGTAGCGAGATAATAATCGGCGACAGCATCATCATACCCATGGCCATCAGCACGCTGGCCACCACCATGTCGATGATCAAAAAAGGTATGAACAATATAAAACCGATCTGAAACGCAGTTTTCAGCTCACTGGTGACAAACGCCGGTAGCAGCACCCAGAATGTGACGTCTTCGGGGCCGGCAAACTGCTCGTCAGCCATGCGCATGAACAGGCCCAGGTCGCTCTCGCGGGTTTGTGCCAGCATGAACTTTTTGAACGGCTCCGACGCGGCTTCCACAGCTTCCAGCGAGGTCATTTCTTCCTGCAGATAGGGTTGTAGCCCTACCCGATTGGCTTCTTCCAGTACCGGTTTCATAATGAATATGGTCATAAACAACGCCAGCCCCAGCAAAATCTGGTTGGACGGCGCCGATTGCAGGCCCAGGGCCTGGCGCAGTATCGAAAATACGATAATGATGCGGGTGAACGACGTCATCATCATCAGCATCGCCGGCAAAAACGTCAGCGCAGTCATCAGCGCCAGAATCTGCAGGGTCACCGAGTATTCCTGCTGGCCCTCGCCAGCACCGGGCTCTACGGTGAACGCGGGTATGCCCGGCAGGTCTGCCTGGGCCAGAGGCGCCCAGACCATGGCAGCGATGACGGCCAGTAACGGCAATAGCACCTTTAGAAGGCGCGCAGGTTCAAATCTTGCGGTCATCGGTCGATCTGCCAGAACTGTCGGCCGCGGCATTCGGGACCTGGGTTTTATTCATCAGGGACTGGAGTTTGCGGGCAAATTCACCGCTGGGCGCGCTGCCGCCTACACTCACCACCGGCTCATCGAACACGTGCAGAGTGCGAATGGTGCTGGGGGTAATACCCAGCAGCAACTGCTGGCCCGCCACATCCACCACCGCAATGCGTTCGCGGGCGCCCAGGGCCATCACCGATACCACTTTAATGGCGCTGTTGTTCATGCCGGTCATGCCTGTCATGCGGCGGATCAGCCAGGCACAGCCGTAAATAATGGCAATCACCGCCAGCAGGCCCAATCCCAGGCTCACCAGAGTAGACAGGGTATCCGGCGTGCGCGTCGCTCCACTTAGTTGCGTTTGCGCTTGCGCCTGCGACGCAGCAGGTTCTGCCATGGCTGGAAACGTCGCCATCAGCCAGAATACGGGGGCCGCTTGCCAGAGTTTTGACGTCATACTATTTCTGCAAGCGCTTGATGCGCTCGCCCGGGCTCATGACGTCAGTCAGGCGAATGCCAAATTTATCGTTAACCATGACCACCTCGCCGTGGGCAATCAAGGTGCCATTCACCAGCACGTCCAGCGGCTCGCCGGCCAGACGGTCAAGCTCGATCACCGAACCCTGGTTCAGCTGCAGCAGATTACGGATGGGAATCATGGTATTGCCGACTTCCATCGAGATGGTCACCGGTATGTCCATGATCACGTCGAGATCTGGCGAGCCTTTTGAGGTGTCAACGCTGTCTGAACCAAACTCTTCCATGGGCGCTGCGCGCACGTTGTTTTTTTTGTCGTTTTCTTTATCACTATTCTTAGCGCCAGCCGCCTCGGCCATCGCCTCGTCCCAGTTATCTTCGGTGCGGTCAGGCCCTACACCGGAATCTCCACCAGACTCACCCATCGCTGCTTCCCACTCCGCCGCCAGCTTTTCGTCTTCGCTCATAGTCTGGTCGTCTGTTTTATCATCGTCAGCCATTAGGTACGCCCTACCTTCAGTTGTTTCTTGACCTTGGGCAACGTCGCCCGTCCGTGAATTCTCAGTGCCAATTTATCATCGCGGGTGCCCAACGTTGCGGTATATATCGGAATACCGTTAGCGGTGACGGTTAAATGGTCTGCCATTTCAATGGGTATGATGTCACCGGCTTTAAACTTGGCCACTTCGCGCAGTGAAATGTGGCGCCGGCAGATTGTAGAGTTCACCGCCACACTCACTGCCTTGATGTCTTCCTGAAGCGCGCTTACCCAACGTTCGTCGGTGTCGTCGATGTCGCTTTGCACGCCAGCGTCTAACACATCGCGAATGGGCTCAATCATCGAGTATGGCAGCGCAAAATGCAGTTCGCCGCCACCGCCGTCCAGCTCTATCTGAAAGGTGCTTACCACCACCACTTCACTGGGGCTGACAATGTTGGCCATAGACGGGTTTACTTCGGAACTCAGGTACTCGAAATCCACTTTCAACACCGACTGCCAGGCTTCCTGCATGTCGTGGAACACCTGATTCAGCATCATCTGCACAATGCGGTTTTCGGTAGGCGTGAATTCGCGGCCTTCAATTTTAGCGTGGCGGCCCTGGCCACCGAAAAAGTTGTCCACCAGTTTGAACACCAGTTTGGCATCCAGTACAAACAGCGAGGTGCCGCGCAACGGACGAATTTTGCACAGGTTCAAACTGGTTGGTACATAAAGGGTGTGCACGTATTCGCCGAACTTCATGATCTTAACGCCGCCGGTTGACACATCGGCGGTGCGCCGCAGCAGGTTGAACAGGCTGATGCGGGTGTAGCGGGCAAAACGCTCGTTAATCATTTCCAGTGTTGGCATGCGCCCACGGACGATGCGGTCCTGGCTGGCCAGATCGTAGTTTTTTACGCCGCCTTCATCGGTGTCGTCGTCGGTGTCGATGTCACCGTCGTCTACTCCATGAAGGAGCGCATCGATTTCGTCCTGAGACAGCAAGTCCTGCATAGTCAATTCCGCTGTGTAAATTTCGGCCGCATGTCGGCTATATCAAACGCTCACCTTACTGAACCATACAATTACTGAGCCATTCGGTTCTGGAAAAAAACAATTACTGAACAACAACATTACTGAACAACAAAGTTGCTGAACAATACCTGGCGAATAGCGGCTGCGTTCTCATTGGCCAACAGCTCGTTGACCTTGTCAGTCATCGCCTGTGCCAGCTCCTGCCGGCCCTCCGGGGCACGCAAACTATCAAAGCTGCGGCTGCCCATTAGCTGAATCAGCTGGCTGCGCAGCAATGGCAAATGCACTTGGGCGGCATCCAGCACCGCCTGGCTTTCTGCTTCCAGTGACACATGCACCTGAGCGTAACGCTGGCGGCCGTCAGCTTGCACGGTGGTCAGCAGGGGTTTTTCCAGATCCAGATAAACGCTGGGTAAAAATTTCGGTTCTTTTGCCTGTTCTTCAGCAGTTTCGTCACCACCCATACCCGGCAGGCTGCCATTCATAAACCAGAACGCACCGGCCACAGCCAGACCAATGGCCAGTAAAATCAAAAAACCCAGCAGTACAAAGGGCTTGAGTCTGCTTTTTTTTGCGACGGGTTCATCAGCGCTGGTGTTCTCTGCCATAAGTCATCGGTCCTTTGAAGCCCAAATAAGCCATTGCGCGCAGTTTACCGTTCAAGCCCAGCCTTGGGCAAAACAGTTTACCTAGGCAAACACGTCAACCTCACCACGCCAGCTCAAATCCAGCTGGCCACCCGCTAAAATGGCGTCCTGACCACCAAGCTCAGACGCCAGGCCATTGCCACCGCGGTTGCCCTGACCACCGCTACTGCCGGCTTCAGCATTGCCCTGCTCGCCGGATTGCTGGCGGGACTGATCAGACACATCAAATCGCTCCAGCGAAACGCCCTGCTCACTCAGCATCTCACGCAAGCGATGGGAATGCTGCTCTAGCTGGTCACGCACCATCGGGTTGGCCGCGTGCACCGTTATGCTGGCCTGATCGTTGTGCATGCGCACCTTTACTTCCATCGGGCCCAGGTCTGCCGGGGACAGATGGATTTCGGCCACCGACATGTTGCGCGCGGTAAGCCAGCTGAGTTTGCCCATCACTTTGTCGCCCCAATCGGCCTGGCCCACCGGCACGTCTACAGACGTTGTGTAACCGCGCAGAGCCAGTGCCGGATCGGTCTGCACCCGAGCGGCGCTGTTGGGCTGCTGCAACAGACTGTCGGCGCTGCCTTGCAGACGGCTGTCGGCCACCAGATTGGCACCGTCCACCGGGCGCAGGCTTTCCCCGTTGCGCAATGTGTCAGTAAGGGCCAAGCCTGCGGCCTGGCTGGCACTCAAGCCCGTGCCTGTGCCCTCGGTGCCTGCTTTAATAACACCAGGCGCCGCCAGCGGATTCAGCGATTGCCCTGGAATGCCCGCTGCCGGCATGGCGCCGGCGCTGTTAATACCCGCAGCGCCGCCTGCGGCTCCGGGGGCCGACGCCATCGGCGCTAGCATGGCCTGCAATTCCATAAAGGTGAGCGCCACCGGTTCCGGGTCGGGCAGGTCTGCGGTGTCGGCATTTTCGGCAGAGTTGTTCTGCGGGTTGGTTATAGCCCCAGGCTCGGTGTTGTCGCTGCGGGGTTCATTGACCTTGCCCGCGTCATCCGCTTTGGCCTGGCTGCTAAGGTCAGCATCCGCAGGTTTTTTGGCGGTATCCGCTGCATCGGCCTTTTGAGCGTCGGCTTTTGCATCTTTTGCAGCCGCCTGCTGAGCGGCAGAACGGTTCTTCGCCTGATCCTGACGTGCCAGGGTTTGCGTGTGTTCACGAAATACGTCCTGGTAACGGCTGTTGCCACCGTTACCACTGTCGGCGTAACCGCCGTCACGACTTTTTGCCGGGCGACTGGCCGCCTGTTCACTGATCGCGCTGGCAGAGCCTTGGGGGAGAAGCATTTGGGACATGGCAACCTCTTGCCGCGTATGGCCGCGTAGTAGTTTGAAAGTAGTTTGAAAGTAGTTTGAAAGTAGTTTGAAAGTAACCTGAAAACCGGAAAACGGCGTTCAATGGCCGTTATTCCGCGTAAGTAACAAAACTAAAAGAAGTACAGCAAGATCGATGCCAGAGCGCATCAGCGTGGGCGGCGTGTAAATGCCCGGCCTGCGGCTTCGTCAGCCTGTTTCTGTTCGCGGGAATCTTGCTCGCGCTGTTCTTGCTGGCGACAGGTTGCGATGAAATTCTCCATGCCACGGCGTTTTTCCCAGGCTTTCAGCCATTCGTTGCGACGAACTTCAAACACCTGGTTTGCCTGCTCAAGCTGAACCTGCTGCTGCCCGATCAGCTGGTCAAGCTGGCCCATAAACGCTTGCCAGGCCTGCAAACGGCTAACCGCAATCACGCCCTGCTGGCCGTCACGGATTTGCTGACGATATTCCTGATGATAGCGCTGAAGTTCCTGAATTTGCTGTTCCCGCTGAGCCATCAGGGTACGCGCCGCGCCCATGCGTTCCAGCGCCTGTTGCTCTTTGCGCTGCTCTACCGCCAGCACCACCCCAAGGCGTTGCGAGCGCTGCATTACGGATTACTCCCGCTGGCGGAAGAATTGGGTATGGCCCCTGGCGTGCGCTCCGGTGAGCGACGCTCCGGCACCACCGCAAGCAGTTGCTCAACGCTGTCGGTCAGCGAGGTTTTTTCACACAGCCCCTGTTTCAGGAACTGTCTCATATTGGCAATGTGGGCAACGGCAAAATCGGTTTCCGGGTCGCTGCCCTTGACATAAGCGCCCACGCTGATCAGATCCCGCGCCTGCTGGTAGCGCGAGTACACCTGTTTAAAGCGCTGTGCCCGGGCGAAGTGTTCAGGATCAGTCACCTGGGGCATAACCCGGCTGATGGACGCTTCAACGTCGATAGCCGGATAGTGGCCTTCTTCCGCCAGCCGCCGCGACAACACAATATGGCCGTCCAGAATGGCGCGGGCGGCGTCGGCAATCGGGTCTTGCTGGTCGTCGCCTTCGGTCAGTACGGTGTAAAAAGCGGTAATGGAACCGCCGCCGGGGCGACCGTTGCCGGTGCGTTCCACCAACTGCGGCAACTTGGCAAACACCGATGGCGGATAGCCCTTGGTGGCCGGTGGTTCACCCACCGCCAGGGCAATTTCACGCTGAGCCTGGGCATAGCGGGTCAGCGAATCCATCAGCAGCAACACACGCTTGCCCTGATCCCGGTAAAATTCGGCAATGCGTGTGGTCAGCATAGCCGCGCGCAGGCGCATCAGGGGTGAATCGTCGGCAGGTGAAGCCACCACCACGGAACGGGCCAGGCCTTCTTCGCCCAGAATATCTTCAATGAATTCTTTCACTTCGCGGCCGCGCTCGCCAATCAGCCCAACCACGGTAACGTCGGCGTTGGTAAATCGGGTCATCATGCCCAGCAGCACACTTTTGCCCACGCCGCTGCCGGCAAACAGGCCCAGGCGCTGGCCCTGCCCCACGGTAAGCAGCGCGTTAATGGCACGAATGCCCACGTCCATAGGTTGGCGCACCGGCGCTCGATTCAGCGGGTTGATGATGTCACCGCTGAGCGACACGCGGGCTTCGGCGTGCAGCGGGCCTTTACCATCCAGCGGCTCGCCACTGCCATCAACCACCCGCCCCAGCAGCTGATTGCCCACCGGCACCCGGCTGGTTGTCGACAAGGGCACCACCAATGCGCCCGGGCGCAAGCCTTCTATGGCGGTCAGCGGCATCAAATACACTTTTTCATCTTCAAAGCCCACCACTTCGGCTTCGACCACGCCACGGCCCTGGCTTTGAATCACGCAGCGGTCGCCCACCACCATAGGCACACCCACGCATTCCAGCGTAAGCCCGACCATGCGGGTCAAGCGGCCAGCCAGTTCCGGTGTTTGTTGAGCCTGTACCTTGCGGCTGCGCCGGTTCAGGCGTTCGGCAAGAGTGCCAGATGAGCTGCCAGGTGAGCTGTCAGCTAGAGCATCAGAGATCGGAGCTGTCATCGCCGGGCTCCTCGGATTCGTTTGCGCCGGCATCGTTTACCAGGGCGTGAACCACCTGTTGAAAACGTTTTTCAACGGTAAAGTCCACCAGCGAGTAACGGGTTTCCACACGGCAGCCGCCGGGGCTGACGGTGGCGTCCTCCACCAGTTTCGTAGACGCATCAAGCCGCGCCAAAGACGCTTGCAGCGGTTCAATATCCTGGGGACTGGCGCTGATGCGCACGGTTTCCGTGGTGGATGGCAGCGCCGCCATAGCCTGGCGCACCACCTGCAGAATATGACCGGAGTCCTGGGATAGCTCGCGCTGGACAACCGCTTTGGCCACCGCAGTCGCAAGCTGAACCAGGGCTTCTTCCAGGTCGTTTTGCTGCTGGCGAATGGGTAACACCAGCGACTCCATCACAGAATCGAGGCGCTTTTCCAACGCCTGCATCTGCTGCTTGCTGTGTTCGCGTCCCGCGCGCTCGCCTTTCTCGCGGCCTTCCACAGTGCCGGCTTTCAAGCCTTGGGCAAAACCTTCTTCGCGGCCTTTGGCAAAACCTTCCTTATGGCCTTTTTCAAGCCCGGCACCGTGGCCTTCCGCTTCCGCCTGCTGGTGAATATCCTGAAGCTCCGCGGCGGTCAGCGGTTTTATATCTCGCTCTTCTTCGCGGGGAACTTCGTTGCCACGGGCGTCAAGCAGCGGCAGCTCCCAACGCTCGTAAGCGGTGAGCTGTTCTTTCGGGATGCGGCTGCGGTCGTTGCGGGAGTCGGCCATTACATCATTTCTTCGCTGCCGCCACCGAGGGTGATTTCACCGGCTTCGGCCATGCGGCGGGCAATGCTTATGATGTCTTTTTGTGCACCTTCTACATCACTCACTTTAACCGGGCCCTTGGTTTCCAGATCGTCCTGCAAGAGTTCAGCGGCACGCTTGGACATATTCTTGAAGATTTTGTCTTTAACTTCTTCGTCAGCGCCTTTCAGCGCAATCACCAGAACTTCAGACGATACTTCACGCAGCAGGGCCTGAATGCCACGGTCGTCCACTTCCTTCAGGTTGTCGAATACAAACATCAGGTCTTCGATGGTGGTTGCCAGATCCGGATCGGTTTCCTTGATGGATTCCAGCAGGCTGGACTCAATACTGCGATCCATAAAGTTCATGATGTCAGCGGCACGCTTTATACCGCCGATGCGACTGGTTTGTGTGGAGGAACTGCCAGAGAACTGCTTCTCCAGAATGTCGTTCAGTTCCTGCAACGCCTGGGGCTGTATGGTTTCCAATGTCGCAACGCGCACCATCACATCTAATCGCACTTTCGGGTCCAGAGCAGCCAAGATTTCGGCAGACTGGTCCGGGTCAAGATAGGAGATAACGATGGCCTGAATTTGCGGGTGTTCGTAACGGATGATATCGCCCACCGCGCGGGGCTCCATCCACTTCAGAGTGTCTAGCCCGGTGGTATTGCCACCAATCAGAATACGGTCAATCAGGCTGGCGGCTTTGTCGTTACCCAGAGCCTGGGTCAGCATGGCCCGAATGTAATCGTCGTTACCCACGCCTAGGCCGGTTTGGCCGCCCACGGCGTCGATAAAATTGTTGAGTACGCCGCTGACGTCGTCTTTGCTGATATCGCGCATTTGTGCCATCGCCATTCCAACCTTCTGCACTTCCTTCGGGCCCATGTGCTTTAGCACTTCCGCGGCGTCGGCTTCGCCCAGCGACATCAACAGAATGGCCGCCTGCTCTACCCGCGGAATTTTGCGTGCGGGTTTCGCCGGCGCGCTGCCGACGTCTTGGTTTGCCTGATCAGTCATCAACATTCACCCATTGGCGCATTACCTGTGCAACCCGTGCCGGATCTTCGGCAATCAGCCCTTTCAGGGCGTTCAGCTGCCTATCATAGCCCCCTGTGCTACCGGGTAAAAGCAGGTCGTCCTGATTGGCCATAGCTTGGCGCAGAGAATCGCCGCCTTCGATGCCGTCCAGATCGCCGTAACCTTTATTATCACCACCAGCCAAGCCTTTATTGCCGCTCGACAGATTTTTCAGGGTGGGCCGCAGCAAGCCCAATACCAGCACCAGAACCACCAGGCCAGCCAGAACCTGTTTCATCAGGTCCCAAAACCAGGGTTGCTGCCAAAAACCGGGGGCGTCATATTCCAGCACCTGTTCCGGGGCAAACGCGGTGTTCATCACTGTGACGCTGTCGCCGCGGGCCGCCGAATAGCCCACTGCGTCGCGCACCAACATGCTCAGGCGCTGCAGTTCCTGCTCCGGCCAGGGCTCGTAAGTAACCGCGCCGGTGTCCGCATTGACCACTTTTATGTCATCCACCGCCAGGGCGACGGTCAGGCGCTTTATCCGGCCCAGTTCTTGGCGAACGTAGCTAACGGTGCGATCCATTTCGTAATTGCGGGTGGATTCGCTGCGCACATTGACTGGCGCCGGTGCAGGTTCGGCACCGTCGGCATTATCGCCGGCATTGGCCTGTTGCGGCACAGTGGCGTTCGCGGGGGGCTGGTTCGACAGAGCTCCGGGAATGCCAATGGGGCCGTCACCAGCGCTGCGCCTTTCGGTTAACTGGCGTTCGCTGCGCACCGCCTGCTGTTCCGGGTTGAACAACTCTTCAGCTCGTTCCACCGAAGAGAAGTCCAGATCTGCGGACACCTCGGTGCGATAGCGGCCTGCCCCTACAATTGGCGAAATCAGCGACGACACCCGGCGGCTCAGGCGTTCTTCCACCCTGTCGGTGTAGTCGTACTGGTCAGACATGCGATCAGTGTCGGTTTCAGCGTCGGCGCCGGTCAGCAGATTGCCATTCTGATCAACCACGGTCACGCCGGACTTGGTCATCATCGGCACGCTGCCAGCCACCAGATTAACAATGGCAGCAATGTACTCCTGCTCCGGGTGGCGCCCTGCAAACACTTCCAGAAACACCGAGGCTGACGGCTCGTGGGCATCGCGGATAAACACCGAACGCTCCGGAATGGCAAGGTGCACTCGGGCGCTGCGCACGCCGCGCATGCTGGCAATGGTACGCGCCAGCTCGCCTTCCAGGCCGCGGCGATAGCTGATGGTTTCCATATATTGGGAAGTACCCAAACCGCGGTCTTGGTCCAGCAATTCAAAGCCCAGGGTTTTCTGATCGGTAACGCCTTCAGCCGCCAACCTCAGCCGTGCGTTGTACACCTGATCAGCTACCACCAGAAGAGCACCGGTGCGCGGATCCATTTTATAGTCGATTCCGCTGCTGTCCAGAATGCTGGTCACGTCCTGCGGGTTATACGATGACAAGTCACCCAATACCGGCTGGTAATTGGGTTCCTGGGCCCAGAGCACCACCGCCACACCCAAAGCAACGCTGGCCGCCAGGCCCACCATCAGGCCAATCTGGCGCAACAGATCAAGTCGATTGAAACCCATAAAGGCTCGGCTGCGGCTTTCGCCGCTGCTGCCTGCTGCGGAGGTCGCCGGCAAATTCGATTGGGTGGTCTGTGCAGGCACGCTGGCCATGATGCTGCTCTCCGGTTAAACCTTGACCCGATGGACTAACAAAATTCTGAAACGTTCTGAAACGCTCTTAAGTAAGACGCGCCGGTTATACCGGCATGTTCATGATGTCTTCGTAAGCTTTAACAACCCGGTTACGGACCTGGGTCAGCGCCTCAAACGACACCGATGATTTCTGCGCGGCAATCATTACCCGGGTAATATCCACGTTGGGCTCGCCCATGTCGTAGGCTGTGCGCAGATCACCCGCGGTTTTCTGCGCATCCGCCACATTGCCCACAGCCTGCCCCAGCATAGAGCTAAAACTTGCCGTTCCGTTGGTTTCGCCTACTTGGCGCGGGCCATCAATACGGCCGCGCACAGATTGATTCTGCTCTACCTGCTGGTTCTGCGTCATTTGCGAACGCAGGTTGCGGATGTCGGCAAGAACACTGTTGATATCGGCGCGCTGAACCATAACTTTCTCCCGGGCTACCCAGATGGAATTGGGTTATCTGTCTCGTTACCTAAGATATAGCAAAGCCCAGACCAACTTTTTTAAAGTGTTTTTAATCAGGTAGATAACTTTCCCTTAACGCGCTAAAACCTTAACTTCAAAAGGTTGTAACGAATAAGCGTCGAAGTTTTGACGGAAACCGGCGGCCCGTTAATCAGGCCAAAGCCATTTCTGCGTTCAGATCAATACCGGCCTCACGGATCTGCGCCAGCTTGTAGCGCAAGGTGCGGGGGCTGATACCCAACTGCTCGGCGGCGCGGTTGCGGCGACCACGCTCCTGGCGCAGGGTCTGGATAATAAGGCGGAATTCCTGCTGGCGCAGATCGCCTTCAAGCGTGCCCAGGGAACCGTGCTGGCTTGCCATGGCTCCCGCTGTGTCAACTGCGCCGGGCACTGCCGGCTGCGAAACCCGCTCAACCGCGTGCGAATCAGAGGCGATTGATTCTGCCTCCATTTTTGCAGCCGCTGATACCACCGGCGCTATCGGGGCAACGGATGCCACCGCGCGGCCGCTGATGCCCAGGTCCAGGCACAGGTCGTCAACATGAATCACATTGCTCTGGTGCAACACCAGCGCTCTTTGTATGGCGTTATCCAATTCGCGTACATTGCCCGGCCAGGGGTGAGCCAGCATTGCCTCGCGGGCATCAGCGGCAAAACTAACGCCATTGAGTTTCAATTTACGGCTGTGATTTTTCAACACCGCATTAGCCAGAGGAAGAATGTCTAGCGGCCGCTCGCGCAGCGGTTGCCAATGCATGGGGAACACCGTCAGGCGATAGTAAAGGTCTTCACGAAAACGGCTATCGCGCACGTGCTCGGCCAGATCCCGGTTGGTGGTGGCAATCACCCGCACATCCAGAGCAATGGTTTTGCGCCCGCCTACCCGCTCTACTTCCCGCTCCTGCAGCACTCGCAGCAGTTTGGATTGCAGACCCGGGTCCATTTCCGACACTTCATCCAGCAAAATCGTACCGCCGTTGGCTTGTTCGAACTTGCCTGGTGATGACGCGATGGCCCCGGTGAAGGCACCTTTTTCATGGCCAAAGAGCATGGCTTCGAGCATATTTTCGGGAATGGCCGCGCAGTTGATGGCAATAAACGGCTTGTTGGCGCGGGGGGAGTGCTGGTGAATATAACGCGCAAGCACTTCTTTACCGGTGCCGCTCTCACCTGAAATCATCACCGTTGAGTCGCTGTTCGCGACCTTGGCTGCCAGCTGGAACATGCGCTTGCTGATGGGGTCTTCCGCCACCGGCTGATCGCTGCCGGCCTGGCGTTTGCCGCCGGTAATTTTGCTGACCGCATCGACCAGGGTATGGCCTTCAAAAGGTTTTACCAGGTAATCAATGGCGCCGGCCTGCATAGCCGACACCGCGTGACTGATCTGGCCGTAAGCGGTCATCAGCATCATCGGTAGGCCCGGGTACAGGCGCTGCACTTCAGCCAGCAATTCATGGCCAGACATCCCCGGCATATTAACGTCGCTAACCACCATATCGACCGGCACCTGGGACAGCTGCCGCAGGGCTTCGTGACCGTCTGCCGCCTCATAAACGCGGAACTTGGCCAGCTCCAGGGTTGTCACCAAGGCGTCACGCAGGTCACGGTCGTCCTCAACAATCAGAATCCGGGGCTTGGTCATGTGCTGTTCTCCACTGCGTATTCGATAGTGCGTGCCGGTATGGCCCGCCAGAGTTAATCAAGTGCTGCTGTTAGTTAGAGCGGCTCAACAATGGCAGGTGAATCCTGGCCTGAGCCCCGCCCTGGCCGTTTGAGGTCATCGCAAAGCGGCCTTGGTGTGCGTTAACTACCGCTTGTACGACCGCCAGGCCAAGGCCGGTGCCGTGGGATTTTGTAGTGTAAAAGGCTTCTTGCAATCGCGGAGCCATTGCCGGGTCAAAACCTGGGCCGTTGTCGCTCACTTCGATGGCCAGCTCATGGTCACACCCACGAAGGTTCAGGCGCACGCTGGTTGCTCCAGCTTCAATGCTGTTGTTAACCAAATTGGTACAGGCACCCACCAGGGCGTCACGGTTACACAACAGCTGGCCCTCAGCACCCAGTGCATCCAGCGTTAGCTGAGCACCACTGCGCTCGGCTATGGCGTCTACCGCAGACTTCAGTGCGCCCGCCAAAGTGGTTACCGACAGCTCTTCCGCAAGGCGGGTTTCACCGCGGGCAAAAATCAGCATGTCGCGCACCTGTTGTTCCAGATGCGACAGACGCGACATGAGTCGATTAGCGCAGCGCTGGCGCATTTCTTCATCCAGATTGGGTTCGGTCAGGTGACCGCCGTACAGAATCGCCGCCGACAGGGGCGTGCGAATCTGATGCGCCAATGAAGCCACCATTTTGCCCATGGCGGACAAGCGCTGGGCATGGGCAAGCTGCGACTGTAACTGTCGGGTTTCGGTCATATCCGTCAGCAAAATTAGCTGGCCGGGCTGGTTTTCCATGGTGCGAATTTCAATACTGACCCGACGACCGTCTTTCAGGGAAATTTCGTGACCGTCGTCCTGGCGTGGCGCAAAGCAGCGCTGAATCACGTCAATCCAGTGTTCACCATCCAGCGGTTCTCCTAAAAGGCCAATGGCCGCAGGATTGGTTTGGGTGACCACACCCTGGCTGTCCAGCACCACCACGCCGGCTGGCAAGGCTTTTAACAGCGTAGTGAGCTGATCTGCCAGCTGTTCTTTTTTCTCCAGCTCTTGCTGGCGCTGCAGACTCTCTTCCGATAACTCGCCGGAAAGCTGGTTAACACGAGACTCCAGAGTGCGGTAAGAATCGGTAATCTGGCGCGACATGCGGTTGAACATGTCTAAAGCGGAATCTACCGCGTCATCACTTTGCTGCGGGAACAGCGCCGTTACCTTGCCATTCACATCGGCGGCGGCGTTAGCCCGTGCGCTGGTCTGCCCGATTGCAAATTGTGCGTGATTCATAACCCTTTCCCTTACCCAGGGTGATCGGTGTTGCCGCTGCGCAAACCGTTCACTGGTGATTCGTTATGGGCTAACAAGCTAGCTTCGTGCCAACTCAATATTTCTTATGTTTTTCAATAGGAAAGGATTTTTAAAAAAAGGCAGATGACGGGTTTCCGTCACTTTAAAACGACAAAAGCGCCAGCGGTTACAAACCGTTGACGCCATTTCAAGATTGCTGATCCGGTGTTTTCAGCCGGCTGCCCGAGCCTCTGGGGTACGCTGCCCTCAGACTTCGCCCGCCTCTTCACGAAGACCGTACTTGCGGACTTTTTCCACCAGAGTGGTACGGCGAATACGCAATTTTTCCGCAGCCCGGGCCACTACGCCGCCGGCTTCATCGAGCGCCTGTTGAATCAGTTCACGCTCCAGATTACCCAAATAGTCTTTCAAATCAAGCCCGTTTACCGGTAATAGCGCAGGCGAATCAAACCCAACCAGGCCAGATGCGCGAGATGGCAGGCCAGGCTCCTCAAAATCGACGTGATCTTCATCGTAATCGTCAACATAGCGAAATTTTTTCGGCAGTTCCTGCACACCAATCACCCCAAACGGATTCATGATGGCCAGGCGTTCTACCAGGTTCGCCAACTCACGCACGTTGCCGGGCCAGTCATGACGACACAAATTCATAATGGCAGCGGAGTTCAGGCGCAGCGATCCGCGTTTCTCTTTTTCCATGCGCGCCACCAGTTCATTGATCAGCAGCGGAATATCTTCAACCCGCTCACGTAGCGCTGGCATCTCAATGGGAAACACATTCAGTCGGTAATACAGATCTTCGCGGAAGGTGCCACATTGAATCATGTCTTCCAGGTGTTTGTGGGTAGCGGCGATGATACGCACATTGGCAAATTTAGTGTGGTTGCTCCCGACCCGCTCGAACGTACGCTCTTGCAACACCCGCAGAATCTTTACCTGCATATTCAACGGCATGTCGCCTATTTCGTCCAGAAACAGGGTGCCACCCTCGGCCAACTCAAAACGGCCCACACGAGCGGCTATCGCGCCGGTGAACGCGCCTTTTTCATGACCAAACAGCTCGCTCTCCAGCAGTTCCGCAGGAATGGCACCGCAGTTTACCGGCACAAAGGGTTTATCACGGCGGCTGGAATGGTAATGCAGATTGCGTGCGACCACTTCTTTACCGGTACCGGATTCGCCCGTCACCAACACACTGACTTCTTTGTCTGCTACCTGTTCCATCAGCTGGCGTACCTGCTGAACTTTGCGACTGGTACCCACCAATGAGCGGAACAGCTGCACGCCGCGAATCTGGCCGCGCTCGCGGGCCCGGTTGTAATGATCGTGGAACACTTGGGCACGGTACAGCGAATCAATAAATTTGGTGTAGCCAAATGGCCACTCCAGGCGCGCAATGATTCGCCCGCGCTGTTCGTCATTCAGACTGGAAAAATCAGGGTCGCCAATGCACAGAACGGGGATGCAGGGAGACCATTTGCACAAGGCCTTGATCGTGGCTTCGGCGTTGGCATCGTCGCCTTGCACGATGACCACCGAGACCGCCTGCGCGTCTGCTTCGCTGGCACCTGACAACACATCGCAGGCCTTGCTACCAGCCAACCAGCTCTCTTCGCCAAGAAACTCGAGGATGGTCGTAATATCGCGGCAGCGCTCAGCAACTTCACTGAACACCAGCACTGTGTTGGGCTTCAACATTCCAGGCAGTCTCTTGTAGAATTTGTGCGATATTTAAGACCTTAACCGGCTCGGAGTCAATTTTATGACGCCAAACCCTACAAAATCTCGTTCACACGCGCCGACGATCTGGCGCTTTACGCAATTCGACCGCCGGGCCAGTGCCGCGTCTGGCTCAGGGCCGGGACGAGGACACCTTATGGTAGGCTTTAGCTGCGCTGCTGTTGCGGTTGACTTCTTTCAATTCGAGCTGCGCTGCGGCCTTGGCCTGGTGGGCAGAGCTGTCAGCGGCGTCGACGAACTCCTGCACCCGCTGTAGTTGATCACGCACTGTTTCAGCTGGCAGTTGCCCCTGTTCCAGCGCTTCAAGCAAGGGTTCGATAGCGGGCTTTATCTCTGGGTTCAGGCGGCTAATCAGCTCCCAGTCCTGGTCTTTCAAAGCCTGCTGCATGTGCTCGAGCAGCTGCTCCAGATGTGCCATTGCAGGGTGGTCTGCGGCCATTTTTCATTGCTCCTGTTCAGTGATCTGCAACCGGGTGCGAATACCGATGCACTTACGTTTAACCATGTTACACCTTAGCGGCGCACAGCACGACGTACGGCAGCCGAGGTAGATCGACACGGCCTGGTTCCGGCAAACTTCTCAAAACGGAAGTAGACAGCGGGCACCGCGGCTTTGAAGCTGTTATGATGTTGGGCTAATTTCAGGTTTCAGTGGATTCCGGTGTCCATGAATCTCACAGCGCCAATCACACTAGCATTAATAGCAGCAACAACAGTCGCGAGGGTATATGGCAACAGCGTGGCATTCCCATCTTGCCGGTAAACTGGCACTGGCGCAGACATTGTTACGGCTTGCCGTTAACAGCAATCAGCCCTTACAGCAGGAAGCCTGCAAACAAGGGGCCATTGAACTGATGCTGCGATCGCGAAGGCTGCTGCTGTATACCTTGGCAGTGTGCTATCAGCAACGCAAAGGGCAACCCCAAAGCATTGACCAACTGGGCGAGCTGATCGGAGCCGATGCGCCGGAAGTTCAGCAACTGCTGGCATTGCAAGCCAGCGCTGACAGTTGGTGGAACCAACTGGAGCAACTTGGAGACGCGCAGAACCGGCCACCTGCGGCAAAAAAAACCGTCAGCAACGACAACATTATTGCCATCACTGCGGCCGTAGGCGCAGACCGTTCGCTGGCATCGGTTCAAGCCAGCCTAAGCGCATTTAAGCAATTTTCAGCCGATGTGGAAGCAAGACACAGCGAGTGGTAAAAAATCCCCGCACACGCTTTCCCGTTGGCGAACATAAAGGTTCGGAACATGTCACCATCGTTTTTTGAAATTATTCAACTCAGCAATGGCGATTACGCGTTGCGCCGCGTTGACGACGACGGCGCGCCATTGGTGCGCATCAGTTTTTCCGAAGAAGCCAAAGACATGATGGATGACCGCCAGATGCAAGTTGCCAAAGCCATGATTGCGGCAGGCATTGACGCTGCGGGCGATAACGCCCAGGACCTGGACTGGGATAGCAGCGACAACGACAGCGACGTCGAGTGGTTTGATGCGCCCCACAGCCCGACGCTGCATTAAACTCTATTAGCGCTAGCGCAAGGCTCTTTACTAACGCTGGCGCAAATCTCTTTACTAACGCTGACGCAAAACGACGCCGTGGCTGTTACCCGCGGCGGATGCCGCCTGAAGTGCCTCAAAACACGCTTTGTTCAGCTTTTCGGTCCACAGCACCACCGCGTGACATGTGCCGACCCTCAGCGCCCGCTCCGCCAACTGGCGCGCCGGATGCTCGGCACTGGAACGCAAAACCAGCAGCTCACCGGCAACAATACCGTGCATTTTTTGCCATTTGCTGACCAGCTCCTGAGGTGGGTCTATCCATGCCAGCCAGCGCTTCTCCTGGTTCAGCTGGGTCAGCATTGGCAGTAACAGCTGAAAATTTTCCACCTGGCCCTGGGGCAAGATGATTTCGGTGACGTTACCAACAGACACCGGGGCTGGCCGGGGCTGAACTCGCACAGGCTGCGCCTGCTCTGCCACTCGCGCTGCGATCTGTTGCTGGTATGCAAGATTGCCGTTAAAGCTCAGTTGTTCCATGATTCCCCGCCCTTCTTTGTGTCGGTTTTCTGTCGCTACGGATCAGTGCAGGTCTGAGCGGCGGATAACGCCAACGCCCAACCCTTCAATGAACAGATCCTGCTCGGTCAGATCCACTTCAATCGGCGCGAAGTCGTCGTTTTCCGCCACCAGATACACTTTATTACCTTCTTTACGAAAGCGCTTCACCGTCACTTCATCACCTACCCTGGCCACCACAATCTGGCCGTTGTGAACGTCCTGAGTGCTGTGTACTGCCAGCAAGTCACCGTCTAGAATGCCGATATTCTTCATGCTCATACCACGCACTCGAAGCAGATAATCCGCCGCCGGCGAAAAAAAGCCGGGCTTTAAAGTGCAGTGGTCTTCCACGTGCTCCTGAGCCAGAATCGGGCTACCGGCTGCCACTTGGCCAATTACCGGCAAGCCAAGGTCCTGCTCGCTTTCCGGCAGGCGAATACCGCGGCTGGCGCCGGGCACCATTTCAATAGCACCTTTACGTGCCAATGCCCGCAAATGCTCTTCTGCCGCATTGGCGGAGCGGAAACCCAGCTCAGCTGCAATTTCGGCACGGGTGGGCGGATACCCGGTTTCATCCAGGTAGCGGCGAACGATATCCAGCACTTGGGACTGCCTGGCGGTAAGCTTCATATTCGGGATCCGCTGTGTCATAACATACCCTGTTTGTTTATACAGTGGTTTGACTATATACAGTGTTTTATCCAGTGTAAACCCTGTTTGCAGCATTTCCCCCGCTTGCGCTGTTACCAGCGTCAGATACCTAATATGCTATGATAATTCTACCGTTACGGGCCGCACTTGAAGCGCTGAAGACTGATCCAAGGGTGTAATAATGACGCAAAAGAACTTCTGCAAAATCCCCTCTGTAACCCACACTGCCAGCGGAGCAGAGCGCCGGGTTGGTGTTGAAATCGAGCTTTCGGGTTTAAGCTACGAGGCGCTGGTGCGCGAAGTCGCCAACCTGCTGAACGGCACACCGCAACCGCGGTCGCGCTACGTAACTGCAGTAGACACGCCACTGGGCGAGTTTGTGATCGAGCTGGATTCTGACCCCATTAAAGATCTGGACCTGACCGGGGCCGACGTTCCAGAAAGCCTGCGCGAGCTGGGTGGCCAGGCTATGGACGTGATTGACGCCGCGGCCGAGCGTATTGTTCCGCTGGAAATTGTTGGGCCGCCTATCGGTTTTTCCCAGGTGGAAGAGGTTGAGCGGCTGGTTAAAGAACTGCGTAACCTTGGCGCTCTGGGCAGCCGCGAGTCCATTTATTATGCCTTCGGGCTGCAACTGAACCCGGAACTGCCAGATTTACAGGCGTCCACCATTACGCGCTATTTACAGGCGTTTGCCGGCTTGTACGAGTGGCTGAAAAAGCGCCATCAACTGGATGTCAGCCGGCGTTTTACACCCTACATAGAGCCCTGGGCGCCTCGCTACACAGAACTGCTGATGAAAGATGGCTACGCGCCATCGTTGGAGCAGTTGATGGAAGACTACCTGCAGCACAACCCCACTCGAAACCGGGCACTGGATTTGCTGCCGCTGTTTGCCCATCTGGATGCGCCCTTGCTGGCCCGCCATGTGCAGGACCCACGTATCAAAAAACGGCCCACCCTGCATTACCGGCTACCGGACTGCGACATCGACAACCCGCAGTGGAATTTTTCTTCGGTATGGAATGACTGGGTAATACTGGACGACATTGCCAATAACAACGACGACCTGGCGCAGCTGCGGGCCCAGTTTCGCGACTCCGGCACCATCAGCCTGCACAATCTGACCCACAGCAAACCGGAAACCATTCACCACTGGCTTGAACACAAAGGCTATGTCTGAATCGATATCTGAACGGATGGCAGAAGAGTCCCCGCCCGGGCTGACCATTGGCATCAGTGGTCCGCGCCGGCGCGGACCGGCCCAGCGGCTGATCATGCTGGCGCTGCGCCTGCAGGGAGCGCACACCCATTACATACGCCCCGGTACGCGGGTGAACGTTAGCATGCTTGACGGCCTGGTGCTTTCCGGAGGCACTCACGTGCAACCGGAATTGTACGGCCAGCAGCCCATGGTAACGGCAAATTACGATAAACGCCGTGATGAAACCGATCAGCGCCTGCTGGCAGAAGCGGAAGCCCTGAACCTGCCGGTGCTGGGAATATGCCGCGGCGCACAGTTGATTAATGTGCATCGCGGCGGCTCGCTGTGCCAGAACGTGACCCCACTGCGGCAGAACACCCGCCATCGCCCGCTGCTGTTGCCCCTGCAAACCGTGAAGGTAGTGGACAACACCCGCCTGAGCCAGATCATGCGGGCGCCGGTTATCGGTGCAAATCGTATTCACAGCCAAACCATTAAAAGACTGGGGCAAGACCTGCGCGTAGTGGCGGTGGATAACGATCTGTTCGTGCAGGCCATCGAAAATACCCGTGGCCAGTGGCTAATGGGGGTGCAATGGCACCCAGAGTATCTGCTTTACCACAACGGCCACCGCCGTATATTCCGCCATTTTGTAGACGAAGCCTGTCGCCTGAAAATAGCCAGACTGAGCGCCGCGCCTTAGCCGTGCGTTAACGGTTTTTTAACCGTTTTTTAAAAATCCCGGGTATAGAAAATGTCCAGCGAAGCCGCCAGACCACTGGCGGCTTCAAGATAGAAATAGCGCCCCAAATCATACCGCAACGCCACCGTGGTCACCGGCTCAAAAATGCCCACGCCGTAACGAATGCTGAGTTCGTCAGTCAGGTAACCGCTGGCCACCACCGCAGTCTGGTCGCCGCTGCCCTCGGCTTCAAGGGTCAAATCACGAATACCAAACTCTGCGCCCAGCGCACCGGTAATCTTGTTAGCCTGGTTCAAACCCAATGACAGCGCTGCCCGGCTCATTTGGCCGTCGTCCTGGCGGCTTTGCGGAGCGCGGCCCAGAATCAGGTACGACAGCGCATCGGTTTGCGGCATCTCCGGGCTGGAAAACACCTCGGTCTCAGGCGACTGCACCGGGCCCGTCAACCGCAGCCCTGCGACAACCGTCCCCACCGTGCGCGTCGCTTCCAGTTCCAGATAAGGCTGGCTCAGGTTGCCGACAAACAGCAGCCTGGCTTTGCGCAGGGTCAGATCCTGGCCATAGGCTTCAAAGCGACCGTTGTTGAGCCGCAAGGTGCCGCGGGTATCCATATTGTTGCCAATGCGCAGGGTACCGCTAAGGTCGCCTGTCGCGCCGAACGCCGCAAACGTGACCTTGTCATCGGGGCTGCCTACGTTCACCACCACATCTACTATTAACGAACGAATCACCGGTTCGGGCCTTTCCACCCCCACAATCACTTCGTCATCAGACACCGATACTGCCCGCGGCGGCAGCCCGCGAATTTCAATAGCGCCACGGGGTACGTCAACACGGCCATTGACCTGCAATTCGCCGCCGGAAAAGGCGATGGTCAAGTCCGGCGCTACTTCCAGCTCGGCGTAAGGCTCAATGTTGATGGGCAGGCGCTCGCCGCGCAAAGACACGCTGCCGCTGGGCAGGTCGCTTTGCCAGTCAAGTTCGCCCTGGAGCGCCAGTTCGCTGCGCTCATTGGCTCGAATCAAACCGTTAATATTGGCGTTGTAGCCCAGCATCTCAACGGTGACGTTGATTTGCTCCATGGCCAGGGGCAGGCGTGGGTCAACCACCCGGCCATCAGACAGAGTTAATTCGCCATTCACCGCGGGCCGCATGAGCGGGCCAGACAGCTCACCCCGACCGTTGATCTGGCCGGCTACCTCTTCCAGACCGGTGAAAATGCCCAGCAGCGCAATGTCCATACCGCTGAGCTGGAAGTCGCCGTTGAGGGTGCGCTCAGAAGCCGCCGGGTCAATACTCAGGTCTGCTTTTAGCGATCCCAGTTTTGGCCCGGCCAACGTCAAGGTTAACTGAGCCTCAGACGGCTGCAACGTCAAGCGGGTAGACAATGCGCTGTGGCGCAAGGTTTCCCAGTCGCCATCCAGCAGAATTTCGAAGTCGCCTGCGCCGGCATCCAGCTCTATCGCGCCGCTGGGGCCTTCGGCGCCCATGGAAAAATCGATGCTGCCATTGATATTGGCCTGCCAGCGCAGATTTTCCGGCAATAATGGCGCCAGCGCCTGCGCCGGCAAGTTGATAATGCGGTATTCGATGTCTGCTGCCGGCAGCAGGGTCTGGTCACCGGCGCACAAGGCGCTTTGCTGCCACTGCCAGCAATGTTCGGCAAAGGTCAGTTGCGGCTCGGCGCCGCCTGTCGCGGCCTTGAAGAACAGAGCCGCGGGCTGGCGCAGCTGCCAGCGTTGGTCCTGCCCCGGCACCAGCACTTCACCGCGGCTGAGCTCGCCTTGCCATTGTTGCCACTGCTCACCCGCCGCACCCGCCAGCGCCAGGCGAACTTCAACCTCACGGTGAATCATCTCCAGCACCAGCTCATGATTCTGGCGCGTGCCATCCAGCGTTGCGTCCAGCTGCTCAACGGTCTGACCACCGGCTTCAATGCCCTGTGCTTGCAACCGACTGCGGATTGCGCCCGCCGCATCCAGGCTGGCGCTGAGTTCCATATCCGCGAGTTGCAACTGGTCTTCCCAGGCCAAAGCCGCTGCTGAAATGCGGATATCCGCCTGGGGCTGCTGCACCGTGCCTTTTACCGTTAAACGGGCGTTGGCCTGCCCGCGCAGACTTTCCAGAATCGCTTCTGGCTCAGGCAAATTCAAGTCCAGCTCGGCTTGTAACTGCTGACCCCACTGCCCTTTGCCGGCCAAGGTGTTATCGCCAATAGCGGCATTTAATTCAGGTACCTGCCAGAGCCCGTCTGCGGCACTGGCTTTAACCTTTATACGGGTGGTTTGCCCACGCCACAGGCCGGCAAGATCTACCTCTGCCGACATCTCTGGCATGCTAGCCGATTCTGGCCACTGGCCACTGGAACGGATGCTGCCATCCAGACTGGCCTGCAATTGCGGCACCCAATAACCCGGGTTGAATTTCTGCATCTCCAGCGAAGCCTGCCACGACAGCGGCTGTGCCAGGCCAACGTTGGCATTACCCGTTAAGGTGCCAGCGCCGGTTTGCACCTGTAAGCGGGAAATAGTCAGTTGCTGCAGATCGCCCTCAAGCTCTGACTCCAGACTGGCCTCACCGGCAGGGCCGCCGGCAGTAGCCGCCAGCGTGGCGGTATAGCGTTGGTCTTGCCAGTTTGCCCGCAGCTGCAAGGTATCAATGTTGACCGGAGGTTCCTGCATATCGGGCAGCAAGGTGTACCAGGGAAAGGCGTTCATGGTCAGATTGGCATCGGCGGCCAGCTCGGGCAGCCAGGCTGCGCTGCCGGTCAGCGCCAGGGTTCCGTCGCGCCCGGCGTTGTTTGCAGCCAATGTCAGCTCAATATTGTCGGCGCCCTGGGTGGTCACTTTCCCGGCCAGGTCAAGTTCAACCGGGCCAGTGGTGCCGGGCAAAGTAGCCTGGGCGCTAGTTTCGAAACCGTCGGCTAAAGACCCCTGCAACGCCAGTTTCAGGCTGTTCAGCCTGAGCGTTGGTGGTAAAGACGGAGCTGCCAAAAAAGTATCGGAGCGAATGTTCAGGCTAGCCGGCAGGTCTGCCTGCAGTGGTTCAACACTGCCTTCCAGAATTGCGTCGAGGTAGCCCTGACTGCTGCCGCTAACGCGCAGGTCGCGCACGCTGCCCGCCAAAGTCAGATCTATTTTCCAGCGATCCCCCGAGGGCGGCGGCAATACGGCACTGACATCCAGGTCAACCGGCCAGTCGCCGCGGGTTTGAACCCGCCCGGATACGGTTACCTGAATATCGTCAAGCTTATAAAACGCTTGGTCTATCAGCCAGCTTTCACCGGCGCCGCCAGCATCCAGTTCGACCGTGTCCCAGATCTTGTTGTCGTTAACAAAAAACTCTCCCAGGCGAATCTGGTCTGCGCGAATGCCCAACGGCAGACCGATATCGGGCAGCTGGATGTCCAATCTGGGGCTATCGTCTTCGTCGGCAGACGGCTGCAAGTTCAGCTCTATGGTTTGCGCCCGTAGATGGTCCACACACAGCCGCTTTTGCAGCAAACACCGGGGCGACCACTGCAAATCCGGCGCCTGCAATTGCAAATCAACGCCGTAACCTCGCCAGTTTAAAGATGAGGCCTGCCAGCGGCCCAGCAACGAGCCCTGCCCGGCTTGCACTTCCAGCCCGGGGATCTGTTCAATAACCCAGGCCGTGCCGGTTTCCGAGCGCAGCGCCAGCAGCGCAAACGTCAAAAGTAAAAGCGGCAGCAGCAGTACGATGGCAGTAACAACTAGCACCCAGAACCACCAGCGTCGGCGCCGCGGTTTTTTCGTGGCTGCGGACGTGGCCGGCGGCTGCAGCTGCTGTTTTTGATTCTGTTCGGTACTCACAATTCCGGCCCCATGGAAAAGTGTATGCGCCAGTCACCGCCAAATTCCGGGTTCAAGCCCTTGGCAAGATCCAGCCGCAGCGGCCCTACCGGGCTTATCCAGCGCACACCAACGCCGGCTCCGGTGGCCAGCGGATCAAGCAAATCATTAACGGCATTACCATGGTCCACAAACAGCGCAGCACGCCAATTGTTTACAAACTCGTACTGGTACTCAGCACTGCCAGCAATCAGGTAGCGGCCACCTTCCGTGGCACCACTAGCATTTAATGGTGACAGGGTTTCATAGCCGTAGCCGCGCACGCTCTGGTCACCACCGGCAAAAAACCGTAATGACGGTGGCACATCCGTGAAGCTGTTGGTGCCTAGCCCGCCGATCTGGAAACGCGCCAGAAAACGATGCTTGTACGCCAGGGTGGTCAGGCCCTTGGCGGAAGCCTTAACGTGCAGGATGTCGGCGGTAGACAGCAAGGCACTGTGGGCGCCGCTGATGTCAAAGCGCAGGTTGTAGCCCTGCGAAGGATTCAGCGCCGAGTCCTGAACCAGCCGGGAATACCCCGCGCCTGGCAACAGCAGGCTACTGGTATCGGATTCGTCATCATTACCGATGGTATAGCGCTCGCCCTCCCAGCGCAGCGATAAAATCTGGAGCCAGTCGTTTTCAAATCGGTGTTGCCGCTGCATGCCCAAGGTGGCCAGCTCCGATTCCACATCTTCGATGTCTTCCCGCTGCAGACCACCACTAAAGCGCAGTCGATCAGTCATTGGTGGGTCAAGGGGGACTTCGTACCAGGTGCTGATGCTCTGACGAAGCTGCGCAAGCTCGGTATCGGCGCCGCGGGTATGGCCCTGCGGGTTTACCCAATGCTCGCGCCAGTTAACGCGAAAACGCGGCCCCACGTCGGTGGAAAAGCCAACACCGGCGGACACCGAGCGGCGTTCGCGACGGGTGAGCGCAACCCGCACCGGAATGACGCCGTCTTCCGCACTCTCCGGGACGGCGTCAATATTAACCCCGGCAAAATAGCCGCTTGCAGACAGATCGCTGCTTAGTTTGGCAATCTCATCGGCGTGGTAGGCCGTGCCGGGCTCAAAGGTAACGAAGTTCTCAAGCAGGTCGAGTTCGAACCAATGGCCTTCGGCAAAGGTCACTTCGCCCAGGCGATACCGCTCACCGCTGTCATACGCCAGGGCAATGTCGGCCTCGAGGGTTTTCGGATTTACGGTCAGTGCATGGGTGGTCAGTTTGCCGTCAAAATAACCGCGGCGGCGGGCACGGGTAGGGAAAGTGTCACGCAGAGCGTTGTATTCGCCATGGTTGAGCACGTCCCCCAACGACGGCTTGGCCGGCAGGTTGCCACTAAACTTGGCATCTTCTGCCCCTGGCCCGCTAATATCTACCTGCCGCGTTTTTACCCGCACCGGTTCACCGGGCACGATGGTTAAAAGAAGTTGCGGCGGCTTGTCAGCGTCGGCATCGCCCTGTTCCAGCTGCCAGCTGATATCCGGGTTGTAATAACCCAGTGCCCGCAGTGCTTCGCTGGCCTGGTTTACCGCGGTAGAGGCATAGCGCCGCAGATTACTGACACTGCGCCCTTCCACATCGCCGATAAACGCTTCGGCGTTATCCTGCAATTGCGGATAATCGCCCTGCACCTGCACCTTCACCTGCTGGCCCAGGGCTGGCATTGACACGCCAACCAGTGCGAGCATTACCAGCCCGGTGCGCCGCAGACAGGCCAAAATTTTTTGTGGTGCCATAGAGTGAATTCTGTTCTTAAGCCACCAGGAATCTATGTAACCTGGCGCGCCTGAAATTTTATGAGATGTCGCAGTGTAGCTTGCCCACTGCTGACAAGTCGTTCAGCCACCCAAAATGCGCTAACCTTGGCGGGCAACTCTTTTTAGAACGATCACCCGTTACCAGCCGGACCTCTTTCATTATGTTGAATATAAACCGTCAAAAACTCAAATCCAGCCGCGAGTTTATCTGGTTTCTGCTGGATTTTCTGATGCTGGGCCTACTGATGGTGAATATGGCCTTCATCATCTGGGATTCCATTTACAACTTTGTCGCCATTCAAAATACCCTGAAAGAAGTCTTCCCGGCACTGCAAGCGGCTTATCAGCCAATTCACGAAAACTTTATTTTTTACGACTTGCTGTTTGTAGCCGTCTTTCTGACGGAATTTTTTGTCCGCTGGGTTCACGCGGTAAAAACCTACGACTACGGCCGCTGGTACTTCTACCCCTTCATTCACTGGTATGACCTGGTGGGCTGCATACCGATTGGCGGCTTCCGTATTTTACGCCTGCTACGGCTAATCTCGATTGTGCACCGGTTGCACCGCTACGGCATCATCGATGTTACCCAGTATCGGGCTTATCAGTTCATCAACTTCTATTACGAAGCGTTCATGGAAGAGCTGTCAGACCGTATCGTTCTGAACGTCATCGGTGGTATCCAGTCCGAAGCCGGCCGGGGTTCACCGCTGGTGAATCAAATTCAGCAGCAGGTGCTGTATCCAAGGCGGCAAATGATCACTAACTGGCTGTCTGCCCGGGTTGCGAAGGCCGCCGCGGAAAGCTATGTGCCAAACCGCGGTGCCCTGCGCAACTATCTGGAAACCCGGGTTGACCACGCCCTGCAGCAAAACATCGAACTGTCACGCCTGAAACTCTTACCTGTAGTCGGCGGAACCATCGCCCGCACCCTGGAAGACTCGGTGGGGGATATTGTCGCCAACATTGTTCATCAAATTCTGGAAGACCTGGCCTCAAGCGCCAATCACGCCTTTATTGATGACCTGGTGGCAGCCGTGTTACCCAATGTCGAACCCGGGCGCAAGGAGCACCAGGCCAACCAGGCGCTGGTCGAGATGATTCAGGAAATTCTGGAAGCCGTGAAAACCCAGGTGAAGGTCAAACGCTGGCGCGAAAACCTGCCGTAATAACGAAGGCCAAAGCCCGGGTGTCGACAAAAACGCCCGGG
The DNA here is from genome assembly GCF_002563885.1 of Marinobacter sp. LV10MA510-1. GTDB lineage: Bacteria > Pseudomonadota > Gammaproteobacteria > Pseudomonadales > Oleiphilaceae > Marinobacter. The sequence continues at coordinate 4,395,090 of NZ_PDJA01000001.1, read as the reverse complement.
ATGGCGAAGTGATCGCAGAAAGCCGTTCAGCGCACATGGGTAGTTATCTGGGAAACCGTTTTCTGGCATCGGATATTCCGGCACAGGCCCGGGCGCTTAACAGCCAAAACCTGACCTGGGTGACCGCTAACAGAAAGTGCGCCACGGTGCCCGTGCATGGCGCCCCGGATATCAGTACCAACCAGCCCCTGAATATGACCTATTCGGCTTACCGTTCACGGCCACTGATGCACTTGGCATATCTGGGCAATATGGGTGTAGCAGCTGCTCTGACCATTTCACTGATCCAGAATGGCAGGCTATGGGGCATGCTGACGTGGGATCATATTGTTGATAAAGTTGGTACCTATAGAAAAAATAGTATGACTTTTGAAAACATTACAAATACTAACCCAGACGATCTGGCCGTCGATCGCTTTGCCATTGAATTTGAGTCTTCCAGTCGCTATTTTCAGTAGCTATTTTTTTGCTTCCGTAATACCTTACGCTATGTAAGGCGAATGAAAAAAGGAAAGGCAGGCAATGACCACAGCAACGGTAACTAGTAAAGGACAAATAACGATTCCGGCCAACGTGCGGGCTGAATTAAAGGTAGGGCCTGGTGATCGCGTAGAGTTTGTGAAGGTGTCCGAAGGCCATTGGGAAGTTCTCGCGGCGGTTGAGGACGTTAGCCGACTACGAGGCATTGTTGCAGCTAAACGAGTCGTAAGCATTGAAGAAATGGATTCAGCAATTCGGCAAAAGGCGGGACGATGATCGGCCTTGATACCAACGTCCTGGTGCGCTACTTGACTCAGGACGATGCGGCCCAGTCTGCACTGGCCAATCAAGTCATTGAAGAACAACTGACACCGCGTAATCCCGGCTTCATATCGTCGATTGTATTGGTCGAAGTGGTCTGGGTGCTGGAGACCTGTTACAACCAGACCCAAAGTGCGATTGAGGCGATAGTAAACGGGCTTCTGACGACACGCCAACTCGTGGTCGATGAAGCTGACTTGGTTTATCTCGCGCTTAAACGCTTTTCAGGTGGGAATGCGGATTTCAGTGACGCACTTATTGCTGTTATCAGCGAAAACCGGGGATGCAGTTCGACATTGACCTTTGACAAGAAAGCTCAGTCAGTCGGGATGGTATATATCAATGAGACTGGCAAATAAACAAAAGGGCGCCCTGGATGTCTTAAGCCTTCCTCAAACTGTCTGTGCTTGCTGAGTTTGCGCATGTGTCAGTTTAGAAAAACACACATCGGCTATGATCAAAAAAATCAGGCAGCAAAAACGATGTCACTCAACAGTCATATTTCATCATTAAGGTGTGGGATAGATTTCAAATACACATCGCAACAATATATGGACGATGAATATGAGCTCAACCCTGTTTAGTAAATCCTTTACCCTTGGTTTGCTGACGCTGGCCGTCGCATCGGTTACACCGGCAATGGCTGAGTTTAAACTGGACAGCCGTTATCAGGATGCAGACGGCGACTTGGTTGCCGATATTCCGACCAGCGAATCCGACTGGCGAGACCCGTCAACACTGGTTTTTGCTTACACACCGGTGGAAGATCCTGCTGTCTATGCAAGTGTCTGGTCCGAATTCCTGGCCCACATGGAAGCTGAAACTGGCAAGCGCGTCCAGTTTTTTCCTGTTCAGTCGAATGCCGCTCAAATCGAAGCTATGCGTGCCGGCCGTTTGCACATTGCTGGCTTCAACACCGGCTCCAACCCGCTGGCTGTTGCCTGCTCTGGTTATCGCCCGTTTGCGATGATGGCCGCGGCTGATGGATCGTTCGGTTATGAAATGGAAATCATCACCCACCCGGATTCCGGCTTCAATGACATTGAAGACCTGCGCGGACAGAAACTGGCCTTTACTTCTCAAACCTCCAACTCGGGTTTTAAGGCGCCTTCCGCCATTTTGAAATCAGAATACGGAATGGAGCCGGGTCGCGATTTTGAGGCGGTTTTTTCCGGCAAGCACGACAACTCCATTCTGGGCGTAGCAAATCAGGATTACCCGGCAGCGGCCATTGCCAACTCTGTACTGAGCCGTATGCTCAGCCGCGACATCGTCTCTGAAGATCAGATCAAAACGCTGTACAAATCACAAACCTTCCCGACTACTTCTTACGGTCTTGCCCACGATCTGCATCCGGATCTGCAGGAAGCCGTTCAGAATGCCTTTTTCTCCTTCGACTGGTCAGGAACAAAGCTGGAAGAAGAATTTTCCAAATCGGGTGAGGCGCAGTTTGTTCCTATTACCTTTCAAAAAGAATGGTCGGTTATTCGTCAGATCGACGATGCCAACGGCGTGCAGTACAGCTGCCAATAAGGCTAACTCTACGCACTATGGGCCACTAAAAATCAATTCATAACTCAGACTTTTGCCCGGCAATTGCCGGGCTTTTTTGTTTATTGACCACTCAGTTTGGGTGCGTCGATGCCAATCGCCAACAGTCAATCTTGACGGGGCGTAAGGAGTGGCAATGTGTTAAAACTGGAACAGTTAACCAAGGTCTACAAAACTGGAGACAAGGCGCTGACCAACATCAACCTGTCGGTAGAAGCCGGCCAGGTAGTGGGCTTGATTGGCCCCTCAGGCGCGGGCAAATCAAGCCTCCTTCGCTGTATTAACCGCCTGGTTGAACCCAGTTCTGGCAAGATCTGGTTGGGTGACCAGGAAATGGCTGGTCTGGGTAAGAGCGCACTGCGTCGCCAGCGCCGTCGCATCGGCATGATCTTCCAGGAATACGCCCTGGTTGAACGCTTGACTGTTATGGAAAACGTGCTCTCCGGTCGCCTGGGATACGTTCCGTTCTGGCGCAGCCTGACCCGCCGCTACCCAGCCGACGACATCGAAAACGCCTATCGCTTCCTGGATAGGGTTGGCTTGGCCGATCATGCCGACAAACGCGCCGACGCGCTCTCTGGCGGCCAGCGCCAGCGCGTTGGGATAGCCCGGGCACTGGCGCAGGAACCGGATCTATTGTTGATCGATGAGCCGACAGCCAGTCTTGATCCGAAAACGTCGCGTCAAATCATGCGGTTAATCATCGAGCTGTGTAACGAACGCGGGTTACCAGCCATCATCAACATTCATGACGTACCGCTGGCGCAGGCGTTCGTTACTCGAATCATCGGCCTGAATCAGGGACAGGTGGTGTTCGATGGTGCACCCTCTGAATTATCTGACGATGTTCTGACACGGATTTATGGCGAGGAAGACTGGGCAGCCCTGCGGGGTAAGCCCGGCCGAGAGGGTGAAGATCCGGAGTCCCCGGCACTGGACGCGAATCGCCTGGAGAGCGCCCAATGACAACACAGCAATATCCCAGAACCTGGCGACGCCCGCCCGTTCTGATTCCCGATCCACGTTGGCGCTGGGGCTTATACCTGGTTGCGCTGGTTTACCTGCTGGCCGCCAGCAGCTCGCTGGATGTCAACTGGCAGCGGGCCTACGAGGGGCTAGACCGGGGAGGCCGATTTGCCATGGGCTTTTTACAACCAGATTTCACCACCCGCTGGCGTGATATATCTATCGGCCTGGTAGAAAGCCTTACTATGACGCTAACGTCGACCATCGCTGGCGTTTTGTTGGCCATACCGGTTGGTCTGGGTGCTGCACGCAATATTTCCAACGGCCCGATTTATCTGATTTGCCGCAGTTTTGTTGCTGTTTCGCGCAGCTTGCAGGAAATCATCATCGCTATTCTGTTTGTAGCCATGGTGGGTTTTGGTCCGCTGGCTGGATTCCTGACCCTGACCTTCGCCACCATTGGCTTTATGGCCAAATTGCTGGCAGAAGACATCGAAGAGATGGATGAACGGCAGGCTGAGGCCATTCGAGCCACGGGGGCCAGCTGGCTGCAGCTGATCCATGTTGGTGTGATGCCACAAGTAATGCCCCGGCTGATTGGTCTGTCGTTATACCGGCTGGATATTAATTTTCGCGAATCGGCGGTCATCGGCATCGTCGGCGCAGGCGGTATTGGCGCCACTCTGAACACGTCCATTGATCGCTACGAATACGACTCGGCTGGCGCTGTACTGATCATCATCATCGTGATTGTGATGGCGACGGAGTATCTGTCTGGTTACGTTCGTAAGTGGGTGCAATGATGACTCAACGTTTAACTGCACTGAACGTCTGGAAACGCAACACCCGCAAACACGCATGGCTGGTCTGGTTTGCCTGGCTAATCACGATTGCGGCCTTTATTGTGACCTGGCGCATCATGAACCAGAACACGCTCTGGTTTTTTCTGGCGGATGCGCCGGAACAGATTCGGGATCTGGGCGGGCGCATGTTTCCGCCGAGCTGGTCGTACATTAATTCTCTCTGGGGGCCGCTCTGGGACACCCTGAATATCGCAACGCTTGGCACCTTGATCGGCATTGTCATTGCCGTTCCTATCGCCTTTCTGGCGGCTCGCAACACCACGCCCTCACGTCGTTTTGTAAGGCCGCTGGCGTTATTGGTGATTGTTGCATCGCGCTCCATAAATTCCCTGATTTGGGCGCTGTTGCTGGTGGCGATGCTCGGGCCGGGATTGTTGGCGGGCGTCATAGCCATTGCACTTCGTTCCATCGGATTCATAGGCAAATTGATGTACGAAGCAATCGAAGAGATTGATGCTTCCCAGATTGAAGCTATCGAAGCAACGGGTGCATCGCTGATGCAACGCCTTGACTACGGCATTGTTCCGCAAATTCTGCCGACTTTTTTTGGCGTAACCGTGTTTCGGTGGGACATCAACATTCGTGAGTCCACCATTTTGGGGCTGGTCGGTGCTGGTGGTATTGGCTTGCAATTACAGGCCGCACTGAACACTCTGGCGTGGCCTCGGGTAACAATGATCTTCGTGGTTATTCTGGGCACCGTGGTGGTGTCTGAGTGGGTGTCTTCGAAAGTGCGGAATGCGATTCGCTGAGCCTGGCACAGCTATTTGACGACCCTGAGTGGACGTACCTGCTGTGAATGCAGCGCTGCTGAGAATTCAGGCCATTGCCCAAACTGGCTGCGCGACGCTCACCGGCTTCACTGCTTTGCCCTGCCCTGCCCTGCCCTGCCCCAGAAAGTTTACTACCACCGGTTTGGCGATGGCGGCTGCCCGGGCCAGAATTTTGTCTGCGATGGCCTGCGCTCGTGGCAACAGCACTAGAACGGCCACCGCCAAATGTTCGCGCGCGGGCGTAAGCCGTAACGGTCCAGACAGTCCAACTTCCTGCCTGGCGGCCATAGCCAGAATATAAACCGTCAAAAACTCAGATCCAGCCGCGAGTTTATCTGGTTTCTGCTGGGTTTTCTGATGTTGGGCCTACTGATGGTGAATATGGCCTTCATCATCTGGGATTCCATTTACAACTTTGTCGCCATTCAAAATACCCTGAAAGAAGTCTTCCCGGCACTGCAAGCGGCTTATCAGCCAATTCACGAAAACTTTATTTTTTACGACTTGCTGTTTGTAGCCATCTTTCTGACGGAATTTTTTGTGCGCTGGGTTCACGCGGTAAAAACCTACGACTACGGCCGCTGGTACTTCTACCCCTTCATTCACTGGTATGACCTGGTGGGCTGCATACCGATTGGCGGCTTCCGTATTTTACGCCTGCTACGGCTAATCTCGATTGTGCACCGGTTGCACCGCTACGGCATCATCGATGTTACCCAGTATCGGGCTTATCAGTTCATCAACTTCTATTACGAAGCGTTCATGGAAGAGCTGTCAGACCGTATCGTTCTGAACGTCATCGGTGGTATCCAGTCCGAAGCCGGCCGGGGTTCACCGCTGGTGAATCAAATTCAGCAGCAGGTGCTGTATCCAAGGCGGCAAATGATCACTAACTGGCTGTCTACCCGGGTTGACCACGCCCTGCAGCAAAACATCGAACTGTCGCATTGTTCACCAGATTCTGGAAGACCTGGCCTCAAGCGCCGCTCCTACAGGGGTTGGCGTTGTGGCGGGGCGTTTGCGCACGACGTGCACTTCACACGCGCCGGTTTGTGTTCCATTTGCGCTGGCTCACATTAACTGCAACTGACGCTTAGGCCGTTTGAGCGATTTGCAGTTCTACATGCAGTCCGGCAGTGGCCAGCATGTTGATTAGCGTATCGATGCTGAACAGCGTGACCTTGCCGCGTAGCAGATCGGAGATGCGTGGCTGAGTCACACCGAACAGTTTGGCCGCGCTCGCTTGCGACAGGCCTTCAGCCTCAATGCGCTTCTTCAAAGCGATCATCAAGGCGGAACGCACCTTCATGTTTTCGGCTTGTGCTGGGGTGTCCTCAATGGCATCCCAGACGCTGTCGAAACGTTGGCTCATGGGCCTAACTCCTTTATCAAGTCTTTCAGTCGTTGGGTGGCCAGCACAACGTCCGCGCGGTTGGTTTTCTGGGTTTTCTTCTGGAAGCAGTGCAACACGAAAATGGCGTCTTCAAATTTCGCGACATAGATCACCCGGAAAGCTCCAGAGGCTTCACGGATGCGTATTTCACGAACGCCAGCGCCGATGCTTGCCATTGGCTTCCAATCGTCCGGCTCGCGACCTTGCTGAACCTGATCCAGCTGGTGGCCAGCTTCTCGCCGGGCATCTTCTGGAAAAGTGCGCAGTTCACTGAGAGAGCTGCCGCAGAACGCGATGGGTTTATGGTTTCGTTTCATGAATTAAATCATACAAAATTTTGTATGAGGGGGCAAGCGTCTTTTGTCTTTGACATCCTCCCCGCCCTCTCGCTTCGCGAAAAAGACGGGGATTCCTACGGCGCTGGGCTGCTTGGGTAGGTTCCTGCTGCTGACGGCCCGCATCGCGGCGGGGCGCCGCTCCTACAGGGGTTGTGAGGTTATGTGGCGGGCCGGCGGCCCGCATCGCGGCGAGGCGCCGCTCCTACAGGGGGTTGGCGTTGTGGTTTTTGTCGGAACACCGTAGCTTTTGTAGGAGCGTCGCCCCGGCGCGAGCTGTTGGATTTATGGAAAGGAGTTCCATGATGCTGCCTGAAAGAAAGGGATTTGCCAGTCGGTTGCGCACCGGCCGCTGGTCGGCGGTTGGGCAGATTTATTTGGTGACTACGGTGACGCGCGAGCGGCGTGCGGTTTTCGCTGATTTTGCTTCAGCCCGTTCTTTGATTGGCGTGTTGCATGCGGAGTCGACTTTGGGCCGCTGCACGACTCTGGCGTTCGTGGTGATGCCCGATCATTTGCATTGGTTACTACGTCTGGAGCAGGGATCGCTGTCGGCTCTGGTGGGCCGGGTCAAATCCATATCCGCCAAACGCTTGGGCGGGCCTGTCTGGCAGGCGGGGTTTCATGACCGGGCATTACGTCGCGAAGAGGATTTGCAGTCGATGGCGCGCTATGTGGTCGCCAATCCGCTCAGGGCAGGCCTGGTTACGCGTGTGGGCCTCTACCCACATTGGGATGCCATTTGGGTGTAGCGGTTGGTTGTGCCTTTGGGTTTTTCGGTGTTTGTGGTGTTTGCGGTGTTTGCGGTGATGTGGCGGGCCTGCGGCCCGCATCGCGGCGGGGCGCCGCTCCTACAGGTGCTATCGCGGCGGGGCTGTGGTTTTTTGTCGGAGCGCCGCTGCTTTTGTAGGAGCGTCGCCCCCGGCGCGAGCTGTTGATTTTGCCTTTGGGTTTTGCTTTTGGTTTTGGTTTTGGGTTTTGCGGTGTTTGCGGTTATGTGGCGGGCCTGCGGCCCACATCGCGGCGGGGCGCCGCTCCTACAGGTGCTATCGTGGCGGGGCGCCGCTCCTACAGGTGCTATCGTGGCGGGGCGCCGCTCCTACAGGGGTTGTTTGTGTTGCCGCCGGTTGCTGTGGCTGCCGGCCAGTACGGCAATGGCACAAAGCACTACGAACGTTGCGGCGTTGGCGGGAATTTGCAGGTTGAAGTCGGTGCTGGAATGAATTAGCAGGGCAATAATGCCCATGGCCGCACCAAAGCCAACGCCGCTGCGGTACACCGAATCGCGCCGCCGCAACGCTTTTAATGCATACCACAGTGCCATCAGGGTGAATGCCACCAGCGGCAGGCTGCCCAGCAAGCCAAACTCGATACCGAACTGTAGATAGTCGTTGTGGGCGTGGTCAAAGTGTAGGCGAATGTCTTCGCCGGGGTATTGCGGGAACACTGCCTCGAAGCTGCCGGCGCCCTGGCCGACCATTGGGCGTTCTGTTAACAGGGGAATGGCGTAGCCGAACACGTCGTCTCGCAGTTCGTTGGCCCGCTGTACCACGTCGCCGTTGACCACCACATCATTCAACCGGGTGTTGGTTAAGCGGTCTTTGAGTTTCTCCAGGCCGAAGTATTGGCTGATCACCAGTACGTCAATCAGAATCAGGCTGACGAGGATCAGGCTGTTGCGCAGGCGGTGTTCTTTTTCAATAAGGATAAACAGCCCGCCAACCAACAGCAGGCTGATGAAAAACGCAGCGTTGCCCATCCGTGAGTGGCTCATCACCAGTGCGATGACCATAACCACCAAGGCCAAGCGCAAGCGCGCCTTAGGGCCCATTAACAGTTCCAGAAGGTTCACCCAACTAAAGGGACGGTTATCACGCAGCGCCAACAGCAGGCCTATACCGCAAGCTAGAGTCATCTCCAAGTAGCCCGCCAGGTGGTTACGATTAACGAAGGTGCCGGTGGCGTGGCCGACGTAACTGGTTTTGGGGCCGGCCAGCAGCCATTCAACACCGGATAACGTCATGAAGGCTCCCCAAAAGGCTTGCAAGGCGCCGCTGACGACTAAGGTGCCCAGCAGAAGGCTCAGCCGTTTACGGGTATGGCACAGGCTGACCACCAGCAGGAACAGCAGGCTGTAAGCCAGCCCGAGCATCAGGTATTGGAAGGTTGCGCCATTGTCGACCGTTAGCCCGGCCAGCCACTGCACAGCAACCCAGGTTTGTGTGAGTAAAAGCAGCCCTAGAAGCGGGAGTGCGGCCCTAACTGACTTGATTTGCAGGGCGGGTGTTACGCTGCCGCGCAGTTGGCCGATGGCCCAGAGACTGCCCAGCCCGCCGATTAACAGCACCAGCAAGCCCACAGACCAGTCGCGATTGCTACCCAGCGGTAACGGCAGCCACACCAGCACCACAAGCACGGCGACAAACAGGAATCGATCAAGGCGGCTGGTAGGCTGGGACATTGGCTTGGGTCAATCCGTAAATAAATATAAAAAAGGCAGACCAGTAAGATGCTGGTCTGCCTTTTTCTTATGTGGCGGCGGGGGAGCTGTTGATCTGCTTCCGGTTAACGAGCAAAAATGTTACGGGCAACGCGGCACGGTGTCAAAGACTAAATTGGCAATGAGCCAACAATCGCGCGGGCAAATCAAGCCTGAGGAGCCCCCGGCACTGGGCGCGCTGAACACTCTGGCGTGGCCGCGTTTTTAGCGGAGAAAGCACTTGTCGGGTCAATGGAGAGTTGCATTAACAGCGTCGTGGCGGCCATTGATTATGAGAAACAGATCGCCTGGATAAGGTTCGTCGGTACGCACCCCCAGTACGATCAAATAGATGCGGAGACCGTGTGATGGATATCAAACTTATTCGTGACGAAGAAGGCCTTCAGAGGGCTTTTGCGCGGATGGAAGAGCTGTGGGGAGCCAGGACAGGGACGGATGAAGGCGATGAGCTGGAACTTTTGAGTATTGTAATAGAGAAGTACGAAGATCAGCATTATGAGATGCCAGCGTCAGATCCGATTGAGGCTATCCGCTTCCGCATGGACCAGGACGGCCTCACCCAGCGTGATCTGGAGGTTTATATTGGTTCTAGCGGCCGAGTTTCAGAGGTTCTGAACAAGAAGCGCCCTCTTACCATAGGCATGATCAAGCGCCTCCACAATGGCTTGAATATTCCTTATGAGAGCCTTTTGGCTGACTGACGGCTCACCAGAAACCAACGGGGCCTGGCCTTCAAAGAAAACTGCCCAGACCTGCGCAACACCAAAGTAGTGGACCTGATCAAAGAGCTGGGTGAATTCGGCTGCTAGGTAGACGCCACCGACAGCTGGGCCAACAACGAGGATAGGGGACGGATTTGAAATCCGTCCCCTTCCCCATCCATTTCCCGCATTCACCCTACGCCTTGGTCGGTGTGGGTATCCTGCGGGAAATGGATGAAGTTTTGGGGTTGGTGGAATCGTATTTGCGGCGCTTTTTTCTTCGATAAAGGTCTATTTAGTATTTTTAAACAAATACTTAAGTATATAATACGAATTTTTAAGTGTCGTATTTTTTTGACAGGTTTACTATTATTGATTATAAATAAGTAAAGTCATAAAACGCTTGGGGCGTCACGATGATGCGCACACCTACTCTTGAATTCAGAATTCGCGAGAAAATCCGGAAAAGTCGGCGAATCGTGTTCTTAAGGTCCGACTTTAAAGCTTTAGGCAACTACGACCAGATTGGCCGCGCTTTGAGAGGCCTCGAAGCACAAGGGCGACTCGCTCGAATTGGCCAGGGTCTCTACGCAAAAGCACGTCCCAACCGGATTACTGGCAAGACAATGCTGGCGGCTCCCGGCGGCTTTGATCAGGTCTCTAAGGAAGCCTTAAGTCGTTTGGGCGTTCGCTGGGAGCCGACCGGGGCCGAGCGGGACTACCAATCTGGGTCTACCCAGATTCCGACGCGGATAACTGTTCGCGTTTACGGCGACTTCAGTCGCAGCATTTTTTACGGAAAGTACCGCCTAATGGTTGAGGCGGTCGCTGCATGAGTTTAGATACATCGCTGTTGGCGGATGTTGCAGACGCGCTTGGTATTGAGCGGCCTGCAATTGTTGAGAAAGACTATTATGCGGTTCAATTGCTGAAGCTCTTGGCAACGATAAAACCGATAGAGTTTGACCTAGTCTTCGCTGGCGGAACCAGTTTGGCAAAAGCCCACCAGAACACTTATCGGATGTCGGAAGATATCGACATTAAGTTGGTGCCGAAGCCATCGGAAACAGACGCTGAGCATTTCGGGCGTCAGCATGAGGAATTTCTGACTGACCCTAGGGCGGAGATGCTGCATGGGCTGGCGTGCTTACAGAGAGAGCTCATCCACAAAGAACGATACGAAGAATTCATTGGGCCTCTGGTTTATCACGAATCGCCCGTGCAGTGGGACGAAGCGTTGCAGACGCTGACGGTCCTGACCCACCAAGTGCTGTACGTAGAAGCCTAAACCGGGGACGGATTTCAAATCCGTCCCCGGTTTGGCGGCAACGTAGAGGGACAGATTTGAAATCTGTCCCTGGTTTCATAAGCAGTCGACAGGACTTTCAGAAGCCGACTAACGAGCGCCACCGCAGCCGGGTGGAGTTGTGCAAGAGCGCGTACCCCTTTTTTCACGGAAGATTAATCAACAGCTTGTTGAATGAGGTTCACTTAAAAGTTAACATGCCACTATCCTTGAAGCGGATTACATTCAAATCCATTGGTTATCAAGCACAGCCAGAACCTCAGCAGCTTAAGGGAAGTTGGCAAGTGTTCGCGCCGTGCGAGCATGCCGATTACAGTGGCTGCGTATTGTTCTCGAAAATCGCCGGGTTATCGAGTATCGAGGATAAAAAGGCAACAATTCTTGCCTTGAAAAAGCTAATTCAGATCGCGGCCATGGGCCAACCTATTACGGCTCATTACGACAAAAAACAATGCCACGAACTGCACAAGTTCAAATACCAAGGAAAGGAAAGAGTGATCTGGCGAATACGCCACGGAGACATACGATTACCGTTTTATTATGGCCAAGGAAAACTAATTTTTCTGGCAAGTGTGTTGGCCAAACGCAAAGATAAACTCTCGCAGGCTGAAGAATTAGCGCTTGAGAAGGAAGTAAAACGGTATATAAGTGCTGAAAACGAGGGGCAGCTTCAACTCGAAGCATTAAGCCCTGGCTCTTCAGCAGCACCACGGAGGTGATCTGAACGTGAGTACCATCGATAAAGAGTTTGCGGATCTGTGCAATTCGATTTGGGAAGATGAAAACGTTATTTTTGAAGCCAAAGCTCAGGATGTTGCCATCGTATTGGCCTCAGCCGTCCAAGAGGCAGGGTTGTCCAGTGCAGCCCTGGCCGAACAGCTCAACTGGAAAAGAAGTCGTGTATCCAAAGTGCTCACCGGTAGCTCAAATCTTACGTTGAAAACCATTTTCCAGGTTTGCCGAGCTATAGGGCTAGAATTTGACGTGATACTTAGAAAGGCTCATCAGCAGTCTGAAGTTGTAGATCCTGAGAAGCACCAGGCGATGCAGCAGGAGGCTGTGAATAATTTGTACAAATCCCGGCAGCTGTTGCACGCGTCAACCGATCTACACCGCAAAGTATCCCAAAGTGTGCTTGCAACTCGTAATTACACTCGCGAAGAAGCCCGAATGAAGCTGGTGGCTTAGGAGCATTGATGAACCGTTCGCCACTTCAATTGCAGCACTATCATTTTGTGACTCTGGCCCTTCACGCCAGAGAAGGTTTGAATCCCGCCAATTTGGCTAATAACGAAAGCCCCTATCCAGATTTTGAGGGCGTTCATTTAGAGCCGGAAGTAAGCCTGTTCAGTGACGATGATGCCGGAGATTGCGGGCCATATCTGTTGCGGCTGGAGATGGCTTATAAGCCGGAAGATGACCATTTTCCGTACAGCTTTGAGGTGATTATTGAAGGTTTGTTTGGTCTTAAAGACAGTGGCAGCGTCGAAGATTGCAAAAAAACTGTCGTAGTCAATGGCGCTTCGGTACTGTATTCAGCCGCCAGAGAACAGCTGATGACACTGAGTGGGCGGCACATGTATGGACCAATGCTATTGCCCGCGCTGAACTTTCAGCACCTCGATTTGTGATATAAGTTTGCTACTACCGTTGGACGTATTGATTGAAACGGGGACAGATTTGAAATCTGTCCCCTATGTGAGCCCCATGATTCGCAACGGCCAAACCATCGCCGGCTCCCGCGTATTGGCGATGGGCCTGACTTTGGTAGAACAGCCACAGCCTGGTACCTATAACGCATTGGTAATTGCGGTGGCTCATAAACAATACACCTGTCTGTCTGAAGGCGACTTCCGCACGCTGCTGCAGCCGGGTGCTGTCGCGTGGAGCCTAATGAGGTGGCAGAGATTGCTTTCCGCCATCCCGAGGTCATCAGGGAAGATCTCGAACTCCGGGGTTAACAAGCGGCGTTATGTTTCTTTCAGAGCAGGCTCAAGCCCAAGGTGGTCAACAAAAGGGATAAAGTCGCGATCCAAAAACAGCAGAGGTAGCTCCTTCTCTATGCAGAATGTTGCTATGATCACATCGGCAGTTTTTCTGATCGTAATGCCCCTTTTGCGAAGCGCGCGATAATTGTCAGCGCACTTGGCAGCCATATCTTTGCCAAACATTTCATATTGATCCAACGCCAGTAGGCTTTGTTTAGTCTGATGGTATTGCTTGTCGTTGCGGATGCCCTGAAGGATTTCCAGAAATATGAGGTCGCCAATAGCGACTGATCCTTGGACTATTGAGGCATCCAGCAGGTCAGTGTGCGGGTTTTTGATCCCGTTAAAATAGTCGATCCAGACGCTGGTATCCACCAGTATCATCCGGTGCTCCGCATTTCATCCAGGTCGCCTTCCCACCTAATTGTGCCTCGTAGCTTTCGAATCTCCTGTTGCTTGCTAAGCTGAACCAGAAGTTTCAGGCCTTGCTCAACAGCCTCCTTTTTGGTTGTGTAGCCGGAGGTTTTGAGGGCTTCGGCCATCAACTGATCGTCAATAACGATGTTCGTTCTCATGTGTTACCTATGTGTATGATTTTCGAATTATATACACAATCTAGCACCTCGGGGAGAACATAACAATCGACTGCACAGCGACCGATTTTCCGTCGGTTTGCGGCTCCAAACCGGCGCGTGAGTCGGGCGTTAGCTGGATTGCGCAATCTGAAAAGTGATACTAAAGTGTCACTACCACTCCATCTCGCTTCGCGAAAAAGACGGGGATTCCTAAGGCGCTAGGCTGCTTTGGTAGGTTCCTGCTGCTGACGGCCCGCATCGCGGCGGGGCGCCGCTCCTACAGGGATTGGCGTTGTGGCGCGGCGTTGTGATTTTTGTCGGAGCGCCGCAGTTTTTGTCGGAGCGCCGTGGTTTTTGTAGGAGCGCCGTGGCTTTTGTCGGAGCGCCGTGGTTTTTGCCGTGGCTTTTGTAGGAGCGCCGTGGTTTTTGTAGGAGCGCCGTGGCTTTTGTAGGAGCGTCGCCTCGGCGCGAGCTGTTGATTTTGCCTTTGGGTTTTGGTTAAGCGGTCTTTGAATTTTTCCAGGCCGAAGTATTGGCTGATCACCAGTACGTTAACCAGAATATAGATACAAAAAAGGCAGACCAGTAAGATACTGGTCTGCCTTTTTTCTTATATGGTAGCGGGGGCAGGATTCGAACCTACGACCTTCGGGTTATGAGCCCGACGAGCTACCAGACTGCTCCACCCCGCATCAAACTGTTTGTTTACTAAAGACTTTTTTCTCTGCCTTCAATCAACGTGAAGCGCATATTACGGGTAACTCGGCACGGTGTCAAAGACTAAATTGACAATAAACCAACAATCGCACAAGCCTGCTCGACCGCTTGCCAACCCCCTCAAGCATCGTCCTTGGGGCTATGCCTAAAAGGAGTATGATTTACATCACCGGTTCAAAGAAAACGTCATCATCGCCAGAGGATCACTGCCATGTCGGATCTGTATTTCAAGCTGATCAACACCTCATTAGGGCAAACCGCAGCCAATACTCTGGGCTTACCCGCGCCAATTCCTTTGCGGCGGCTAAAACGGGTAGACCAGCCGTTTATTGAAGGTGATGTTCTGCTGGGCGCCGGCGGCGGAGGGAAGCTGATTTCCGAGGTGGGGCGAATGCTGGGTGCCAGTGCGGCCACGCTCTATCACGCCAGCGGCGATAAACGACTGGTGGATTCAGCCAAGGCTGGAAACCGGACAAAGCCCATGGTTCTGCCGCTGAGCAAGCCCGGCAACTTTTCTGCCCTGGTGTTTGACGCCAGCGGCATCAAAACGCCCGGCGAGCTAAGCGCAATTTATCAGTTTTTTCACGCCAGTATAAAAAGCCTGACTCAGAACGGGCGAGTGCTGGTGCTAGGCCAGCCCGTAAAGAATTGCCGTAAGCCGGCCCATGCGGCGGCACAACAGGCGTTAGATGGGTTCGTGCGTAGCATCGCAAAAGAAATTGGCAACAAAGGCGCCACTGCGAACCTGTTGAGGGTAACCACGGGCGCCCAAAACAACCTGAACTCCAGCCTGCGGTTTTTTCTATCTGCGAAATCAGCGTATGTGTCCGGACAGGTTGCCCAGATCGATAAAAGCACCAGCGCAGCTGCTACCAACCCTGTGGCACCTCTTACCGGCAAGCTGGCCCTGGTGACCGGCGCGGCCCGCGGCATTGGCCTGGCCATCGCACAAACCCTGAGCCGCGACGGCGCAACCGTCATCGGAGTGGACTTGCCCGCCGCGCGGCAGGAGTTACAGCAACAGATGCAAAGCCTGAAAGGCCACGCCCTGGCGCTGGACATAACCGAAGCCGATACGCCCCAGCTGATTGCCACGTTTATTGAGCAGCACGGCGGCCTAGACCTGCTGATTCACAATGCCGGCCTTACCCGCGACAAAACCCTGGGTAATATGCCAGAACAGTCCTGGGACGCGGCCATCCATGTGAATTTGACAGCGGCCATGGCTATTACAGAAAGAATCCAACGGCATGAGTTATTGCACGCTAACGGGCGCATTGTGTGCCTGTCATCGGTCAGCGGTATTGCCGGCAATCGCGGGCAAAGCAATTACGCCGCAGCAAAAAGCGGGCTTATTGGCTATGTACAGGCCGAGGCACGGCAACTCAAAAACGGCACCACCATAAACGCGGTTGCCCCGGGTTTTATTGAAACCAAAATGACAGACGCCATGCCCATAGGCGTTCGCGAAGCGGGCCGGCGTATAAACAGCCTGTCCCAAGGTGGACAGCCAGTGGACGTGGCCGAAACCGTCAGCTGGCTTTGCAGCCCGGGGTCTGGAGGCTTAAATGGCAATGTGGTGCGGGTTTGCGGGCAGTCTCTGCTGGGCGCTTAGTGCCGGCCGTTGTCATGCCCTATAAAAAAAAGACAGGGACAACTCCCTACCCAGCAGTGGTTGGCGCTCCTTGATTCGAAAGGTGGCGGTGTTTTTCGTTTCATCTGGTGGGGCGCATAGATACCCGAAAATTTCTCTTTTACCGCGTGGTTGCCCCGGCTCACGGTGAGCTTCAAAGCTCCCGTGGCCTTTGCCAGCGCCTTTGGCTGCATTCCATGGCGGGGACGACGACTCCCACTGGACTTACAAAGGAAAAGTCATTAACCTGTTAGGTTAATAAAACAGCTGAAATTTATGGAAATCACCTTCGCAACAAATAAACTGATGAAGCAAATGAATGACGGCAGGGAGATGGCTAAGGTTCATGGAGCCAAACGAGCCAAAAAGCTTCAAATTGTGCTCACCCAGCTATGGGCCGTTCCAAGCCTCGGCGCTTTCGCGCCGCCCTATAGCCCGCCGCATAGATGTCATGAATTAACAGGCAATCGTAAAGGACAACTTAGCGTCGACCTGGATCATCCCTATAGGCTTATCTTGAAGCCAGACCATGATCCGGTGCCGCAGCGCAAAGAAGGTGGGCTGGATTGGCAATCAGTTACACAAATCAAAATTATTGGAGTGGTGGACACACATGGGTGATTCGGTAAACAACCAATACGAGCCCAATTACGCGATTCTGCCCGGCGAAGTGTTAAGTGATGAGCTGGAAATGAGAAACATGAGCCAGCAGGAACTTTCAAAGCGAATCGGGCTGTCTGCGAAACATATTGTCTCGATTATCAAGGGGAAGTCCCCCATTACGCCTGAAACTGCCATAAAACTGGAGAGGGCCATTGGCATGCCCGTCAACTACTGGTTGAACCTTGAAAGCAACTATCAGGAAATAAAGGCTCGCCTGGCTGAAGAAGAAAAGCTTGAAACTGACTTGAGCTGGTTAAAAAGTGTTCCAGTTAATGAGATGGCAAAACTCGAGTGGATTGAGCGCCACAGAGACAAAAAAGACCAACTCAGGGAAGTGCTGAGGTTCTTCGGTATTGCGAGTGTCGACCAGTGGGGCGAGATGTGGCCTAGGCTTAGTGTTGCCTATCGTCAAAGCAACCAGCACGAAACTTTCCCGGAAGCTGTTTCGGCCTGGCTGAGAAAGGGAGAGTGTGATGCTGCGTCAATTGACTGCGCTCCATACAACAAGCAAAAATTCCGACGAGCGCTCGATGAGATTCGCTCACTTACAGATATGACCCCGAATGAGTTTATTCCGAAGATGCAGGCTCTATGTGCTGAGGCGGGGGTAGCCATTGTTTTTGTTCCGTCACTGCCCAAAACTGGAGTCAGCGGAGCTACGCGGTGGCTTCATTCCAACAAAGCGGTCATTCAGCTCAGCCTTAGGTATCGCTCTAACGACCACCTATGGTTTACGTTCTTTCACGAAGCGGGACATATCCTGCTTCACGGGAAGAAAGACTTATTCCTTGAGAGCACGAACAAAAGCAGCAACGGCTTGGACGAACAGAAGGAGTTAGAGGCCAATCACTTTGCTCAAAGCGAACTCATACCCGCAAAAGAGCTGGATAAATTCATTCAAAGCGGCGCTCGAACTAAAGCCGCAATTTGTGAGTTTGCAGAACAGGTAGGAATAGCACCGGGAATCGTGGTGGGACAACTACAGCACAGGGGCATGCTGGACTACAAATTCTGCAATGACCTCAAGAAATTCTACCAGTGGGAGCACGAAACAAATCCCTGAATAAACAGCACCTAAAACGAGAATTGACACCACCCTAAACAGCCTGTCGCAGGGCGGACAGCCAATGAACTGCCCTTGTCATGCTTGTAACTCACATTGTCCTTACTTGGATCGGCCTCGATGATTTCGACGACTCGATCTACCGCCTGCTGCAAGGCTTCCCAGCTATAGCCAGCGTTCTCAACTCCGAATACGCCGCTTAACGGCGTTTGCTTGCGAATCAGCTCTTCATCAGTATAGCGCCCTTCGTCAATCAGGTAGTAACGAAGGTGTGGCTGGCTGCTGCAGATCTAAACCGGGGACGGATTTGAAATCCGTCCCCTACTTTGCACCATGTCGTAAATATCCTGACGGGCTGACCAGCGTCGAGAACCGTTGTACAACACTATCGGAAAAATTGGTGGCAAACCCTGACGCGCTGCGTATTCCAGACCAAGGTTGCCACTGATTCCAGACGAAGCCTGCCACCCATTCCACGCGAAAGCTGCCATTGATTCCACGGCAACGCTGCCACCCCGGCAGGCTGTCTGACTCACCCCATCGAAACCGTCCGGCGCGGGATAACTTAACGGTACTCTGAGTCTTTTCATCCGGAGAAGACCAGATGCCTGCGAAGAGGTTATCCATGCGTAAGATCAAAGAAGTCCTCCGCCTCAAATGGGAGCGAGGGCTGAGCAACCGACAGATTGCAGCGGCCTGCGGCGTCAGCCGCCCCACGGTCAGCGAGTATCTTCGGCAACAGCGACTTAACCGCCGGCGCCTTCATGTCCAGCGCAGAACTCGCTAAACAACAAATGCACGGCTTCGGCGGCATGCTCAGCATTGATGTAGTCGGCGGCGGCAAAGCCGCAGAATGTGTCGAAGACCACCTGCAAGTCTTCCTGCTAGCCGCAGCCTGGGCGGCGTCGAAAGCCTCGTCAGCCAGCCAATCGCCACCAGCCACTACCGCCTGACACCCGAAGGCCGGGCACAAAGGGGAATCAGCGATGGCTTACTGCGATTGTCAGTGGGGCTTGAGGATGCGGGGGATTTGATTGCGGATCTGGAGCAGGCGCTGGATAGTTTAGCGGACTAGCTGAGGCACTCCCGGGGACGGATTTCAAATCCGTCCCCTCTAGATTTTCCTGGGGGACAGATTTCAAATCTGTCCCCTTATCGCTACAAGCGCCTGTTCACGCTTCGAGTGCTTCGAGTTGGATCAGAGGGCTGCCCGTCGCCCCTTGAGGCCCAAAACGGCACAGACGATTCCGATGAGCACCATCACGGCGATTACCCAGGTCGGCACGAAGAAGGTGTGGTATACGTCCCAGCCGAACAGTTTCAGCAGTTCGGAGAACTGGGTCGTTGCCCCCACCAAGTGGCCACCGATGGTGCCGGTCGTGGCCAAGATTGAGATGCCGATCAACGCCAGCAGCAGCAGTACCCAGCGCCTGGCGCCGTCAAAGGCCGCGCTGCCCGCCCGCCAGACGAGCACGGTCAACATGGTGAAGACACCCAGTGACCAGAGCGCCGTGAGAATGTGGTTGCGAGCCAAGGGGCTGGAGGTGCTGGCTTCGATGGGCCAGACCAGGAGGCCGCTGGCGATGGCAACCAGGGCGGCCAACAGGCTCAGTACCAGCACCGGCAACAGGGCAGCGCGGCTGAGTTCGGCCATCCGGCCGGGCAGCAGGGCGCCGATCAGGATCATCAGAGTGGCGAGTGCCCAGAAGCCCAGGGGGAAGTGAACAAGCATATGGTGCAAGCCGCTCATGATGGTTCTCCTTTGCGGTTGTTGGAGGTGTTGCGGAAGGCTGGGAGCAACGCGACCACCACGCCGAACATGGCGATCAGTCCGGCGATCAGGGTCAGGATCCACTGGCGGATGATGGCGTCGTTAAACTCCATCTCTACGCCGTAGATCGCCAGCTGACGTTCGCTGTGCCGGGCGCGAACCGGGGTACCCTCGGCGATGTCAGGTGCGCCCGCGTGGGCGCGGCTGACCAACAATGGCCAGTTTACCTGCCCGGGGTAGAAAAGGGTCACCTCCTTCCAGTCATCCGCCCAGTCTGGCGTCCTGCCCTGGAACGGAATAGCCGTAAGATCGGCATCACGCCCCAGGCCCAGCGAGACTGGCAGAGAGACGAGGTGCCAGCGTCCCCCGGTAGCGTTGCGGTGTACCGCGAAGGCTGCCGTATAGAGCCCTTGGTCGTGCAGGATCTTGTCGTCCAGTGGATTGCCGGTATCCAGGCGGCGGGAGAGGGTTACGTCCCAGTAGCCATCGTTCCAGCGCCCCTCACCTAGCACGGTGATGTCGCCCCGGGAGCCTTCCGGCTGTCGAACGAGCCGGCGGGGGATGACATCGCCGTTCTGCCAGTCGTGGCTGGGATCGAAGTCGATCGCGGTGTCCTCCGCCAGGAAGTAGGGGCTGTCGAAGTCTACTCGGCCGGCCTCGATGTCCTCCCAGCGCAGGGCGGCCTGGCCCGCTTCTTCTGGGTCGAGCATCCACAGCGGTTGGCCGGCATCGCCATCCCAGTTGGTCGTGTAGGGGCTGCGTCCCGCGTCACCGGAGCGTTCCGCGCCGACCCACTGGTCATCGGAAAGGTTCAGCGGGTTGGAGCGATGGCCGCGCCAGTGCCAGAGGTCGAGAAAGTAGCCGGCTTCGCGCTGGGCCTGGAGAGTCTCCGGCGCCTGGCGGCTGGCCCAGTCACCAAGGTCGATGCGAGTGCCGGGCATCGACTTGGTAACCTCTTCCGGGGCCTCGTCAGTGAAGCCAGCGGCCCCAGCCCCGATGGTCATGTAGCCACCGTAGCGGGCGAAGTCTGGCACACTGCCGTCATCGAGCATCATCGCGACGCGATCTTCGTGGAGGCCGTCCGGGTTGGAGCCGGGCACTGCGCTGCCTTTTTTCACCCAGTCGCCATCCTCGTAGACCAGCACGTCATGGAGGATATGCGGGCGTTCGGCGGGCCAGCGATAGCGGAAGAAGATCCGCTCGTCGTTGTACGCGGCCTGAACCTGCAACGGCATGGTCAGCTCATCGGGGATTGCGATATTGCGCTCCGGGTCGTCCTCAATCACCCCGCTACCCTGGGTGACCCAGGCGAGCCCGAGCGCTATGGGTAGCCCTAGTGCCAGCCAAGGGATGCCAGTCTTGTCTTGATGTGCCATATGTGTTCCTGGATCAGAGGGTGTGGCGAACTTTCAGTGTAGCCTCAAACCGGCGGAATAATATGACATAGGTCATGTCGGGACCTGAATCCCGACTGCTGGAGCGAGCGGCCTAGCGTGTAGTGGTGAACTAAATTTGGTCGCCGCAGTCGTCATTATCTCCGCAGGATGGAGTAGGATTAAATCCTATCTTATGGTGGAGACCCGTCATGCGTCGCACAAACGG
Organism: Marinobacter sp. LV10MA510-1; assembly: GCF_002563885.1. Lineage (GTDB taxonomy): Bacteria > Pseudomonadota > Gammaproteobacteria > Pseudomonadales > Oleiphilaceae > Marinobacter. The sequence continues at coordinate 4,373,889 of NZ_PDJA01000001.1, read as the reverse complement.
ACCTGGAGTTCTCTATGAAGACTGGCCAAAAACGTGACCACTCCCCCTCGGCCCCTGTTTTTAGCGACCTTCAGGGTGCCCGGCGTTCTCAGGGTTACGGCAAAATACTGCTGATAGAGAGCGACCAATACACCCTGTTTGAAGAAACCACCATCAGTTGCCAGAAGCTTTGTACGGGCGCCATCGCAGAGCTCATTCATTATTACGAAGATCTGGTAGTGGAGTGGGGGCGCCTCAATGACGCCGTCGGTTACCTGAATATCCGGGCCATGGCGGGACAAAGCTGCAAGACGGGTAGGCCCGCGGCCGACCTGAGCGTTGTTGACAGCGTGATGCAGAAGGTGCTGGCCGATATTGGCGAGCCCACCCAAGGAATCCTTTCCGACACCCTTGAACGCCACCTGCCAAATGGCTGGCACCTGACGTTATCCAACGAAATCTACCGGGCCTACGATGGCCAGCTGTACGAAGATGTCAGTATCCCGGTCGCGCTCACATCTGCCCCCTCTCGCACTACTAAGCAGCTCTTTTCCTGTTGCGCCGGGTTTGGTCGCCGAAGCCTGCTAAGAGCCCCATTACGCTGATATCCTCATCCAGCGCGCCCCAATGAATGCCATGTACACTCAATTCAAAACCTTGCCGGCTCACTGGGTCCGCGTGCAGAAGGCTTGGAAACCATGCCAAAGGTGCACCGATAGTTCGCACATCCGACAGCATTACCCAAAGGTTGTCTTCATCAAACCAGACTTTTTCAGGCGAAATAGTCATGCCATGCATCCTTGTTGCCGGTTGCCAAGGACAGACTTTAAGTCTGTCCTTGGCTTAAAAGACGGGGGCAGATTAAAAATCTGTTCCGGTTTTATCCAATTTGTTAGCCAGCCACTCCATTAATTGCCTCCAGCACCTCGTAAACATTTGTATACGGGTTCAACCGGTAAGGCAGTTCGACGTCAGATGCAGGACAACCTGCCTGCGCTTGCTTATTAATACGTCGAGCTCGTCTTTTCGCATTTTCAATCCGGTCTCTAGTTATCAACTCCTCCGCCACTTGGGCTTCGCCCTTTTGATAGTTACTAAACCCGATTTCTCGAAAAGCAGATTTGAATGCCACCGTACCAGTCAAATCATCACAACTATTTGCAGGCTGGCTGGTTTCCGTAAGATGAAGCAGTAGCCAATACTCAAAACAAACATTGGAAAGTGCAACATTTACACCATTTTTTTTGACCTTCAACCAAGCTTGTCCGTGATTATCATCGGAGTATTTGGCCGGTGACTCACGGTCGTACATTACCCACACCTGATCTTTCTTAAAATCCAGTGACTTCGAAAACGTAACAGCCTCATTTACCAACTGTTTTGGCGTATTCTTAACGGTATCCTGTAGGGTTACCGGCTTTTCTGTTCGGCGTTTGGCCGAGGCCGGTCTGAACTGGCCACTGCCGGAGGATCTGGGTGAGGCTCACTTGGAGCAGCTGTTGTTCCCGCCCCCTCCAGACCTGCCGGCCGAGGTTCGAGGCCTACCGGACTGGAAGCAGATTCACGATGAACTGAAGGGTAAATACGTCACTCTGTTCCTGCTCTGGCAGGAGTACCGGCAGGCAAACCCAGAGGGGTATCAGTACAGCTGGTTCTGTGAGCACTACCGGGCCTGGCAGGGCAAGCTGGACCTGGTGATGCGCCAGGACCATCGAGCGGGTGAGAAGCTGTTTGTGGACTACGCCGGCCAGACCGTGCCCGTCATTGACCGCACCACCGGAGAGATCCACGAGGCGCAGATCTTTGTGGCGGTTATGGGCGCTTCCAATTACACCTACGCCGAAGCCACCTGGAGCCAGAAGTTGCCAGACTGGATTGGCTCTCACATCCGAGTCTTTCAGTATCTGAATGGAGTTCCCGAATTAGTGGTGCCCGACAACCTCCGGTCCGGTGTCACCAAAGCTCACCGCTACGAACCAGACCTCAACCCAACCTACCAGGACATGGCCGCCCATTACGGCGTGGCCGTTGTCCCTACACGGGTCCGAAAGCCACGTGATAAAGCCAAGGTGGAAGGCGGTGTGCTGATCGTCGAACGCTGGATCCTGGCGGCGCTGCGCCACCGTCAGCACTTCTCGCTCGGGCAGCTCAATGCAACCCTCCGTGAGCTGCTGGAGAAGCTCAATCGCCGCCCCTTCCGAAAGTTGCCCGGCTGCCGGCGTGACCACTTCGAACAACTGGACAAGCCCGTTTTACAGCCGCTACCGGCAGAGCCGTATGTCTACGCAGAGTGGAAGAAGGCACGGGTGAACATCGACTACCACATAGCCGTTGACGGGCATTACTACTCGGTACCCTACACCCTGATCAAGAAGGAAGTGGAGGTCCGGATCACCCACAACACCATCGAGTGTTTTTACCGGGGCAACCGGATCGCCAGCCACCGCCGCTCTGACCAGAAGGGGCGGCATACCACCATCTCCGCCCATATGCCCGAATCCCATCGGCAGGCGGGTGAGTGGTCACCGGAACGGCTCATCGCCTGGGCGGCTAAGACCGGACCCGCGACGGAAAAGCTCATCCGCACCGCACTGGGTGCCCGCAAACACCCGCAACAGGCTTACCGCTCCTGCCTAGGCATTCTTCGGCTGGGCAAGAGCTACGGCGAGGCACGATTGGAAGCCGCCTGCCAGCGCGCCTTAATGCTGGGTAGCTGCCGCTACAAAAGCATTGAATCCATTCTCAAACACCGCCTGGACCAGAAGCCCCTGGAAGAACAGCAAGAGCTGGCCTTACCGGATACCCACGACAACATCCGCGGCCCAACCTACTACCACTGAGGGAACCTGACATGCTGAAACATCCGACTCTGGACAAACTCCATGCCCTCAAATTGACCGGCATGGCCGCCGCACTGGCTGATCAGTCGGCCACGACTGACATCACGGAACTGAGCTTCGAGGAACGCCTTGGACTGCTGGTCGATCGGGAGATGACCGAACGAGATAACCGACGCCTGACCAGCCGGCTGCGCCGGGCTGGACTGCGACACACCGCCGTTCTCGAAGACCTGGATTACCGGAACTCACGCGGCCTGGATAAGGGATTAATCCAATCCCTGGCAAGCTGCCAATGGGTGAAGGAACACCTGAATGTGCTCATCACCGGTCCCACCGGTGTTGGCAAAACCTGGCTGGCCTGTGCCTTGGCGCACAAAGCCTGCCGGGAGGGCTACACCGCCCAGTACGTTCGCCTGACCCGGCTGCTACGAGAACTGACCATCGCTAAAGGAGATGGCCAGTACCCCAAACTGCTAGCAAATCTCGCCAAAGTCGATGTACTGATCCTGGACGATTGGGGGCTCATGAAACTGAGCGCAGAGAACCGAAGAGACTTGCTGGAAGTGCTGGAAGACCGGTATGGCCGTCGCTCCACCATCGCCACCAGCCAACTCCCTATCGAGGAATGGCATGACGTCATCGGTGACGCCACTCTGGCGGATGCCATTCTGGATCGGCTGGTTCACAACGCCTACAAGATCAATCTCAGGGGTGAATCCATGCGAAAACGACAAGCAAAGTTGACGGGCACCACAGCTTCGGAGTAACAATGAAACCCCCGCGTCGCTACGCTCCGATGGGTGGCAGCCTTGCGCCGGTCCGGGTGGCAGGCTTCAGGTGGAATAGGTGGCAACCTTCAGCGGTTTACGCAACGCGCCGTTGTTTCACGGGTTTTCAGCAGATGATCGTAAAAACACGCCACGTAATGCATAAGCCGCAGCGGCATGCGACTGTCTACTTTCGACTGAAACTCCAGCAAGATGCATAAAAACACCCGCTGTGTGACGCCCTCCCAGGTCACCTCCACCGACCACACCACGTCTTCACGCAATGTGGTGCGGGTTTGCGGGCAATCTCTGCTGGGCGCTTAGTGCCGGCCGTTATTGTCACGCATAAAAAAACGGGCAGCCTCGGTGAGGATGCCCGTTTTCCAAATATGGTGGGTGGTACTGCCCCCACATAGACTACCTAAGTAGTTGAACTTGAAAGTCTTATAAAAATTCCGCCAGTTTAATACCCACAACGATACCCACAACTGAACACCTATACCCTGTTGAACTTTCAGGCTGTCGAATGGATAACGGCCTGCCCGCATACCTTTATGGTGTTGCGTAAAATACTTATAAAAATACGCCCTTTCGTCCTGTTGCCAGCTGATCCGCAAGCCGGTGAAGCGTGAATTTTGTGGACGTAAAAAAGTGACTACCCCAACGGTCTAGGGATTACCGCGTCATAGGGATTTGCCCGGCCCCTCCCCATCTGCCAGCCAGACACCAACAACAAGCCGCAAGCCAGCCAGCAAACTCTCAGGCGTTGCGGCTCTGCGATCCCGTGTAGGCTTCGGCTTACAAGGTCGTCAGCGATAACGTACAGGCTTTGTAGGCTGTGGCTTACACGGTCGCACACATTCAAAGCTCTACGGCCTCACGGCCTTGTCAGCGCCTTTGGCTGCATTGCCTGTTAAAACGTACAGGGTTCTAATTGCGGCTTTCTGGCGGGCTCTATGGGGCGTCCTGCCTGTATGCAGGTAACAGCAAGGCTCCCCAACTTTCGGGAACGCTCGCGGGCGCGTACTGCGCAGAAAGTCCCAGCGCCTTTTTTATAGTCGTGAAATTTAACCAGATCCATCTATGTGCGCGTGTGCGATAGGTATCATTTTGAGATACAAGTTTTACAAGTAGCTGCGGGCTCACAGGCGCGTGTGCGATTGGCAGCGAGTTGCATTTTATGTGCAACCGATAGCGGGCTTCACGGGCGCTTCCGTCAGTGGCGGAAATGGCCATATTCCACCACTGGTGAAATACTGCTCACTTTTCAGCAGCGTCACCAGTGATTTGGTTTTCAGGTTTTATCAGGTTTTGGCGAAAACGAATCTAAGGTTTTATTAGGTTCAAACCTCAGCATTTCTCAGCATTCGGCGTTCGTAACAGCAGTTCGTACCAGGCGCAGAACTCAGCTTGCCGGGGGCGCTCCAACCTTAACAAACCTTAACAGGCCAGCCCTTTGATAAGCGGGAGCATCAGCCCTGAACCTTGCCGCCATTTGCCATATTCCATCGGGCAAAATACTAACATTTACTAACAGGTGAGCCACCTACGAGCCCGCTCGATAACATCAAGATTGCATCAGGGATTCACTAAAAGATGACTCATATCCGCGTCATTAAGCGATCCTGAATGGCCTCCTGAACCTTGGCATTTACTAGTAGGAAAGCGGCTTGAACCTTATCATTACTTAGCATTCGGCGTTCGTACCAACAGTTCGTACCAGGCGCAGAACTCAGCTTGCCGGGGGCGCTCCAACCTTGACATTTACCAACAATAGAGCGGCTTGAACCTTGGCATTTACTAGTAGGAAAGCGACTTGAACCTCAGCATTTCTCAGCATCCTAGAACCCTACGTCTTTACGCGCCCTCGCGTACTGCGCAGAAACTGCACCCACGTGCAGGGTATTGTGGGGGCTGAGGGTTAGATACCCCCGGCTACCCGATTATGCGACAAATTCACAAACTTACGCTTTCTATCCAATACCGCTTACCCCCGGGCAAAGAAATCAAGTTGAATGTAAAACCTTTATTTTTCTTGCTCTCAATTGGTCCGAAGACGCGGTCTCCTTTTTCGAGCCATACACATGAACTCGACAATTTCGCTGAGTAATTACCTTTTTTCATTTCATCCGAGAAGCGTTGCCATGCCGCAAATTCTGGGCAGGCACTTCCTCCTGACTTCATACGTCGCTTAGGAAGGGATTTCGTAGCAGGCTTTGCCTTAGCTTCCAGTGGATAAGGCTTTAGGTTCGGGAAAGCTACTACCTTTCCCGAGGTTAGATAAATTGTGCAATCGAAACCTATTGTTGCGGCCGTCGCGTTGTATGGAACAACGTTGTAGTTAGCACGGTAGTGGTACTCAGAATTCAGGGTATATTCTTGAATAGTCTCTACGTGCGAATAGCTGGAGTAATGTTCCTGCAGCCAATTTGTACAGTCTTTTCGATGGGTATCTTCGGACCCGAACGAGGCTCCTGAAAATATCAATAGCGTGAGCAGCAAAACGGTTTGGACTTTAAGCATATGAAATCTCCATTGGCACATAACGCCAACATAAGGGGTGCGCAGCGAGGTACGAGCGGAGCATCCTAGTGAGTGCAACGAACGACTTAATGTTTTTGTGTACGCCCAGCATGGGCATGAACTAATGGGGTGAAGTCCCCTGTGGAAAGATCATCGTTCAGCCGGTTTTTACCCGATTGAACGCTAACCACTAGCGAATGGCAAGGGCCAGCTTGAAAGTGGTAGGTGATTTCGGGGCTTTCGGGCAATCTGACAATAGTGTTCATGGTCTGGGCTCCACCTCATTTCATGGGCTTTTTATAGTCGGGAAATATCATCAGACACAAAAAAACCGCTCAGGGCGGCTTGATTGATTCTTTTTTTACATCATCGCCGCCTGCATCTTCGTGTATATCTTGCTGTTAGCGGTGCAAAGGGCTTTCTTACCATCTTTGAATTTGACGATGAACGTCACATCCTTGCCCTTTCCTCCAATAACCAACCCGGCCAGCAATCCTACCGGGCCAAGCAGCGCAGCCCCGGCAAGACCCCATCCAGCAGTTCCGCCAATGCGTTTAACGGCCTCTTCGTTGGCGACTTCAAGCGACTCAACTTGATCCGCTGGGTAGCGCTCCATAGCAGTCCATGCGTCTTTTTTTGGCATCGAAAACATACCACCTAACATACCACCACCACCACTAAATATGCCTTTGCGGATCGTGTCGAAATCACCCGCCTGAATTTTAAACTCGCCGAACATAATCAATCCCTCCTTTGATCCAAAGAAACTGTAGCAGGTATACCCAGAGTTGGCCCTTTTCTATGCGGGAAACTTTTCCAGTCGAAAACCGGCAGCCTCGCGCGCGATACTTGTTCAGAAATCATCAGCCTCGCGCGCGTACTGTTCACAGCACAAAACTGTGCCCTCCAAAATCACTAGGAGTCAGTCCCGCGCGTGCGTACTGTTCAGCCTTTTTTACGAGTCAGAAAATTCTAATCACCCTCGTGCGCGTTACTGCTCCGAAAACCATCAGACTGGCATCGTCTAAGCTCGCGTTCTATGGCAAGGCGGACGAACTCGGACCGGTTGTGGTGACCTTGATTGCCGCCGGCCTTCGTTGCGGCATCAATGGAGTTTACGGTTTGGGCTTCCACTGAAACGATAAGGCGGACGGGCTCTCGAAACTTGCGGGGGTTTTTGCTCATAAGTGCGGCTCTCTCTGGTAACAGGCTTTTTAGTTTCAAGTTTTCTCAACTCCTAAGGGGCTGGCGGCGCTTTGGTGGGCATCCCGATACGCCCGCCATAGTTTGGCCCCTTCATCGCAATACCGGCGCTGTGGGGCGCGGCAAGCGGTGCAGGCCATAACGTAGCCTTCTGCCAGGGCGCGGGTAATGTCTCCGGCTTGGTAGCGTAGGGTGATTTGGGGCCGCCGTGTGTAAAAGCACTGTTCAAGGGCTGCATAAACCCCAATGAGAAGTGGTAGGGGGTGGCATAAGTAGGAGTGGTGTATAAACGACGTCTGTAGAACCTGAAAAAGCGGTCTACAGGTGTACAATTCGACACCTCTGGCCCTGTTTTCATATAACGGGGTGTCGAAAACGACGTCTGTGGGTGGTCTAGGGGTGTCGAATTCACACCGGTAGAGTTTTTATTCATGGCCTTTTTCCCAGTCATTTGTTGGCGCTCGATTCCGCCAGCAGGGCATCCACGTTAGCCTCCATGTTCGAGCTTTAGATTGTGTGCGGGAGCAAAAAAGGCTCTCGTCTATTTTGACGATAAAGCCAGCTTTCTCCAGATCCTTGAATGCCCGTATGGCGGGTTTGTTAGAGCACGGTATCTCGCGCTCTGCCTGCCGAACTCCAAAGCCCACTGGGTTAGCTGGCGTCCAATGCCGGTGCATAAGATGGATAAGCACCTTGGCGTAGGGGGTCAGTTTCAAGTACGCCTCAGAGGCCAGCAGGCGGCGCTGAATAACAACGGTTCCGCCTTTACCGTCAAACGGCAACTTAGACTTTTGCTTCGCCATAGTCCGGCCCTCACTTGGGGGCCAGTAGCAGGCGGGCAAGTTCCCTAGACTCTGGCTCCAAATGATAGATACCAGGGCGCGTCACAAAACCATCGCGGTCGATCTTCTCTACCCGTTCGGTGCGTATGCTCAGGTGGAATTTATCGCGCAGTTCGCCGATGTAGTGCGGGCTGTTGCTGGCCCCGGCTACCCGGTCGCCTGTCTCGCGCGGTAACGGACCTATTAGCAGTGCAACGATTAACCGGCGGTGCCTGGGGGTGATATAATTTTGCAGGCGCTTTGCTTTGGTGGCGGGCGTCTCGTTTTTCATGCCTTGCGCCCTTCCATGCGTTCAGCAATCCATTGGCGAATTACCGATTCAGGCCAGGCAACGGCGCGGGCTCCTATTTTGACAGGCTTTGGGAAGGTGCCGGCGGCCATACCGTCATAGATGGTGGTTCGCGCCATGCCGGTGACTTGTTCAACCTCCGGGCGGCGTAACATTCTGTCGAGTGGTGCGTAGTTGGTTTGTGCGGTCATGCCATAAACTCCCGATATCGTCCGATGTGATACGAGAAGCCATGGTCTAGTGTCTGCGGGGCATTAGGTGCCAACTGGCAAAAGCAATTGCCAACTGACAAAACCTAACCTTTCAATTCGGGGCAAGCCTTGAGTGCGGCGGTAATGGTGTTGCGAACGGTGGTTTCACTGAAGCCGTGCGGTGTGCGGTCGCTTTGACCGTCGCGTAAATGCTCTGTGGCCACTTTCGCCAGTTGTAAGACGTTGGGCTTACCCGCTTTGTTGTAGGTGCCGGGCTTCGCTGCAAGGCCTAATGCAAGGGCGGCAATGGTGCGCTGTAGGCGCTTTATTTCCGTTTCATCGTCTAACGTGGTGATTGCTGGCGGGCATTTATGGTGCTCTGTGTTGGTAGAGTCATCTGTAAGTAGCCTTGAAAGTTCGCTTTGTTTAACGACAAGATAGGTACCTTCGGGGATCCTTTCAGGTGGCACACTTATGATGACGTTTAAATCCATATCGAAAATCACTATCTTGTCATCGTAGGGTCCGTAGTAAAGCGATTTAAAAGTCCAAGGGTTGAGCCGGTCGATATCTGAATCTATCAATGTCTTGGAGTCGCCCCACAGCTTGTTTAATATCCGTTTGGCCGATTGAAATTCGAGATCCCATAACCCAACGTCAAGCATTACGTTTCCTTGATAGGCTACGTGAAATTTCTCACTGTTTATTATTGTTGGCGATGTTAGACCGCTTATTTCGACTTCTCGGTTTAGAGCATCCATTCTCTCACCGTCGGATAGTACGCCATGCGGTATTAGATGCCCGAAGGGTACCGAGTAGTCGCTCACCCCAGTAACTTTAATCGAAAGGGCGATTTGTTCGTTCACAGCCAGTTGCAGAACATCAGATACGGTTACTTCTGAATCACCCTCGGTGTTTCGCGTCAGATAGTTTGCGGCCTCGGTGAGGGTGTACCAGAGTTTGCGAATTAAAGGTTTCATTGTCGTTGCGCACCCATTAGCGCCCCTATGAGAAGGTAGGCCATGCCAGGCGGGTAGGGTTCCCGCTTTTCTCCTGGCCGGGATAGGCATGGCCAAAACGGTTATGGCTTACGCGCCGCTGGGTCTGGTGATCTTCATTGCCGCGTCTCCCATGCTGTAGCGCCATCGTAGTCATTGCCGCCAGCAGCTACCCACTCACAGCCGTTCGGTGCAATCGCTACACATCCAGGTTGCCAGCCTGCGGCATTGTCCAGACTGGACACCCAACCGGATACGGCATCGCCTGAAACGACAACAAAACCATCAGCGTGCTGTTTTCGGTTTTCGGCTATTTCGGTTTGTAGACTCATGATTCATCCCTTGGGTTATTTGCTGGCGGTCTGACCTATGGCCACCACGTTGTCGCCGGTTCTAAGGTTGTCCAGATAGTCGGCCCATTGCTGCATCATCTCTTTGCGCTCTGGTAGCCAGGTGGTGCGGTTGTAGGCTCTGCCGTGAACGTCACGGACACGGTGGGCCATCTGCATTTCTATGATTTCGGCGCGAAAGCCCAGGCGCTCTGTCAGCACGGTGGTGGCCATTGCCCGAAAGCCGTGGCCCGTCATCAGCCCTTTGAAGCCCATCCGGTTGAGCGCGGCTGAAACAGTGTTCTCGCTCATCGGTCGGCCCCTGCCGTGTCCGCTTGGGAATACCCACAACTCATGGCCGTTGAGGGTATGCATCTCGCGCAAGATACCCACAACTTGGCTGGCCAGCGGAACCACCAGCGGCTCCCCGTTCTTTGTGGTTTCGGCTGTCCAGGTGGCGGCGTCCCAATCAATCTCACTCCAGCGCATTTGCCGCAGGTTGCCGGGGCGCAGGAACACGTATGGCGCGACTCTCAGGGCGGCGCAAACGGTGGGGTGGCCCCAATAGGCGTGAAGCTCTTTCAGCAGCTTGGCGATTTCGTCAGGGGTCACTATGGCCGGGTAATGTTTAACGTCCGGTGGTGCGAGTAGCCCGCGTAAGTCGGCAGTGATGTCGTTCGGGGTGCGGCCCAGGCTCACGGCGTAGCGGAACACCTGGCCAATCAGGGTTTTCAGCCGGTTGGCGTTGTCGGCCTGCCCTTTGTTTTCAACAATGCGAAGAACGTCCAGCACTTCCATGGGCTTAATCTCCGTAATCGGGCGGCGGCCCAACTTCGGGAAAGCGTGCATTTCAAAGCGGCGTTTGTTCTTTGGGTAGGTATTGGGGCCAACGGTCTTTTTGTGAACGTCTTCCAGCCATTCCAGGGCTATGGCCTGAAACGTATTGGCGCTGGCGTCCTGGCGGTCGGTCTTGCCGGTGGCGCGCTGGGTTACGGGGTCTTGCCCTTCATCAATCAGGCGCCTGGCTTCCTCACGTCCGGCGCGGGCATCTTTCAACGATACAGCAGGATACTTGCCCAACGTGTAGGTGCGTTCTTTGCCGTTGTAGCGGTAGCGCATCCACCAGACTTTAGAATCAGGCCGGACGACCAGGGTTAGCCCTCCCCCGTCCGCCAACTTGCGTTGCGCTTGGCCTTCGGTGGTGGCGTTCTTTACTGCGGCGGCTGTTAGCTTGTTGGTGGCTTTGCTCATGGGTTGCGGCTCACACTGTGGGTATGAATCTGGCCAAAAACGGGTATGGCCAAACGATACCCACAACCATACCCGCAACTATTGCCGGATTCTAGCGGTACAGTGTGGAACTAACAGGACGGTATTTTGTGCGAAAGCGCCATTTGGCGCGGTGTGACGGGGTGTTTTGAGTTCCGAGAAGGTACTGCAAAAACCAGAAATGGTGGGTGGTACTGGGATCGAACCAGTGACCCTCGCCTTGTAAGGGCGATGCTCTCCCAGCTGAGCTAACCACCCAGATAGTTGGCGGAGCGGACGGGACTCGAACCCGCGACCCCCGGCGTGACAGGCCGGTATTCTAACCAACTGAACTACCGCTCCGCAGCCATCCGGATTTACCCGAATGCAATGTCAGGTGTTGTGCCTGACATATCTTTGAAGGCTAAGTGGTGGGCGGTACTGGGATCGAACCAGTGACCCTCGCCTTGTAAGGGCGATGCTCTCCCAGCTGAGCTAACCGCCCGCTTTGGCCTTTCAAAGATTCACTGTTTGCATCTGCCACTTGGCAAACGTGTCTCAAACAAGTGAGCTGCGCATTTTAAGTATTTCTGCCTCGGTGTCAAATGTTTTGCCGAAAATTCCCTTAAAAAGCCGTCACGCCGGAAATCCGTTCATTCACTGACCTGTTTACCGATCCGCCTACTGGCCTGCTAGCTTTGCCTGCACGTCATTTACTTCCTGCGACAATCGCACCAGGCGCGATGTCATTTGCGAGCGCGACGAATCAATCACCTCAACGGTTTGTTTCAAGCCGGCCACTTCCCGCTGCACGGCCTCCAGCCGGTTACCGCTGGCTGTGCCTGTAACCTCTTTTTCCAGCGCCGCAATACGGCTTTCAATACTGCTGGTGGTCAGTTTCTGTTCCTGCTCAAAACGGCGAATAGACGCTGCAATGCGCTCGTCAACGCTCTTGGCTAAGGTCTCAGTTTTCTGATTTGCCGCAGCCAGCTCCGTTTTAAGCGACGATGCACTGGTCTGAACAGCGCTTACCCTGGCCGCCAGCTCAGCGCGCTCGCCCTGTTGTAGTTTGACGGCTTCGCTCATAGCGGTTTCCGCACTCGCCAGCGAGGCCTGAACGCTCACCAAATCGTTGCGATTTTTGCCAAGTGCCGTTTCAAGTTCGCTAATCGCCGCCGCCTGCTGCTCTAGCTGCTGCTTGTTGCGCTCATTGGCAATAACCCACAGTTTACGAATTTCACTATCGGCGTTATCCAGCCGCGCCTTCTGTGACGCCAGTTGCTCATCCAGCGACACACCGGCTTCCTGAAGGTTCTCGCCGGTTTCAGACAAGGTACCCTCAAATCGCGCCAGCGCCAGCTTGCTTTGGCGTACCCAGCTGTCGGCTTCCTCCACTTCGCTTTCCAGCGCCTGAATACGCTGGCCCTGTATGTACCAGCCGCCAACGGCCACACACGCCAACACAATAACCAGCAGCCACAAAATCCCTGCGCCACCGTTGCCATTACTGCTGCCTTTCGACCCGCCGCCGGCCGCGGCTTTCGGAGTTTCCGGGGGCTTCGGCGGTTTGCTCTGGCTGGCTGGCGCAGGTTTGGCGCTGCCTGCAGCCCTCGCAGAGCCCATTGGGCTATCCGGCCGCTCGGCTCTTAATTCATCGTTATCTGGTCGAATAGGTTCCATATCGGGTCCTTAACTGAGTCGCTGTTCTGTGCTTGCGCCGCGCCGATTGCATGGCTTTGGGCCACATCATACAATAGCCGGCTTTCCAATCATCGAAGGATTGTTGCTTATGCAACCGCTGGTAGGACTCATTATGGGTTCCAAATCCGACTGGCCCACCATGGAAAACGCCGCCAACATGCTCGACAAGCTTGGCGTGGCCTATGAAACCAAAGTCGTCTCTGCCCACCGCACCCCAGACCTGCTGTTCGAATACGCCAAAACAGCAGCCGACCGCGGCCTGAAAGTTATCATAGCCGGCGCCGGCGGTGCAGCCCACCTACCGGGTATGGTAGCCTCGCAGACCTCCTTACCGGTGCTTGGAGTGCCCGTACAGTCCAAAGCCCTGAACGGACTAGACTCGTTACTGTCTATCGTACAAATGCCCGGCGGCATCGCCGTAGGCACCCTGGCCATCGGCAACGCCGGCGCCACCAACGCAGGTTTGCTGGCAGCCCAGATAATCGGCACCTTTGACCACACCGTGCGCCAAGCTGTTGACGAATTCCGCAGCACTCAAACCCAATCGATTCTGGACAACCCGGATCCGTCGGATTCATAACGTTAGTGCCAAAGCCCATCCGTGCAAACACTCAAATTAAGTTGCGAACACAATGACAGGAGAAAACAAATGAGAATTGGCGTACTAGGCGCCGGCCAACTGGGAAGAATGCTCGCCCTGGCAGGTTACCCACTGGCCAAGAACTTTGTATTCTACGACATGTCAGGCAGCCCCAGTGCCGGCATAGGCGAAACCATCAGCGACCCTGAAGGCCAAAGGCTGGACGAGTTCCTGAGCAAGGTTGACCGCGTAACTTACGAATTTGAACACCTACCGGTAGAAGTCGCCGAAAAGATTGCAGCGAAAACCACCGTGCACCCCTGCCCCCGCGCATTGCAGATATGCCAGAACCGCGAAGCCGAAAAAACACTGTTTGGCCAGCTGGGCATTCCTACACCGCAATGGAAAATCGCAGACAGCGCCGAAACCCTAAAAGCCGCCGCTAAAGAACTGGGCTGCCCGGTGGTCGCCAAGTCCAACACCGAAGGCTACGACGGCAAAGGCCAGGCCGTATTGAAAAGCCCGGAAGACGCCGCCGCTGCCTGGCAGAGCATTGGCCACTCACGCCTGATGGTCGAAAAATTTGTCAACTTCAATCGCGAACTGTCGATTATTGCCGTACGCGCCGAATGCGGCGATGTGGCGTTTTATCCCATGGCGGATAACGACCACCACCAGGGCATTCTGCGCTACTCCGTTGCCCCGGCACCAAAACTACAACCCCACCTGCAAAGCGAAGCTGAAGACTATATTCGCGGCTTACTGACCGAATTGGACTACGTGGGCGTATTGACACTTGAGCTGTTTGAAACATCAAACGGCCTTGTGGCGAACGAAATGGCTCCGCGAGTGCACAATTCCGGGCATTGGACCATAGAAGGCGCCATGACCAGCCAGTTCGAAAATCATGTACGTGCCGTCAGCGGACACGCTCTGGGTAACGTAGAACCGCGGGGCGTTAGCTGCATGATTAACATTATTGGCGAGCACGGCGAGATCGAGCGGATTTTACAACTGCCCTACGCCCATGTTCACCTGTACAACAAGCAAGAACGACCTGGCCGCAAACTGGGCCACGTGAATATTCTTGCCGACAGTTACCAAGAGCTGGTTTGGCGAGTGCGTAATTGCGCTCAATTTTTGCCCGGTTGCCCGGAATTTAACAGTTCCTTAATCTTAAAGGGTTGATCTGGCCCAATGCGGACCTATAGTTAGTAGTTGTAACGAAGCACTAATAACGAAGCTCTGATAACGAAGCTATTCATATAAAATCGAGAGAAAACGGAGAACGACCTCATGGCCTTTGAACTACCTGCACTGCCGTACGAAAAAAACGCTCTGGAACCGCACATTTCCGCGGAAACTCTGGATTATCACTACGGCAAGCATCACAACACCTATGTCACCAAGCTGAACGGCCTGGTTGAAGGTACCGACGACGCCAACAAGTCGCTGGAAGACATCATCAAAAGCGCCAGCGGCCCGCTGTTCAACAACGCAGCCCAGGTGTGGAACCACACATTTTACTGGCACTGCCTGAGCCCCAACGGCGGCAACGAGCCAACCGGCGCAGCCAAAGACGCTATCGAAAAAGCCTTCGGTTCTTTCGATGACTTCAAAAAAGAATTCAACGACAAAGCCGCCAACAACTTCGGTTCTGGCTGGACCTGGCTGGTTAAGAAAGCCGACGGCAGCGTTGCCATTGCAAACACCAGCAACGCAGAAACACCGCTGACTGGCGCAGACAAGCCAGTGCTGACAGTCGACGTGTGGGAACACGCCTACTACGTTGATTACCGCAACTCACGCCCAGACTACCTTGCCGCTTTCTGGAAGCTGGTAAACTGGGACTTCGTGAACAAGAATCTGGCTTAAGTAGGTCAGACCGGTGACGAATCGGGGACGGATTTCAAATCCGTCCCCGGTTTCACCCCCTACCCGTTATACAAAAATGCCCGCCTAGTGCGGGCATTTTTGTGAACTTCCGGGGCTGAACAGGCTGTCAATCGAACGGTCCACACTGTTATCCGGCAGGCACAGCTTTTCGCGGAGGTGCAGGTCGATTTCCCGCAACGACTGGTACTTGTTGTCGGTGACGGCGGCGGCGTCTACTTTGCCCAGCATGATGGTCGGGCGCAGGATAGGCACCAGCGCCAGCAGTAAAAGGCGATACCGGGGCGAAAAAAGGTTTTTAAGCGCCATAAAAAAACCCCCGAAAATGGCCGCAATTTTCTGCGGTCACCATTCGGAGGTTTTTAAACTATGGTAAAGCAGGCTGGCCGCTGTTAACCAGCGGCCGGGGGCATTACATCATGCCGCCCATGCCTCCCATTCCACCCATGCCGCCCATATCAGGCATGGCGCCGCCAGACTTCTCGTCTTCTGGCTCGTCGGCAATCATCGCTTCGGTTGTGATGATCAGGCTGGCTACGGAAGCCGCGGCCTGCAACGCAGAGCGGGTCACTTTGGCTGGGTCAAGGATGCCCATTTCCAGCATGTCGCCGTAGGCTTCGGTGGCGGCGTTGTAGCCGTAAGCACCGGTGCCTTCACGTACTTTCGCAACAACAACAGAGGCTTCACCGCCGGCGTTGTATACGATCTGGCGCAGAGGAGCTTCCATCGCGCGGCGCAGAATGTTCACACCGGCTCTTTGCTCTTCATTGAGGGTCTCAACGCTGTCCAGAGCCGCCAGAGCGCGAATCAGGGTTACGCCGCCGCCAGGCACAATGCCTTCTTCAACCGCTGCGCGGGTGGAGTGCAGTGCGTCTTCAACGCGGGCTTTCTTCTCTTTCATTTCTACTTCGGAACCGGCACCAATCTTGATAACGGCAACGCCGCCAGCCAGCTTGGCTACACGTTCCTGCAGCTTCTCTTTGTCGTAGTCTGAGGTGCTGTCTTCGATCTGCTTACGGATCTGCTCAACGCGCGACTGAATGTCAGCCTGTGCGCCGGCACCGTCAATGATCGTGGTGTTTTCTTTGGTCAGGTTCACACGCTTGGCGGTACCCAGGTCGTCCAGAGTGGTGTTCTCCAGGCTCAGGCCCACTTCTTCGGAAATCACAGTACCGCCAGACAAAATGGCGATGTCCTGCAGCATTTCCTTGCGACGGTCACCAAAACCAGGCGCCTTCACAGCGGCTACTTTCACAATGCCGCGCATGTTGTTGACGACCAGAGTCGCCAGCGCTTCGCCTTCAATGTCTTCGGCGATGATCATCAGCGGCTTACCCGCTTTGGCAACCGCTTCCAGCACCGGTAGCAGTTCACGAATGTTGGAGATTTTCTTGTCTACCAGCAGGATGTACGGGTCATCCAGCTCGACGCTCATGTTGTCCTGGTTGTTGATAAAGTACGGCGACAAATAGCCGCGATCGAACTGCATACCTTCAACCACGTCCAGCTCGTCTTCCAGGCCACGGCCTTCTTCAACGGTGATAACGCCTTCTTTACCCACACGCTCCATGGCGTCAGCGATCAGCTGGCCAATGGTTTCGTCGCCGTTGGCAGAAATGGTCGCTACCTGGGCGATGCTGCGGCTGTCGTCGCAGGGCTTGGCCATATCACCAATCGCCTTAACTGCAGCGATAGTGGCTTTGTCGATGCCGCGCTTCAGGTCCATCGGGTTCATGCCGGAAGTAACGGCTTTCAGGCCTTCATTAACGATGGCTTGGGCCAGAACGGTAGCGGTGGTGGTGCCGTCACCGGCTGTTTCGTTGGCCTGTGAAGCAACTTCCTTCACCATCTGCGCGCCCATGTTTTCGAACTTGTCTTTCAGTTCGATTTCTTTGGCTACAGATACGCCGTCTTTAGTGACAACAGGTGCGCCGTATGACTTTTCCAGTACCACATTGCGGCCTTTGGGGCCCAAGGTGACTCGTACTGCGTCGGCCAGAACGTTAACGCCTTTAACCATGCGCTTGCGTGCGCTGTCACCAAACTTAATTTCTTTAGCTGCCATGTCTTCTGTTCCTGTTCGTTAAACCGAAATGATGAAATCACCGGGTTAATGAGAATGTGCGCAATATGCCAGAGCTTTCAGATCACTCAAGCACGCCGTAGATGTCGCTTTCGCTCATGATAAGCAGGTCTTCGCCGTCAATTTTCACGGTGTTACCGGCATACTGGCCGAATACCACGGTGTCACCGGCCTTAACGGCCAGAGGGCGAACTTCGCCGTTATCCTGAACGCGGCCATTGCCAACAGCGATCACTTCGCCCTGGGACGGCTTTTCTTTGGCGTTACCCGGCAGCACGATGCCGCCTGCGGTTTTCTCTTCTTCTTCTTTACGGCGCACGACAACGCGGTCGTGTAGCGGACGAATTTTCATTGTTCGAATGCTCCAATAGTCAGATTAAAAGTGGCCCTGAATTACCCGACCTGCGCGCCTGCTGACGTATCAGCGGCTGCCTGTCTGCGGTGAACTTGTGAAGGGTATTTGGGGTAGTGCGTAGGGGTTTTCAACGCCCGCACGAAAAAATTTTTACTTTTTATCAATGCGGTCGTGGCGGGTTTCCGTTTCGTCGCGGTACTCGCCTTCAATGATGTCGCCGTTGGCGTCGCGGTCAAACGGTTTTTGGCGCCCGAACGGGCCTTGCTCACCACCAAACTGACCGGATTGACCGTTAAACGAGAAGCCGCCAGCCGAACCAACAACCGTCAGCCGCTTGATGGCCTGCCCCACCAGCCACTGGCGGGTGAACGGCAGCAAACACATAAAACCGAAGAAATCCGTAATGAACCCCGGCGTTAACAACATCGCGCCGCCGGCTGCCAGAATCAGACCCTCGGCCACTTCCTGGGCGGGCAACTCGCCAGAATTCATGCGCTGGCGGGCCCTTAGCAGCGTGGCAAGGCCCTGCTGCTTAAGCAGCCAGGCGCCCAGAATCGCCGTCAGGAACACCAATGCCACCGTCTGCAAAACGCCGATCATGGTGCCTACCTTTATTAGGACGACCAGTTCTGCAACGGGCACAACAACAAACAGCAACAAAAAAAATGGCACTGAACTCTCCTTTACGCGTAATTTCGATAGCAACGTACAGATAATAGCAACGCGCATATAGCGACCTGTTATACTAGCGCACAAAATACCTATAACTGCTCAGCGGACACACATTATCCGCAATAGTAATGTTCACTCACTATTTTTAGGGCAAAATCGATGATACTTCAAGATTCCGTAGTTGCAATTACCGGCGGTGGCCAGGGTTTGGGGCGCGCCATGGCTGAATTCCTGGCGTCCAAAGGCACCCGTGTGGCGCTGATTGACCTGATGCCGGAAAAACTGGAAGAAGCCGTTGCCGCCTGCAAGGAAGCCGGGGTTGAAGCAAAAGCCTACGTTTGCAACGTATCGAAAGAAGAAGATGTTGAGAAAACCTTCGCGCAAATTGCTGAAGATTTTGGTCAGCTTAACGGACTGGTCAACAACGCCGGTATTCTGCGCGATGGCCTGATGGTTAAAGCAAAAGACGGCGAAATCATTAAGCGCATGGAACTGTCAGAATTTCAGGCGGTTATCAACGTCAACCTGACCGGCGTGTTCCTGTGTGGCCGTGAAGCCGCCACCCAGATGATCAAAACCGGCAGCCGCGGCGCGATCATCAACATTTCATCCATTGCCCGCGCTGGCAACATGGGCCAGAGCAACTACTCCGCTGCAAAAGCCGGCGTAGCGGCACTGGCAACCGTATGGGCGAAGGAACTAGCCCGTTACAACATCCGTAGCATGGCCATTGCACCGGGCTTTATCGAAACCGATATGACCGCGTCTATGAAGCAGGAAGCTCTGGAAAAATTGTGCGCAGGCATCCCGGCCAAGCGCATGGGCCAGCCTTACGAAATCGCCCAGACCGTCGCGTTCATTCTTGAGAACGATTACGTCAGCGGCCGCGTGATTGAAGTCGACGGCGCGATGCGTCTGTAGCTAAGTAGCTAAGTAGCTAAAAAAATCGCCTCGACTGGCTAAAATACTTTACAAAAAGTGCAATTGAAGCTTAAATGTAAAGTATATTAGCCAGCCGAGGTGCATTGTGGACTATCAAAGCTTAGGGCAAACCCTCTCAACACTGCGCCAGCAAAACGGCGTATCCCAGCAAACGCTGGCAAACCACCTCGATATTTCCCGCGCCACCATTAACGCTCTTGAAAATAACCGATCAGGCGACATCGGCATCCGCAAAGTCATGAAAATACTCGATTACCTGGGCAAAGAGCTGGTTATTCGAGATAAATCGCCGTTCCCGACGTTTGAGGAGCTGCGTGATGAAAATGAACGGAATATTCGCGTGCATGGCAAGCTCTTATAACCAACCAAATCGCGACATCGAAACACGCCCGTTAACCACGTAGACGCCTTCTTCCCGTAAGCGGTTGACCTGTTCCTGATAGGTCTCTGAGCCTGGCGCAAAGGCGATCTGGCCGTTACTGCGAATTACGCGATACCAGGGCACGCTGTGGCCTTGTGGAAGCTTGCCCAGGGCTCGGCCTATGTAACGAGCTTGCCGACCCAGGCCTGCCATGGCGGCAACCTGGCCATAACTTGCCACCTTGCCCGCCGGTATTGCCAGCACTACCAACCAGATTTTCTGGTCTTTGTTGGGCTCTGCAACGCTGTCAGGCTTTATTGTCTTACTTTTCACAGAACTACCCTTCATAGCGCTACTCCTTAGCCTACTCCCTTGCCGTGTCACTCGCAGGCGCATCCTCGCTGCCAGAGTTGTCCGGCGCCAGCGCATCCAGGCGCTTACCATGTCGCATCATTATCATGGTCAGCACGATGGCCGGCACGCCCAGCAATCCCGCCACCAGGAAGAACTCCGCGTAGCCGTAGTTGGCCACAACCATGCCGGAGAAACCGCCCAAAAACTTGCCGGGTAATGTCATCAACGAACTGAACAGCGCGTATTGGGTAGCCGTGAAGGAAGCGCTGGTCATGCTGGACAACCAGGCAATCAACGCCACGTTGGCGATGCCGCCGCTTAAGTTATCGGCGCTGACCACAACGGCAAGCGTTGCAAGATTCGGTGGATATTGTGCCAGCACCACAAACAGCAGGTTGGTCAGCGCCGTCATAATGGCGCCCAGCAGCAATATACGCCGCACGCCGTAACGAATTACCAGTAGACCACCCAGCAGCGAGCCGCCTATGGTCATGAAAAATCCAAAGATCTTTGTAACGTCCGCAACCTCGGTTTTGCTGAAGCCCATAAAGGTTAAATAAAACGGATTGGCCATCACGCCCATAGCGATGTCGGAAATACGGTATACCGCCACCAGCAGAAGTATGGCCACCGCCAGCTCGCGATAACGTTGGAAGAAATCCACAAACGGCCCGGCAATCGCCACGTAAAACCAGCTTGCGAACCTGGCCAGGCATGGCGAAAGATGGGAATGATGTGCGGCCTGCAGCTGAATTTTTTCGGCAATATCCTGCGCGGCTTTAAAGTGATTGACGCTCGGCTCACGCACGATCAGAACCGTCGCCATGCCTACGCCCACCAGCGCCGCCATCACCTCGTAAGACACCTGCCAGGACCAGAATTCCGCCAGATACAAAGCGCCGGCGCCAGCTACCAGTAACGCCAGCCGGTAGCCGAATATGTAAGTGGCAGCCAGCGCGGCTTGCAAGCGTTGTTCAGCGATTTCAATACGGTAGGCGTCTATAGCCACATCTTGAGTGGCGGACGAGAAAGCCACCAGCAAGCCACACAGGGCCATCATTTCAGGTGCGCTAGTGGCATCGGTGTGGGCCATCAGATACAGGCCAGCGGCTATGCCTACCTGGGCCAGCAACATCCAGCTGCGGCGCTTGCCCAGCCACTTATCCAGAATGGGCAATTTCAAGCGGTCGACCACCGGCGCCCAGAACACTTTTATGGAATACGTAATACCCAGCCAGCTGAAAAAGCCGATGGTGGCGGTTTCCACGCCCACGTCCGCCAGGCGGGCGTTCAGCGTTGAGAAAACCAGCAAGAATGGCAGGCCAGCCGAGAACCCCAGAAACAACAGGGCAACCACCTGCCAGCGGGAATAAACGCGCAGGGTTTCCCGCCAGGCGGCCCGCCGGGGTTCAACAGAAATGATAAGCCGCCTTATTCGCGGAAGTTGTTAAATTGCAGGGGCACGTCCAGCTCGGCTTCGCGCAGCATGGCCATGGCTTCTTGCAGGTCATCACGCTTCTTGCCGGTTACCCGCACTTTGTCGCCCTGAATACTGGACTGAACCTTCATCTTTTGGTCTTTGATCAGTTTCACGATCTTTTTGGCCATATCGGTTTCAAGGCCCTGTTTTAGCTCCAGGTGCTGCTTCACCAGCTTGCCGGCTTTGCTGTCGCCGTTTTCCGACAGCGCGCGGCCGTCAATATTGCGCTTGGCGAAAGCCATACGCAGCATGTCCAGCAGCTGCTCCAACTGGAATTCTTGCGGGGCGCTGATGGTAATGCCCTTGTCGTCCAGCTCTACATCGGCGTCTACATTTTTGAAGTCCCAACGATTGCCAAGATCGCGCTTGGTTTGGTCAACCGCGTTGGTTACTTCGTGCATATCGATTTCAGAAACAATATCAAAAGAAGGCATAATCGTTATTCTCCAAAATCTGAGGCGGGTATACCCACAACGTAAAATAATGGTGGGCAAGCATACCAAGACAAGGCTCTCCCCGCACCTGACAACGGACTGCAATAGGCAACGCGGTGCGAATTACACCTCAGACAAGGTCTAGAACATTCTGCACCAGCTTTTTAAGCCTTAGTTGATCACCAGCACTGAGCGTGCCCAGCTTTTTAAGAACAATCACTTGATCGACTGTCGCTATCAGGGGTTTGAATAATGACGGTTTGATTAAACCTGCCTGCCCCCAGTCAGCAATCATAGCTTCGCCATAAGTCAGGGGATCCTTAATCCGGCTGGTTATCGCCAGCAATATAACATCGGGGCGGTAAGCCTGATAGGAAGTGGAGCTGAGAATGACTGCGGGGCGCTTTTTGGTCGTCTTAAGATTGGTAAAGGGAAAGCCAACAAGAACGACATTCCCAAATTCATAACTTGTCGTAGACTGAATCATCGTCATTATCCCATACCTTCTGGAAAGGAGCCTCTGCCCCTTGCGCGAAGTCCTTGCGCATGTGATGTTCTCGATCTTTCTGGCTTAAAAAATCAATAAAGTCTTCCACCTCCGACAAGCGACCCGACGGAAGATGCTCAAGCTTTTTAATCAACTGCTGAACCCGGCTTTCCATCATGCCTCCCGCTAGCTCAGTTGCTTTGAATTAGTATCACACAACGGAAGTCAAAATTCCTCGAAGAGTTCGGGCAAATTAAAGTAAAAATTCCGGCCGGAACAACCGGGCCGGCAGAGCCGGCCCGGAAGTATCGCGCTATCTTCCAGTCGCCAACTGAAACTTACAGCTTGCGACCTTTGCTGGCGGCAATGCGCAAGCGCAGAGCATTCAGCTTGATAAAGCCTTCGGCGTCTTTTTGATCGTAAGCGCCTTCGTCTTCTTCAAAGGTGGCAATCTTCTCGTCAAACAAGGAATCGTCTGACTTGCGGCCCACTACGTCTACGTTGCCTTTGTACAATTTCAGGCGCACGGTGCCGTTGACGTAGGTTTGAGTCTGGTCAATCAGCGCCTGCAGAGCTTCGCGCTCTGGCGACCACCAGTAACCGTTGTAGATTACCTCGGCGTAGCGCGGCATCAGGCTGTCTTTCAGGTGCGCTACTTCGCGGTCCAGAGTCAGGGACTCAATGGCGCGGTGAGCGCGCAGCATAATGGTGCCACCCGGGGTTTCGTAGCAGCCGCGGGACTTCATGCCCACATAACGGTTCTCTACGATGTCCAAGCGGCCAATGCCGTTGTCGCCGCCAACCTTGTTCAGGTGCGCCAGCACTTCGTGGGCTTTCATAGCCTGGCCGTCTACCGCAACAATGTCGCCTTTGGCGTAGGTGATTTCAATGTAGGTCGGGGTATTCGGCGCTTCTTGTGGCGAAACACTCCAGCGCCACATGTCGTCCTCGGCTTCGCACCAGGGATCTTCCAGGTTCATGCCTTCGTAGGAGATGTGCAGCAGGTTAGCGTCCATGGAATAAGGCGATTTGCCCTTTTTCATGTCGACCGGAATGTCGCGTTCGGCGCAGTAGGCCAGCAGTTTTTCGCGGGAATTCAAATCCCACTCACGCCAGGGCGCGATCACTTTCACGCCGGGCTTCAGGGCATAAGCGCCCAGCTCGAAACGAACCTGGTCATTACCCTTACCGGTTGCGCCGTGGGAAATGGCGTCAGCGCCGGTAGAGTTGGCGATCTCAATCAGGCGCTTGGCAATCAAAGGGCGGGCGATAGAGGTACCCAGCAGGTACTCGCCTTCATAAACCGTGTTGGCGCGGAACATGGGGAAAACATAGTCACGCACAAATTCTTCGCGCAGGTCTTCAACGTATATTTCTTTTACGCCCAGCGCTTTGGCTTTTAACCGCGCCGGTTCTACTTCCTCGCCCTGACCGATGTCGGCGGTAAAGGTAACCACTTCACAGCCGTAAGTGTCTTGCAGCCACCGCACGATAACCGAGGTATCCAGGCCCCCGGAATAGGCCAGTACTACTTTGTTAATATCAGACATGCCCTTGCTCCACACACAATACTATGGATGTATCGAATTTAAGCGACACATTGTACGGCAGCAAGGGTGCCTTGGCTATTAGGCCTTATACAGCTTGGGCTTGGGCTTGGGCTTGGGCTTGGGCCATGACTTCGCCGCGAATGCCGTCCCAGCCTTCTTTTACTGCGCGCAGCAAGTCCGCCACTTCGTCCAGTTTAGCTACATCGTTGCGTGCGCTGGCCTCTAACAAGGTGCGCTCCATATAGTCGTACAAACTTTCCAGACTAGCGGACAGGTCGCCGCCTTTTTCAAAGTCCAGAAAGCTCCGCAGCCCACCGATTATTTCAATGGCTTTATTAATCAGCTTACCTTTACCCGCATAATCTTTTGCCTGCATACGAGCTTTGGCCATGTTGATACGCTCTAAAGCACCGCTGTATAACAGCTGAATCAACCGGTGAGGATCAGCATCGATGATGCTGGTTTGGGTGTTGATACGTTGATACGCTTGTAAACCATTCATGATGTGCCTCTTTTTACGATATTCTTGATCATTTAACCAAGAGAACTCATTAAACCATAGCGCTTAATTGTCACCGCTGCGCTGCGGCATCAAAGCCGCAAGTTGCTGCTGCACGTAACTGCCAGTGCTTTGAATCCGGGAGATCACTTGATCTGCTGCAGAGAACTGTTTAATTAGCCTCTCTTCATAGCTAGCAATTCGATCACCCAGGTCAATGCGATCATCCTCAATACGCTGAAGAGTCTTACTAAGGCCTTCGGTGCGAATGGCCAACGCTCCACCACCGGCTAGAAATGTCTCAACCGAATCCACCATCTGACGCGCTATACCGTCACCAGCTTCTGATTCGGCAAACAGCGCAGTCATGGCGTCAGGATTCGCTTCGAGCTGCTCCTGAAATTTAATTTCATCAAATTCCAATTTGCCCGTACTTACCTCCGTCTTAATACCGATATCTGCCAACATCCGAACTGGGGAGCTTTCCAAGCCTGGCGGCACCGAAGTCAACATCTGACGTAAGTCATTCTGAATGCCACGAATTGCTGAATCCCCACTTAAAACCCCACCTTGCTCGGAGCCCAAATTGAATCCAGAAACACTCTTTATTTGATCTTGGAGCGCATTGAATCTGTCAACAAATGCCTGTACCCGACCAGCTACTTCAGCAGCGTCTTGCGTGATTTTGACGACAGAAACGCCGGTATCTTTGAGATTAAATGCGACACCATCGACAACCCCGTCTACAGTATTACTTGAACGGGTCACCTCAATACCGTTAACGTCCAGGATCGCATTCTGGGCAGGGACGGTCTCTTTCATATTGGAAACCGCGTCGTCGAAGACAAATTGCGACAAGCCACTCGAGTCAGTATTGTTACCATCGCTGTCCGCAGCAGAAATCGAGGCCTCATTGGCGGAACCAGATTCATCCGAAGACATCACTAATCGATATCCGTTACCGGTATCTACGATACCTGCTGACACCCCCGCCTTTGCCCCATTAATGGCATCCGCAATTCCCTCAAGGGTATTATTGGATTCATCGATAACAATATTGGTGGTATTGCCGCCCACATTGAGAGTGAGCGTACCAGCACCCAATTGAGTAGTGTCCCTATCCACAAACTCACTTGAAGCCAAAGACTGCGCCTGGGCCAGCTGCTTCACATCAAGACTGTAGTTACCCCGGCTGGCCTGTGAGGACTCAACATCAACATCCAGTATAGCTTCGTTAGAAGATGAGGCAACAAAAGCGCTCATACTGTCAGGCCGACTCAACGCTTCCATGGGGGATCGCAAAGATTCAAGAGCACTACGAATCCTGCCATAAGCAGAAATCTCTGCCTGAGTTTCGGATTCCCGCCGATCGAGGCGCATTTCAGTTGGCGCACGTTCCGCATCAACGAGCTTATTCACCAAATCGTTGGTGAAAATGCCCGAACCGGCCCCTAAAGATGAAATTGCTGCCATGGTTTTGCCTCCTCAAAAGGCTTTTACATTGCTGTGATTAGTTTGACGGCCAATAGCGGCAAAACCTTGCCGCTCTCTTTAAAACTTTAGTGTTGCGACGGGTGAAGCATCCTGAAACCTTTAACAAACAACGCCGCCGAACTTTTTACGGTACAACGGCGCTGAATATTTTCCAATCGGCGATGGCTCTAAAGTGGCAACCATTAAACTTTTAAACTGAATAACGTCAACGGTTCATCTTGAAGCAAATTCTCTGCCAACTTCAAAGCGACCTCATCAGGAATTTGGCGAATAACTTCCTGGGTTTTTTGATCAACCACTCTCACAATGGTTTGCCCCATCTCACTATTCACCTCAAACTGAAGATCCCTGCTAACAGACTGAACATAATCATTCAACTGCAATACCGCATCGCTTAGCAGCCCAACCCGCTCGACAGACTGCGCTCCAACTTTCTCAAGCTCAGAAAATTTCTGAACATCAAGCAATTGGGAGTGCAGCTTCTGATCCACCGATGAAGCCCCTACCTGAGTAGAAACACGGTTGCCTTCGTTCCGAGATGACGCGTTTTCCGATGATGATGAAAAACTATCGAAAGGCAACAGTTTAAAACCCGTGCCGCTCAGATTAATGTCATTCATTATTCACCTCACTCTTCTCTGGCAACGCGAAGTCGGCCCCCCTAAAGGACAGCCGACAGCCACCTTGCTACCCTTATTACTGCAGGAGAGACAGAACTTGGTTGGGGCGAGCATTGGCCTGCGCCAGTACTGAGATACCTGCCTGCTGCAACACATTAGACTTAGCCAGCTTAGCAGATTCAGCAGCGAAGTCTGCGTCGAGAATCCGACCGTTTGCAGCACTTGCGTTTAAAATATTTGTCGACAAATTGTTAATTGTGCTCTCAAAGCGATTCTGTACCGCACCCAATTCAGAGCGAAACTCATTGACTTCTCCGAGGGCGCCATCTAGAACGCCAAGCGCTGCGATAGCTCCAGTGGCGGTTGAAATGTCTATAGCGCTGACTTTAGCACCTGAAGC
Source organism: Marinobacter sp. LV10MA510-1 (assembly GCF_002563885.1). Taxonomy (GTDB): domain Bacteria; phylum Pseudomonadota; class Gammaproteobacteria; order Pseudomonadales; family Oleiphilaceae; genus Marinobacter. The sequence goes on along the minus strand of NZ_PDJA01000001.1, from coordinate 4,346,775 downwards.
ACCAAGCCCGGAAGACGACATATTTGATGCGAAGTTCACATCAATCGTCTGGTCCTTCTTATAACCAACCTGGAATGAAACAGAGCTTCCAAGAGTGCCATCAAGAACCTTCTGGTTGTTGAAAGTGGTCTCTTCACTGATTCGTGTGATTTCAGAAATTCGCGCACCTACTTCATCTTGAAGTAGCTCTCTATCATCCGAGGTAATAGAACCATTTGCAGCCTGAACAGCCAATTCACGGATACGCTGCAAGTTGTTAACAGTTTCGTCCAAGCCACCCTCAGCGGTCTGTGCCATCGAGATGCCGTCATTGGCGTTACGCTGAGCAACGGTCAACCCGCGAATTTGCGTATCGAATCGTGTAGAGATAGCCAGACCAGCGGCATCGTCCTTGGCTGAGTTGATCCGTAAGCCTGAGGACAGACGCTCCAACGCTTGATCGTTCATATTCTGGGAACGAGACAACTGGTTTTGAGCACTGAGGGAGGCTACGTTAGTATTAATTCCGAGGGCCATGATACTTCTCCTTAAACCTTTACGTTTCTTTAGTTAAGACGTGGCTCCCGTGTAAATCTGCTGGGGTGCCTCGCCCTGTTAATTCACTTAACGGCACCTCGATTCAGATCTTTAGAATAAATCACATCACTCTTGTAACAAAACGTAACCATCACCCGCGACCCGCAAAAAAATGGATGACAGTCACTCAAACTCTGGATCGTCATCGATGATAAAGCGTCTAACCCATGGATCACTCTCGACCGAGCGCCCACTCAACATCACTTTTTCGAAGTGGGAGGGCAGCTCTTCCAGAAGTTCTGAAAAATGAGCCTTCCAAATATTCACAAAATCTTGCACTTCATCATCTTGACAAGCCATACCGTGACACAGGCCGACCGCAAGAAAATGCAAAACAGTGCCTTTGAGCAACTGCGCACAGTAAAGTTGTTCGGGGCGAACACCCTGAGCTCCGGAATCTAACTCAACAGTAACCGCCTTGAGGCGGAGCTGATTGACTAACAAGCATAGATCCTTCCTGCCGTGTATTGCTGCTTTTCCCAAGGTGCGTGCGTGCGCGGAACACACTCGCTTAAGCTCCTCGTGGACTCTGACTATCGGTATATCGAGAATCCCGCTGGCCAACTCCTTCACGTGACTCCGAAACAAGTCATCTGCCATCAGAACCTGATCTTCAACCTCAGATACATCGCTTTCAAACCGCGCAGCTGAAAGCCACTCTGTATTATCAATCACCGCCCCATTCGCACAATTGTATATTTGTAAGCCCGAGGCCGACGAGCGCATGACTGAACCTAAAAAATCTTCTAATGAACGCTTGGCAGTGTAATAGTCGTTCCTGGTTAAAATCGGCCGCCCTTCAACTCCTTCAACTTCAAAAATGGGCCTGGAACCACGCCTCCCCGCGTCTATACGGTCTTCCAATTGCTTAATAGGCGCTGCGTACTCTTCACCCCAAACGGACTGGCGAGCATGATGATAGTCTGCGTCCTTGAACCCATAATCCGTTCCAAAAAGATAAATCTTTCGAAAGCCAAGAGCTTCGCTAATTGCTACTGCTGCATTTGTCACCGTCGGATTGCATCCCGCAAATGCATCGGCTTTCGGAATTGCTAGTTCGGGAAGCATGTTATCGGACTTAAAAAAGTAGGTGACGCTTTTGAATAAATCACGCACAAAAGGATTCACTTCGCTCACAGCCAACAAGGGAATAGATTTCAGAATATCACTTGGAAGCTCACGATGTAGTTGGTAGACAATATAGCTGGGATCCAACTCAACGTGAAGATCCGGTGTAATCCCGGCAGCCAAAAGCGGCCTTAAGCCAGTACCAGCACTAACAACAAATATTTTTTCGCGCATTCTTTTTAGCGAATCAATTCGGTCATCAATGGAAGGGCCACTGCCAACAACAGCTACCGGCAGCTGAATAAATTTTCTGCCGGTATTCGCCAAATACCTCATTCCCGATCTCGCGTTGTGAGTCGTATTAACTAGCCTCATCAGCTCGTTGTCATAATTACTCCAGTTGGTAGTAATAACAGTAAGATCCTTACTCGCGGCGAGTACGCCTTTCGCCAACTCCACATCAGCCAAGTGGTTATAATAGATAGAAAAGAAAGGATAAAAGGGCACATCCTTTGCCATATTGGTGTGAACAAGAGCCCGAATTTCAGATTCAGAATCAGCTTTACCTATCGCGAAAGTCAGGGTTCTGCCAGTTTTCCTAAATCTCTTACAAATTTCCTCCCAGTCAACGGTATATAAACTAACCGCAAATTTTTCGGGCTCACGCTCCACGACAATTGCATTGATTACTTCCGCTTTTTTTACAACTTCCTCAATGTGGTAGCCCAAACCACAACCAAGAAACACGAGAGACGGGAAAAAGTTACCTCGTTGATACCCTTCAAATTCTTTAGCGGACAAGGGGCTCTTGGCGATAATCTCTCTGAGCAAATGAGAGGCAAAATTCTTTTGTGAATATGAACTGGAACGGGATGGCGAAAACGTCATAATTTTTGTTTTGCCTGCATTTTCTTGCAGCATCTGTTGCGCTTCACCTACGGAATATTCTCTGGCCAACCCTCGATAACAGGATTTTCCATTTGCGACCATATCCACATCATCTTTTCCAGGAGTAACTACTAGCTCTACCCGCAGGAGATCCATGTTGGCAAGCATGTTGTAAAGTACCGGACGATGGTGCTTAAAGTAAGCGAGGTTCCGCTGCAAACGCTGCATATAGACTTGACCATCATCTTGACCAGGACTTCCCGCCTTCTTTTCTTTCTTAGCCATTCAACATCTCCAACTATTAGGCTCGCACACGATCCCGGCATTCTGCCACACTAAGTCGTCTGCTTCACAGTAAGCGCCAAAATTGATTGGTGTGATCCACAACCAATCACCCTTGCCAAGCCCGCCCATACCGAAAACGCCGTCAACACACTCCAGAATTCAAAGCTCAGCCGGTAGCTGAAAGCCAAATCTCTGGAACGCCTGTTTCCCGTATTGCTTTGGATAATGACCTCAAAGCTAATCAGCTTAGGCGCTGGATCAGAGAGTCGAAGCAAACCGGTAGTGACCTTACGGCAGCATAGCGCAACTTCGCGCTACGCTTGTGCTAGACCTACCTGGATGGCGTGCTCAGGCGGCCTTGACGTCTTGACTGCTATGGCTTTGATAGGTCCACGGCAACCAGCTCTGCGGGCTTTGCCTGGCTTCGCTGGCATGACGCTGGACGCTGCGCAGGTAAATCAGCGGATTGATTCCGGCTGCGGCACAGGTTGCAATCACTGAGGTGATCACATCGGCGATGGCCGCACCGGCGGCGCTCTTGAAGAACATGGCGTTCTTGCGATTGCGGATCGGCAGCTTGAGACCACGCTCCATGCGGTTGTTGTCGAGCGGTGCCCCCTCATGGCGGCAGAATGCGCTGAGTCCGTCGAAGTGCTTGTTGAAGTAGTTGACCGCCTGGCCAAAGCTGCTGTTGGCTTCAGCCGCGTTCGCAGCCAGCCGGTCTGCGCCATAGCGGCGGATGTATTCCATCACCGGAAGTGAGTGCTTGCGGTGATGGGCCAGCCGCTGCGCGGCCGTCATCTGCTGCTCAGTCGCTTCAGTGTCGTGTTGCCAGATCAGCTGGTAACGCGTCAGTACCGCCTCCGCCTCTTCAGGAAAGTGCACCACCAGATCCGCAAAGTTGCGCCGGCCGTGTGCATTGCACAGAGCGATGCGCAGCGGGGTGCGGCTGACATGGTTGGATGAGAGCGCATCACTCATCACCAGCGGCGGCGGGCTGCCGTCACTGCGCAGGCGCAGGACATCGTCCAGTAATTCACCGGCATGGCTGAGCGATGTCTGGTACAGCACCAGGGGCGGACCGTCACCTTGCTCGGCAATCATGCCGGAGGTATGGAGGGACGGCCGCACGCCGGTGTGGTCGTTGCACGCGCCAGCGCGTGAAGTCTGCGGCCAGCGAATCGAGCCGCCTCTGGAGCTGAACGGTATCGTTGACGGGGGTTAGTGGAATCATGACTGCCTCCTGATAGGGTTGAGGCATTCATTGAATCAGAAGCTCAGCAGGAAGTTACGCTATGTTGCCGTAAGCTCACCAACGACCTGACGTTTCTCGAAGCCCACAACCCGAAATGCGCCGCCTTTGGGTAAGGTGCGTCGATCCACTTTCACCCGCTGGATGGCATCCGGATCTACCACCGGTTGCAACGTCTTCCCAACGCGGCCGGGCTGCCCGCCTGGCTTACGCCCGCTCTTCAAACGGTTCTGTCTGGGGCGGTTCGGATCCTGAGACGGCGGCTTACTGCTGTTGGCACTGTGGGTGTTAATCCGCCCACTCAGTATCTGGACCAGCACAATCAGCAACTCGATGGCCGTCCGCATGGAAGGCGCGACGGTTGTGTCTGCTTGGAGTTGTTGTCTGACGTTTGCCAGCGCAGCGTCGACATCAATGTTACTGATCTTCATGGGTCTGAGTACCGTCGAGTGATTCATTATCATCGCACGACTTTTTCAGGTCGAATTTTTCGTCCTGAGCGCGGATTTGACGGGGTTTTTCAAATCGACGTCGCCCCGGGGATGGACAACAAAACGAAAGGGCCGTGAAGGGCTCTTGGAGGCTTTGCGCGTCGCTTAATGGGTTTGCGTTGAGTGTGGCCTAAATTCATGAAATTGGGGCCAAAACCCTGTCAAGAACTTTTTTAGAAAATTTGAGCTGAATAGTTACGATCGAGAAAGCTTTTTTGAATTTCTTGACGAGAATCAGATACAACTCGTTGTCAAACCCCACCCCTATCACGAAGCCGACTTTGGTCTCGGCCCTTTGGAAGATATGCCTCAGTGCATCTCAACACTGACGGACTCTCAGCTTTTTGAGCACGGCCTCGACTTTTACGAAGTGTTATCGGCGGCTGATGTCCTAATCACCGATTATTCGTCCGTATTTTTTGATTTTTTATTACTGGATCGCCCGATTATTTTCACACCCTCTGACCAAGCTATTTACAAAGAGACCCGTGGATTTCTGCTTGAACCCTTCGAGTTCTGGGCCCCCGGCCCCAAAAGCATTGATCAAATAAGCCTGCAACAAACGATTCATGCCGAACTGGACGAACCTCAGACCTACAAGGAGCAGAGACAGACTATTAGAAACCTGGTTCACCACTACCAGGATGATCAATCCTCGGCCCGCGTTGCCGACTTGATTGCACAGCAACTGTCTCAGGCCTGACCTTATTCTAAAGCTTTAACAACATTCAGCAGGCTGTCCAATCCATTTCGAATTTCCCGAATACTTTTGGAATTGAGGTCAGACAACCGTTGTTTGAGCTGGGTCGTTGAGATCTGCGCAGTCCTAGAGAGATAGACGACCTCACAAAGTTCCTTGAGATGGTCAAACTTGCCTTGCCAGTCCTCTCCAATACCAAGGAGGTCGACATTAAAGCTCTGGATATCAGTGCGCTTTTGCTCCCATGTTGTCTCGGGCACTACATGGTCAACGCACGAAATGGACTGAACAATCCGAGAGCGCTCCTCATAGCTAAAAATACTCTCCTTTCCTTTCCCACGGTTAAATTCGTCCGTCGATACACCAACAATCAGCTGATCGCCCAGTGCCGCCAAGCGCTCAAGCATATTGAGATGCCCGATATGGAACAGATCAAAAGTTCCATATGTCATAATAATCTTCACTTTAATCCCCTCAAGTAGTCGAGCAGCTGAGGTACCGCCTCTGTTTGTGCAACCCCATACTTCTCAATAAGTCGATCTTGGGGCATAACAGTTTTCGGCTCACCTACCGTTAAACGCTGCAGCTCTGCATGGAGCTCCGACTGGTCTGCCACCTGGCGACCAGCTTCATAATCCTGATCGTCAATCAAAGGCGCACCTCGAACATTGTGATAATCCACTTTGTCATACTGAAAATAGACGATTGGCCGCCTGAGTACTAAAAAATCCAACGCTACAGACGAATAATCTGTAATCAATACTTCAGCATCCGCAAGCCAAGTGTAGATATTTAGTGCAGGTGGATAGATAAAAATATTTGAAAGCCCGTTTAGCGGAGTCAATTCCCCAGAGCTATTCAAAGCATCTGAGCCTGTACGTAGCTGACCAACTAAAAAGGGATGAAGTTTCAGCACCAACGACCGCTGATGCTCGCGACAGAAGCGGTTTAAACTATCAAAATCCAGCGGGAGCGTATTTTCGCCATTATCCCGGTAGGTTGGCATATAAACCCACAATGGCCCTAGCTTGCTCTGGAGCATCTGTAAACGTGCCCTTGGGACGCTTCCAATCCAATCGCGCTGCTCCGGAGATTGTAGCAACGCATCACAACGAGGATAGCCAAAGTTATAATAGGCTCGCGCTCTGAAAATGGTTCGAAAAATGTGCTCATTAAACCAATGGGAGCTCGACACAAACGCATGATCACAAACACCCTCAAAATGGGAGTTACCCGACAAAGCTTTGTATGGCAAACCGTGCCAAAGCTGCACAACTCGTTTGGTTTTACGCAACTCACTAAATCGGGCGGTGGTGTATTCATGGTCGACCACGATCACCCTGGCGCGCACCAAGTGCCAAAAACCCAGATAGCGGCGATTAACCACCGCATTTTTTTTGCACAGAACATCGTTGGCGAACCCGCCCGGAATATCGAATGCCACGAGCACCGCGCCCCCCGGTTCGTCACGAGTGTGGGCGCTCCAGGCTAGCAAAACATTCGTATCTACAAATGTTTCGGCATAATAGATAACCCGTGTCGATGGCAGTATCCGGCCCGCAGCAATGATTGTGCGACACCAAAATTGGCTCAGCCCCATTAGAATGTTTCGGCCAACGGCCCGACGGTATCGTTTGAAAGACAATTCGCCGGAGACTTGCAATAAAAGGCGATCAGCCTCAAACCCTTTATCAAGAAGCCCGTCGCATATATCAGACTGAAACCTGCCCTCTGCGACAATCAGAAAATCATATGCTTCTGCCTGGACTGGATAATTAATCACGCCCTCATCACGTTTCAAGTTATCGACCAGCCCAAGTACATCATACCCGGCTGCTGTTAGCCGGCGCTCCAGGTTACGACCAGCAGGATTCGCCGGTGCTACATACACCCTGACGGGGGTGCTGGCTAACGGACTCAATGAACCACAACCGTTTTGGAAAAATGAACAAATAAACCTACACCATTCCACCAAGATGAAAAACCCAAACCTTCATCATCTGGACATTCAGCAACCAGCACTTCCTTACTCATCAAAATGCTCCCAGCTGGTTGGCGTTCCTTTATCTACATCCTTTTTTAACGTTCGGCCAATGAGGCTGCCAAAATACTTGGGTTCCAACCCCAAACCCGGCCGAATTCTTTTCACATCGGGCTCGTTAACCTTATCGCCGGCTTTCTTATCGTTTACAAAATAGATGGAACGCCGGAAGGCCCTGTTAGGCTCTTCACATTGCTGCCTTGAATAATCTGCTTTTCCTACCGATAGCCAGGCATTCCTCGCCTCTATACACAATCGTTCCAACTCATCCGGTTCGATGGAAAAACTGCTGTCGGGGCCGCCATTATCTCTGTTCAGAGTAAAGTGCTTTTCTATAAAATGCGCCCCGAGTGCAACAGCCGCTACAGAAGCCGTAGTGCCCAGAGTATGGTCAGATAACCCGGATACTGTTTTAAAACGGCGGGTCAGCTCCGATATCTGGGCCAGATTGGCCTGCTCAAAAGGGGCCGGATAACTACTGACGCAGTGCAGCAATATGAGTTCACTGCAACCGCCTGTTTTTGCGGTTACAACTGCATCCTCAATTTCCTGTTCAGACGCCATGCCGGTAGACATGATCATTGGCTTTCCGGTTCTGGCGACGTATTCAATCAACGGAAGATCCGTCAACTCAAAGGACGCAATCTTGTATGCCGGCGCATCCAGGCTTTCCAGCAGGTCTACGGCAGATTCATCAAACGGCGTGGAGAAGATCGTTATTCCCAGTTTTCTGGCATGTGCAAACAACGCAGGGTGCCATTCGAAGGGTGTCTGCGCCCATCGGTACAAATCGTATAGCTTGTAACCCTCCCAGGGGCCGCCCTGAATCAGGAACTCGTGGCGATTACTGTCGATTGTCATGGTGTCTGCGGTATAGGTTTGCAGTTTTACCGCGTTGGCCCCACAACGTTTGGCCTCACTGATGGTCGCAAGCGCATGCTCTAACGAGCCGTTATGATTGGCGGAGAGTTCGGCAACTATATACGGTGGTTGTCCCGGGCCAATTTTAACGCCATTGATGATAATGCTCACATTGCATCCTTCATTTTCTTATGGGTTTTCCGATACGCACCTTGGCAACCCCAACCCGTGCACTCGGATTTAGGCGCTGCTTCCGGCATCGACCGTCATCACCGTTCCGGTAATCATACGAGCCTCATCTGACAACAGATAGTTCACCATATTGGCAACATCTTCGACCCCAACAAGCGCGCCCATGGGGCTCCTGCGGCGAATAGACCGCAACTTTTCCTCATCCATGCCCAATGTCATGTCCGTTGCCATATACCCGGGAGCCACGCAGTTGACCGTGATCCCGGCTTTACCGACTTCGCGAGAAAGGGATCGGGTAAACCCCTCCAGGGCCGCCTTGGTTGCCCCATATACCGACAACCCTTTATAGCCGGTAGCCGCAATGATCGATGAAACATTGATAACGCGCCCCCGCTGATTGATCAGCATTGGCCGCAGTAAGTACTTTGTAAGCAACATTGGCGCTTCCACGTTCACACGCAGTGATCTTGCGATGTCAGTTTCATGCATGGTGGCCAATACGCCATCAACACCCTGAGCGGCATTGTTAACCAGCCCGTAAAGACGCCCATAGTTCCTGGAGACTGACTGACAAAACTGATGGACCCCGGTTGTGTCGTTAAAATCGTAAGGCTCAAAACTTGCCAGGCTGTTACTGTCAAGCCACTCATCGCAAGCATCCGTTTTATTTCGGCCCACAATCACTACCCGGTAGCCGGAATCCACCAGTCGCTTTGAGATTGCAAGCCCCAGCCCACGAGTCCCGCCGGTTACCATCACTGTGTCCATTCCACTACATCCTGTTGGCTTTTCCGGCTGAATTGGCATCAATCTGCTCAACAAATCGTATCAACGCGGGCACTTTGTATGGCTCAAGACTGGTTTTGCAGCGGGCCAGAATGGTTTTTCTCAGCGCTGCCGTGTCAGTATCCGGCGACTGAGGCACTACATCTGCAACCACCAACTGGCCGGTCACACTGCTGGCTCTCGCCTTCACCAGAGCATCAGCCACACCTGTAACGCTGCGAATAACGGCTTCAACTTGCTCCGGAATAACCTTGCTACCTCCAACATTGATAACACCAGAGCTTCGCCCGACAAAACACACTCTGTTACCCCGGATCTCCACTAAATCCCCGGTATCGAAAAAGCCTGACTCATCCAGAGGCAACACTCCGGTTTGCGCCGATGACATCGGTTTAATTCGCAGCGTGCCAGAAGGCCCAATCGCCAGGGATCGTCCTGCAACCGTCGACTTCAGATAGCCGACCGGAAACCCCAGGCAGCCATCCGTCACCGAGAACCCGATGCCGGTTTCAGTCGACGCATAGATATGGGCGATTCGTGCCGCCGGGAAAGCCGCCTTGAGCGCATCCAGAATAGACTGATCTGCAGGTTCGCCACCCAGCGTGATCTGCCGGAAATGTTGCCCCTTCAGCACACCGGTCATAAGCAACTTGCGCCAGTAGGTCGGCGTTGCCGACAAGGCATTTACACCGGATTGCCGTAACCGGCTCGCTTGCTCGTGAATGGGCTCGCACGGGTCGCAAATAACCAGCCGGGAACCGCCTGCCAATGCCTGCAGTACTACCTGTAACCCCGCAAACCGAAAAGCATCGAAAACCAGCCCCCAAACAAATTCCGCTCCCCGATCCCGGTCTGTTTTTGCGGTTCGAACAAGAGCATCGCCTTTGTGGCTAACCAGCGTTGGAGTACCTGTTGTGCCCGAAGTTGCAAGCACCCAATCGGTGTCCCAAAACATCGGGCCCGCCTCGCGCTGTTGCACAGGTGTCATGGTGTTCCTCCACTCGGAAATCTGCCTTTCATTGATAACCAGGTCAGCTCCGAAACGTTGTTCAAGCAAAGCCAGTTCCTCAGTGTCCTTTAACGCTGAGGGAACCAGAAGCACCGAAGCCGCAAGGCCGTCCAAAGCGATCATCCATGCCAATGCATCGGTGATTTCCTCCAGCTTCAGTACGACACGAGAACCCGAAAAACAAGTGAACACCTCTCTGCACGACTCAACCTGTTGTCGAACATTTCGTGCTGACCGGCATCTGTTGTTATCTACCCAGACTTCACGGGAGCCATCAAGCCTCGCCAATAATTCGATCAGGGCCAAAATCAGTTTCGCTCTCGCCGGTTTTCATAAATTGCGACAAACTCACCGAAGGTCGTCGGATACACGGCCTCATACATTTCAACAAAAGGGTCAAAACCAAGCTCTTCTTCAAGCCGTGCGACCAGAATGGCGAACCCTAATGAATCCAGCCCGCTGTTCAGGAGCACCGTGTCGTCTGCCAGTTCAGCACACTCAAGAGTGGAGTCAGTTGCTTCAAGCGTTTCATGAAGCAATGCAAGGATAAACTCTCTTACCGGCATTCAGTTCTCCGTGTTCCAATGTTTATAAGCAAGCTTCATTGAGCTAGGCATGGCTGTGAATGCCTTCGCTTTTATCTCCGCTAGCCTTGGTCGTTCAAGGCGATAGCAACACAGTTCGATCTCGCTTCCACTGCTCGCCGTGCGTTTGTAGCTGCCCGTAGTCTTCAGGCCCAGAAACCGGTTGAACTTGATCGGGGCCATATTGTCAGACACTATTTCGCTGCATAACGCTGACGTTTCGGGTTTGGCAAAAACGTGATCTGTTGCGATGATGAACAGCGCGACAAATAATCCCGGAACCATTTTTTCTGTGCCTATGTAGCACCCCCAGGTTACGTCCGGCTGACCAAGACTAATGAAGGAGAGTGCAGCAACAGGCATTTTGCCCAGGTAAACAACGAAATACTCTCGGCTCCGATCAGTTTCCAGAGCCCTCAGGAATGCTTTATGGGAGGCTGCAGAAATAACAGAGTCATCTATCATGTTCGCCCGCACTCTCGGGCTGTTACGCCAACCCAGAACAAGCTCAGTATTGTTATCTGAAAAAGGTACCCATGTTAGACCCGGCATCGCCCGCTCTCCGTTTCTATATTCATCATATCGGCCACTCTTCCGGTTCCTTTACCGTCGACAAAAGATCGCACTCTGCGGGACTGCGCCACAAAGGCTGTCGGGTCATCCAGAATTTCCCCCAATCCCCGACTAATATCGTTGACGGTGACGTGCTCAGCCTTACCCAAAAAACAGATCAATCCCTGCTGTGCCAGCGCCTTGTTCAAGCTATCCTGATTATCCGCAACGCTGGTCACTATCGCCGGCAAACCCAGACAAAACCGTTCCCAATTAGTGGCGCCACCACCACCGAGCATGAGGTCGGCGCGCACCATCAAACCGGCAAGGCTGGGTAAGCCGCAGTACACACCGGTATCACCGCGGATGGATGCCAACTGTTGGATTTTTTTTGAGTTTTGGTGGTTTTTCCCAAGAACAATATCAGCGCTTAGATACCGGCACCCAGGTGCAGAAAGTGCTGTCAGATAAGCCTCTGTGAGGTGGTAAGGGTCGCTACCGCCTACAAAAACCAACACCCTGGCCACTTTGTCCGCTCTATCAGGAAGAGATGCCGTTATAAGGGCATACTCTTGGCCAAGCAACGCATAAGCAGGACCAAGAAGATACTTGCAACTCTGATTGGTTATGCCTGCATATTTGTCACCGTTTTGCTCGCCAAGTACATTTTGGTCAAGCAGCAAGTCACAATGATGGCGGCGGTCTGCTAAGTCATCGATAACCATAACGTGGGAAGCAACGACTCCAACGACAGCCTCCCATTGATGGTCGAGCGCATAATGATCCACCACCAGCCAGTCAACAGCAATGCCCTCAAAGGCCTCCAAGGTTTGCTCTGCATCGGCCTGCCAACTGGCAGCCAGCCAGTGTGAATACGCCAACAGCTGGCCGTTAACCGGAATGGAGGCATTAGCCGCGTTGCGTAACCAACGCACTGGAAATCCCTTTGTCGAAATTACTTCGCCAAGATGGCCCTGATGAGGCCGGCAAAAAAATTCACATAAATGCCCACGTCGGCGCAGTTCATCAGCCAAAGTCAGGCAGCGCATCACATGCCCGGTACCAATCTGTAATGAAGCATCAGTACGGAAAACCACCCTCACACTCGACCGCCCTGCGCGGCTAAAGTCTTAAAAAGCCACTCTGCCCGTGCCCAGTCTTCCGGGGTGTCAATATCCTGAACCCTATGCCGCGGCAGTTTAACAGGCACGGAATGCTCCCCAAACATGGAGCATTTCTCCAGCCAAGCCTGGGCACTGCCCCAATAAAACTGCCCGGCATCGTGCCAGGCTTCTTCAAGATCTTGAGAGCGCGTACCTGCATGCTCAGGAGAAAACATAGCCACCCGCCCGGCCGGATTGATCCGGATGGCTCGTTGAATGGGATAATCAAAACTGGTCACGGAAAAAGCAAAGTCGGACTGCTCTTTCAGGAGCATTTTCAGCCCTAATCTCAGATCCTCAGGCGACACAAAAGGGGCAGTGGCATAGAGACAACAAGCGTAATCCACTGCAACGTTATTTTCGGCCAGCCATTGTAATGCGTGACGAACTACGGGCGAAGTGCCCGTGTAATCGTCAGATAATTCCGGCGGGCGCATGAAAGGCACCTTAGCCCCCCATTCACGAGCAAGACGAGCAATGTCTTCGTCATCCGTTGAAACCACAACCAGCTCAAAGCAGCCGCTGGCTTTTGCAGCTTCAATTGACCATGCAATCATTGGCTTGCCGCAAAAATCCCGGATATTTTTCTCGGGTATACGCTTGCTTCCGCCCCGCGCAGGAATCACCGCGACGTTTCTTGAGGCGTTCATACCCGACTACCCAGCGCCTGGCGCAAAGAGTCAATCACTTGGCTCTGTTGCACGTCAGTCAGCCCTGGAAAAATCGGTAAACTGATAGCCTCACGGTAATAATTCATCGCCTCTGGAAAGTCCTCTGGCTCGAACCCCATCGCGCGGTAATACGGCTGCGTATGAACAGGAATGTAGTGCAACTGCACGCCAACTCCCTGCTGCCGCATGCTCTCAAAAACCTGTCGATGGGTTCTGCTGATCGTATCCAACCGCACACGAATTACATACAGATGCATGCCAGAATAGTCATCAGGGTGTTGCCACGGAGTGATTACCGGAAAGCCATCCAGCAAACTGTCATAATGCCGTGCTATTTCATGCCGACGCGCGATGAACGAAGCCAGCCGACTCATCTGGCTTATGCCCAATGCCGCCTGCAGCTCGGTCATCCGATAGTTAAAACCCAGCTCTACCTGTTGATAGTACCAAGGCCCGTCAGGCTCGTGAGTCATCACATCCAGATCGCGAGTAATGCCGTGGCCAATTAGCATTCTCATGCGCCTGGCCAGAACATCGCAGTTGGTCAGCGCCATTCCACCTTCCGCGGTTGTAATGTTTTTCACCGGATGAAAACTGAATACAGTGATGTCACTGAAGGAACCACCGCCGATAAACTCACTCCGATACTTTCCCCCGATAGCGTGAGATGCATCTTCAATAATGCGAAAACCGTAGCGCTGGCTCAGATCCTGAATCGCAGACATGTCACAGGGCTGGCCGCAAAAGTGCACTACCACCAAAACCTTGGGCACGCGCCCCTCAACTTCGGCCTTCCGAAGTTTAGATTCCAACGCTCTCGGGCAAAGATTCCAGGTTATCGGATCAATATCGACAAAATCGACACGAGCCCCGCAATAGAGCCCGCAGTTTGCCGAAGCCACGAAGGTAACAGGCGTTGTCCAAAACCAGTCACCAGGCCCCAGGTCAAGCACCTTGCAAGCAACATGGAGCGCAGAAGTAGCGCTGTTAACCGCAATGCCATATTTTGCGCCCGCGTAGCCGGCAACGCTGCGCTCAAACTCAGGAACTTTTGGGCCTTGAGTTAAAAAGTCAGAAGACAACACCTCCAATACTGCATCAATATCCGCCTTTGAAATATCCTGTTTGCCGTAGGGGATCATCACACGGCGCCGGCATCATTAAAGTTGCTTTCAATCCAGGCTCTGAGCTCTGCGTCAGCCATCCACACGCTGTTGTTATCGCTGGAGTAGACAAAACCCTCTGGCACTCTCTGACCACTCTTTATCCGCTTTTTACAGCGCCCCCAGCCATTCAGGTTCGGCAAAATCTTGAAATATTCCGGATACTCATAAGTGAAGTGGGAGTCTTCGGCGCCGATCATCTGCTCATGAAGCTTCTCCCCTGGGCGAATACCAATTATCTCCTGCTCAGCCTCCGGTGCGACCACACGAGCCAGGTCGGTCATGCGGACCGAAGGTATTTTCTTCACGTAAATCTCACCACCCACCATGTCGTCAAACGTATGCCAGACGAGTTCTACAGCTTGCTCAAGGGAAATCATAAAACGCGTCATGCGCGGGTCGGTTATCGGCAAAACCCCTCTATCCCTTATGGACATGAAAAATGGGATAACTGACCCGCGCGATCCCATCACGTTGCCGTAACGCACCACCGAAAATGCCGTCTGATAACCGCCGGAGTAGGCATTGCCCGCAACAAACAGCTTGTCAGCTGCCAGCTTGGTTGCTCCATAGAGATTTATCGGGCTACTCGCCTTGTCCGTGGAGAGTACGACCACTCTTTTCACACCTTTGTCGATGGCCGCATCAATGAGGTTCATTGCCCCGTTGATATTCGTCTTAACACTCTCAAAAGGGTTGTACTCAGCGGTGGGAACAATTTTGGTAGCAGCCGCGTGCACCACGAAGTCAACCCCGTCCAGCGCGCGGTAAAGCCGATCTTTATCCCGAACGTCGCCAATAAAGAACCGAAGCCGATCATCGCCTTGGTATAACTTCGCCATTTCCCACTGTTTCATCTCATCCCTGGAGAAAACAATCAGCTTTTTAGGACTGTATTTCTCAAGCGTCATGGCAACAAATTTATGGCCAAAAGACCCAGTTCCCCCTGTCACCAGAATGGTAGCGTTGTTCAGCATTGGCGCGGCCCTTAAGTATTATTAAAATCGATTAAGCATATCACTGCAGTCGATACGATAAAAACAGAACTCTAATTTCCACACGAACACTAGCGCGCCTTTCGCTCAATATCCTAAGAATCAAGGAAAGCCATTAATTAAACCTGCGCAAGTTTGCCGCCCCAAGTAGTGGCCTTACTCGACACCTATTATGCACAAAAGGAAGGGGCTGCGCGCGAACTTAGGTGATGCAGCAGGCAGGCTTGTCGGTGCTAGCAAAGGCCAACGCGCGGCCGCAGCAGGTGTTGCAGTTGCTGCAAGGTTAAGCCCGGAAAGCAGGGAAAAGACAAAGCCGGGACAGATTTCAAATCCGTCCCCTCGAGCGGAGTTTGGGCGGGTCGGGGACGGATTTTAAATCCGTCCCCGTTGCATCAGCGCTTCGTAACCTGACTCTCCATGTAGTGTCTCAGCAGCTTATTAATTCGGGTCTGATATCCTCTTCCCTGCGCCTTGAACCAGACCAGCACATCTTCATCGATGCGCAGAGTCACTGGCTGCTTTGCTGGAACGCGAAGTTCGGCGTTCTGAAAAAATTCATCATCCAGCTCGGAAATATCGCTGGTGTCGATTGCGTCGTCATCCATTTCGGCCAATCGTTTCCAGTCTGTTTTAGATGTTTCGCTCATATAACTTCACCTCTTTTCTGGTCGCTTTTCGGGCAGAAATTATTCTGCACCACGCTCTCACGCCTCTCCGTATAGACAACGACGCCAACCATTTCACGCATTAACCCAATCGCTGTCCATCGCTCTTCCCCGTACATAAAGCGCTCATCAATCGCTGTCAGCATAGGGTGATTGAACATATCAATCGCATCTCTGAAGTCTATTCCGTGTTTACTGATATTGGCCGCGTTCTTCGAGTCATCCCACTCAAAATGCATCACACATCCCTGTATTTACTTCTGTACATACAACTTAACAGATAGCCCTAAAAAAGACCATCTGTTGCCGCAAACACCGGAGTTGCTGCGCAGTGAAAAACCGCCCAAGAAAAGCCCGATTCGGAATCCTGGCCGGGCCTTTTTGTATCCTGCGCATAATCCAGGGTTATGGCATGTGCAGTTGCCTCTCAGTAAACATTTGAGTAAACTTAACTCATGTACAAACTGACCTACAAGAAATCAGCTCTTAAAGCGATTCGGAAGATGCCCAGGCCGCAAGCGCAAAGGCTAACCGGCGAACTGGAAGCCATGGCGCAAGCTCCATACGCCTATAAGGGCAGCTGGAAGGCCATGAAAGGCGAGCCCTACTGGCGGTTAAGGCAAGGTAACTACCGGGCTATTTGCAGCATTGACAACGGGGAGTTGGTGGTTTTGGTGTTGAGGGTTGGTTCAAGAGGGGATGTTTACAAATGAGCGCGCAAATTATTGAACGCGAAGGAAAGCCGGAGTATGCCGTGCTGCCCTACCATGAATATCTAAGGCTATTGCAGCTGGTAGAAGACGTGCAGGATGTCGCAGACGCCAAAGATTCGATGTGCGAGCTCGTCAGCGGTGAAGACGAAGCCATACCCGCCGAGATTGTTGGCCGCTTGGTTGCTGGAGATGACCATCCGCTGAAAGTCTGGCGGGAGTATCGTGGGCTCACTCAAGAAGTCTTGGGTGAGGCCGCGGGCGTCGGTAAGTCTTATATCAGCCAGATCGAAGCTGGCAGTAAGACGGGCTCTGCGAGGGTATTAATGGCGCTGGCGGAGGCCCTGCAGGTGGATATAGACGATTTAATGGTGGGGTAAGCCAGTGCGTAGGCCTAGATTTGGAGTGTTCAGTGTCACTATGGTTGCCAATTCTGGCAAGTTGCAGTACTCCACCACTCACCAAAAATAGCGGGAAGCCCCTAAATTCATTTATGGGGAGGGAAACGTCGCAAAAAATAGTATTTTAGGTTTAGTTAGTAGCTAATACGTGTATACTCTTTCCATGAGCGAATTTAAAGTAAGATACAAGTCAAACAACAACGTGGTGTATTCCTGTAAGTACCACGTTATTTGGTGTCCAAAGTACCGAAGACCCGTGCTTGTGGATCAAATAGAACATCGCCTAAAAGAGATTATACAGGACATAGCCAATAATCATGATTCTGAGATATTGGAGCTGGAGGTTATGCCCGATCACGTTCACTTGCTAGTCGAAGTTGATCCGCAATACGGTGTCCATAAACTGATCAAATCCATGAAGGGGGTTTCATCCAGAACGCTGAGAGCGGAGTTTCCCGCGCTCAAATCGCGCCTACCGACCTTGTGGAGCAATTCGTACTTTGTGAGCACCGTAGGCGGCGCTCCGCTTGAAATCGTTAAGCAGTACATTGAGAACCAGAAAAACGTATGAAACGCGCTAAAACCCCAACCTTTATTGTCGAACTGCCGCTCTCCGTGTGCGACAACACCGAACGGCAGCTTACCGCTCGCCTATTGGCCGGCACTCGACTGTATAACGCGGCGCTGGGCGAAGCCCTGCGACGCCTGGGGTTGATGCGTGAATCGAAGGCGTGGCAGGCGGCTAGAAAACTGAAAGCCAAAGAACGATCCGCCGCATTTGGTTCGGCCATTAAGGCGCATCATTTTACCTCAGCTTCGGTTTCCGCTTTTGCCACCGGCTGTAAAAATGCCGCTGGCTGGAAAGGCCGGTTAAGTGCGAACGAAACCCAGCGCATTGCTGAAACCGTGTTTGATTCGGCTGAGCAATACAGTTTTGGTAAACGCGGCCGCCCGCGCTTCAAAAACGCTAAACGACCGCTAAAATCCTTCACCGGAAAAACCAACAAAGCAGGCATCCGGTACCGCGCCGAACTGGGCGTGGTGGAGTGGGCCGGATTGGTGCTGGCGGTAAAATACCCACCAAAAGGAAAAGACGTTTGGCTTGAAAAAGCGCTGGAAGCCGCCACTAAATTCTGCCGGATCGTGTGGCGAACGGTCAAAGGAAAACGCCGCTGGTACCTCCAGCTTGCGCAAACCGGCCTAACGCCGGCTAAAGAAAAGAATACGACACAAGCCGGTTGTGAAGTCGGTCTGGACGTTGGCCCCTCAACCATCGCGGTGGTGTCCGAATTCGGCGGCAATCTGCTGAAATTTTGCCCGACCATTGAGCAACCCTGGAAAGAGATTCGCCGCATTCAGAGAGCCATGGATCGTTCTCGCCGCACGACCAACCCACTCTGTTACAACGCTAATGGCACCTGGAAAAAAGGCGCCAGGGTCAAGGTCGTATCCAAGCACTACCTGGCCCTGAAAGCCACTCTCGCTGAAACAGAACGCACGTTAAGCGCCCAACGAAAACGCGCCCATGGTGAGCTGGCGAATGCCGTGATTCGCCTGGGCAACGTCGTCAAAACCGAAAAGCTGTCGTACAAAGCGTGGCAAACATTGTACGGAAAAAGTGTCAAAGTCAAAGCGCCCAGTGCGTTCATGCAGAAGCTAAACCGCAAGGCTGAAAGCGCCGGTGGTCAACTTTTGGAACTGAATACCTGGAGCTTAAAGATGTCGCAGTACGATCATGTCAGCGGCGAATGCCACAAAAAACAACTCAGCGAACGATGGCATGTTCTCGGCGGCAAAGCCGCCGAGATAATGGAAAGCTCCGTCATCGTTCAACGAGATATGTACTCGGCCTTTTTGGCCTTGTGCGTTGCCGAAAACGGACACCAGTCAAGCCAGCTCACTATGCGCTGGCCGGTTGTGAAGCAGCTACTAGAAAAGACGGGCTGGTGTCGTCAAATACAAATTGCGAGCGGCGTAACTCTTGTTCTTCCCACGGTAACTCCGTCGGAGCGATTCGTCTTTTAGAGTGGCGTCGGTTCGGCTACGGCCCGGAGGTGTAGCTTGGTGAGAGCCCAGCGAGAACCGGGAGACCCCGAACCATCAGGCGCCATAAAACCCCCTAAATTCATTTATGGGGATGTTTAGTCTATAAATCAGAACCAGGTCCGGTTTAACGTGGCAATCTCTGAAGCCTTGCCAATTGCCGATAAGTGGGTGATCAACATGCTTGGCGTCCAGCGGCTGATCGCGCTGCAGCATTGAAATAACACCCCCGACTTCTAAGATGTCCGGAATGGACCGCTTGGTAATCTTTTTGAAGTCTTTTTTAAATTGCGCTGAATATTCAAGGCTGTACATGCGTGATGTTGCCGTCCGTAAGCTCCGTGAAAAGACTATCCAATGTCTCGGCGCGGTGCCCTTTCCCTTCCAGCAGTTCCTGCATGGCTCGGGCGCTGGCTTCATTGGGCTGTGGCGCCTTCACTTCAAACGGTATTCCGCCGTAATTAATCACCGCTCGGGCGAACAGCTTGATCGCCTGAGAAGGACTGAGACCCACTTCACTGCAGATGTGTGAAAACAAAACCTTGGTCTCGTGGTCAATGCGGGTACTAAGCATCTCTGACTTCATAACGCCCCCTTTTGTCATGCATTGTAAAACATAGTAGCACAATCGCTGGATAACCGCGCACTCTTGACGTGTTTGGAACAGTTCGGACAGTTCAGGGACAGGCACACTAGAAAAGCCGAGACGAGAAAAGCCGGGACAGATTTGAAATCTGTCCCGTAAGCGAAACGCGGAGTTCGGCGATCATAGCGGACAGACAAGAGCCAGAGCGGACAGACCGGGGACGGATTTGAAATCCGTCCCCTCGAGGATTTGGGGACAGATTTGAAATCTGTCCCCCTATGTATCTGTGCCTTAAACCAAACCAGCACATCTTCATCAATGCGCAGCGTCACTGGCTGTTTAGCTGGCGCGACGAATTCTGCATTTCAAAAGAAATCATCGTCCAACTCAAATTGCATCCCGTAACGCCACACGATACACTCTCGCCATGATTATAGGATTTCGACACAAGGGGCTCGAGGCCTTTTATAAAACAGGGACAACCCGGGGCGTCCAGGCAGCGCATACTGCAAAGCTCCGGCGAATTCTTGCTTTATTGGACGTTGCCGCAGGTCCAGATGATCTCAATATACCTTCGTTCAAGCTGCACCAGTTGAAAGGCGATTTGAAGGGATATTGGTCACTTTGGGTAAATGGCAACTGGCGAGTGACTTTCCGTTTTATCGGCGTTGATGTCGAACTGGTCAATTATGTTGATTATCATTAAAGGAGATCACACCATGATGATGAACCCTCCGCACCCTGGCGAACTACTGCGAGAAGACGTGGTCTTGGAACTTGGCTTGTCAGTCACCGAAACCGCTGCCCGGCTTGGTATGTCTCGCGTTGCTCTGTCTCGCGTATTAAATGGCCGCGCCGCAATTAGCCCTGTTCTGGCTTTGCGCCTGGAAATGGCTGGCGTAAGTACTGCCCGCGCCTGGCTTGCCATGCAGGTGAACTATGACCTTGCCCAGGCCAAGCTACACGTTCAACCGCCGATTCGCGCACTGCAGCCAACCCAGGGTTAGTTTGGTGAAAATAATCAAGCAGCACTGGCGGACGAAAATGGGGACGGATTTGAAATCTGTCCCTCGAACTGAGTTTGGGCGGATTTGGGGACGGATTTCAAATCCGTCCCCCTGTGTATCAGCGCTTTGCAGCCTGGCTCTCCATAGATTGTCTGAGTAATTTATTAATACGGCTCTGATACCCTTTCCCCTGTGCCTTGAACCAGACCAGCACATCTTCATCGATGCGCAGAGTCACTGGTAAGACTAGGGACAGGCACAGCTTAGCCTGACCTGATTGCCAAAAAGCCTGAGGGTTGGTTCAAGAGGGGATGTTTACAAATGAGCGCACAAATTATTGAACGCGAAGGAAAGCCGGAGTATGCCGTGCTGCCCTACAATGAATATCTGAGGCTATTGCAGCTGGTAGAAGACATGCAAGATGCCGCAGACGCCAAAGATTCGATGCGCGAGCTCGTCAGCGGTGGAGACGAAGCCATACCCGCCGAGATTGTTGGCCGCTTGGTTGCTGAAGATGACCATCCGTTGAAGGTCTGGCGGGAGTATCGTGGGCTCACTCAAGAAGTCTTGGGTACAGCCGCGGGCGTCGGTAAGTCTTATATCAGCCAGATCGAAGCTGGCAGTAAAACGGGCTCTGCGAGGGTGTTAATGGCGCTGGCGGAGGCGCTGCAGGTGGGTATAGACGATTTAATGGTGGGGTAAGCCAGTGCGTAGGCCTAGATTTGGAGTGTTCAGTTATCTTTGCATTGATCATGGACAGGCACACCGGTTCCCGCGATGCTGACTTCGCAACCGAATCTGCAGAGCTAGCCCGCACTCAGGTGTTGCAATTGCTGCAGGGCTAGATACAAAAACGGGGACAGATTTCAAATCTGTCCCCTCCCCATATCACGTAAGAAAGCTCGGCAAGCATCATCTAGGCAACCGCAGCAACGATAGACTTTAGCTCTTGCAATGGCCCCGGGCTTTTCTTCACCAGTACATCGTCGTTAATCTTAATAATCACGCTTTTGATAAGATCTGTCGTGTGGCTAATGTGAGACGCTACTTTGAGTAGATTTAGTTCCTCGCTGACTCTCCGGCCCTTCAATGAAAGCCGCTTATCACCTTTTCCCTGAGCCAACTCGCTCTCCAGATTTGCTGAAAGTTCCGCAGCCGCTTCCGGATCTTTCGCCAGCTGGTGGATGTAGTATTTCATTAAGCTGGGGACAAAATCCGCAGTACCGCCCAGCTCACAAACAGCGAGACTTAGAATATCAATCAGATGCGCCGGTAACCGGCTCTCAACAGATCGCCGCTGGGCTTCAAGCTGCCGCCGCACTGCAGGTGTAGACTGATGGGGAAGCAGACATACCTGACCACACTCGTCGCACACTCCAGCCAAGACGTTCTTCACTGTTCCGCTACCATCACTCAGTGGCACATCACGCAGCTTAAAAATGGCAGTCTGGAGCGATCCGCAATGCTCACAAATTGCTTTTTGCGAATCACCTACCTTAAAAATTTTCATTTGGTTACCTCAGTGATGCACGCTGATAAAAACACAATCGGGTTCAACGAAATACCACTTGATATACCAGTCTTTGCCCTTTCGCCGGGCGGTAATTACATGAACATCCACACTGCTGACAAGATGGTGCGGGCTGGACCTATACTGATTGCCACGGGCCTGCCCGATTACAGCTGCCACCTCATGCAACGTAACTTGTCCCGTTGCGAGCCGGTTCTTGATGTCGATGCTCGATCTTTGCTCGTGAGATACAGCGCCAGCTTCTAAACACGCCAGAACTTTGGCTTTTACATCCCTAAACCCCAAACCATACCTCCATTGTACGATAATTGGCGTACACTTCAACTGCCTATTTTCTGCTCACTAGTAAACGTGTCGTTATCTTCCGAGCCACTCCAGGCGTTGCAGTCGTTGCAGTCGTTGCAGGATTAAGCCTGAAAAGCAGGTAAAAGACAAAGCCGGGACAGATTTGAAATCTGTCCCGTAAGCGAAACGCGGAGTTCGGCGATCATAGCGGACAGACCGGGGACGGATTTGAAATCCGTCCCCTCGAGCGGAGTTTGGGCGGATTTGGGGACAGATTTGAAATCTGTCCCCCTATGTATCTGTGCCTTAAACCAAACCAGCACATCTTCATCAATGCGCAGCGTCACTGGCTGTTTAGCTGGCGCGACGAATTCTGCATTTCAAAAGAAATCATCGTCCAACTCAAATTGCATCCCGTAACGCCACACGATACACTCTCGCCATGATTATAGGATTTCGACACAAGGGGCTCGAGGCCTTTTATAAAACAGGGACAACCCGGGGCGTCCAGGCAGCGCATACTGCAAAGCTCCGGCGAATTCTTGCTTTATTGGACGTTGCCGCAGGTCCAGATGATCTCAATATACCTTCGTTCAAGCTGCACCAGTTGAAAGGCGATTTGAAGGGGTATTGGTCACTTTGGGTAAATGGCAACTGGCGAGTGACTTTCCGTTTTATCGAGGTTGATGTCGAACTGGTCAATTACGTTGATTATCATTAAAGGAGATCACACCATGATGATGAACCCTCCGCACCCTGGCGAACTACTGCGAGAAGACGTGGTCTTGGAACTTGGCTTGTCAGTCACCGAAACCGCTGCCCGGCTTGGTATGTCTCGCGTTGCTCTGTCTCGCGTATTAAATGGCCGCGCCGCAATTAGCCCTGTTCTGGCTTTGCGCCTGGAAATGGCTGGCGTAAGTACTGCCCGCGCCTGGCTTGCCATGCAGGTGAACTATGACCTTGCCCAGGCCAAGCTACACGTTCAACCGCCGATTCGATCATTGCAGCCAACCCAAGGTTAGTTTGGTGAAAATAATCAAGCAGCACTGGCGGACGAAAACGGGGACAGATTTGAAATCTGTCCCCTCGAGCTGAGTTTGGGCGGATTTGGGGACGGATTTCAAATCCGTCCCCCTGTGTATCAGAGCTTTGCAGCCTGGCTCTCCATTCCTGCGCTAATCCAATCGCGACCCACCGTTCTTCCCCATACATTATTAATTGGAGGCGAGCATAACGCGTTCACCCTGTTTTCGGGCTCGTCAGACGGAGTGAAATGGGTGTTTCCTTTTATTTAATTTGTATCTATGTATCCGAATGGATACAGTCAGTCTATGAACATTATTCGCCAAAGCAAAACATTCAAAAGCTGGCTGAAGAAGCTGAAAGACCCGATGGGCGTTATCAGCATTGCGCGCCGAATTGAGCGGGCTGAAAATGGCAACTTTGGCGACACCAAAAGTGTTGGCGATTTTGTTAACGAGATGCGTATCCCGACCGGGCCAGGCTACCGGCTGTATTACATGCAGGATGGCGAAAGGGTGTATTTCTTACTGGTTGGTGGTGATAAGGCCAGCCAGAATAAAGATATAGAGCTGGCCAAGCGCATGGCGGCTGAGCTGCAGAAGTAAGAGGATTTGACTATGGCTATCAACCAAGAAGCGTACGAAAAACACGGTTTCACCCCTTTTGATATCACTGAGTTCCTTGATAACGATGAGGTTATCGCGGCTTACTTGTCTGAAGTCATCGAGGATGGCGATAACGATGAACTGCTGAGGGCTCTGGGGCATGTTGCCCGCGCCAGAGGTATGACTGAGATTGCTGGCGTTACCGGGCTGAGCAGAGAGAGCCTTTACAAAGCTCTGAAGCCGGGCGCGAGTCCGCGCTTTGACACCATAAACCGCGTTTTGCACGCCTTGGGCGTTCATTTGCAGGCGGTTCCCGCTGCTATTGGTAAGAATCGGTAGACGAACTGGATTCAGTAAGACTAGGGACAGGCACAGCTTAGCCTGATGGCGGGATAAGCCAGTGCGTAGGCCTGGATTTGGAATGTTCAGAGCCACTCCAAGTGTTGCAGTTGTTGCAGGGTTATAGTCGGACAGACAAAGCCGGGACAGATTTGAAATCTGTCCCGAGGGATATGCAGAGCTGGGCAACCAGAGCGGGGACGGATTTGAAATCCGTCCCCTTTTTTTACGCCCGCACAAACATCGTTTCAAACAACGCCGTTCGTCGCATCATTTGTTTATCCGCTTCCTGAAAATCGGCCTGCTCCGGGTTTTGCTCTATCAACCCGAGTATTCGGTAAAGTTCCAGCATTCTGGCGTCTAACGCCCATTTCGCCTGCTGTTCCCCACTTAAGCGCTAGGCTGAGCAGCCAGTTGACCATGGACAAGCACACCGGTTCCTCGTCAAGGCAGGATTAAACCCGCTTCAGAGAAAACGTTGACTGTGATAACTTAATTCAACTTAGACAAGTGGGGCTTTCCAAAATGCAACTCGAAAAACTCGTTAATATGGTTAGCCGCTTGCCACCGGCAAGACAGCAAGAAGTGATGGATTTCGCCGCTTTTTTAGAGCAACGCTATGGTGAAAAAGATCAAGCGGCGGTGGCCGACTGGACAGAACAGGAGTTCAGGACTTTGAGTACAGAGCAGGCTATGCGTGGTATCGAAGATGAGCCAGAGCTTTATTCAGAGGAAGATGTCAAGGAGCACTGGCGGTGAAGACTGCAGGCGACGTCGCTTTAATGCCGTTCCCATTCACAAATCTGGAAAGCAGTAAAAAGAGACCGGTTTTGCTGCTGAGAAAACTGGATAACGCCCATGATGACTGGCTTGTCTGCATGATTTCTTCGCAGTTACGCCAATTAGACCCCGATTTGGACTGGATATTATCGGATTCAGATCCAGAGTTCACTGCTTCAGGCTTAAAGGCTTCTAGCGTGTTCCGGCTGTCAAGAATTGCGGTTTTAGACGGATCTCTGCTTATCGGCAAGCTTGGAGAGATACCCGAAAATCAGCTTAGCAGTCTGCGGCATCGCATTGCTGACTGGATCGCGGGGGCTTGAACAAACTGACAAAGCCGGGACAGATTTGAAATCTGTCCCGGGGGGTATGCAGAGCTGGGCAAACAGAGCCGGGACAGATTTGTAGAGCGGGGACGGATTTGAAATCCGTCCCCTTTTTTTACGCCCGCACAAACATCGTTTCAAACAACGCCGTTCGTCGCATCGTTTGTTTATCTGCTTCCTGAAACTCGGCCTGCTCCGGGTTTCGCTCTATCAGCCCGAGTATTCGGTAAAGTTCCAGCATTCTTGCGTCTAATGCCCAATTAGCCTGCTGTTCCCCACTTATGTAAGTGCTAGGCTCGGCGGACAACGGCAACTGCGGAAAGGTTCGAAGCATGTCAGCCAGGTATTCTTGCACCGGCCGCCACTGGTCACCTTTTTCTGACAGCAACCAGAAACAGAACGGAGCAACGTATTGAACCCCTTCCATGCCTTCACGGTTATCTATCCAGGCCCAGTTCAACTGTGACAGCGCTGTTGAGAAGATGTCCTGATAAAACGTCAGCCAGCCTTTTTTCGCCAAGCGGGTTTGCGCTGTTTTTTTCAGCAACAGATGGCCTTTTTGCGTTTTTGTAAAGCCGGCAAGCTCCAGCAGCACGCGGGTAAGGATGACGGGCAGAACGTGTTCCTCTGAACGTATTTTACGAAACCTGCCCATGGGAAAAACAATCTCTTCGCCACCCGCTTGAATCATGGCTTGAACCTGTTTCAAAGGCAGGTTGCCGTTGCTGGTCAGGCGAATGCCTTTGCCTTCCAAAGCGGCCACCAGCACCTTGGCCATGCGGATTATCGGGGCGGTATCGAGCACCTGGTTCACGGCTTCTGCATTGAGCAGAGGTTTAAATACTGAGGGGCAATTTAAAGGATTTTGCAGTAATTCATGCATCTGGTTTGGGTTGATGCCGCAGAGATCGATGGCTGCCATCGGCGGTTCGTCATTCGCGTATTCGGCAAACAGGGCATGGCGTTCAAGCAGGTCTTCGTTGATCTGGTTCAGGTTCACATACTCGGGGTCAAACCACTCACCGCCACGCCATTCCCGCGCCGCAGCGTACTCGGGGCGCGTGGCATCTTCCATGGCTTCGAGAAAATCATAAAAGCCCGGTAGGCCGCCTACATTCTCTGGTGGGCACTGGCGTACAGCTTTTATGCACCGGGGCAAAGGCTCTTCTTGGTTGCCCGGCAGAATTTTTTCAAGTTTTACTTCATGCTCCCAACCGTCGCCAAAGTCATACTCATACATCAGCGCCTGCCCTTCTCTGGTCAGCAGGCTGGAGACCGCTACAGCGGATTCGTCCTCAACGTTCAGCATGCTGTCTTCGTCTTCGGCCAGATCGCCTAGCAGCCTGCCATCTTGGGCCTGGAATAAATGCAGGTGCGAAACCTGCCAGCCCATGGCCAGCTGGATGATGCGGTGGAGGTCTTGAAAGGTTGTGTCTGGTTCGATCAGCAATCGGCGCCAGATGGGTGGCTGGGCGCCGATGAGTGAGACTTTGATTTGGTATAGATTGTT
This sequence comes from Marinobacter sp. LV10MA510-1, assembly GCF_002563885.1. GTDB lineage: Bacteria > Pseudomonadota > Gammaproteobacteria > Pseudomonadales > Oleiphilaceae > Marinobacter. Next base: position 4,319,687 of record NZ_PDJA01000001.1, on the reverse strand, counting down.
ACTTGTTTTCGTCATGAAACCTCCAAAGTGATGGAAAGAGAGCCGGGACAGATTTAAAATCTGTCCCCTCGAGCGAAGTCTGGGCGGATTTGGGGACGGATTTGAAATCCGTCCCCCTATGTATCAGCGCTTTGCAGTCTGGCTTTTCATATATTGTCTGAGTAATTTATTAATACGGGTCTGATACCCTTTCCCCTGTGCCTTGAACCAGACCAGCACATCTTCATCGATGCGCAGAGTCACTGGCTGTTTTGCTGGAACGCGAAGTTCTGCATTCCGAAAGAAATCATCAACCAGCTCAAGCAGAAAGCGCTGGACAGGCACACCGGCTTCACTCAACGACAACGCTGAGTCAGTAATGATACCGGAGCTGAATGATAAGCAGAGCGTCATCCGTGACTTTGTAGACCATGCGATCTTCTTCATTGATTCGACGAGACCAGTAACCGACAAGACTGTGCTTTAGGGGTTCTGGTTTACCAATGCCTTCGAACGGTTCGCGTTTGGTTTCTTTAATCAACTTGTTGATTCGGGTGAGAGCTTTTTTGTCGGCTTTTTGCCAATACAGATAATCTTCCCAGGCGTTCTCGGAGAAGATGAGTTTCATTCAAAAAGTTCCTTTTCCTGCCCGCCGCCTTGCTCCAATTCGGCAACGGATTCCAATAAGCGGCGGGCATTCTTTGGCGAACGCAGAAGGTAGGCGGTCTCTTGCAGCGCTTCGTAGTCTTCAAGAGAGATCATTACCACGGATTGCGATTTGCTCCGGGTGATAATGATTGGCGAGTGGTCTTCACAGACCTGATCCATGGTTTTCGCTAAATTGGTTCTGGCTGCTGTGTAGCTGATTGCATCCATAGTATTACTCCTGTACAGGATGTTGTTACTGTACAGGATATAGTACGCACTGAAATTAAACAATCAGGGTACGAGCCGGCCGGGCGTTCTGGAGCACTAGTGAAGCCGGGGACAGATTTGGAAACCGGGGACAGATTTGAAATCTGTCCCCTTGAGCGAGGTTTTGGCAGATTGGGGACGAACAAGAAAGACCGGGGACGGATTTGAAATCCGTCCCCTTCCTCTGGGTCAGCGCGGCTCCAGGTAATCAATCATCAGCTGTAAGTTAGTCCTGCCACGGAAGGTATTGGCATCCGGCTTGTACACCACCCTCACACCCGTATGGGTATAGTCTGGCACTTCGGCGCCGGTGTTGAAGGCAATACCATCGATGATATTGCCGCCTTCGGTAGGCTGCAGAACCAGCTTTAGATGATTCTGGCCGACTATGCGCTGGCTGACTACGCTGAATTCGCCATCAAAAAGCGGTTCGGGGAAGTGTTGGCCCCAGGGGCCGGCGCGTTTTAGCAGGGCGGCGGTGTCAAGGTTGAGTTCGCTGGCACTTAGGGGGCCGTCGGTAGTGATGGCGGCTTCAAGGTCGCCGGCTGTTAGCTTGTCGCGTACGGCTTTGTCGAAGGCGTTGGAAAAGGCTTCCAGATCACCCGCGGCCAGGGTCATGCCGGCGGCCATGGCGTGGCCGCCGTATTTTTTCAGCAGGCCGGGGTGGCGGGCGTCGACGACGGCCAGGGCATCGCGGATGTGCAGGCCGGGGATGGAGCGGGCGGAGCCTTTTATGTCTTTGCCGTTTTCATCGGATGCAAACGCCACGGTTGGGCGGTTGGTTTGTTCGCGTATACGGGCGGCCAGTATGCCGATGACGCCTTGGTGCCAGTCCGGATCAAACAGCGCCAGGCCCCAGGGTAAGCCTTCCAAATCGAGCGACATAGACGCCAGCAAATCCTGGGCCTGGACTTTCATATCTTTTTCGATGGTGCGGCGTTCGCGGTTGAAGGTGTCCAGCTCTTGCGCCAAACGGCGGGCTTCGTCCGGGCTTGACGCCAGCAGGCAGGCGATGCCCACGCTCATGTCGTCCAGGCGGCCGGCGGCGTTCAGGCGCGGGCCCACTACGAAGCCTAAATCGCTGCTGCTGATAGCGGTATGGTCACGGCCTGCTACTTCCAGCAGCGCCAGTATACCGGGGCGGGTTTCACCCTGGCGTATGCGGCGCAGGCCCTGTTCGACAAATATGCGGTTGTTGTGGTCTAGCGGCACTACGTCGGCCACGGTGCCCAGGGCTACCAGGTCCAGCAAGGTGCCCAGATTGGGTTCGGGGTTTGGCAACCGGCCAAGTTCGCGCAGGTGTTTGCGCAGGGCGGTTAGCACGTAGAACATCACGCCTACGCCGGCGGCGTTTTTGCTGAGGAACTCACAGCCTGGCTGGTTGGGGTTCACAATGGCGTTGGCCTGGGGCAGTTCGTCGCCCGCCAGGTGGTGGTCGGTTACGACCACCAGCATGCCCAGTTCGCGGGCGGCGCGTACGCCTTCCACGGCGGCTATGCCGTTATCCACGGTGACGATTAAATCTGGCAGCGGGCCGTCTTCTTGCAAGCGGTAAATAATGCCGGGGGTTAGCCCGTAACCGTCAGAAAACCGGCTGGGTACTTTAAAATCCACCTGCTTTAAGCCCAGCATGCCCAGGCCCAATAGGGCGACGGCGGTGCTGGTGGCGCCGTCGGCGTCAAAATCCCCGAGTATCAGCACCCGCTGCTGTTTTTCAATGGCTTCGGCAAGCAATTCTACGGCACGGTCTATGCCCCGTAATTGCAGCGGCGATGCCAGATGGCGCAGGGTGTAGCTGAGTTGGTCGTCTGACGTTACACCGCGGGCGGCGTACAAACGGCGTAATATGGGCGGCAAATCTTGCCCCCAGCCGGGCACGTTGGCTGGCTGGGGGCGCCGCAGGATTTTTTTGGGGGTCATGCCGCTCAGGTGTTTTTCCAGTGTTTGGCAATAAAGGCCTGAACGTCGGCGATGTTGTTGTCCAACACGGTGTATTTCTCTTCCCGCTCGAACAGGTCGGCCAGGTGAGCCGGCAGTTCGGGCCTGGCGCTTACGCCGGACTCAGCCACGGCATCGGGGAATTTCGCCGGGTGGGCGGTGCCCAGGGTAATCATCGGTATGCTGGCATCGCGGCGGCAGTTGCGGGCCGCGCGCACGCCAATGGCGGTGTGCGGGTCTAACAGATATGCGTTCTGTTGGAACACCTCGCGGATGGTGTCGCAGGTGTCTTGGTCGCCTACAGCACTGCTGTCAAACAGGCGGCGGGCCTGCCTCCAGCGGAAGTCGTCGATGCTGACCGGGCCTTTGGAGGCGTCTTCCAGCAGGGTTTTCACGGCGTGGCCGTCGCGGCCGTGCAGATCAAACAACAGGCGTTCGAAGTTGCTGGACACCATAATGTCCATACTTGGGGACAGGGTATGCTCCAGCTGATGCTGTTCGTATTTGTTGCCGCTCATAAAGCGATGCAGTATGTCGTTGCGGTTGGTGGCAATCACCAGCTGGGAAATGGGCAGGCCCATTTTCCGCGCCAGGTAACCGGCAAAAATGTCGCCAAAGTTACCGGTGGGCACCGAAAACGCCATGCTGCGGTCTGGCCCACCCAGGGCCAGGGACGCATGAAAGTAGTACACAATCTGGGCCATGATGCGCGCCCAGTTGATAGAGTTCACCGCCGCCAGCTGGGTTTTGCCACCCAGAAATGACTGGTCGCCAAAGCTGGCTTTGACCATGCGTTGGCAGTCATCAAAATTGCCTTTCACGGCAATATTGTAAATATTGTCGCCTTGCACCGTGGTCATCTGCCGGCGCTGCACTTCAGACACCCGCTGGTAGGGGTGCAGAATAAAGATATCCACGTGTTCGCAGCGGCGGCAGCCTTCGATGGCGGCCGAGCCGGTATCGCCAGAGGTAGCGCCCATAATCACCACGTGCTGCTTGCGCCTTTCCAGCACGTAATCCAGCAGGCGGCCCAGCAGTTGCAGTGCGAAATCCTTGAACGCCAGGGTCGGCCCGTGGAACAGCTCCAATACCCATTCGTTGCTGTCGATCTGTACCAGCGGAGCGATGGCCTTGTGGGCGAACACGCCGTAGGTGTCGTCCAGCATGGTGCGGAAATCGTCGGCGGGAATGTCGCCTTCCACAAACGGGTACATGACGTTAAACGCCAGTTCGCTGTAGCTTAGGCCACGCCAGCTGCGAATTTCTTCCAAATTGAACTGGGGCAGGCTTTCGGGCACGTACAAACCGCCGTCTGGCGCCAGGCCGGTTAATAAAACGTCTTCAAAACCCAGTGCGGGCGCTTCACCCCGCGTGCTGATGTATCTCACGTGCGACTACCTGTTAGTGAAAGCTGTTAGTAAAAGTTTTCGGCGCGAATACGAACCACCTGGCCGTCTATGTCTGGCAGGTTTTCCAATTCTGCAATGGCGCCGTTCATCTGCCGTTCCTGCACGGTGTGAGTCAGGATAATCACCGGGATGCGGCCGTCTTTCACTTCGAATTCTTTTTGCATAATGGATTCGATGTTGATGCCGCTGTCGCTCAGGATAGTCGCGATTTTGGCCAGCACACCGGGGCGATCAAACGCGGTGATACGCAGATAATACGCCGACTGTATGTCTTCCATTTCCAGTACCGGCAGATCTTCCATCGCTTCCGGTGCAAAACCCAGGAAAGGTACGCGCAAGCTGCTGCCGCTGGCGACTATGCGGGCAACGTCGATAATGTCGGCAACCACGGCGGAACCGGTGGCTTCGTCGCCGGCACCCGGGCCGTAGTACATGGTTTGGCCAACGGCGTCGCCGTCTACCAGAATGGCGTTCAGTACGCCGTCTACCTGTGCAATCAGGTGGCTCTGGGGAACCAGCGTTGGGTGAACTCGCAGCTCTATGCCGTCTTCGCGGCGGCGGGCAATGCCCAGATGTTTGATGCGATAACCCAGCTGTTCGGCGTGGGCGATGTCGTAAGGGGTAATTTTAGAGATGCCTTCAGTGTAGGCTTTGTTGAACTGCAGCGGCACACCAAAGCCGGCCGAGGCCAGAATGGTGAGCTTATGGGCGGCATCTATGCCTTCCACGTCAAAGGTGGGATCGGCTTCGGCGTAACCCAGAGCCTTGGCCTCTTCCAACACGCCGGCGAATTCACGGCCCGCGCGCATTTCGGTCAGAATGTAGTTACCGGTGCCGTTCATAATGCCGGCAATCCAGTCAATGCGGTTGCCCGCCAGGCCTTCGCGGATGGCTTTGATAACCGGAATACCACCGGCCACGCCCGCCTCATAAGCCACGATTACGCCGGCTTTTTCAGCTGCGGCGAAAATTTCGGTGCCGTGCTCAGCTATTAATGCCTTGTTGGCGGTAACTACGTGCTTGCCGTTTTTGATCGCGGTCAGCACCAGTTCTTTGGCGGCATCGTAGCCGCCAATCACTTCCACCACGATATCAATAGCGGGATCGTTCACCACGTCATAGACGTCAGTGCTGAAGGGAACCCCACCCAGGTCGATGTCTGAGCGAGGGGTTCGGCTGGCAATGCGGGTAATCTGGATGTTGCACCCTGACCTACCGGCAATGATCGCCGCGTTGCGAGTGAGTACCTTGAAGGTTCCGCTGCCCACGGTTCCGAGTCCGCAAATTCCAACACTGACCTGTTTCACTCTTTTACCTCTGATGACGATGGCTGCTGATAGCTGATGATTAAGGCCGCACAGTATACCCACTCACAGCCTGCGGAATAAGACCTGGCGGCAGCTGATTGCCTAAAGAATGCACATTATTTAGAGAATACCCAAACCGCGCGCCAGGGTTTTGGCGGGCACGTAGCCCGGCATTAATGTTCCATCTTCCAATACGATAGCGGGAGTGCCGGTTACGCCGACCAGTCGGCCGAGGTTGTATTGCTCAGCCACCGGGTTGGCGCAGTCAGCGGGCTTGACGGCGCCGCCGCTTTTGGCCTTGTTCATAGCCGCTTGCGGGTCTTCGGCGCACCACACGGACACGTACTTGCGGAAGGATTCGGTACCCGGACCGGAACGGGGAAAGCCGTAGTAATTTACGGTAATGCCCAGTTCGTTAAGTTCGTCCATTTCGCCGTGTAATTTGCGGCAGTAACCGCAATCGATGTCGGTAAACACGTCAATCACCGCTTTTTGTTCGCCCTTGGCCGCGTACTGGATCAAGCCGCCCTTTTTGGCGTGCTCGTTTATAGTTTGCCGGCGCTGGCTGGTGCGTGCCTGTTCGGTAAGGTTAACGTAGCCGGCGTTTTCAAGTTTGACCAGGTCGCCAATAAACAGATATTCCGCATCTTCGGTGGCGTACACAATCTGACCGCTGTTGGTGCGCACCTCGTATATGCCCTGCGCTTTTGCCGGCGCCATGCTTTCTACCTGCAGGCCGGGTACGGCGGTTTGCAGGCGCTGGGTGATGCGCTCTTCAATATCCTCTGCAACGGCGAATGCTGGCAGCAGTAAGCCACCCAACAGGGCCGCGGCAACAAGGCGGGACATAACAGGCAGAGAAAAAGACATATGGGTGTCCGCAATGTGGATAAAAAAAACAGACCGAGTTAATTCAGCACGGACTTAGGGTAGCAAAAAATCGACGTAGAAGAGCAGCAAAACAAAGATATTACCCGCGAGGGTGATGTTGCCGATGCAGTTCCTGCAGACGCTGGCGCGCCACGTGGGTGTATATCTGGGTAGTGGACAAGTCCGCATGGCCCAGCAGCATTTGCACCACCCGTAAATCTGCACCGTGATTGAGCAAGTGGGTTGCGAACGCGTGACGTAGAGTGTGCGGCGACAGGTGTTTTTGGATACCGGTGCGCACCGCGTAATGCTTGATGCGGTGCCAGAACGTTTGACGCGTCATGGCTTTTGGGCGATTGCCGGGGAACAGATCGTCACAGGCGTGGCCTTTCAGCAATTCCGGTCGTGCTTCTTTTATGTAGCGCAGTAGCCAGTCTATGGCCTCTTCGCCTAAGGGCACCAGGCGGTCTTTATCGCCTTTGCCGGTAATGCGCACCACGCCCTGGCGCAAGTTCACCTGGTCCAGCCGCAGTGATGTTAATTCGGTAACCCGCAATCCGCAGCCGTACAGAATTTCCAACATGGCTTTGTCGCGCAGCTCTATAGGCACTTCGGGATCAGGCGCGGCCAGCAGCGCGTCTACTTCGGCTTCGGTGAGGGTAACCCGTCGGATAGCCAAGCCAGTAGGTCGCTACGCTGGGCGGCTGTCAGCAACGGTGTACCGGGCTGGCCCTGAAGCCACTGCGCCAGGCCGCCCAAGTCACTGCGGTAGGCTTCGCGGGTTTTTTCGCTTAAGCCGTCTTCCAGCCAGATGGCGTCGCAGAAGCGTGCGATGGTTGCCTCGTCTTCTGCCGAAACACAAAAAAGGCAGCCGTGGCTGCCTTTTTTAACACTGAGCATGGCGGGAAGCCAATCAGCCCAGCTTTTCCTTGATACGAGCTTTCTTACCAGACAGGTCGCGCAGGTAGTACAGCTTGGCCTGGCGAACAACGCCGCGACGCTTCACTGTAATGCTTTCAATCAGCTTGGAGAAACTCTGGAATGTACGCTCTACGCCCACGCCGTAAGAAATCTTACGTACGATGAAAGAAGAGTTCATGCCACGGTTGCGCTTACCAATGACAACGCCTTCAAACGCCTGCAGACGCTCACGGGTGCCTTCAGTTACGCGAACCTGAACAACCACGGTATCACCCGGCGCGAACGGCGGAATTTCCTTGGTCATTTGTTCTGTTTCAATTTGATTGATGATGTTGTTCTTGCCACTCATCGTTATGCTCCTGATTCCCAATCTTTTAATGCCCTGAAGATTCAGAGGCACACGGTTCGTTTAAAATCTCTGCCAGTAGCTTGCGCTCTTCTTCCGAAAACTCCCGCTTTTTAAGCAGGTCGGGGCGTCGCTCGCTGGTTCGCCTCAACGACTGTTTAAGCCGCCAACGCCGGATCTGATCATGGTGACCGCCCAACAAAACATCCGGCACCGCCTGACCTTCATACACTTCGGGCCGGGTATAGTGCGGACAATCCAGTAAACCGTCGGCGAACGAATCCTGCTCTGCCGACTGCGCATGACCCAGCGCTCCGGGGATGAGGCGCGTAACCGCATCAATCACAGCCATGGCTGCCAGTTCACCGCCGGAAAGCACAAAGTCTCCCAGCGACACTTCACGATCTACTTCTGCCGTAATCAAGCGTTCATCCACACCTTCATAACGGCCCGCCACCAGTATTAGCCGTTGCTCTGCTGCCAGAGATTCCACAACTGCCTGATTCAGGGTTTCACCCTGAGGCGATAAATACACCACACAAGCCGGGCCCGGAGCCGCTTGCCGTGCAGCGTGAATAGCATCCCGTAGCGGCTGAATTTTCATCAGCATACCGGGGCCGCCACCGTAGGGGCGGTCGTCTACCGTGCGGTGACGATCATGGGTGAAATCCCGCGGGTTCCAGCTGTGAAAGGTGATTAACCCGTCACGCACGGCCCTGCTGGTGATGCCATAATCGGTTACCGCTGCAAACATTTCCGGGAACAGACTGACAGCGCCAATCCACACCCTAAAACTCCGGATCCCAGTCAACCACCATGCGCTTTTTGGCTAAATCTACCTGCAAAACGATTTCGTCAGGCAGGTAAGGAATCAGCCGTTCGCGCTGATCAATAGAAGCAGGGCTTGCCTGCACTACCAATACGTCGTTGGCGCCGGTTTCCAGCATATGATGCATTGTTCCCAGGCATTCATCTTCAACCGTGAACACTTCAAGGCCTTCCAACTGATACCAGTAATAGTCGCCCTTGGGCAGCTCTGGTAATTGTTCTGTTGGCACATGAATGTCAAACCCGCAGTAGCGCTGGGCAACATCACGATCATCAATACCTTTCAGCCTGATGACGATCCCCTGCCCTTGGCGGCGACCCTCTTCAAGCTTGACGGGAATACGCTTTCCTTCCTGAACCAGGGTCCAGTTGCGGTAGTTCAGCACTCCGTCTCTGGGATCGGTAAAAGAGTAGACTTTAAGCCAGCCCTTGATCCCAAACACCGCGGTAATACGGCCGATCACAGTTTCCTGCGAGGATTCTGCCATGTGTGTCACCCCGGTGTGTGTCAGGCTAATCTTCAGATTGCTCTGATAGATCAGTCTGCGGTTTTCAGCAGTTGGGCAACGCGATCGCTAGGCTGTGCGCCTTGGCTGATCCAGTGCGCAACACGCTCACGATCAACACGCAGACGCTCTTCCTGTCCACGGGCAATCGGGTTGAAGAAGCCGACACGTTCAATAAAACGACTGTCGCGTGCTTTGCGGCTGTCGGTCACTGTCAGATGGTAGAACGGGCGCTTCTTAGAGCCGCCGCGAGCCAAACGGATTTTTACCATTTAACCAATATCCTGTTCTGTTGTACGAACTTTGTACGATTCAATGCAGCCAAAAGCGGCTAACATGAAGACCCATACTCGAAAGGGGCGCTATTCTATGCTAAAAAAGCGCCAAAGAAAACAGCGAAACCGGTTGTTTCCCTGTTTTAGGCGTAAGGCATTTTACATACGACCAAAGGGAGGCTGACCGCCTCCACCGCCGGGCGGCATCATACCACCCAAACCGCGCATCATGTTGGCCATTCCGCCTTTCTTACTAAACTTTTTCATCATCTTCTGCATTTGCTTGTGCTGCTTAAGCAGCCGGTTCACATCTTGAATCTGCGAACCGGAGCCATTGGCAATACGACGCTTGCGGGAGTTGTTGATAGTGTCCGGGTAACGGCGCTCTTTGGATGTCATGGAACAGATAATCGCTTCCATTTGCCCCATCGACTTGTCGTTTACCTGCTGCTGGGCCACCTTAGCCATCTGGCCCATGCCCGGCAGCTTGTCCATCAGGCCGCCAATGCCGCCCATACTTTTCATTTGCTGGAGTTGGTCACGGAAGTCTTCAAGATCAAAGCTTTTGCCTTTCTTGATCTTTTTGGTGAGCTTCTCGGCCTTGCTCTGGTCCAGCTTGCGCTCGGCTTCCTCTATAAGAGAAAGCACATCGCCCATACCCAGGATGCGTGACGCCACCCGATCTGGATGAAACAGCTCCAAAGCGTCGGATTTTTCACCCACACCCAGGAATTTGATCGGCTTGCCAGTAATGTGACGTACCGACAGGGCAGCACCGCCACGGGCATCGCCGTCGGTTTTGGTAAGCACCACACCTGTCAGCGGCAAGGCTTCGTTAAAGGCCTTGGCGGTGTTGGCGGCGTCTTGCCCGGTCATGGCGTCTACCACGAACAGGGTTTCTATCGGTTTTACCGCGGCGTGCAGGCGGCTGATTTCGCCCATCATCATTTCATCGATGGCGAGGCGGCCGGCGGTATCCAGTATCACCACATCAATGTGTTTCTTGCGCGCTGCGCTAATGGCGCCTTCGGCAATGGCAACCGGGTTTTGGTCGGCGGAGCTGGGGAAGAACTCTACGCCTACCTCGTTGGCCAGGGTTTCCAGCTGCTTGATAGCGGCCGGCCGGTAAATGTCAGCACTGACCACCATCACGCTTTTCTTCTGGCGCTCTTTCAGGAATCGCGCCAGCTTGGCAACGGTGGTGGTTTTACCGGCACCCTGCAGGCCCGCCATCATGATGACCGCAGGCGGAGCAACCGACAGATTCAGGCCGGTGTTGGCCTCGCCCATCACCCGCTCAAGCTCCTGCTGCACCACTTTCACAAACACCTGGCCGGGTGTCAGGCTACGCTGAACTTCCTGGCCAATGGCACGCTGGCGAACACCCTCTACGAAGTCCTTAACCACCGGCAAAGCAACGTCGGCTTCAAGCAGCGCCATGCGAACTTCACGCAGCGTATCTTTGATATTGTCTTCGGTAAGCCGCGCCTGACCCGTGATTTTGCGCAGACTGCCGGAGAGTCGGTCCTGTAGATTTTCAAACATGCGGTTCTTCCGTACCCGGATAAGAGTATTCAGGAAACATCAGACCCCGGGGCCTGTTGATTCCGGTTGCATAATTGGCACATTATAACCAGACTATCGTCCCGAAACGACCAGCTCAGTGAAATCACTTTTAATGCGCCGTAAACCTCAGCCTGAACAGTGGCATATAGGGCAGCCCAGGATTAACACTTTATGGGAACGCTGATTCTCGCGGTTACCTCACTTCTGTTATACAGCATCGGCACGGCCCTGCAGGCCCTTCATTTCCGCGGCCGGGTGCAAAGCAGCTTGGCAATGACCACATTGGTGGGCATTTTGGCCTTGGTGGGCCACGCATTGCTGATCACTCAGATTGTGCATCATGACGGCGGTTTCGATTTCAGCATTGTGCGCAGCTCGCTCATCATCTCCTGGCTGATCACATTCCTGCTACTTGGCCTGAATCTTACCAAACCCCTACAAAACCTTCTATTAGGCGTATACCCCCTGGCCGGCCTGACCATTATTGTTGCGCTGGCAGCGCCCACTCCAGCGCGGCTGGTGCCAGAGCACAGCTATGGCATGCTGACCCACATTGCCCTGTCGGTCACCGCTTACAGCCTGTTCAGCCTGGCGGCGATTCAGGCCGTGTTGTTGTATATCCAAAACCGCCAACTGAAGAGCAACTACAACAGCCGCCTGGTGCGCAACCTGCCCCCCCTGCAAACCATGGAGTCGGTGCTGTTCGAACTGGTGTGGGCCGGTGTTGTGCTACTGATTCTAGCCATTGTTACCGGCGCTCTTTTTGTCGAAGACCTGTTCGCCCAGGACATTGCCCACAAAACTCTGTTTTCGATACTCTCGTTGCTGGTGTTTGTGGCCTTGCTGATTGGCCGCCACACCAGAGGCTGGCGCGGGGTGACCGCAAGCCGCTGGACACTGGCAGGCTGCGCGTTATTAATGGTAGCGTTCTATGGCAGCAAGCTGGTGCTGGAACTGATTTTCCATCGCGGCCTGTAAAACGGTAGCGCCTTCCACGCTCTTCAAAAATAGAGAGGACACCTCGCTTGAACGAAACATCGCTGACCGCGCTGTTTATTACGCTAGCCGGACTGATTTTGCTATCGGCCTTCTTTTCCAGCTCCGAAACCGGAATGATGACGCTGAACCGGTATCGCCTGAAGCACATGGCGCAAACCGGTCACAAAGGCGCCAAGCGCGCCCACAGGCTTCTGCAGCGCACCGATCAGCTGATCGGCGTTATCCTGATTGGCAACAACTTCGTTAACATCTCTGCCTCGGCCATTGCCACGGTCATCGCCATACGCATCTGGGGCGACGCCGGTATTGCCATAGCCACCGTACTACTGACCATTGTTATCCTGATTTTTGCGGAGGTTACGCCAAAGACGTTGGCCGCACTGTTTCCGGAAAAAATCGCCTTTCCTGCCAGTTATGTTCTGGCTCCGCTGCTAAAAATACTCTACCCGGTGGTATGGGCGGTAAACCTGTTCACCGGCGGCATTTTGAAACTGCTGCGGGTGTCGCCGGAAGACATTGCCAACGACCACCTCAGCCGCGAGGAGTTACGCACCCTGGTAAACGAAGCCGGCGCGCTGATTCCGGCCAAGCACAAAGATATGCTGGTGAGCATACTGGACCTGGAAAAAGTCACCGTGACGGACATTATGGTGCCCCGTAACGAAGTCGTCGGGATTGATCTGGATAACGACCTGAACAGCATTCTGCGCTTGTTACGCAATAGCCAGCACACCCGCCTGCCGGTTTATAAAGGCGATATCAATGAAATTCAGGGCATTCTGCATTTGCGCAACATCGCCAAACTGCTGCAAAAAGATGACCTGAACAAAGACATGATTGTACAGCTGTGCACCGAGCCCTACTTTGTACCGGAAAGCACACCACTGAACACCCAGCTGATTAACTTCCAGAAGGGCCGCCGTCGCTTTGGCATTGTGGTAGACGAATACGGCGAAGTTCTGGGCCTGGCCACTTTGGAAGACATACTTGAAGAAATCGTGGGCGAGTTCACCACCGACTATGCATCCACCAGCCCAGACATTATTCCCCAAGACAATGGCACTTATATTATTGATGGCTCCGCCTCGCTGCGGGTAATTAACAAAAGCCTGGCCTGGAAGTTGCCCATAGACGGCCCGAAAACCCTGAACGGTTTGATTACCGAAACCCTGGAGAATATCCCCGACAGCAATGTGTGCCTGAGGGTTGGTGGACATCGGGTTGAAGTACTACAAATTAAAGATAATGTTGTGAAGGCGGCCATTGTTCACCCCAAAAAACGCAAAAACCGCGGGCTTGGCCGGTGAATACAGCGCCAGCTTTGGTAACCGCGGGCGCCTGATTTTGTGAGCCTGTCGTGAAAACTGAAAAGCAAACGTATAAAAAAAGATTCAGATGGGTTAAATTTGACCAATAAGCGTAATTCCCTTTTTAGAAGCAGCCTATAAAGGGCCAAGGCGGAGAGAGAGACAGAAACCTGCCATGAGCGAACAGTCCGGCATTCATTATATCCACGAGCGTTCGAAAGGCGCTAACGGGGAAGTCGCGCCTGTTCCACCCGAGGTGGTACGCATTCGGGAAACGGTTGTTGCAGGCCTGGGTGACTTGTTACAGGGTGCGCTGGACGCCGTCGACGATTCGCTATTTGAACTTGCTAACAACTGCCGCAACAACAATGAGCAAAACCGCTACTTTGAAGCCATGCGGGAAATTCGCATCAAGCGCAAAGGCGTTGAACGCGAGTTCAGCGAAGCGATAAGTGCATTTTTTGTGTCGCCACCCAGCCAGACCAGTTCCGATAACCAGCCCCAGGCCATAGACGCAGACAACCTCGCGCTGGTGGGCAATGACGACCTGGAAGAACAGGTTGCGTTAAACGCCATGGCCGGAAAAGCCAAAGCGCACTTTCAAGGCCAGCTGATTCAGCTGGAGGCGCGCTTCAGTCAAGTATATAAAACAGCAGACGGCGTTATATCCAACCCCTTGGCGCCAGAGCACTTGGGCCAGGCGTTTATACACGCCATACAGCCCATGGAAATCCAGATTCGCGAGCGCCTGATTCTGCTGAAGCAGTTTGACCGCTACGTTATGTCTAATCTGGGCATGCTGCTAGACGAAGCCAACCGCATTTTGGTGCAGGCGGGGGTAATCCCCCACTTTCGCCATCAGGGTAAAAATACCTCGCAAAGCCCGGGTAGAGGCGGCAAAGCAGCCGGTAGCGCGGATTCAACGAGCGCCTCGCAGGCTGATGCCGCAGGCGAAATCGCGGTATTCGAACAGATACGCAGCATGCTTGCGCACCAACGTAGCAATGCCGGTATGCCGCAGCAGCGTTCTGACAGCCGCCCGGTATACCGTGTGTCTGCCGCTGAACTTGGCGAACTTCTTAACGCTTTGCCGGCGCAGAACACATTTGACAACTTTGGCTACACAGGCCTCAGCGAAGACCTCAGCCGAGGCGAGCCGCTGACTATAGATCTACTGGAGTTGATGCACCAACTTCTGGCGCAGGTAAAGCGCAAAGACGGCCGCAAGCCCGCCATAACCGAGGCCGATGAAGACCTCATTAATCTTGTGTCTATGCTGTTCGATTTCATTCTGGACGACGATAACCTGTCAGCACCCATTCAGGTGCTGATCAGCCGCTTGCAGATACCCATACTGAAAGTGGTGATGCGCGACAAAACGTTCTTCAGCCATGGCGGCCATCCCGCTCGGCGCCTGCTCAATAACCTTGCCCGCGCCGGCATTGGCTGGAGCAACAGCGATGAAAAGTCGCGAGACAAACTTTACAACCAGATTCACACCATTGTGCAGCGGATTCTTGAAGAGTTTGACGGCGACATATCGTTGTTTGTTGCCCTACATGACGAATTCGACGCTTTTCTGGAGCGGGAAAACAAGCGTTCAACCCTGGTGGAGCAGCGCACCCGCGAATCTGAGCGTGGCCGTATAAAATCACAGAAAGCCCAGCAGACTGTCGACACGATACTGAAAGAGAAGCTGGCCCGTTACAAACTGCCGCACACCATTCATACCATTGTTGTTAATGGTTGGAGCCGGGTTATGTTCCTGACCTACCTCAGGGACGAGATGGAGCACCGCTGGAACGAGTCGGTAAAAGTACTGGACGACCTGATCTGGTGCCTGCACCCCCATCACGAGGATGCCGAACGCGACCAGTGGGTTCGTGTGGTACCGGGGTTGCTGAAAACCTTGCGCGCCGGGCTTGAAGAAGTGTCGTTTAATTCGTCCAAACTCGACGAAATGATGGCCCAGCTCAAACATGAACTGGCCGAGGCGTTCCGCACCAACGCGGCTATAGAAACCCGCCCAGAGCCTTTAGTAGTAACGCCAGGCCCTGCAAAAGAGGACATCGGCGAAGAACTGCAAGACAACTCCATTTCTGAATACATGGATAAGATTGACCAGATTGAAACCGGTAGCTGGGTAGAATTCAGCCTGGTAAACGGCGCCAGCTTCCGTTGCAAACTGTCGGCTATTATTGAAGAAGCCGACTGCTTTGTGTTCGTTAACCGCATGGGGCTGAAAGTGATTGAAAAAACCCGCACCGAGCTTGCCCAGGAAATGTGCCGTGGCCGGTTGACGCTGCTGGAGCAAGGAGCGCTGATTGACCGCGCACTGAACGCGGTGGTGGGGTCTCTTCGAAGCAAAGCAGGGTGAACTACCAACACTAAATCGAAGATTTTGAATTGGCATCTGGGTAAACCTACTACGCGGCGATCTGATGCGCAGTATTTTCCCTTCTAATAACGACGGATTTGTGTGGCATAAGATCCATCATTATGGGGTTGGACACACACCCCTTACAGGCTAGCCCTAAGGCCTCACCCGTTGCTTTTCTGAGGATATTAAGAGCGCCGTTGATGTCGGCGTTTATGATCCCGTGTTTGCTTTGATACAACCCTCGGCGGATTCGCTTTCCGCTGAATAGTGGTACGACGTTTTCAGGATTGTTGCCGTAAACCGGCATGAAGTCGTTGTCCAGAGCGGATGCCTTGGAGGTGTACGACTCTTCCTGAATAACGGTGGTGATGCCGAGAGCTTGGCACTTGTATTGGATTTGAGAGATCAGAATGGCATGCGGAATACCGACAAATTTCTGGTTATTCACACGGCCAATATTGACCTCCTGCTTCCAGTGTTTGTTATAACCGATGACCAGCGTCCCGATGTTGTTCTCCCGGCAATACGCGATCACCTTGCTGGAGGCCCTGTGCAACAGGTCTTTTATCCGGCGATTTCGTTTATTCGTCACGGCGCGGATGTGGGCGTATTTGCCTTGAGAGCGAAGTTTGGCCACACGTTTGTTGTACCAGGCATTGATCGATTTCAGCGCTTTACCGTTGATCAGAACAGGGCGAACGCCCGGCTGATCGGTTGCGAGGGCGATAAGATTGTTGATGCCTAAATCGATCCCGGCCTTGCGGGATGTGTCGAGAAGACGGCAGAAGCGACCCGCCTCCACAATCTTTGATTCGTTGTAAACGATTTCGATAATGAAGCAGTTGCCCTTGGGTACGATCCGCACCTCAAGGGCTATGGTGTCACCACCAAAGCATTCCAGTTTTGTGAAAACCGAAACTGCGTTTTGATCGGTGGCAACACGTCGCTGGCAAAGTGCAGAGTCCCGTCAACAAACTTGAAGCCGTTTCGTCCAATGTGGACGGTGGCCGCTTTGTGGGCGTAACCGGGCTTCTTCGGTTGGGCCTTGAAGCTGGAAGGCATCTTCTTGTACGCCCGCAGAGCCGCAAAATAAGAGGTCCATTCCTGGCCAACAATCTGAGTGCAAACGCTGGCCCCGCGAAACGCCTCATGATTCTTTCGAATGAGGATTTGCTGGGTGCGAATGTGGGTTGATTTCTCGTTGTTCATGTTGATAATATTACAACCTGACCAACTTGGCGTCAATCGTTTATACAGTGGAAATTTTCGATGAAAAGAAGTCATAACTCGTGCGTTTACAAACTCCAATATCATTTGGTGTTGGTGACCAAATATCGGAATAAGTGCCTGAATGATGACATGCTGCTCTGGCTTGAAGATGAGTTTATCCGACTGTTAAGCGCCGATGATTGCGGGCTGGATGAGTTCAACGGCGAAGCTGATCACATTCACGCACTGATCACGCTTCACCCGATGGTTACACCGGCAAAACTGATCAACACGCTGAAAACCGTCAGCAGCCGGATGATCAAAAAGGAATATGGCGCCCAACTCAAAGAGTTTTACGGGGGCACAAGCGCGCTGTGGAGTCGGTCGTACTGCTTATTGTCAGTGGGTGGGGCGCCGATCGACGTTCTCCGTGCCTACATTGAGAACCAGGACCGACCAAAATAGTCGCTATCCATCCAACACTAAATCAGAGATTTTGAATTGGAATTTCGCTCATTTCGTTAAAAGCCTCGTACCTCGAACAAAAAATGCCGGCGTATAGCCGGCATTTTCTATTCTCACTGCACACTCTTTCTCAATTGCCTGGGTTTTGTCCCAGCCGCAAAGGTTTCATTAACGCTGCGCAGCGTTTCCTGGCACTGAAAATGGCGTATCAGGCCTCTGCCTGCTTGCACGCAGCTTTGACAGCTGTGGCCAGCTCGCCGTTTTCCGACATTTCCATAATGATGTCGCAGCCGCCAACCAATTCGCCGCTAATATACAGCTGCGGGTAAGTAGGCCAGCTAGAGTGCACTTTCAGCGCTTCACGCAGTTCCGGGTTGTCCAGAATGTTTACAAACGCAAATTTCTCGCCGCAGGCCATTAACGCCTGAACTGTTTTTGCCGAAAAACCGCACTGTGGCGCTTGAGGAGAACCCTTCATATACAGAATGACCGAGTTTTCTTCGAGTTGGCTTTTAATGGTGTCGTTCATATCCATGTTATCTACCTCTGCTGGAAGCTAAAATGAAAAAGGGAAGGCTTGCGTTAATGCAATCAGTTCCAGTCATTGTACACGGACCCGGCAGACCTACCAACCGTCGCCGACCGCTCGCGCTTTGACTCAGAACATGCAGGGACAGATTTGAAATCTGTCCCTTATCGCTAAAGACGGGGCACCGGCTGGCCCTGATCGTTGTCATGCCACCATAGAGCGGCTAGACTGATTGCCCCTATTTTTTCACTTTATATCAACAATCATCAGGCTAGAAGCCCCGGCAACACGGGCCTCCAGCGAGGTAAGGGCCATTCCATGGCGATACGACATTTTTTAACACTGAACGACCTGACTCCCGATGAACTGGAAGCGCTGCTGGACCACGGCTCACGCCTGCGTAAGGAATGGCACCAGGGCGTTACCCGCGACACCTTGAAGAATCGGGTACTGGCGATGATTTTTGAAAAGTCGTCTACCCGCACCCGGGTATCCTTCGAAGCCGGCATGATGCAGCTTGGTGGCTCGGCGTTGTTTTTGTCGCCCCGCGACACCCAGTTGGGCCGTGGCGAACCGATTGAAGATTCAGCCATTGTTATCTCCAGCATGGTTGACGCGGTTATGATCCGTACCTTCGCCCACAATGCCGTAGAGCGCTTTGCGGCTGCATCCTCAGCGCCGGTCATAAACGCGCTGACCGACGACTTCCATCCCTGCCAGCTGCTGGCAGATATGCAAACCTATCGCGAAAACCGCGGCAGCATTCGCGGCGCCACGGTGGCCTGGATCGGCGATGGCAACAATATGTGTCATTCCTACATCAACGCTGCGGCAATGTTCGGCTTTCATCTGAATGTGGCTTGCCCGAAAGGCTATGAGCCAGACGCCTCCGTATTTGAAGCACACAAAGAACATGTCACGGTGATGCGTGAGCCAGCAGACGCTGCCCGCAACGCCAACCTGCTAGTTACCGATGTGTGGGCCTCCATGGGCCAGGAAAGCGAGCAGAAAGCCCGTGAACAGGCGTTTTCGAGTTACCAGATTAACCCGCAGTTGATGGCATTAGCCGCTAAAGACGCCCTGTTTATGCATTGCCTGCCGGCACATCGCGGCGAAGAAATCTCGCAAGACATGATGGAGCATTCGGGCTCGGTTGTGTGGCAGGAAGCTGAAAACCGCCTGCACGCACAAAAAGCCCTGCTGGAATTCCTGATTCTTAAACGTCTGGATTAATTATGGACAAGCCCGCAATCGCGTCTGACTGGCTGCTCGAAGTCAACAATCTGTGCTGCGGTTATGGCGGCGAAGCTGTGGTGAAGAACGTCAGTTTTGCCCTGCGCCAGGGCGACATTGGCTGCCTGCTGGGCCCTAGCGGCTGTGGCAAAAGCACTATTTTGCGGGCCCTGGCCGGCTTTTTACCCCTTAGCGATGGCAAAATCAGCCTTCAGGGCCAGGCCATCAGCCTGCCCGGCCGCGCTCTGCCGCCGGAAAAACGCCGTATTGGCATGGTATTTCAGGATTACGCGCTTTTCCCGCACTTGAGCATTGCCGACAACGTGGGTTTTGGTTTGAACCGCCTGAGCAAAGCCGAGCGCCAACGCAAGGTCACGGAATTACTGGAGCTGGTGCAACTGCAGGACCTTGCCAACTGCTACCCTCACGAATTGTCGGGCGGGCAGCAGCAGCGGGTTGCTCTGGCTCGCGCGCTGGCACCAGAGCCCACGCTGATTTTACTGGACGAGCCGTTTTCCAATCTGGACGCGGACTTGCGCCGGCGGCTAAGTCTGGATGTACGAGACATTCTGAAAACTCTGGGGATCAGCGCCATTCTGGTGACCCACGACCAGCAAGAAGCCTTTGCCATGTGCGACCAAGTGGCGGTACTGCAAAAAGGCCGTATTCAGCAATGGGACGTGCCGTTCAACCTGTATCACGAGCCAACAAACCGCTTTGTTGCCAGCTTTGTGGGCCAGGGCAGCTTTGTATTAGGCAGCACTCTGGGGCCAGACGCCATACAGTCGGAACTCGGCGTTGTTCACGGTAACCGGGCTTACAAATGGGACGCGGGCACACCGGTCGATGTACTGATTCGGCCCGATGACATCATTTATGATGAACATTCGCCTTTGCGGCCCAGGGTGATTGAAAAAACCTTTGCCGGTACATCCACGCTCTACCGTTTTCGCTGTTCCGAATCCACCGAGTTTGAGGCGCTGTTCCGTAGCCACCTGGATTTCAATGTGGGTGATCTTGTTCCTGTGCGAGTTGATGCAGACCACCTGATTGCGTTTGAACACGAGGCCATACGAGGCTAAAGCAAGCGCCGCCGAGGGTGGCACTTGCGCCTACAAATGCCTGGCCACCGTGCCAGTACATAATGCGCCGCACAATCGACAGCCCTAATCCGTACCCGCCCGAGGTGCGGGTGCGGCTGTCATCCAGCCGTGAAAATGCAATAAACACCCGGTCCCAGTCTGAACGCGGTATGCCCTGGCCGTCGTCTTCCACATCAATGCGGCAATTGTCGGTGTCTAGCCGGCAGCGCACACGCACCTGGTGGCTGGCGTAGCGTGCGGCGTTACCCACCAGATTCTGAATAGCACGGTGTAAATAGCGCGGTTCTACGTCGGCCGTGAACAGTGCCTCACTGGCGCCATCTACATCCAGCTCCATCACCACGGTTGGGTGCAAGAGCTGCTGTTGGGCAATGACCTGGCGCAGCAGATCTGGCATAGATGTCTGCTGCAGAAGGAACTTGGCCTCGCTCTGCTCTAGCCGAGCGTAAGTCAGTATTTCGTCTATCAAGTCGTCCAGTTCCTGAATGTCGCCGTCTATGCCCTGCAACTGCTCCTCGCTGCGCTGAGACTTGTCGCTGTCGGCCAACATCTGCACGCCAAAGCGAATGCGCGCCACCGGGGTGCGTAGCTCGTGGGACACCGCATGGATCATGTCGTGCTGCACCTGCACCAGGCGCTGAATATGTTCGGCCATGCTATTGAACGCCGCCCCCAAGCGCTGTTGCAGCAGGCTGGAGCCGGGTTCTACCCGCGCCGCCAAATCACCACGGGCAATGCGCAGGGCTGCGGATTCAACCTTCAGCAAACGCCCATCCCAAGCGCGTGCCACAAATCCGAGCAACAGTGCCAGCGCCGCTGCCATCAGCAGACACAGTAGCAAAATAATCGCCAGGTTCCAGGATGTGAACGGCGGTGGTGGCACCAGCACCACCATTTCGCCGTCAGCCAGCTGCAACGCCACCCGGGGCGCCTCTTCGGATTTCGCGGTGTACAGCACCAGGCCGTCACGGACTAATTGTCGCAACACATCGGTGGGTGGCAAGCGCTCACTGGTATCAATGGAATAAGCGCCAATGCCCAATGACGCGCTTAAATAACGCAGGGTTTCGGGACGACGTTCAACCGGCGAGCTGTCCAGGTGCCAGCGAAAAACCAGCGCGCTGGCGCGCACAATGTCGCGATAAGGCGTGGCCAGATTCAGGGCGAGTACTTGGCCGTCTTCACGGGCAATTAACAGGCGCTGGCCCAGACTGGATGGCAATACCACCACCTGGCCGTAACTCAGGCGTTCGCGAACAACCGCGGTATCGGCCAACTGCGTGGCCGGGCCTACCTCAAGGTTATAGGTCGGCACCAGCCAAGCGTAATGGCCGACAGGGTCTGCAGACGACGCCAGCCATTGCATCAGCGCTGTGCCATGGTGTTCCAGCCACATTTGCTGGCGAATACCGTTCAGGCCCTGAAACAGCAATACACAGAGCACCACCATCAACAGCACGAAACCGGCTAGGCGGGCATACAGTTTTAGAAGGTAGATCAGGGGCATGGTGCGCACTCTGGCTCAAACAAAAACTCGGGTTTAAGCAGCTATTCAGGCTTTCGCAACTATTCAAGCTTTCGCAACTACTCAGCCATTAGCAACTGCTCAGGCTTCTTTTACGAACAGATAGCCTTTGCTACGCACGGTTTTTATGCGCCGTGGGTGAATGGGGTCGTCACCAATTTTTGGCCTTATACGGGACACCCGCACGTCAATCGAGCGGTCTTGACCGTCGTATTCAATACCACGCAAAGCGGTAAAAATTTCTTCACGGCTGAGCACCCTGCCCGCGTTGCTGGCCAGCAACCACAGCAAGTCAAACTCGGCGCTGGTTAAATCCACGGTGGCGCCAGAAAGCCAGGTTTCGCGCATAGAGCGGTCTATCACCAACTCGTTGAACTGCACCCGCACCGGGCCTTCACTCACCGAGTCGCTGCCGACCAGAGGCTGGCTTTTTTCGGTGACGCGGCGCATCAACGCACGAATACGCGCCAATAACACCAGCGGTTGAACCGGTTTACCAATGTAGTCATCGGCGCCCATTTCCAGGCCCAATATCTGGTCCATGTCGTCGGTTCTGGCGGTTAGCATCAATATCGGGCCGCTGTATTGCGGCCGCACCCGGCGGCAGATAGACAAGCCGTCTTCGCCGGGCAGCATCAGATCAAGCACCACAAAGTCTGGCTGTTCGTTTCGAATACGTTCCACAGCCGCCCCGCCGTGGGATTCAATAGACACCGTAAGCCCGTTATTCTGCAGGTAATCGCGGGTCAGACTGGCCAGCCGTTCGTCGTCTTCTACAATCAGGATTCGCCAGTTGTCAGTCGTTAGTTCCATAACAGTCTTTCCTAACTTCAGGCTATGACAGGGGCCGGCCCTGGGCAATTTCCTCTGCACTGGCGCTGCGGCGGCCAACAATTTCCAAATCAAAGTACAAGGTTAGACCAGCCAGCGGGTGATTGGCATCAATTCGCACCAGATTGCCGTCAAAACCCATCACCTGAACAACCTGTGCCTCGGTGCCCGTGTTGGTTTGGAACTTCATGCCCGCTTGCAAGTTCTCTACGCCTTCGAACGTCGAGCGCGGCACTTTTCGCACCAGGTCGGCCCGGTGCTCACCGTAGGCCATCGCCGGCGGCACAGTAACTTCCAGACAGTCGCCCACGCGGCGGTCTTTCACGGCGCGCTGAATGCCCTCAATAATAGCCGGGCTGCCGTAGACAAAATGCAGCGGCTCACTGCCTTCAGAAGTATCTACCAGCTCACCAACGGCATTTTTAAGTACATAGTGAACAGTGAACACATCAATTGTAGGAGAAGAATCTTGCATAGGTTGCGTCATTGCTCTTAATGGGGTGTATTAGTCAATTGCAGGCCGTAAATCAGTAGCCGCTGGTCCAGCTTCTGGCGCACCCCTTTAGGCGAGGCCAGTTGCATGCGTTCTAGCAGCGATTGGAAGCGGCCTTGTTCGTCGCGGGTACGGGCGGCCTGCACCAGAGTCATCAGTTTACCACGACCTGTGGCCGTTTCAGCCTGTAAGCGTTTCAGTGCTTTAGCAATCACCAACTCTTCAGCGGTAAAGTCGCAGCCAAAGGGAAACGGTGGAAAATGGTTGTTGCCCGGCACCGCTGCCAAGGCCTGGTGGATATATTCCGGTGTATTGTCGGCCCAGGCTTTTGGCGGTTTGAAACTCTTCGCAACCTTGCCGGCCTTTTTCGCCTGTTGCAGCAGGCCGGCCTGGAAGCGGGCGTCGGCAATCGCGATCAGCCGCAGATAAACCTGTTCGTCAGACTGGCCCCGCAAATCGGCAATGCCGTATTCGGTGATCACAATGTCCCGCAGGTGGCGGGGAATGGTGCAGTGGCCGTAGCTAAACACAATATTCGACACTGCTCTGCCCGCCGCCTTGCGAGTGCTGCGTAAGCACAAAATGGAACGCGCGCCCGCTAATTCCATACCCATGGCCACAAAGTTGTACTGGCCACCTACGCCACTCACCACGCGGCCGTCTTCAAGGCCGTCAGACACTGCCGCGCCCGCCAGGGTGTACATCATGGTGGTGTTTATAAAACGGCCGTGCTGGCGCTGGGCGGTTTTCAGCGCCTGATTGCCAAAGCGGTGGTCGTACAGATCATTGATATAGTTCACGCTCGTCATGCAGATGCGCCGGCGCTGCTGTGGCGACAGGTCACGCAGTGCCTGGTAGAAAGATTCGGGACCGATGTAGAAGCCTCCGTGCATCACCACGCCGTTGCTCAGCGTGTCGCCCAAGCCGCCGTCTTTCAGTAGCCGGCAGGTGTCGGGGTGGTTAATGTCGGCGGGCACGGTGCGCTGCTGCAGGCTCAGTTGGCCATCTTGCAAACGCAGCTCGGAATGCACAATCCCGAATCGCTGCAGGAACTCCAGATCCTGCAGCCGCAGCGGCGAGGCAATAATGTGTTCGCGCAGCAGCACGTCCAGGGTGTTCAGGCTTATCTGCGCGCTGATGTCACCGCGATTCAGCAGCTCCTGCAACCCCTGGTGGGCAAACACTTCACGCTTTAACACTCCGGCTTCCAACAGGTGCATAAAACCGTCAATGATCATTTCGCTGCAACCGTAAAGGCCCTGATCAAACGTGCCGGTGCCACCAATACCATCGACAGCCGGATAACGGGCGGCGATGTCCAGATGCTGATATAAGCGTTTCCAGGCGTCGTTATGGCGGTGGCGCAAAATGGTGCTGTTGATCAGTCCAGCCCCGAGGGAACCGATACCCACCTGCAAGGTGCCACCGTCTTTTACCAAGGTGCTGGCATAGAAACCAATCAGGTGATCCGGCGGGCTGATGGCCATTTGTGGCGCCGGAAACATCGGGTAATCACTTTGCGGTTGCGCCAAAACCAAGTCTATATCGGCTTCGGGCATCTGGGCATCACGGCCCAGCCAGGGCAAATGCCGGTTCAGCTCACCCACCAAAACGGTGGGCACGCCCTCTTCGCGCTGGCGCGCGCGCAGAAGTGGGATAATGTCCAGAGTCAGGTCCGGATTACAGCTTAGGCTCACCTGCCCTGGCTCACCGTTTTGATCACCTGGCGCCACCATTTGCGCCACCACGTTGATACCCATGGCCATCAAATTGCGCACTGCATGGGTGTAGTTCAGGCTGATATAGTGGCGCTGTTGGGACGAGTTGTGCATAAAACTGCCGGCCTTGAAAAAGAACTCCGACACTTTCACATTCGGCGGCAGTTTATTGGCCCGCAAATCCAAAGCGTATTCTAAATCCGGGATCGCGCCGTACAAGCGCTCTGAGAAAGGTTCGAGGAAGCGCTTTTCCAGGGCTGAGCGGCCACTGGGTTTCACCAGCGACAGGGCCGTGAGAATGTGCAATTCGATTTGGGGGTCGCGCTTGGCGCGCTGATACAGGGCATTCACAAAGCGCAGGGGCTTACCCAAACCCAGAGGCAGGCCAAGAATAATCTTGTTGCCAACACGGCGGATTACTTCTTCAACACAGGCATCTGCGTCGTCCATTCGCACCGTGCAATTTTCGGCCATTTTCCGGTTCCCGTTAACCCATAATGAATTCTGTTAACGGAATCATCACACGGGCAGCACGGCCAAACAATGCATCAGATCAGTAATCGGGGGTTCCGCCAGGCTAATTCAGCGGTTTCAAAAGGTCCACTTCAGCCTCTGCGCTGTGTCTCAACGCACATTGTCCCACTGTTTACTGCCTGATCAGTCAAACAAACGCAGTTGTGTGACCGGTGCCTCATCATTCCGAAACCTTACACCCATTCCCAGCAGCCGCACCGGCCGCTGAGTATCTGTCATCAGTTCATTCAATAGTTGCTGATAGTCTGCAATAACGGGCAGCGCCGCGGATTCGCGCACCCGCTCCAGAGTGTGGGTGGAGAAGTCGCTGTAACGGATTTTCACAAACAGTTTGTGCAAGGGCTTGTGCTCGGCCTTGCGGACAAGGCGCGCGTGCAAATCGTCCAGCAGATTCACCAGCACCGCATCACAGGCGTTTTTGTCTGGCAAATCCTGAGCAAAGGTGCGTTCAACGCTCAGGGACTTGGCGATGCGCGACACCACCAAAGGGCGTTCGTCGCGGCCGTGGGCCATTTCGTGCAAGCGGTAACCCTGCTTGCCAAAACGCTCTATCAGAATTTCCGCGCCCAGCTGCTGCAGATCGCCGCAGGTTTGGGCGCCCATGGCGTGGAGCTTGCCCGCGGTTACCTGACCTACACCAAACAACTTTTGCACCGGTAGTTTCGCCACAAACCCGGCAATGTCCTGGGGCCGAATCACGAACAGGCCGTCGGGTTTTTCCCAATCGCTGGCAATTTTGGCCAAGAATTTATTCGGCGCCACCCCGGCGGAAATAACAATACCGGTTTGCTGCTTGACCCGCTCGCGCAGGTGACGGGCAATCAGCGTGGCGCTGCCCTGATGTTCAGTCACGTCAGACACATCCAAAAATGCTTCGTCCAGCGACAGGGGCTCTACCAGATCGGTTACCTCGCGCAATATGGCCATCACCTGCTGCGACACCGCCCGGTAGCGCGGCATATCCACCGGCACGGTCACTAAGTCCGGGCACAGGCGCCGAGCCTCGCCGCCGGGCATGGCCGAACGCACGCCGTAGGCGCGAGCCTGGTAATTGCAGGTGGTCACCACGCCGCGCCCACCCTGCCCGCCCACCGCCAGCGGAACATTTTGCAAGGAAGGGTCATCACGCATTTCCACGGCGGCGTAAAAGCAGTCGCAATCTACGTGAATTATCTTGCGTTGAGACTTGACATCCTCCCCGCCCTGACGGACGGGGATTCCTACTGCGCTCAGGCGTGGCATTGAGCCATCCTTGAGTCGCTTCGGTGGGTTCCTGTTGCTGACGGCATTACCGCACCGTTCACTTCACAGGCTAACCGGGCATGACCTGCCCTTAAAATATTGATGGCGGCGTTGAGGTCTGCATTTTCAGCATACCCACATTCGACACATTCGAATTGCGATTGAGTCTTGCGATTCTCTGCACAAATATGACCGCAGGCCGGACACGCCCGGCTGGTGTTACGAGGGTTGACGGCAAACACTTCACCGCCCAGCCATGCCTGCTTGTATTCCAAATGGCGGCGGAACTCGCCCCAGCCCTGATCGAGAATCGACTTATTAAGGCCGGATTTGGCGTTTACGCTTCGCCTTGGTGCCTCAAGTGTGCCGCTTGCTGACTTGCTCATATTCGTGACGTTCAGATCTTCGATGACGACCATCGCGTGATTTTTGCTGATGATGTTAGATGTCTTGTGGAGAAAGTCATTGCGGGTATGAGCAACCCGTTGATGCAACTGGGTGATACGGGCCTTCGCCTTTTTCCAATTGCGGCTGAATTTGACCTTGCGGCTCATGCGTCGCTGATACTTTGCCATCTTCGCAGCGCGGGTACGCAGCGCATTGACCGGCTCGAACATCGTGCCGTCAGAGAGCGTCGCGAATAGAGTGATACCCGCATCGAGGCCGACTATCGACGTTGATGGATGTATTGGCTGCCCAACTTCGCGCTCGGTCTGAATGCTGGCGTACCACTTGCCAGCCACACAGGAAACGGTGATGTTCTTTGCCAGTCCGAGGATGCCACGGCTCTTGCGGTAGCGAATCCAGCCTAGCTTTGGGAGTCGAATACGTCGATTGGCTTCGTCAATCTCGAAACCTTGCGGAAAGCGAAAGCTGTCTGACGACCTACCTTTTTTCTTGAATTGTGGAAAATCGGCACGCTTCTCAAAGAAGTTCTTGTACGCAGCGGCCAGGTCTTTTGTGACTTGTTGCAGTGTTTGTGAGGGAGAGTCGCACAAGTACGGGAATTCCTGCTTCCACGCTGGCAGCCATTTATTCATGCCAAAGCTGTTGGTGAATTTTTCACCGGCCGTATGTCGCTCTTGCTGACGATTCAAAGCCAAATTCCAAATCTTGCGAGCATTACCCGCGTACTGACGCATGGCGCGGATTTGCTCACCGTTTGGTTCAATCTGAAATTTGAATGCTTGAAGGCGTTTCATAGCTCAATTATGGTTGGTCCATGGAAAAAAACAATGATATTAGGCACGGGCGGCACTGCGTTTTTCGGGAAGAAAAAGTACGAGACACTTAAGAAAAAGTTATGGGGTAATGCCTTATGGTCGCCGTCTTACTTCGCTGGCAGTTGTGGTGGTGCACCCATTAGCATTATTCGCCAGTACATTGAGCAGCAGCAAACGCCGGAATGAGAATGTTGCTAACGAGAGGGACACCTGCGATGTCCGCGCTATTCATCCCCGGCCTGAAGGCCGAGGTTTTCCGCGCATTCCGATAAAACCCCGCTTGGCCGCGCCCACTGTATATGCATACAGCCTTGTATCTTACCTCCAGTTGCTCAAAATGTCAGGATTGTCCTCGGCAAGCCGCTTACTAAAGCTGCATTACATGAATTTTTATCCATTTTTCTGACATCGTAAAAGGCCACCTATACCATGACTGAACTCATTTCAGACGCCCAGCGCACCGAGCTTGAAGCAGCCGCTTTCCGCCGTCTTGTCAGCCACCTGCGTGAACATACCGAGGTGCAGAATATAGACCTGATGAACCTCGCCGATTTTTGCCGCAACTGTCTGTCAAAATGGTATCTTGCCGCAGCACAGGAGCAGGGTGTAAATATGACGGATCCGCAAGCGCGCGAAGCGATTTACGGCATGCCCTACGATGAATGGAAACAACGCTATCAGAGCGGCCCCAAGCAGGACCATCATTAATGACCGATACCCCAACCACTGGCGCAAAACAGGGCTTTCAGCTAAAAAGCGCCAGTGTGTCGATGACAGCTCTGGAACTTTATTATTTCGAGAGCGAAGATTTTGAAGCCACGCTGCGGGACAAAATCAGCCAGGCGCCCGGATTTTTTAAAGACGTCCCGCTGATCATAAGTCTTGAAAAATACGAAGGCCTGGACAGCGAGCTGGATTTTTTCAGCATCATTGGCACCTGCCGTCGCCACCATATTCACGTGGTGGGCGTGCGCGGTGGTAATGAAAACCATCGGCGTATGGCCCGCGGTGCATCGCTGGCGCTAGTGCCTGGTAACAGCCAGCGCGATAAAAAACACGGCAGTCAGCCGACGGCGGAAACGACTTCGCCCACCGCGCCAGTCGCAGAGTTAACAGCTGCACCTGCGCCAGCCCAGTCAACGCCCGCAAGAATCATCAGTCAACCAGTGCGTTCCGGCCAGCAAGTCTGCGCTGAAGACGGTGACCTTGTGATTCTGGCGCCGGTGCAACCCGGTGCCGAAGTGATGGCAGCCGGTAATATTCATGTATACGGCCCGCTGCGCGGTCGCGCACTGGCGGGTGTAAACGGCGACGAAAACGCACGCATCTTCTGCCAGTCATTGGAGGCAGAACTTGTGTCCATCGCCGGACACTATAAAATCTCTGAAGATCTGCAGGGGAGCGGCTGGAAAAGTGCCGTGCAACTTCAGCTCAGGGACGATCTGATGTTGGTAACGCCGCTGGAAAAGGCCTGACCCGACTCCGGTGTTCCAGCAGTAACCGGTTTACTCGGCTTCGACAACCACGACATTGCATGACAGGAACCGTACCTTGGCTAGAATTATTGTAATAACCTCAGGAAAAGGCGGCGTTGGCAAAACCACCACCAGCGCTTCGATCAGCACCGGCCTGGCCAAACGCGGCCACAAGACCGTGGTCATCGATTTTGACGTGGGTCTGCGTAATCTGGACCTGATCATGAACTGTGAACGCCGAGTAGTGTACGACTTCGTAAACGTGATTCAGGGCGAAGCCACGTTGAACCAGGCGCTTATCCGCGACAAGCGGGTAGACACCCTGTTTATTCTGCCGGCCTCGCAAACCCGGGAAAAAGAAGCGCTGACCAAAGAAGGCGTAGAGAAGGTCATCAACGAGCTGTCACAAACCTTCGATTACATCATCTGTGATTCGCCCGCCGGCATTGAACACGGCGCTCAAATGGCTCTGTATTTTGCAGACGAAGCGATTGTGGTGACCAACCCCGAGGTGTCATCCGTGCGCGACTCTGACCGCATTCTGGGCATTCTGCAGAGCAAGTCACGCCGTGCCGAAAAGGGCCAGGACCCAGTAAAAGAACACCTGCTGGTTACCCGCTACAATCCGGCTCGGGTAGAACGCGGGGAAATGCTGTCGGTGGCCGATGTGGAAGAAATTCTGGCGATACCTCTGCTGGGCATTATCCCCGAAAGCCAAGTGGTGCTGAACGCCTCTAACCAAGGCTTACCGGTTATTCTGGAGACCGAAACCGACGCTGGCCAAGCTTATGATGACGCCGTGGCTCGCCTGGTGGGGGAAGAACGGGAACACCGTTTCATGACAGCCCAGAAGAAGGGCTTCTTTTCACGGATGTTCAAGGGAGGCTAAAGCATGAGTTTTCTGGACTATTTCAGGGGCAAAAAAACCAATACTAATACCGCTAACGTGGCCAAAGAA
The DNA here is from genome assembly GCF_002563885.1 of Marinobacter sp. LV10MA510-1. GTDB lineage: Bacteria > Pseudomonadota > Gammaproteobacteria > Pseudomonadales > Oleiphilaceae > Marinobacter. The sequence continues at coordinate 4,289,603 of NZ_PDJA01000001.1, read as the reverse complement.
CGACTACAGATTATTGTGGCCCACGAGCGTGGCCACCGCAAACAGCCGGATTACCTGCCGGCGCTGCAGCAGGAACTGCTGGCGGTTATCCGCAAATATGTGGACATCAGCGACGACATGGTACAAGTAGAGATAGACCGCACCGACACTTGTTCGGTGCTTGAGCTGAACGTAACGCTGCCCGAGAAGTGACGCCGGCACGGGTTCGGGCTAAGCTTTTACCCTCTTTTAAAAATAGGCTGCCTGAACCATGCTGTTGCTTGCACGCGAGATAATGACCCCGAGTATCAAAGCGGTGCCCCAATCCTGGACTATGGACAGGCTGGCCCGCTTTCTGACCGACAACGAAATCGCTGGTAGCCCGGTGACCGACGATAGCGGCGACATTATCGGTATAGTCACCCTGAAGGATATTACCGAATTTCGCTGGAACGCCAGCCGCCCAGAGACCGAGGCACGGCTGACGGAGGACGAAGCCCGCGAGGCCCGCCGTTTGCGCATGGTTATTTACGAGGGTATGGGCAAACTGCCGGTGGAGGTCAGAGACATAATGACCCCTATTTTGCTGTCGGTTGACGAAGACACGCCGGTGCGCGAAATTGCCAAAACCATGATGGCCGAGCATCTGCACCGTATATTTGTCACCCTTGATGGAAAAATAACAGGAATTATAACTACTTATGATCTTCTGAAAATTATTGCCGATCGCGATATGACCCAGCGCTGCGCAATGCAAGAGTGATCCGGCCAGCCTGTATCCGTCACCCGATTCACCAGTATTAGAGGTACTGCCCCTTATGCCCGCAGCATCGCAAGAACGCCGCAAGATGTACGTGCTAGACACCAATGTTCTGATTCACGACCCCAGCGCCCTGCTGAATTTTGAAGAGCACCAGGTCATCATTCCGATGACCGTGCTGGAAGAGCTCGATAGCCTGAAATCCGGCAAGCAGACGGTAGCGGCCGATTGTCGCCAGGCCATTCGCACCATCGACCGGCTGTTAGGCGACGCCAGCCCGAAGCAGATTGAAAACGGTGTGCCTATTGCACGGGGCGAAAAAGCAGAGCCCATGGGAACGCTGTCGATTCTGATGAGTTCGGAATCAGTAAGCGGCCATGCCCTGCCCGAGCACCTGAACGATAACAAAATCATCAACAGCCTGGCCGCCCTGCAAGAACGCCACACCAACCGCGACATCATTCTGGTTAGCAACGACATCAACATGCGGCTGAAAGCCCGCGGCTTTGGCGTAGAAGCCCAGGCTTATCACAATGACCAGTTGGTAGACGACATAGGCCTGCTGCCCCGAGGTTATACCGAGTTCCCCGGTTCCTTTTGGGACACCATCAGCAAAGTAGAAACAAAGCAGCGGGATGGCGCCACCGAACACCAATTCAAGCGCGAAGGCGAATTGGCACGGCTGAACATCAACGAGTTTGTGCTGGACGAACAGGGCTTTGTGGGCAAAGTGTGCGAGCTGGGCGACGACTACTTGGTTATTCGCGACCTGCACCAGCATGACCTGATGAACGAAGAAGTCTGGGGGCTGATTCCCCGCGATATCTATCAGGCCATTGCACTGAACCTGCTGCTAGACCCAGACATTCACCTAGTGAACCTGACCGGCGCCGCCGGCTCTGGCAAAACCATTCTTGCGCTGGCGGCCTGCATCGAGCTGACCGTGGCCAGCAAACTCTACAAGCGCATTATTGCGACCCGCAGCACCCAGGGGTTAGACGAAGACATAGGTTTTCTGCCGGGCACCGAAGCGGACAAAATGGAGCCCTGGCTAGGCGCCATTGTGGACAACCTGGAGGCGCTGCACGAAGATGACGAAAACATGACCGCCAGCGTGGATTACATTCTCAGCAAAGTACCCCTGCACTTTAAATCCCTGAACTACATTCGGGGCCGCAGCTTCCAGCACAGCCTGATTATTATTGACGAATCCCAGAACCTGACCCCGCACCAGATTAAAACCATCATCACCCGCGCCGGTAACGGCTCCAAGGTGATCTGCCTGGGCAATCTGGCGCAGATTGACACCCCTTACCTGAGTGCTTTGAGCTCCGGCCTGACTTACATGACCGAACGTTTCAAAACCTTTCGCCACGGTGGCCACATTCACTTGCAAGGCGTGCCCCGTTCGGCACTGGCGGAATTCGCCGAAGCCAATCTATAAGCTTTTTTACAAACGTTTCTCAACCTTGGCCAGGCCGGGCATCCGCTGCCCGGCCTGTTGCAGTGACATCATAGATTTACACTGCCAACTAATACTTTAGTCTAAAGTCGCAATTCAATACTTGAAACTCCCAGCCTAATGACGACAATTCTAGTTTGCTAACTAAAAAAAAGGTAATAATCCATGAGCTCCATAATCTTAATGGTTCTCGGGCTTGGCGGTATGGCCTTGGGATTCTTTGTCTACTCAAAATTTCTTGCCCATGTGGTGTTCAAACTCAGTGACGCCTTCGTAACGCCGGCTCACGAATTTGAAGACGGCATCGACTTTGTGCCCACCAACAAATTTGTGCTGTGGGGCCATCACTTTACCTCAGTCGCTGGCGCCGCACCCATTGTAGGGCCCGCCATTGCCGTTATTTGGGGCTGGTTACCGGCCTTTTTGTGGGTCACCTTCGGTACCATCTTTTTTGCTGGCATTCACGATTTGGGCGCCATCTGGGCCAGCGTGCGCAACCGTGCCAAATCCGTAGGTACGCTGACCGGCGAAGTGGTGGGTAATCGCGCCCGCGCCATTTTCTCGATTGTTATCTTCCTGGTTCTGTTGATGGTAAACGGCGTGTTTGGCGTTGTTATCGCCCGCCTGCTGATCAACAACCCCGGTGCCGTGGTTCCGGTGTGGGGCGCCATCGCCGTGGCCCTGGTGATTGGCCAGGCCATTTACCGCGCCAAGATGAGCTTGCCGATTGTGTCGCTGGTGGGTGTAGTGGCGTTGTACGCACTGATCTGGGTTGGCCCCTCCATGCCGGTGTCGCTGCCGGAAAGCACCCTTGGCCTGTCGCCCAGTGCTGCATGGATCATAATTCTGTTCATCTACGCGGCGATTGCTTCACTACTGCCCGTGTGGGTACTGCTTCAACCCCGCGATTACATAAACGGCCTGCAACTGTTTGTTGGCCTGGCCGCGCTTTATGCCGCGGTACTGATTGCCAACCCTACCGTTGTTGCACCAATGATTAACATAGACGTGCCACCGGGTACGCCATCGATGATTCCGCTGCTATTTGTGACCATTGCCTGTGGCGCCATTTCCGGCTTCCACGGCCTGGTTGCGTCTGGTACTACCTCCAAGCAGCTGAACAAAGATACCGACGCCCGTTTTGTTGGCTACTTTGGCGCCACCGGCGAAGGTGCTCTGGCATTGGCCGCTATTATTGCCGCTACCGCAGGCTTTGCCTCACTGGAAGACTGGCAGGCAGTTTACCACTCGTTTGGCCAAGGCGGCGTACTCGCTTTTGTTAACGGCGGCGCCAACATTCTAAGCGCGGGCACTGGGCTGGACATCGCGGTTGCAGCCACCATGCTGACGGTTATGGCGGCCCTGTTTGCCGGCACTACCATGGACACCGGCCTGCGCCTGCAGCGCTATATCTTTCAGGAATGGGGCGAAATCTATAACATCAAATGGATGGCCAAACCGTTACCAGCGACCCTTCTTTCAGTCGTATCGTGCCTGGCACTGGCGTTCGGCGCCGGTGGCGCAGACGGTTCCGGCGGGCTGCTGATATGGCCTCTGTTCGGCACCACCAACCAATTGCTGGCGGGCCTTACCTTGCTGGTGATTACGGTTATGCTGGTTCGCCGCGGCCGGCCCACCATCTACACCATGGCGCCGCTGGTGTTCATTCTGGCCATGAGCCTGTTCGCCCTGCTGCAGCAGCTGAAAGGCTTCTACGACAAAGCCGATTGGTTCCTGTTCGGGCTGGACATTGTGGTACTGATTGCCGCGGTGTTTGTGACCCTGGAATCCGCTGCTGCCCTGAAGCGGGCCAAAGCCGAGCTTAAAGAAGTGGAAGCGAACTGAGTTTTCGGTTCTACTAAACCTTATAACACTCGACTAAAGAGCTGGCCGTTGCGATTATTTGCAGCGGCCAGCTCTGCACTCCCCGCCCCAATCAACGAGGGCCCATTGTGAAAAATACACTTTCCAAACTCAAGTATCTGTATCAACAGGTCAGCGTTGCCGGCGCTGAATACTATAACGCCCCCTACCGGGCGGCCATTGCCCGCGCCCAACGTGATGAAGACGACCTGTTCATGCTGCTGGTGTTCAGCGAGATGATGGGCATACCCAACCCTGCCAGCTGGTACTGCCTGGAGCTGCAACCTTTGTTACTGGAACGCTTTCACGACTGGCACACACGCATGGGCATGGAACGCTCGCCGCTGGATAATTTTCGATGCTGCTAGCCAGTTTGCGCTACTGCTAACCCACTTTCGCCGCTGCCAAACCCGGAGCCAACCAATGCTAGACCTGCCAACACTTCTTGCCGAACGAAAACTGATTATGGTGGGCGGTAAAGGCGGCGTGGGCAAAACCACCACCGCTGCCGCCCTGGCCGTAACCGCTGCTACCAGCGGCCGCCGAGTATTGCTGATATCCACCGACCCGGCTCACAGCCTGGCTGACGCCTTTGACCGCGAAATAGGCGGGGAAATTACCCGCATGGCGCCCAATCTGGACGCCCTGGAGCTAGACCCAGACGCCGAAGTAGAAGCCTATCTGGACCGCGTGCTGCGACAAATGCGGCGCTACGCCGGGCCTGACCAGGTCAACGAGCTGCGGCGCCAACTGCGGCTAAGCAGCCAGTCCCCCGGCGCCCAGGAAGCTGCTATTCTAGAGCGTATGGCGCGGCTGATTGAAAACAGCGAGAAAGATTACGACCTGCTGATTTTTGATACCGCTCCTACCGGCCATACCTTGCGCCTGCTAACGCTGCCGGAAATCATGGCTGCCTGGACCGACGGCCTGCTAAAACACAACAAACGCTCGGAAAAACTGGGCAAGGCGCTGGCCCACCTGACGCCTGCGCGCAGCGTGGATAACCCGTTTCAAGACCCGACCGCCAACGCCACCGAGGGCATGGACCCGCGCAGCGCCGAGCTGACCGAAACCCTGCTGGCGCGCCAGCGCCTGTTTCATCGCACCCGCCGCACCCTGAACGACGCCGCCAACACCGCGTTCGTGTTCGTACTGACTCCCGAAAAACTGCCAATTCTGGAAACCCAGCGCGCCATTCAGTCGCTGCACGATTCCAACATTCCGATCGCCGGTGCCGTTATCAACCGCATTATGCCAAACCCAGGCGATGACCCTTTCTGGTCTTCCCGCTATCAGCGCCAGCAGCAACAGCTTGAAGATATCGCCAGCCGGCTGCAGGGCGTTGCCACTCTGCAATTGCCGTTAATGGCCAGCGACATTCAGGGCATCAAGCAATTAGAAGCCTTTGCCAGCTTTTTTATCAACCTATCGCCAACTGCCCCAACACCCCGAACAGAAACCCCAGAACCGCGCCCATAGGCGGTAGCCAGTGTTTGTCTAACCTTGCCTGCGGAGCAATATCCTGAAACACCAGATACAAAATACCGCCAGACGCAAACAGCATAATAAAGTCCAGAACTGCATCGTACTGCGCCAACCACACGTGCCCGACAATGCCTGCAGCCGGCCCCAACGGCACCAGGCAGCAGAACATCAGCAGCACTTTTTTGTCCTTCATGTCCTGGGCTTTGCGGCCGCGATGAATGGTCACCGGATCCTCCGCTGCGGTCATTTCACGGTAAGCATTGAAGCCTTCTGGTAAATTCTGCACCGCAATCAACAACGCCAGCAGCATCCCGCCCTTGCCACCCACCGCGAACATTGCCCCCAGCGCCAGCGCTTCCGGTATAAAATCCGCCAGCATCGCAATCAACTGCGACACCGAGCTCTGGGCCTTCGCCAGCAACACATCCAGCAAGCCAAATCCCAGCCCACCCATCATCATGGCCAGCGCAATCAACCAACCGTTTAGCAATTCAACGCTTTCTGGTACCAACACCAATGCCACTGCCGACAGCAATGCGCCACCACCGAAGGCAATTACCCCGTGGCGAAACTCACTTTCCAGCCAGTTTGGGCCGATGTGCTCGAATTTTGCCAGCACCGCGCCAATTGGAATAGCTGCTCCAGCCAGCGTTGCTAAAACAACGGTTGTCCATAACGACGTCATAAACGCATGTCTCACCTTGATGAATGTAAAAACCGTAGCTTACACACTCGCTACTGAGGCTATTATTATCAATCAGTCATGGTGTATTGCCAATAGGCTGCTAGGCTTTTATTAGATGCGAATGGCTTTAATTCTGCATCCTTTGCCTATCCCTAACAGGAGAGTACGCATGAAAAAACACAGCTTAATAACGCTTCGCTCAGGCAAAACTGCCTTGCTAGCGGGCCTTGCCCTGGCTCTGGGTGGTTGTGCAAGTCCCGGTGAACGCCCGGATGCCGACCTGCAAAGCGCCGAGTCGGCCTTACAGCAAGCGGTGGCTGCCGATGCCCGGCAGTACGAGCCAGTACTTTTAAACGACGCGCAAAATAAAGTCGCCGACGCCAAAGATCTGATTGAAAAAGAAGAATATCAGAACGCCGAACGCTTGCTGCAAAAGGCCTCGGTAGATGCGCAGTTAGCCGGAGCCCGCGCTGAAACCGCCAAGGCCAGCCAGGCGGTCGAAGAGGTAAATCACAATATTGAAGCGCTGCGCCAGCGCATTAATCAGAGCCAGTAATCGCCATTGCCAAAGGGGACAGTGATGAAACAACGCAACATAACGTTAGGTTTGGCCATAGGCTTATCTGTATTGATGACCGGCTGTGCTTCCACATCACCGCAAAATGCGAAAGTTGACGAAGCTCGCGCTTCCTACGACCGCGTCAAGAATGATCCTGCCGTAGCACGCAGTGGCGACACCCAGTTGCGCAGTGCGCGGGACCAGCTCGACCGCGCAGAGTCGTTATTGAAAGACAGCGCCGACAACGGCCTGATTGAACACGCCGCCTACATGGCCCACCGCCACGCACAAATCGCCAGTCAGCAGGGTGAACGTGCAGAACTGCAAACCCAGATTGAATCGGCCGAGGAGCGCCGGCGCGAGCTAATGCTGGCAGAGCAGACCGGCGATGCCGATTCAGCCCGCAGCGAAGCAGAAGCTGCCCGCCGCGAAGCAGAAGCGCTGCGCCAACGCATGGCCGAACTGCAGGCAGAACAGACCGATCGCGGCATGGTGCTCACTCTTGGCGATGTGCTGTTTGATCTGGATCAAGCCGACCTAAAATCTGCCGGTGAGCAAACTGTAGCCCGCCTGGCTGAATTTATGCGCGAGTATGAAGACCGCCGGGTGAGGGTTGAGGGCTATACAGACAGCACCGGTGCCGACTCTTACAACCAGCAACTGTCGGAGCGCCGCGCTGAATCGGTAAGAAACGCTTTGATAAATCAGGGCATAGCATCCCAACGCGTTGAAGTCAAAGGCTATGGCGAACAATACCCGGTGGCTGGCAATGACAGCTCATCCGGGCGCCAGCAGAATCGCCGCGTTGAAATCGTTATTTCAGATAAAGACGGAAATATTGAGACGCGCTAAAAAGACTGAGCATTAAGCATTAAGCCCCGAAGTTTTAAGCTTCGGGGCTTAATGCATTAATCGCGGATTTACTTAATGTTGACTCGCGCTACCCCACAAAAACAGGGGCTGCTACAAAGTTCCAGATAATCACCGAACCCACGCGGGTCGCCACCAGAATAACAAGAGCCACAGTCAGTAGTGCGCCGCCATAAAATACGGCTCTGTCTTGATCAATCCCCATCACGATGGGAAGCCCATCGTACATCAGCTTGGCGCCGTAACAGGCGGCGGCCAGAAACACGAGGGCATTAAACCAGGGCACCGGGTACAACAAGGCAAAGCCTGCGAGAAACATCGGCGTGCAAGAATAAGCGGCCAGTGCAATGCCGTTAGACGGCGTTACTTCTTCCTTGGCACCGTAGGTTTTGGCCATCCAGTTTACGGCGTAACCCAGAGCGAAAACCCCTACCAGCATGGCAATGTAAGTCAATACACTAAGTTGGGCTGCACTGATTTCGGTGAGCTTGACAATTCTTTCACTGCCCACTGTCCAACCGAAAATAGCCGTTGATATATAAGCACAAATTGGTGCAATCGCTGCCAGAATCAATACGTAGGCAACATAAAGCCGGCGGGGTGTTTCGTGCTCTTTGCGAATGGCAGCCCATTCGGCATCCGGTTTCGTAAATAATCCAAAAGCGTGTGAAAGAAGCATGAGCACCACCTATTATTATTGCTATTGATTACATGAGTATATACGACACTTCCGATTACGCCAGATCAGCGGCGATTGACATAGTTACATTAAGATTTGCCCACCTACCGTCGTGCCTGTCATCAATCAGCCCTGCTATGCGCGTTCGCGAGCTATGCTGATAGCAGGATTGAGCCGTGCCTGTCCTTAAAAAGTCTTTTTAAAAGTCTCTTGAAATGAGTGAAATCGGGGACAAGTTTCAAATCTTCCCCTATCTTTACATAAAAGCCTATTGGAGGATGCCATGACCGAAATTCGCCTAAAACGCGCCTACGAGGACGCAGCTAATTCCGACGGACCACGCTTGCTGGTAGATCGTTTATGGCCCCGCGGTGTCAGTAAGGAAGATGCGAATATTTCAAACTGGTTGAAAGAGCTGGCTCCGTCTACCGATTTGCGAAAATGGTTCGATCATGATCCGGAGAAATGGGAAGAATTTCAGAAACGCTATCTGAAAGAATTGAACTCTACAGATAATGATTCGCTTACAGAACTCAAGCAGTGCGTTCAGCAGCACAAGCGACTTACCTTGGTGTTCGCCGCCAAAGACACGGAACACAACAACGCCGTGGCACTGAAGGCCTTCATAAAAAACGGCGACGTATAACGAAATAAAGCCCGAAACTTGCTGCTCCAGAGGGAGCCAGAAAGAAGGGGACAGATTTCAAATCTGTCCCCTATCTTGTTAAGACTAACAGCAATTCACTTCAATCAACCATCGTTGATCATCACGCCTTTCACATTCACAAACTCGAGCATGCCAAAACCACCTTGCTCACGGCCATAACCGCTTCCTTTTACCCCGCCAAAGGGCATGTTTGGCAGCGCTATGTTGTAGCCATTTATATTCACCATTCCGGTGTCCATTTCGTCACGGGCAATGCGGGTCGCTTCTGCTTCATCTGTAGAAAAAATACCGCCACCCAGGCCGTACACAGAATCGTTAGCGACTTCGATCGCTTCGGCTTTGTCTTTTACCCGAATCAGCGCGGCCACGGGGCCGAACAGCTCGGCGTCGTAAGCAGGCTGGCCTGGGGTGACATTTTCCAGGACTGTGGGAGGGTAATAGTAGCCCTTACCCTCTGGAATCTCGCCGCCCAACAAGCAGGTGGCACCGGCGTCGATCGACTGGCGTACCTGATCATGCAGGCCATCCCGCAGATCTTTTCGTGCCATGGGGCCGATGTCGGTTTTAGGGTCGGTCGGATCGCCAAATGTAATGTTCTTCATCGCGGCGACATAGGCGTCACGGAACTGATCATAAACCGCGCCTTCAACTATAAAGCGTTTAGCCGCAACACAGGTTTGGCCCGCGTTATTAACCCGGCCCTGGACGCAAAACTTCACCGCTTTTTCAATATTGGCATCCGCCAGAACCAAATAGGCATCATTACTGCCCAGCTCCATCACTGTTTTCTTCAGTACCTTACCCGCTTTTTCCGCGACCACGCGGCCCGCACCCGGGCTGCCGGTAAACGTAACGCCGCGAACACGCTTGTGTTCGATCATCGCGTCCGACACGTCGTGGCTGATCAGCAGCGTGCGAAAAGCGTTCTGGGGCAAACCGGCATCGCGATACAGCTGCTCGACCTCAAGGGCCATACCCCACACGTTGGCGGCGTGCTTCAGCAGTACGGTATTACCGGCCATCAGGTTAGCGGCGCTGTAGCGAATGACCTGATACAGCGGGAAATTCCAAGGCTGAATGCCGTAAATTACGCCTTGGGGCTGATAAGTTACCAAGCCACGGCCACCGTCAATGTCACGGGTTTCGTCAGCCAGTACCTGGGCGCCCTGATCTGCGGTGTACTCGCAAATGGCCGCGCACAAATCGCATTCCTGCTTGCCATCCGCCAGAGTTTTACCCATTTCACGGGTCATCAGCGCAGCGTAATCGTTCTTGCGCTCGCGGATCAGTTCAGCGGTTTTGCGCAGCACATTCGCGCGATCCTGCAACCGCGTTTTCCGCCAGTCCAGAAAGGCCTCGTGGCACTGATCAACAATGCCTTCGGCTTCTTCCCGGGATATCAAAGAATAGGTTTCAATCACTTCTTCCGTTGCCGGATTGATTGTCTGGTTTGAATCTGACATCGCTATGCCTCCTTCAGGTGGAATTGCGTTTCAGAACCATCGCCCGGTCAATCCGAACGAAAGCAATTGATAGACGTTAACACGCCGAAAAGGCGCCGACGGCAAGGTTACAAGATTGTATAACGGCGGCCATGTAACGCCAACGGAGTGAGGGCAAGCACACTCTGGGCATGAAACCGGGGACAGATTTGAAATCTGTCCCCTATCTTGTTTGCGCCGCCTTATGCCTGTCCATGTCAGGCCGCGCGCTCAGGCGCCGATCACCCCGTTGTCGTCGCGGGTAACGATGACGGTTGCATCCCGCGGGTGATCGCCCTCGGTGCCAAAGGGCCAATCTCGAGCCGGATGCTGAATGTTCACAAACATGGATCTAACGTCCGGCGTGGTCACAACACCGGTTACCTCACAACCCTGAGGCCCCACAAAAAAGCGCCTGATGTCCCGGGTTGCGGGGTTGGCCGCTAGCATCATGTTGTTCTGGTAGGGTGCGGCGTCAGAGCCATCGGTCTGAATCCAGAGGCGGCCATTGTAGTCAAACCATAGGCCGTCCGGGCTGTTGAAGATATTGTCATCCGTCAGCGACACCACAACTTTTCCATCTACGATCGTCTCTGTGCCCTGCTCCCCGGCAAACACAAAAATATTCCATTGGAATTCAGCTGCGGCAAAGTCTTTATTGGCTTCGCTCCAGCGAATAATGTGGCCCGTGCGATTTTCTGCATTGGGGTTGGCCGCATTCACCTGTTCTTCCGTGCGTTTCGAGTTGTTGGTCAGGGTGAAATAAACTTCGCCCGTGTTCGGGTCAACCGCGCCCCATTCCGGGCGATCCATCGGCGTAGCTCCGGCAATATCGGCGGCCAAACGCGTATTCAAAAGAACATCCGCCTGATTTTCAAAACCCTCGAACAGAACAGCACCCACCGATGAACCTTGTGCAGCCTGCACGCGGGCCGCAAAATCCGGGTTATCAAGCGATAACGGAAGCCAGTCACCGGAGCCGTCTTCGTTAAAGCGGGCGACATACAGGGTGCCTTCATCCAGCAGATAGCCGCTGGCGGTTGCCGCATAATAAGGCCGCGAGGAAACGAACTTGTAGATATACTCAAAGCGGGTGTCGTCGCCGGAGTAACAGACAACGGGTTTACCTTCTTCAACCGGCGCAAAAATGACGCCCTCGTGCCCGAATCGACCCAGAGCTGTGCGTTTCTGAGGTTTGCTTTCCGGCGTAAACGGATCAATTTCGACCATATAACCGTAGGTGTTTGCTTCGTTCCGATAGTCGTCTTTAGCGCTTGCAGCCGCGGGTGTAATGTTGAACCGAACGTACTGGTCCTCGCCACTGTCTGCCTGTTCCCAGTCGTAGCGGGTAGCACTGCCAACACCGTGACGGGTCTGCTCCCGTGGCTGCGTTTGCGAGCCGTTCGCAAAGTAGCCGTGCCAGTTTTCCTCCGCCGCAAGGTAGGTCCCCCAGGGCGTAGGGCCCATCGAGCAGTTGTTCAGCGTGCCCCGTGTCTGGGTGCCATTCGGGCTGAAGCGGGTTGACAGCTTCTGGTAACCACGAACCGGCCCGCGGATATCCATTTCTGTATTGCCCGTCACCCGGCGATTGAAAGGGCTTCCAAACACGATGTCCCAGATGCCCGCACTGTCTTGCTTTATATGCACCACCGACACGCCGTGCGCGGCTATTTCCTTGCGCACTTCATCGGCCGGGCGCATGCCACTCTGGTTATAGGTGGGGCCGTCAGGGTGCAGGGCTTTCTGGTTCATGTATTCATGGTTCATTACCAGCAGCCCCTCATCAGAGCGGTTGCCGCCAGCTTTGAAATCAATCGGGAAAAAGTGCATGCCATCGTGGTGCATGCCCACCTGCTGCTCCTGCTCGGCGCCAGAGTTAGACGCGTCAGCCCTGAATTCCGGGTAAGACCCGGTAATTGGGGTTCCCCAGGGCAGGAAAGCTTTTGCCGAGTAGCCCGCAGGCACAACAACATTATTGGCGGTGGATACGGCGATCGCGTCAAAGCCAAGGGCCGTTGTACTAACGTTATCGCCATCAGGGTCTGAACCTGCACTAGCGCTACTGCTATCGCTGCCGCAGCCTGCAAGGCCGAAACCCATGATGCTGGCCAACGCCGCACCCACGCCGCCTTTCATCAGGGTACGGCGCTGCACACGTGCATTCAGCACATCATCGAATACTTTGTTACCCGAGTGATTTACAACCGGCTCATAATCGGGATCCAGATACTTGGAATCAACGTTGTGCTTCGCCATGTTATGCCTCTCCTAGTTGCTCTCAATCATCGAAAAAACAGATGGTGTCTGGAGCACAGTGTCGGCGGGAGATATGACAATGCGGAGACGGTCAAAAGAAAAAGCATGAGTGAGTGAGGAGGGAGTGATGGGCAGGCACATCTTGTATAAAGCTGGGAACCGGGGACAGATTTGAAATCTGTCCCCTATCTTGTTGGGCCCTATTTGCCTGGCTCGGGCACATCCTGCTTGCTAACACCTTCATCCCGGGCGATTTCCCGGGCCCTGCCGCGTTCGTCCGAATCCGCATCCGGCGTTTCCGGTTTGGAGCGCCTGTCTGACACATACTCAAGACTTGTCAGCAGCGGAAAATGATCAGACCCGATGTCTGGTAAGCGGCGAATGCTCTTCAGATCAAAGTGTTCGCTGTGAAACAGGTGGTCCAGGGGCCAGCGCATAAAAAAGTACTTCGCGTGGAACGTACTGAACATGCCCCGGCCAACCCGCGGATCCAGCAGCCCGCTGATTTTACGGAACAGCCGCGTAGTGGGTGACCAGGCCACATCATTCAAGTCGCCGGTCACGATGGTAGGCTGATCATCGTCAGCAACGCTTCGCGCCACAATGATTAACTCGGCATCCCGCTCTGAAGACTCTTCATTTTCGCTGGGGCTGGGTGGCGCCGGATGCACGAAGTGAATCCGTACTTTATCGCCAGACCTGAGTTCTACCAACCCATGCACAGACGGAACACCGTCTTCCACCAGATACGCCTTCTCTGCCTCGTGCAATGGAAGCCTGGAAAACACGTGCATGCCGTACAAATTATCCAGCGGACATTTCACCGAAAACGGCATATCCGCATCCAGCACCGCAAGCTGGTCCTCCCACCACTGGTCCGATTCCAGGGTTACCAGCACATCAGGCTGGTGTTGTTTAACCAACGCAATCAAAGCCCCGGCGTTGCGGTTGGGCGTTAACACGTTCGAGGTCATAATCGTAATAACCCGCGCCGAATCACCACTAGCCGCAGATTTAACCTCTTTACGCCACAGCAGCGTGTAAGGCAGAACCCGCCATAACTGGCTGGCCAGGCACAGCCCCGTGGCCGCAATTAACAGCCAGCTAAAAATGCTACTCCAGTCTAGAAACACCAGCTGAAACACAATAACCAATGATGCCACCACGGCGATCTGCAGCCGCGGAAAATCGAACCCACGAACGCTCCAGTGGGGGTTCCGCCATAACGGCAATAACGTTGCCAACACGATAAAAGCGGTAAAAAAAACAAGAGTCAGAGTCATTAGGCTACAATTTCACAATGAATGAAGTTGGTTATATCCTGCGCGCCTCTGCGGTGCGTGTCCATATTCAACTTTCTGTGGTCAACTTTGCCAAACCGGGGACAGATTTGAAATCTGTCCCCTACCTTTTACCGCCAGGATCGCACGTTCATGAAGCAACGTTTTTCCCGACACGCATTTTTGACAGTATGGCTGGTCGGGATGTTTCTGCTGTGCTTTTCAACGTCGTCTGCTCTTGCCGAAGACACCGACAAAGCCGCGAATCAAGCCCCAGAGCAAGCGGAAGAAACGCCTCAAAAACCAGAAGAAGCCCGCCCGGCAGTGCAACCGCAGTTGCAGACCGGCTCCGATGCAACCACCGAGATTGAACTGCCAGACGCCGTTAACGCCGACATTCAGCAGCAAGTCCGTGCGCTGGGCCTCTCACTGGAACAGCGCCGCATTGCCGTTGCCTCCAGCCGCCAACGGCTGGTTTACGCCGAGTCTTTACTCAGCCGCCTGAAAGACGAATACGAAAGCTTCGAACTGAGGCTTGAAACCGCGGGGCTGAATCTGACCTCCAACTATGCCAGCCTTTTAAAACAGCGGCTTGAACGGCTGCAGCGGCAGAGTATTGCCAGCGATTTGATTGAAGGCATACAAGACAAACTCTCCGCAGCGCGGGAGGAGCAGCTCAAGCTTGAAGAGTTCGAAGCCATTACCGGGCCCGGCGACGATGTAAGGGGCCAACTGCGCAGCCGCCGGTCAGATTTACTGCGGGCGCTCCACAAATCGGTTACCGAGCATATCGACGTGCTGAACGATTATTACGGCACCGCGACCGCACTTCAGGACCAGGTTCTGGACTACCAGACGCTTTTGCAACAAAGGCTATTTTGGCTTCCCAGCGCCTCAAGGGTGGGCACCGAAACCTTCGGTGAACTTTATCAGGCAATCCAGTGGCTGCATTCAGAGCTCAAATATGCCCCGTTGAAAGAAGCCATTTCCGCGTCGCTGGCTGAACGTGCTGGCCGCATTGGGCTGATCGCAATGCTGCTCATCGTGCTGCTTTTCAAACGGCAGGCGATCAAAGAAAATCTGGCCGCCAACGGCCAGTTTATTGGCAATGTAGGACGCGACCTTACAGGGTCTACCCTGCTTGCGCTTATGAACAGCATTCTGCTGGCGCTGCCCGGCGTTCTTGTATTCTCCCTGGCGGCGCTTGTTCTTATGGAAGGCGCCGCGTTCTTTTCGGCTTTATCCAAAGGTTTTACCGCGGCCGCCTTCATTATGTTTTTACTGGCTCTTATACGAAACGTTGCCCGTAAGCATGGGCTTGGGGAAAGCCATTTCCACTGGAACGCCGGCTCCCTGAAGGTTATTCGCCGGTCACTCCCCATTCTTATGGCGTTTGTTATACCCGTTGCCATTCTAACCATCACTTACGGCTCCACCCAGGAAGGCGCGCAGTTTGATGACAGCCTGGGCCGCCTGCTGTTTATGGTTGTGTCTGTTGTGCTGGCGGTGTTCGCTCAGCGCATTATGACGGCAGTAAGAGCGCACAGACCCCACAGCCGGCTTTTGCGTTTCCTTCACATTATCTCGGTTGCCACACCGCTCGCGCTGGCCATGGCGTCGCTGATGGGCTACCACTATACGGCCCTTCAGCTTGAACGCAGCCTGTTCATTTCCATTTGCTGGCTGGCGTTTAATGCGGTGCTTTATTACCTGGGTTTACGGGCACTTTCCGTGCGTGAACGCAGGATCACTCTGGAACGCCTGGTAGAACAGCGCGCGGCCGAACAAAAAATAGCGGAAGCCAAAGAAGCGGCCGACGCACCCGGCGACGCACTTCCACTGACTCCGGATATGCCAGAAATGGACCTTGCAGACATTAGCCAGCAAAGCTCTTCCCTGCTCCGGGTTATGGTTTTCGTGCTAGCCCTGACCGGCCTTCTGTTTCTGTGGGCCGATGTTATTCCCGCCCTGCAACTGTTTAACGACATCACCCTGTGGACCATTGCAACCGACCTGGACGGTGGTGACCCACTGCCTATTACGCTGGCAGATGCGCTGCTGGCGGTGCTGATTGCTGCGGGCACCGTTATTGCCGCAAAAAACCTTCCGGGCACGCTGGAAGTCACCCTTCTGAGCAGAATGCATCTTCAACCTGGCTCCGGTTATGCCATTACAACCATTACCACTTATGTAGTCGTGCTTATGGGCGTGGTGTTTTGCCTTGCGGTGATTGGTGTTCAGTGGTCGAAACTGCAATGGCTGATAGCGGCCCTGGGAGTTGGTCTTGGGTTCGGGCTTCAGGAAATCGTCGCCAATTTTGTATCGGGCATTATCCTGCTTTTTGAGCGCCCTATAAGAGTGGGCGACACCGTCACCATTGGCGGCGTTACCGGCACTGTGTCACGCATACGCATTCGCGCAACCACATTGCTCGACTGGGACCGCAAAGAGCAGATCATTCCCAATAAAACCTTCGTCACTCAAGAACTTACAAACTGGACTCTGTCAGACCCGATTACCCGAATCGTTGTGAAGGTGGGTGTCGCTTACGGCTCTGACGTAGACGAAGTTCAGGCCATACTTACCGACGTTGCCCAAACTAACGAGCGCGTTGTAGATGACCCGGCACCGTCGGTTTTCTGCGTCGGATTTGGCGACAGCTGCATTAATTTTGAGGTTTGGGTGTTTGTAAGAGACCTGTTAGTAGACATGATGCCGCTGTCTCACGAACTTCACGCGTCCATCACAAAGGCCTTAACAAAAGCGAACATAGACATTCCGTTCCCGCGGCGTGATATTCACCTGCACACCCAGCCGGAGCCGAGCTGAGCTTTGAATCCGGGGACAGATTTCAAATCTGTCCCCTACCCTGAATGTGAGCGACACTTCAGCGCCCATGGCCGAGGAGCGGACTATACTGTTGAGCAAAGAAAACCGAGAAAGATTAAAACATTCACTATGGCATAGGAGCGGGCATGGATATTCACGCGGAATTACGTTCAACGATTCAGGATCTTGTTCAGCCAGGCAAGGGGATTCTTGCTGCGGATGAAAGCCACCCGACCATCGCAAAACGCTTCAAGGCGGTGGGTGTTGAATCCACAGAAGATAAACGCCGGGAGTACCGCAGCCTGATCTTTTCCACACCCGGGCTTGGAGAATTTGTCAGCGGTGTGATTCTTTTTGAGGAAACCCTGGGCCAGAACAGCCTGGATAATGTACCCATCACCAAGCTACTGCAAAGCCAGGGAATTGTGCCGGGCATCAAGGTAGATACAGGAAAAAAGCCCCTGATCAATGCCCCGGACGACGAAATAACCTATGGCCTCGACGGCCTGGATGACCGGCTGGAAATCTACAAGAACCAGGGCGCCCGTTTTGCCAAGTGGCGCGCTGTGTACAACGTTTCGGACACACTGCCCTCACGCCAGGCGGTGGAAGCCAACGCTGAAATGCTGGCCCGGTATGCCGCGCTTTGCCAGTCCAAAGGTATTGTGCCCATTGTAGAACCAGAGGTTCTGATTGATGGCAACCACACTCTCGAGCGGTCTGCAGAAGTGAACGAAGCTGTGATTGCGGAGGTGTTCAACGCCCTGCGCCGCCACCGCGTGCAACTGGAAACCATAATCCTGAAGCCAAGCATGGTAACGCCCGGCAAAGCGTGTGCGAAAGCATCTCCGGAAGAAGTCGCAGAAGCCACTTTGCGGGTATTACGCAGGGTTGTTCCAGCGGCCGTTCCGGGTATTAACTTCCTGTCCGGCGGACAGACTCCCGAAGAAGCTACCCTCAATCTGAACGCGATGAACAGCTTTGGCCAGCAACTCTGGAGCCTGAGTTTTTCTTATGGGCGTGCTCTGCAAGAAACGGCACAGAAAGCTTGGGCCGGCAAATTGGACAACAAACACGCTGCCCAGAACGCCATGCTCAAACGGGCCAGGCTCAACGGCGCGGCCAGCTCTGGGGAATATAAAGCGAAAATGGAAGACTGAGATCGGCTGTGATTTGCCCTGAAACTCAGAAAAAGAAATGCCGAATCATTTGCGCCAAAATCAACACGGCCATCAGCGGGAAAATGAACCGCGTGATGTTGCCATAATCACGGGATTCACCTTTCGGCGCATATTTCTCAACCAGCGGCAGAATAACGATCAGCGCCACAAACAGCACCGCCAGTATGATCAGTAGTGTTTCCATAATAAAAGTCCTTGAATACCGGATGTTGGTGCAAACAGATGTCAAAAGTGATGACCAAGAGCGTTTATCGTATATAATCTCGCGTTTTTGGGGGAAGAAAATGCTCAAAACGCCCTATTATCTGATCGATAAAAGCAAACTTCTGCGTAACCTGGAAATCATTGCCCGGGTGCGGGAAGAATCCGGTGCTAAATCCTTGCTGGCGCTCAAGTGCTTTGCCACCTGGGGTGTCTTTGACTTGATGCAAGAGTATATGGATGGCACAACGTCTTCTTCTCTCAATGAAGTCAAACTGGGTAAGCAAAAATTTGCAGGGGAAACACACGCCTACAGTGTCGCCTACGCTGATGATGAAATTGAAGAAGTGCTGGCTCACAGCGATAAAATCATCTTTAACTCCATCAGTCAGCTGCAGCGATTCTCTGAAGCATCTGCAAAAAAAACTCGGGGTTTGAGAGTCAATCCCGGTGTTAGTTCCTCGGATTTCACCCTTGCCGATCCGGCCCGCCCGCACAGCCGCTTGGGTGAGCACAACCCGGAAAAAATCGCCGGCGTTGTGGATCAGGTCTCAGGCTTCATGTTTCACAACAACTGTGAAAATGCCTCCTTCGAGCGCTTTGATGAACTCCTGCAGGTCATCGAAACACGCTTTGGACACCTGCTGGAGAAAGTCAGCTGGGTCAGCCTGGGTGGAGGCATTCACTTTACCGGAGAAGGCTACCCTCTGGAGCGCTTCTGCCAAAGACTGAAGGCCTTTGCTGAGCGTTATGCTGTGCAGGTTTATCTGGAACCCGGCGAGGCTGCCATTACCAACTCTACCAGCCTGGAAGTCACTGTTCTTGACCTGCTCAACAACGACAAAGACCTGGCGATTGTTGATTCGTCTATTGAAGCCCATATGCCGGATTTGTTGATCTACCGGGAAAGCGCGAAGCTTGAGCCCAATCGTGGTGATTACACGTATCAGGTTTGTGGAACATCCTGCCTGGCCGGTGATATTTTTGGCGATTTTCAGTTTGAAAAGCCTTTGCAGATCGGTGACTGCCTCTCTTTTCAGGATGCAGCAGGCTATACGATGGTCAAGAAAAGCTGGTTTAACGGCGTGAAGATGCCATCTATTGCGGTTAAACAACTGGATGGACGTATCGAGCTCGTCAAGTCGTTTAGCTATGAGGATTTTGTGCAGGCATTGTCGTAGAGTTTGCCGTAGGCGGCATGACCTGACAACATCTCGCTCTCAACGAATGCACAGCAGTTTAAACAGTGGAGTTTTGTCTGGAAATGAAAAAAAATGTCTTGATTATCGGAGGTGGGGGCGTTGCTCAGGTGGTCGCCCATAAATGCGCTCAGAATAATGACGTTCTGGGCCAAATCACTTTGGCTTCACGTACTCAATCCAAGTGTGATGCCATTGTTAAAAGCGTAGAAGAAAAAGGCAGCATGAAAGTGCCCGGCAAAATTCAAACCTTTGCGCTGGATGCCCTGAATATCCCCGCCACTGAAGAACTGATCTATCAGACAGAATCCCAGATTGTTATCAATGTTGGCTCGGCTTTTATCAATATGTCGGTGATGACCGCCTGCATCAATACCGGCGCTGCGTATCTGGACACCGCCATTCACGAAGAGCCGGATAAGATTTGCGAAGAGCCGCCCTGGTACGGTAACTATGAATGGACGCGCAAGGATGAATTTGCAAAGGCCAAGATCACGGCCATTCTAGGTGTGGGCTTTGATCCGGGTGTCGTTAATGCCTATGCCAAGCTGGCGGTTGGTGAATATTTTGACACGGTTGATTCCATCGACATTATCGACATCAATGCCGGGGATCATGACCGTTATTTTGCCACCAACTTTGATCCCGAGATCAACTTCCGTGAATTTACCGGGCGCGTTTGGTCCTGGCAGAATCGCCAGTGGACCAAAAACAAGATGTTCGAGAATAAGCGCACAGATAATCTGCCTGTGGTGGGTGAACATACCAGCTACATGACCGGGCATGATGAAATTCATTCACTGTCCAAAAACCTGGATGTGCCCAACATTCGTTTCTGGATGGGTTTTGGTGAGCACTATATTACGGTGTTCACGGTACTCAATAGCCTGGGATTACTGTCTGAGCAACCCGTGAAAACGGCAGAAGGCCTGGAGGTGGTTCCCTTGAAGTTGGTGAAAGCCATTTTGCCCGACCCTTCTTCCCTGGCGCCAAATTACACGGGCAAAACGTGTATTGGTGACCTAGTCAAAGGTCAGAAAGACGGCCAGGAGAAGGAGGTCTTCATTTACAATGTCGCCGACCATGAAGCCGCTTACGAAGAAGTGGGTAGCCAGGGCATTTCCTATACCGCAGGTGTTCCCCCAGTGGCTGCGGCCCTGTTGATTGCTGATGGCACCTGGGATATAGGCACCATGGCCAACGTGGAAGAACTGCCACCCCGACCTTTTCTGAACCTGCTTAACCAGATGGGGCTGCCCACCTGTATTCGTGATGAAGAAGGTGAAAGGCCGCTGATCTTTTCTTGATTTATTCTTCAGTAAAGACAAAAGCCAGCTATTGCTGGCTTTTTGCTGTTTAAGCGCCCAATAAATAGGTCCGTGCCTTTTCAATAAGGGACAGATTTCAAATCTGTCCCTGGCCTGCACTTTCCCAGGGTCGCCTGCCAACCAGGGTCCCATGCCTGTCCATGCTCAGTCTGTTACTTGCGGGGACTTCAGCCTTCGCCAGTGTTTCAAGTACCACCGATTGTTCTAACGATCCCACCCAGGCATCTATCACTGCGTAGAGTTCATCTCGCCGGGCGTCACGGCCGGCGTTGTCGTTCAGCATAGGGTCCCCGGCCAGATCGGAACGGCCGATCGCCAACATTAAACGCCTGAAGATCGCATCGCCATTGGCGCCGATCTGAACTGCCTTACCATCGGCGTTGGTATGGATGGAAGAGGGTGTTCGGTAGTCTCACGCTTGTCGGCAGTGAGACCTGGTCGTGTGGCCATGTTTATGCTGGTCTGGTTGGCATCACGGCTGGCCTTGTAGGCTTTGATACCGCGGCACAGGGTATAGACTGACTGTAGCGATCGGGGTTCCTGCAGGAATCGCCCATGGGGCCGAAACCTTCTTGCATTTTACCTTTCACATGTAACGGGCGCGAGCTCAGCGCCCGTCCTGCAGTGCAGTGCAATACAAGGAGTAACAGGATGTCCGTATGGGAAGTGATTGTCGCAACCGTCGCCGCGGAGTTTTCGGATATCAACGATATCGAGCAGAACACACGCGTCGGGGTGAGATTGGTGCTGGCTGTCTTGCTCGGCGGAGTGCTCGGCTATGAGCGTGAAAGTCAGGGCAAGGCCGCGGGCTTGCGCACCCATATGCTGGTGTCCCTGGGCGCCGCGTTGTTTGTCATCGGCGCAGATCCCACCGGCACTTTCAATGACGCAATGAGTCGCGTTATTCAAGGTGTGGTGGCCGGCATCGGCTTTCTTGGTGCGGGCACCATCATCAAGAGTGCGTCGCTGTCCAATATCCGGGGTCTGACGACCGCGGCTGGTTTGTGGCTGACGGCCGCCATGGGTGTCGCGATAGGTCTGGGCCAGGAAGTGATAGCCATTATGACTACGTTGCTGGCATTGATTATCTTGCATCTGGTGCCGCTTCTGCTGGAGCGCAAAACTGCGGATAAGGCGGACGACTGATTTCAAGCGGGCTCGGGCGCAAAAAGCTCGACAAGCGACAGGCCATGCAAGTCGCCAAGCTGACAACGCTTGTGTACACGGCAGCGCATCAGCTCATAGACAAAGCTGGGATGGTGGTTTGTGAGGACTTGACCTCACCCATCGCCCGCAAGCGCAGCTACGGTAAAACGACGAACCGTCGACTGAATACCTGGACAAAAGGGCTGATTGCATCAGCCGTTGATGCAGTATCTCAACGTAGATGTTCTACGTTGCATGTGGTCATCGCAAATGGACTCCTTCAATCCACGGGCTGTTACTCGGCACGCGAAAGGAGGATAAGTTTCACCGGCAGGTTAAACTGTGCCTGTCCATCACCAATCCTTAAGATAGGGACAGATTTTAAATCTGTCCCTGGTTTACACTGTTCAATCGCATCAACAAGGCACCCAACACCATGCCCACGCTCAACAACGATACAGCCAGCCAACTGCTTGAATTGCACGTGAAGCATGAGGTTGCCTCACTGAAGGGCGCAAAGCTTCGCAAGTTTTTGAAGCAAGAGGTTAATGAGCTTCTTGATCACGCGGGCAGTATCACGCTGAATCGCATCGCCTCGGAAAACCAGGTGGCAGACACCCTTCAGCGCGTTGTTGTGAACATGGAACTAAACGCAGGCGTCCCAGAACTGGCGGCCGAGATGGCAACCGAAGTTCTAAACGCGCCGATTCAGGAATCAACCACATTGGGGCAAATTGTCACCCAAGACCAAGTGACCGGCTTTCTGGATGCGGCGCTAGAGCTAAGGCACCAACGTGAGCGGATAATCAGTGAGATTATTGCGCACCCGATTTACCAGGAATTGATTTCAAACATGGTGTACCACGGCGTGGTCAATTACCTGTATGAAGACAACCTGATTACCAAGTCGGTGCCCGGCATTGGTTCGATGATGAAGTTTGGCAAGCGCATGGCAAACAGGGCTGTGCCAGGGCTTGATGAAACCTTTGAGCGCCGCTTGAAAGCGTGGCTTGCAGAGAGCCTGCCAGGGCTGATTAGCCGTAGCGAACAGTTTTTGCAGGGCGCGATATCCGACAAAGAAGTGCGCAAAACGGTTCTGGCTGCCTGGGCAGACGTGGAGGATAAAACGCTTGCCGATCTGCAAGGAGGGCTGGGTGCAGTTCAGCTACAGGACTTTGTGGCGCTGGGCTATGAGTTCTGGCTGCAGTTCCGCAAAACCGACTACTTTGAGGGCTGCGCCCGAGCGGTGGTTGCGCACTTGTTTGCGAAATACGGTGGTCGACCACTGACCGATCTGCTGGAAGACCTCGGCGTTACCCGTAAGGTCATCATGGCAGAAGCGGAAGCCTGGGCCATCCCGGTCATAGGCGTGCTTCAAGAAGAAGGCTATATCGAAGCTCTGGTACGGCGGCGGCTGTCAGCTTTCTATAAATCCGCAGCAGCACGCAAGATTCTTGAGCCGGAGTCCTAATGAATTAGCTCGAAATTACCTGTGCCTTTCTATCCACACCAATTATCGGTAACTGATCCATTGGCATGTATCCAACGTTTATCTAATTGGCTAACCTAAGCACTGATATACAGAGCGAATAATAAAAGGAAATTTATCATGGGACACATTATTGCCGGACGTTTTGACGCTCAAGAAAGCGCAGACCACACACATCGGGCGCTACAAGACGCGGGTTTTGAAGCCGATTCGTTATCGATTTTCTTTGTTAATCCCGCTGGTCAGCATGCCACCCACCCCGTTGGTGGCGATGAAGGTGCATCTTCAGGCGCCAAAAATGCTGACACCGGCGCATGGGCAGGCGCCGGTGTAGGGTCCGTAGCGGGAGCGGCTGCAGGCTCTGTAGCCGGCCCTGTTGGTGCCGTGATTGGAGGTGGCGTGGGAGCTTACACAGGGTCACTGGCAGGCGCTTTACATTCTACGGATGAGGCCGCGGAAACGGATAAACCCGACAAAGCGGAACCAGACAACCGCATAACGGAACGCAAATCCGGCATGCACTTGGCGGTGAATGTAAGCCAATCGGATACACAGCAAGTGATTGACCTTCTTCGCAAAAATCAGGCAAAAGATATAGAACAGGCCGAAGGCAAACTGGAAAATAGCAAGTGGATAGATTTCGACCCAACTTTGGCCGTCCGGCTGGTTTAGAGATAGCTTAACGGTGCCCGTCCGGGATGAAAACAGAGCACCTCATGATGGTGCTTGAATATGTATCCTCTATGACGGTTTTTAACACTCCCCATAGCAACAGGCGAAATGTAAGCGTGAAGAGCTCAGTAAAACAAGCGCTGCTGAGCTTATCAGGTTCAATCATATTTATTATTCGAAATTCGTCTTGAAGTACGCCCAGTCCTCACCCTCCCTTACGAGAGGCTCGGTCTTAGCCCACATGGTAAGGCTGTCAATCCCGGCATCAATGGGAATGGTGTTCAACACCCTGTACAACCTCACAGACATCTGGTTCGCGGGCTACCTGGGTGACGATGCACTGGCGGGCTTATCAATAGCTGGCAGCGTGTTTTTCCTCTTACTCTCCATTGGTCTCGGGATACAGGCGGGTGCGTCAGCCATGATTGCACCGGAGGTTGGGCGGGCCGGCATAAAAGGTGCCATAAAGGGTGGCACAAGTGAGATCAAGCACTGGATCGACAACGTCACTGGAATGGCCATTGGATTCAGTGTTTTATCCTTTTTGCTCGGGGCTTTCGCGGCGCGACCATTGGTCGTATTACTGGGAGCAGAGCCGAATATTGAGCCGTTAGCCATGGAATATTTGTGGGTAACATTGGCAGGTTCTATCGGCTTCACCCTCTCTTTTGGTGCCGCGGGTGCTTTGATGGCCCTGGGCGATACGAAGTCCAACCGCAACGCACTGGGCATTGGCTTTTTTGCGAACTTCGCATTAAACCCACTTTTCACGTTCGGCCTTGGGCTTGGCGTGACTGGCATAGCATTAGCGACCGTTACTATTAAAATAGCGACTGCACTTTACTTGTTACGAGTGCTTGCTAAACGGTTGAACATACGCATAAGACCGGCGTTCAACTGGCCTCGGTGGCAAGCTTTGCTCAAACAAGTGCTGCCCGCCAGCTTCAATACACTCACTATTGTTCTGGGTAGTTTCATTACCGTGGCGCTCATTGGGCAGTTTGGCAGCCATCACGTGGCAGGTTACACAGTGGGCTTACGGCTCGAACAACTACTATTGTTGCCCGCATTGGGTTTAAACAGTGCGGTTATGGCGATTGCCGGTCAGAACTTAGGCGCAGGCAACAATGCGCGCGTGGCAGAGACTTATCAAAAGAGTTTGTTGATTGGGCTAGCTATGGCAGTGGTTTCAATACCTGTTATGTACTTTTTGTCTCCGCTTATGATGGGTTTTTTCACCGACACAGATGCAATCAAGAACACCGGCGTAACCTATCTCAGGATCGATGCTTTAGCGTTTTATGCGTATGTGGTTTTATTCCAAAGCGTGGCTGTGCTGCAGGCAATGCGCAAGCCCATGTTCCCGATGTACCTTGGTATTGCAAGGCAACTGGTGATACCAGCAATCATCAATTATGTGCTGATTGTGCTTTGGGACTATCCCATGGTGTCCATGTTCTACACCATCGTGATTGTGGTGATGGTCAGTTCTGTGATCGCGCACGTTTATACTAAGCGGGAAATTAGCAGGCTGCCTCGGGCTGGTACACTCGAGTGATCAGATAGTAGCCTTTGGGTTTGGTGGATTGATCGCGGTGGCGGGCGCGCCACGCTGGTCGCAAAGAAGTCAGGCTTTGCGGGGGTCCGTTTCCGCGACCATAGGTTGTTGCAAATTATGGCCCCGGAATGACAACAAACTCTCGATGCCCTCAAAATCGACAAGAGCCCGGAAATCCAGCCAGTCAATCAGACTGAACAGACAGATTGACGGATAATGCCAGTCTGTGAATTCGCCCGCATCCACCATGGCTGACAACGTACGCAAGGTCGTCATGATTCGTTCGCGCTGGATGTTGTAAAACATCGCATCCTGCTCGATGTCGAGGCCGGATCGTTTCGACAACAGCATCGTGACACAGGAATCGTTAGCCGCATCAATCAACGTTAGCTGGTTTTCCTGATCCCAGCTCGGGGCGGCGATGCCCAGCTTAGCCCCAAGATAGCGAGCGATAACCCGGGAATCGTATATTTCCTGGCCATCATCATCCAGCATCGGAATTTTGAGCGCCGGGTTATTTTTACGCAACTCGTCTCGCCCCTCGCCGTAGATATCCAGGTTCACAAAATCATAAGGACGGTCCGCCAGCAACAGCCGGGTGCGTCGGACATAAGGGGATGTGGTCGAGCCAAGCAGCTTCATGGAGCCTCCGATTTATCGTGTTATCGTATAAGTGTCTGTAGCTAACCTCATAGCGCCAGACTGGGCAACAGGCAGTCCCGACAATATGGCACGGAGCGGCCGCTCATGAATAGTGAACAATCAGGCCTTACAATAACCAAAGCAAAAGGAACCGGATAATGAACATGATACAACGACTCGCGCTTACCGCGGCGACCTCTCTCGTTTTCACTACGGCAGCCTTTGCCGAGATAGTGTCTGAAACAGTGGAGTATACCGTCGATGGTGATTCGTTCACCGGCTATATGGTGTATGACGACGATGTTGAGGGCGAGCGCCCGGGAATACTGGTAGTTCACGAGTGGTGGGGCCACAACGAATTTGCCCGCAGCCAGGCCGAAAGGCTGGCTGAAGAGGGCTATACTGCGTTTGCACTGGACATGTACGGCACCGGTAAGCTGGCCGAACATCCTGACGACGCCAAGAAATTCATGCAGGCCACCATGGGCGACAAACAGGCACTCGAAGCCCGCTTCCGCGAGGCCATGAGCATTCTGCAGGACCATGAAACGGTTGACGAATCCCGGATTGCGGCCCAGGGTTATTGTTTTGGTGGTGCTGTCGTGCTTAACATGGCGCGGCTCGGCCTCGATCTTGACGGCGTCGTCAGCCTGCACGGATCACTGGGTAGCGACATCCAGCCCGAACAGGGCGCAGTTACGGCTAGGATTTTGGCCTACACCGGTGGCGCTGATCCGTTCGTTCCAGTGGAGCAGGTCACCGGTTTTGTCAGTGAAATGACCAAAGCCGGTGCAGACCTTAGCCTGACTGTGTTCCCCGGCGTCAAGCACTCCTTCACCTCCAAAGCGGCTGATGATACCGGTGAAAAGTTCGGGTTGCCCATGGCTTATAATAAAGAAGCCGCCAATCGTGCATGGGAAGGCACGATGGCGTTCTATCAGGATATATTTGCCCAGTAATCGGCCGTGTCGGTTGTCAGGGAGAACACTTGGGAGTTTGGACATGCCTGTCCATCACCAAATCAGTGATCAGATAGTAGCCTTCGGGTTTGGTGGATTGATCGCCCCTAAAAAAGCCACGCGGTGCGTGGCTTGATTCAAAACGCCGGGATTTAGAGGCTCACGCAGCCCAGTGATCGTCTCCCATATCCATCAGGCTGTCCTTGCCGCTTTCGATGTCGCTTAGCAACCAGTGAATTTCCGGCAGCAGCTTTTCAAAGTAAAAGCGGGCAGACACCAGCTTGCTTTCCAGCAGAGGCTTGTTGCCCTCCCCGGCTGCAATCTGCTGGCCGGCAACGTTGGCCATGCGTGACCACATATAGCCAATAACCGTCAGGGCCATCAGGCGCAGATAAGGCGTGGCAGCCGCGCCGGCCTGCTCCGGATCTTTTGGCGCGTTGGTTGCCAGCCATAGAGTGGCCTTTTCAAGCGCACTTACAGCGCCTTTCAGCTCATCGCGATGGGGTGCTTCCGGGTTTTCTTTCAGGTAGCTTGAAAATACACCAAACAGGGTGCGCACCAGCCGTCCACCTTTCAGGCTCAGTTTACGGCCCACCAAATCCAGCGCCTGTATGCCGTTTGTGCCTTCATAGATGCGCGCAATGCGGCCATCGCGAACCAGCTGCTCCAGCGGCCAGTCGGTGGTGAAACCCGAACCGCCCAACACTTGCAGGCCGATGTTCGTATTGTTGGAACCTTCGTCGGTCAGAAACGCTTTTACCACCGGGGTCAGCAATTGCACCAGATCATCGGCGGATTCCCGCACCAACTCATCCGGATGGGCAACCGAGAGATCCAACTGATGACCGGCAAACAGGGCCATGGCACGCATGCCTTCGTTCAGAACTTTCTGCCGCATCAGCATGCGGCGAACATCGGGGTGCACAATAATCGGGTCGGCCGGGCCGCCAGGGTTCTTTGCGCCACTCATCGAACGGCCTTGCAGACGCTCGCGGGCAAATCCAAGGCTTTCCTGATAAGCCATCTCGGCAAGGCCGAGGCCCTGCATACCCACCATCAGGCGTGCTTCGTTCATCATGGTAAACATGGCGCGCATGCCGTCGTTGGGCTCGCCCACCAGCCAGCCTTTGGCGCCCTCAAAATTCATCACGCAGGTCGCGGAGCCTTTAATGCCCATTTTGTGTTCCAGGCCACCACAGAAAGCAGGGTTGCGCTCACCAGACTCAGGCAGAACCTTCGGAACCACAAACAGCGAAATGCCTTTTGTGGTGTCCGGCGCGCCGGGCAGCTTTGCCAGTACCAGGTGCACAATGTTGTCGGTCAGGTCGTGTTCGCCGCCGGTGATCCAGATTTTGGTGCCCTCAATGGCGTAGCTGCCATCGGCGTTGGGCGTGGCACGGGTACGAATCAGGCCAAGGTCAGTACCACACTGGGGCTCGGTTAGGCACATGGTGCCTGTCCATTCGCCGGACACCAGTTTTTCCAGATAGGTTTGCTTGAGCTCGTCGGAGCCATGGGCGTGCAGTGCGCTGATAGCACCGTGGGTTAGCCCCGGGTACATGCCCAGTGAAAGGTTGGTGGAGCAGAGCATTTCATCCACTACAAACTTAAGCGTATGGGGTAGCCCCTGCCCGCCAAACTCCACCGGCGCGTC
Organism: Marinobacter sp. LV10MA510-1; assembly: GCF_002563885.1. Taxonomy (GTDB): domain Bacteria; phylum Pseudomonadota; class Gammaproteobacteria; order Pseudomonadales; family Oleiphilaceae; genus Marinobacter. Next base: position 4,260,719 of record NZ_PDJA01000001.1, on the reverse strand, counting down.
CAGTGAGGTCCAGCCACCGTCTACAAGTTTTTTGTAGGCCGGTTTGAACGCGTCAGGCGTTGTCACCGCATGGGTTTCAGGGTCGTAATGGCAGCCTTCACGGTCACCGGTTTGATTGGTAGGCTGAATGACTTCAGCCGCCAGTTTGCCGGCTTCATCAATAACCACAGAAATCAGATCCGGTGTGGCATCGGCGTATTTTTCCAGCTCATGAAGCCGGTCTACACCCAGTACATCAAACAAAAAAAAACGAAGATCATTCGCCGGGGCCTGGTATTTCATGAGCACTCCTTGGTCAGGTTTTTTACTTAATAGGATTATTTGGTCTTATCAGTGACAATTCATACGACTGTTTTAATTTTGTGGTTCACCCGTTTACGGCGTATTTTTGCCTGTTCAGGATCCGCCTTTCCGCGCAGGGTTAATCTGTGCATGCCCCTGGCCAGGCTGTGTCATAAAAGTGTCATCAAACAAAACCAAACGCCTGCTATCCTGTAGGTGTTAATTCACTGGGTTCAATACAGGAACAGGGCAGCGATGAGGATTATTGCGTTCTACAGTCCCAAGGGCGGAGTTGGCAAAACGGCGGCGGCCGTGAACATTGCATACCTGGCAAGCAAGGACAACTGCCAGACTCTGTTGTGGGATCTCGACCCCCAGGGCGCTTCCAGCTTCTATCTTTCCGGTGCCGCGCCGCTCAAAGGCAACAAACTCTCCAAACTGCTTGAGGGCAAATCGCCCATAGCCAAGTTTATCCACGATGATGTTTACCCCCGCCTGGATTTTATTCCGGCACACTCGAGCTTCCGCAACTTCGACATCAAGCTTGAGCAGGAAACCGATGGCAACCAACTCAAGAAGCTGCTCGCCCCACTTTCCGAAGAAACCAGCCTGGTGATTCTGGACTGCCCGCCTACGCTGTCACGACTAACCGAACAGGTGCTGGAGGTTGCAGACCAGGTTTACGTGCCACTCGTGCCTACCTGGCTGTCCATGAACAGCTGGAATCAGCTGCACGATTTTGCCAAGAGCAAGAAGTTAGGTGTTAAAAAGCTACGCCCGTTTTTCTCTATGGTCGATCGCCGCAAGAAACTGCACCGGGAGTTGGTTGAGCGTGGTCCGGAACTGATAAACAACTGCCTGAATGTGGCAATACCCTACGCAAGCGTGGTTGAGCGCATGGGCGAAGAGGGCAAGCCTCTGGAAAAACTGAGTCCCAGAAGCACCGCGGCCGGGGCTTATCGCCAGCTTTGGGCCAGCATTAAAAAAGACCTTTGGTGAGACCGGATTGGTTTGGTCAGTTAGGGGGACAGATTTGAGTTAGGGGACAGATTTCAAATCTGTCCCCGGGAGTAAGCTGAGCTGTGTGTAGCGGCACAGTGAATCCGGTCGCGGGGCTTCGGCGCTCAGGGGTTGAAACTTTCCGACTTTGCAAAGGTCATGTTTGAGAGTAATAGTTGCGTCTGTTGTTGGATGAGACCTGCACTATCGGGAGGCGGGATGAATACGACAATCCGAAGCCGCTCCGTTCCCTTATGGTGGCTGGCACTCGCTGCCGCGCTAATCCCGCTATTAAGCATTCACGCTACTTTTGCCGTTGCGGTCTTCGAAGGCTACATTTCCTGGTGCGTACCCTACTGGGATAGTTGCACCAGCATCAGTCGAACAGGGCGCCATGGCACTGCCTACTTCATCTTCAAGGGCGCCATGTTGCCCGCGGCCTTGCTCGGTATTCTGTTCTGGTGGCTCAATAGCCTCTGGTTGCTGCAATTGGGCGCGCCTGGTCGTGGCCAGCTCTGGATACCATGGCTTGGGCTGGTGGCCTGCGTTGCCCTGGCCGCCTACACATTGGCGCTTGACCACGAAGGTGAGGGCTTTAACCTCATCCGCCGTATCGGAGTCGTGCTGTATTTCTCGCTTACGTACATTGCGCAGCTACTGATCAGTTCGGCCCTGAAAGATCACCCGCGCTGGCACCAGAGCGGAAAGCGCCTGCTGTGGCTGAGCGAAGTGACGTTGGCGGTGGGTTTTCTCTCCGTCATCCTTACCGCCGCAGCACCTGACCTGTACAGCCAGATCGACAATGCTTTTGAATGGATATTGGCGCTACTCATAAACCTGCACGCGCTCTGGGTTGCGCTGCCCTGGCGGCAAAGTTCGTTCCGGACAAAGTTGTTGGCACGATGACAGAAGCGTTCTCGCCCCGTCCATGGGTAGCCGTTAGGGGACAGATTTGAGAAGCTAGGGGACGGATTTGAAATCTGTCCCCGGGAGGAACAAACTATATTTGTTAACGGTGAACTCGGTATTCAAGCCCAACACAACCGCTTGCAAATCCGCCGTTGGAAGGCCAGCGTAATGTTACTTAACGTATGAATGACCCCGGAGGTATTTCAAGATGCCAATCAGCGCGACGGATTTTCTGAAGAAGCACGGCTACGACGAGGAAGAAAAGGGGGACCACAGCCTGCAACATAACGCAAAAGAGCATGCTCGGCACCTGAAAAAACCCCATGCCGGAACGCCTCATGACTGGGAAGACTGGGAGCGTTATAAGCAGGAGCATCCGGATGAGGTGGAAGACGACGACACAAGCGAGAAATAGGCGTTCTTATGGTCCTTAATAAACCTAAATGACCTGTCACTGCTAACTGCCCTGTCGTAGGGAACTCTGCAATTTTTAAGTAGCAACCAGGTCAAACTAGGATCTGTGCGTGTCCAGATTGCTACTGCCTCTTCTTCAAACTCGGTTCAAACGAATGATAACAATCGCGGCCAAAGCCAAGATTAGGATTGCAATTGCCTCGTACAGAATATTCTCAGGCGCCATGTCTTTACCCTGCAGAATAATCAATCGGGCGAGTGCCGTAATCGCAATGAAAATCGGGTAGACAAAGGCAGAGCGCCGATCCGAGTAAAACACAGCCACCATGCCGATCACCTCTAGGTAAAGAAACATCAGCAGGATGTCCGCAAGGCGGATCTTGTGGGCACCGTAAACCGTAAGAAGCTCGAAAGCCACACCGCCCAGCGTCATCAACACAACGATGATCAGCAACAAATTTTCGATCGCCTTAAAAGTAGTAAGAGCGAAAGTCTTTTTGCCAGAATCGACACCGGGTACGTCGTCATGCGCGCTTGCCGTTGACTGCGCTTCTGAGTTTTGACTGCAATCTGTACTTTTTTTAGTGCTCATAATTATGATGTTAACGTCAGGTGACTTTAGCGCACATTAAGGCAACGGTGGACTAAGCTGAGCACACATGGGCTCATCTGCATTCACATCATACGTACATTACGTAGCTTTTGATCAGTCCGGCCCTGAAAGGCTGCTGTGCCGAGAGACTACTGCTGCGCTTTTCCAAACAGTTGTGCAGATTACTGTGCCTGTCCATAATCGACCCTGTGAAAAGTGCCTGTCCATGAACATCACCTGTGCGCCCATCTACGACAATCAATTTCGAGAGGCAGGGTTTGGCCGAACCAGAAACCAACTGAGCAACACCAGCCCACCAAAAGCGGTATAGCAGGCAATAAAGACCCACGGCGGCGCTTGGAAATATAAAAACTGGTGCAGCCAATGGGCTATGAAAGAACCATCGTAGACAGCTTGACCTGCCCTCGCCCGTAGACCCATTTCCCAGGTTGTAAGCGGGCAAATGAAACCAAACCAGGACTGCAAAACGACAACGCCGATTGCAACCAGGTGCACACTACGGAACCACACATTTCTCACCCACTGCCACTTCAGAAAAAAGCCCGCATAAACCAGCATCAGCCCGAAAACGACAAAAGCCACGAACAATACATGCGTGACAAGTATCGCGTCAGCGGCAAAAGAATACAGCGTACTGAAGTTGATAAAACCTCCTAACGCGTCGGTTTGGGGCCTGTGTGGCTGTTCGTGGGCCGTTAGGGGACAGATTTGAAATCTGTCCCCGGGGTGTGTGCCCGGGATGTGTGCCTGTCCATGGTCATTCGAACAAACCATTTTCAAGAGGCTAGCTTATGATACTCTAAGACCTATTAACAGGTCTTAGAGGTTTGCATATGACACAGCCCGTTTACACCGAAATTACAGCTAGCATTTCCGAGTTGAAAAAAAACCCGATGGCTGCTGTGAACGCCGGCGAGGGATTTCCGATTGCTGTGCTAAATCGGAACAAACCGGCCTTTTATTGCGTGCCGGCCGATGTCTATGAAGCCATACTGGACCGCCTGGACGATCAGGAGTTAACGCGCCTGGTAGAGTCTCGCCGCGCAGAGCCAGGCATTCCGGTTAACTTAGATGACTTATAAGTACGCCCTTGAGTTTAAAGCTTCTGCTTTGAAAGAATGGAAAAAACTTGCGCCAGTTCTTCAACAGCAGTTTAAGAAAAAACTAAAACAGCGGCTCAAAGAGCCACATGTGCCGGCGGATGCCCTTTTTGGCCTGTCTAACTGCTACAAAATTAAGTTACGTAGCGCCGGATATCGTTTGGTGTATGAGGTCGAGGATAACCGGGTTGTCGTAACCGTGGTGGCCGTTGGCAAGCGGGAGGGTGGCGAGGTTTACAGCCGAGCACACCGTCGATCCTGAGCTGTGCCCGATCCTGAGCTGTGCCTGTCCATGATCATGCCCATGATCAGATTGATAAATAACGATATTAGTTGTGCCTGTCCATGATCAGTTTTTAACAGTGCCTGTCCATGATCACTCAAAAGAAACTGGAAAAAGATGGCTGGGAGTTGGTGCGAGTGAATGGGTGCCATCATCACTTTAAGCATCCCACAAAGCCGGGGCTGGTTACGCTGCCACACCCTAAGTCGGAACTGCCAAAGGGTACATTGAACAATATCTGGAAGCAGGCCGGTTGGAAATAACGGCCCCAAAGGGCCACTGATCACACTTGAGGTAATCGTTATGCGTTTCCCAGTAGCACTTCATACAGATGACGGAAAGAACTACGGCGTTACTGTGCCCGATATTCCTGGCTGCTTCTCTGCAGGCAGCAATGAAGACAAGGCTTTAGACAACGCACGTGAGGCAATTCTTGGTCACCTTGAGCTATTAGCAGAATTTGGAGAAGACATTCCTACTGCAAACTCCATTGCGGAGCACCGTACAAACACAGACTTTGAGGGTGCGGTGTGGGGCTTCATCGAGATCGATGTAACACCATTCCTGGGCAAGGCGGAAAAGATCAATATCACCGTGCCCCGTTTGGTTTTGCGTCAGATTGACAGATATGTGAAGGAGCACCCGAACGAGGCGCGGTCACGCTCTGCGTTTCTATCTGAGGCAGCTTTGGAAAGGATGCGTAAATCGCACGACAAGGCTAAGACCCTGGCATAACGCCGGGTCGCTCTGATTATTGAGAGGAATCTTGTGTGCCGGTCCATGATCCGCTGCCCAGAACAGCAAGAAGGCCCGGGGACGAATCCGCGAGCCTTTTTTGTAAGCATATGATCAATCGAGATATTCGTGGTGCCTGTCCATGATCAGATTTCATTACGTCTACCCATAAACAATCCACTTACCCTGCAAGCAACTGATTAGACTACGAATTAACAGTGTCTGTCCATGATCAGATTTGTGGACAGGCACTCCTTCCTCAGACCCGAACAAAGATCGGGTGGACAAAATCATTACTCGTTGGATCAAGCGCCATTTACAGAGAGTGGCTCCCAAGGCCAGGCTTGATTTGGATCGGTTGAGCAGTTTGGTGGAGGATAGAGATATGTTGGCAGAAAATCTTGAAAATTTGGTTAAGAAGGAGCGACTTGAGGGCATGCTGGCAGGGCGCCAGGAAGGTCGCCAAGAAGGTGAACACATGAAGGCTGAACAAATCGCCCGTAACCTGATCAACCGCACTGAAATGGATGATCAGATGATTGCAGAGATTGCTGGTTTGACGGTTGATGAGGTCAGTCGGTTAAAGTCAGAGATCAAGCACTGACCGCAATTCAATGTGAGCTACAAGCATTACAACGGCAACCAAGGGACGCGACGACGCGTGGACAGGCACTCGTTCTTGCTCGCCGATATCTCGAAAGAATGGCGGGTGATCGTCGACCAGTTTTATCTGGAGAATTGCCCTTTGGATGCTATAGCCTGTACGACGAACTTGGCCTGAACAAACGTGAAGCCAACGAAATGGTAGAGGCGTTCTTTGACGAGATCCGCGGCGCACTCAGCCACAGCGAACAGGTGAAATTGTCAGGATTTGGCAACTTTGACCTGCGCGACAAAAAAGAGCGCGCCGGCCGCAACCCAAAAACCGGTGAAGAAATCCCCATCTGCGCCCGCCGCGTCGTCACCTTCCGCCCCGGCCAGAAACTCAAAGCAAAAGTAGAAGCCTACGTTGCATCGAGCAATAAACAGATGGGGACAGATTTAAAATCTGTCCCCGCTTGGAGCTTGGAGGTAGGGGACAGACTTCAAGTCCGTCCCCACTTGAAGTCTATCCCTGGTACAGCCAGATCGAAACCCAGCAACAACAACGAACTACCTGCCATCCCCGGCAAACGCTATTTCGCCATCGGCGAAGTAGCAGAACTGTGCGCCGTAAAAGCCCACGTACTGCGCTACTGGGAACAGGAATTCCCCCACCTGTCCCCAGTCAAGCGTCGCGGTAACCGCCGTTATTACCAGCGCGCAGACGTCATCACTATCCGCCAGATTCGCAGCTTGTTGTATGACCAGGGCCACACCATTGGCGGTGCCAAACAGCAGCTGTCCAACGCCTCTCAGGAGAGTCTGTTGGCTTCTTGGTTCGAGTTCGTAATAGGGAACCGAACTGTCACGGATTCTGGTTTGAAGGATGAGCCAGTCTGGAGACGTCAAGGTATCGGTTATGCATCGTCGTTATAAGGCCGTTCAGGCTTGTTAGTATGCCGAACTGCTTGGAAGATAGGTCAGAATGAACGGCGAGGTGACTGTCCATGATTATATCGGCTTACCCTGCAAGCAACTGATTAGACGGCGAATTAACAGTGCCTGTCCATGATCAGATTTGTGATCAATCACTCTATGGCTTGCAGCCGGCTGGCGCGTAGTCATCATCCCAACCAGCAGCTCCGCCTGACGCAGTTTTACAGCTCCAACTACCTTTAGCTGTGCGAGTCAAAGTTACCGTAGAACCTTTAATAGCAGAAGCAACGTCGCCATTGAGCGTGGCCGCCATAGTTAGCTCACCGACGGCAAGAGCTAGTGATGGATTATCTAAAGTCGCACCGTCATCAGCATCGTCAGCCGGATCAGGCACTTCCCCAAGTAAATTCGAACCAGAAAATCCCAATTGTAGTACTGTTACATTATCATCCATCTTACCTTGCAACATCATATCTTCAGCTGCGGTTTTCAGCGAATTCACTTCGCCAACGACACGGGCAACCTGCGCACGAGCCACATAGCTTTGATACTGCGGAATAGCAATCACCGCCAAAATACCAATAATAGCCACAACAATCATCAATTCAATCAGCGTAAAGCCCTGCTGACTATTCTTCATTTGCATATTTCTCACAGGAACACCTCTATCGTTATCGTTAGGAAATCTTTTCAAATTTTAAAATACCGCGCAGAGCCCGTGCCAATTGATTCATTTTCCTAAATATAGCAATAAATCAACGCACTCCCGCCTTTCGTAAAACGACCCCCATTGACCAAAAACCAAAACCCCCACCACCCAACGTCAAAACCTGACAATTTTTGTCACTTCCAACCCGCACACCCCCAACCCACCCCAAGCTTTCCAAACCGCCCCCACCCATCTAAACTCAACCCTCGCTATTACCCGCACCCCAACCATCAGGCTGCAGCGCCCCAATCTATGACAGCAAACACAAGCAACATCACCTTAACGGGTCTGGCACGGCGCTTTGTGAGCGACGGCTTGCTGGATGAATCCACCGCCAAAGACGCCTTTTTGCAGGCGTCGCAAAATCGCATTCCGCTGATTACCTACCTGACCCAACACAAGCTGGCAGACAGCTCAGCGCTGGCGTTTTCGGCGGCCATGGAGTTTGGTATTTCGGTGTTGGACCTGGATGCGTTTTTGCCGGAGATGATGCCAGACAAGCTGGTAGACGAAAAACTGCTGCTCAAGCACAACGCCCTGCCCCTTTATAAGCGTGGCAACCGGCTGTTTATTGCGGTGAGCGACCCCACCAACGTTCAGGCACTGGACGAAATCAAGTTCAACACCGGCTTAAGTACCGATGCGATCCTAGTGGACGACGCCAAGCTACGCGCGGCTATCGAAAAGTATCTGGCGTCTAATGAAAGTTCCATGGGCGACCTAGGCGATTCCGACCTGACAGATATCGAAACCGAAGGCGCGGATGGAAACGAAGACGACGGCGCAGTGGTTGTTGCCGAAATAGACGATGCGCCCATCGTAAAGTATGTGAACAAGATGCTGCTGGATGCGATTCGCGGAGGCTCGTCAGACGTTCACTTTGAACCTTACGAGAAAACCTACCGCGTACGCTTTCGCACTGACGGCATTCTGAAAGAAATGTCGCGACCCTCTATAAAGCTGGCACCAAAAATATCCGCGCGAATAAAAATCATGGCGCAGCTGGATATTTCCGAGCGGCGCTTGCCGCAAGACGGCCGCATAAAAATGAAGCTGTCCAAAACCAAGTCCATCGATTTTCGGGTGAACACCCTGCCCACCTTGTGGGGCGAGAAAATCGTACTGCGTATTCTGGACCCCAGCCAGGCCAAGCTGGGCATTGACGCCCTTGGCTATGAGGAAGATCAGAAGAAGCTGTATATGGACGCCCTGGCGCAACCCCAGGGCATGATTCTGGTAACGGGCCCCACCGGTTCCGGTAAAACCGTGTCGCTGTATACCGGCCTGAATATTCTAAACACCGACGAGCGCAATATTTCCACCGCGGAAGACCCGGCGGAAATCAACCTGGAAGGCGTGAATCAGGTAAACGTGAACAACAAAGTAGGGCTTGGTTTCGCCGAAGCGCTGCGGGCGTTTTTGCGGCAAGACCCCGACGTTATTATGGTGGGCGAGATTCGAGATCTGGAAACCGCCAACATTGCCATCAAAGCGGCGCAAACCGGTCACCTTGTGTTATCCACCCTGCACACCAACAGCGCCGCCGAAACCTTAACCCGTATGATGAACATGGGCGTGCCTGCGTTTAATATTGCCACGTCTGTTAGCCTGATTATTGCCCAGCGCCTGGGCCGGCGACTTTGCAGCTGCAAACAGGCCGGAGACGTTCCAAAAGACGTACTTTTAGCCGAAGGGTTCTCAACTGAACAAATTGACACAGGGTTCACGTTGTACCACCCGAAGGGCTGTGATAAATGCACTAATGGTTACAAAGGCCGCGTCGGCATTTACGAGGTGGTTAAAGTAACCAAGCAGCTGGCCAATATGATTATGGAAGAGGCCAGCTCTATCAAGATTGCAAAAGCAGCTCAGGCCGAAGGCTTCCGAACCCTGCGCCAATCCGCCCTGTTAAAAGTGATTGAGGGTGTAACCAGCCTTGAAGAAGCCAACCGCGTGACCAAGGATTAAGCATGGCTCAGAAAGCGAAGAAACTGGAATCCTATATATGGGAAGGCAAAGATCGCCGGGGCAACAAAGCCAAGGGTGAGATGCCTGGCGTTAGCCTGGCTTTGGCCAAGGTCCAGTTGCGCAAGCAGGGCATAGTTCCAGACAAGGTGAAAAAGAAATCCAAGCCCTTGTTCGGTGGCAGCAAAAAAATTACGCCCTTTGACATTGCCATGCTCACCCGCCAGCTGGCCACCATGATGAAAGCCGGCGTACCCCTGGTGCAAAGCTTTGACATTGTGGCCGATGGTTTGGAAAACAAAGGCCTGCAGGAACTAGTGATGTCGGTTCGGAACGACATTGCTTCTGGTAACAGTTTCGCGGGGTCGTTGCGTAAGAACCCCCGTCAATTTGACGACCTATACTGCAATCTGGTGGATTCGGGCGAAAAAGCCGGTGCGCTCGAGAAGATGCTCGACCGTATTGCCACCTACATGGAAAAAACAGAAATTCTGAAGAAGAAAGTTAAGAAGGCAATGACTTACCCCATCGCTGTTGTGGTGGTTGCGATCGTGGTAACGGCCATTTTGCTGGTAAAAGTAGTGCCGCAGTTTGAATCGCTGTTTAACGGGTTTGGTGCGGAACTGCCGGTGTTCACCCAGATGGTGGTGCGCCTGTCAGAATGGATGCAAACCTGGTGGTTCGTGGTGATGCTGGGCATTATCGGCACCATTGTTTTATTCAAAGAGTCAAAACGGCGGTCGCAGAAGTTTTCAGACATTGTCGACAAATACGTGCTGAAGCTGCCGATTATGGGGGAAATTCTGGACAAATCCGCCGTCGCGAAGTTTGGCCGGGTGCTTTCAACCACCTTCGCAGCCGGTGTTCCCCTTGTAGATGCCCTTGAATCCGTTGCGGGCGCGACCGGCAACGCGGTTTATCGGGATGCCATCATGCGCATTCGCAGTGATGTTTCCAGCGGTACGCAGCTTCAGGCTTCTATGCGCGCGCAGGACGTGTTTCCGGTGATGGCGGTTCAGCTGACGGCGATTGGCGAGGAATCCGGTAACCTGGACGAAATGCTGGAAAAAGTGGCCGAGAACTACGAGGCCGTAGTGGATGACATGGTGGACAACCTGACTGCGCTGATGGAGCCGATGATCATGGTTGTGCTGGGCATTCTGGTGGGTGGCCTGATTATCGCCATGTATCTACCGATCTTCCAAATGGGCCAGGTTGTTTAATTCATGGTCGATTTAAGCATTTTTCTGGACACACCCTGGTTGCTGTACACCATGGTTGCTTTTATGTCTTTGTGCATTGGCAGTTTTCTGAACGTGGTTATTTTTCGCCTGCCGGCGATGATGCAGCAGGAATGGCGCTGCCAGTGTGAAGAGCTTTTGGAAGTACCGGATGCCAGGCGGGAACCGGTGAAGGTGATCAGCCTGTCAAAGCCGGCCTCCACTTGCCCCCACTGCGGCCACGGCATTCGCGCCTGGGAGAATGTACCGGTCATCAGCTACCTAGTACTGAAAGGCAAGTGCGCCAGTTGCAGCCAACCGATTTCAGTGCGCTACCCGATTATTGAGCTGGTAACAGCGGTGTTCTCGGTGCTTACCGTGTACCTGCTGGGGCCGACACCTGCGGCGCTTTGGGCGTTATTGCTGGTGTGGGCGCTGATCGCGCTGACGATGATTGATTTTGATACTCAACTGCTGCCAGACTCCATCACCCTGCCCTTGCTGTGGTTAGGGCTGATGGTGAATTACTTTGGCCAGCTGGTGCCTTTTAACGAAGCTTTCTGGGGCGCCGTTGTCGGTTACCTGGCGCTTTGGTCGGTGTACTGGCTGTTCAAGCTGGTGACCGGTAAAGAGGGCATGGGCTACGGCGATTTCAAGCTGCTGGCAGCGCTGGGTGCTTGGCTGGGTTGGACGTTATTGCCGGCGGTTATTCTGTTATCCTCTGTTGTGGGCGCAGCTGTTGGTATAGCCTTGATGGTGTTCAAAAAGCAGGGCCGCGAGGTGCCCATTCCGTTTGGGCCTTATTTGGCCACGGCTGGCTTGCTGTGTTTGTGGTTTGGTGATGAAATTGTGGGTGTGTGGTTCGGTTTTCTTGGTGTACAAACTTGATGCTTAAGCTTGATTTATAAGCTTGGCTGCATAGCTTTGGTTTCATAAGGAGTAGGCGCGCGTATGGCACCCAAAATTGTGGGGCTGACCGGTGGTATTGGATCAGGAAAATCGATGGTTGCCAGCCTCTTTGGCGCCCTTGGCGTGCATTGGGTAGACGCAGACGATGTCGCCCGCCAGGTGGTAGAGCCCGGCACCCGAGCGCTGGAGCTGATTGCCGAGCATTTTAGCCACAACATTTTGACGTCTGGTGGCGCTCTGAATCGCGCAGCCTTGCGCAAGCTGGTGTTTGATGACGCCGACGAGCGAAGGTGGCTGGAAGAATTGATACATCCCATTATTCACACAGAACTTGAGCGCCAGCTAAAGCCCGACGACTACAACTTGCCTTACGTGTTGCTGGTGTCGCCGCTGTTGTTTGAAACCATTCAGCACACCATTACCGAGCGGGTGATTGTGATAGACAGCCCGGAAAGCGTGCAAATACAGCGCACCATGGCCCGGGACAACAACCCGCGAGACCAGGTTGAACGCATTATTGCCGCCCAGATTCCGCGCCAGCAGCGGCTGGATAAAGCCGACCTGATTATTGATAACGGCGGCACCAAAGACAACATGCGCCAACAGGTGCGAGACGCCCACAATGCCCTGCTGGTGGAATTTGGCCATTAACCGGTGCCAGCTATTTGGCGCGGGGTTCGTTACTCTTGCTGCATTGCTTACAGCGCCATCAACCCATGCACTGGAACCTTCAATACAGTTCTACCAGCGATCTATTCCACAGCACCTTGCCCCGCAGGCGTTACCCAGCAACTTTTACGACTTCGCGCCAGAGGAATATTGGGCCGAACCGGAAGATTCCTATTGGATGACCTTCAGTAACTGGGTGCTGTTGCAGGAGCGCACTCAAGGTGAGCGCGTGGGACAGCTGGGGCAGTGGGCAGACCGAACCCTGTCCGGCGAACGTCACAGCTTACCAATGAACGAGAGTTATTTGCGGCTAAGCTTTGCCACCGAAACCCGTGCCGGCGCAATGTTGGATTTTGAGCCAGAGGTGCGCTTTCGGGTGGATATACCCACTGCCCGCAAAAAGCTCAGACTGGTGATTGAAAGCGAAAGCGACGAGCTGATTCCGCTGGCAGAGCGGCAGCGCGACCGTCAGCTTACAGAACCGGAACGCTCTTCAACCGGTACCACGGGCGCTCTCCGGTTTTTGGGCCAGGTGGGTGACTCGGTTAATTTCTCCAATGATTTTGGCGCGCGCCTGCACTTGCCCCCCGATGCATTCTGGCGCGCCACCGTGCGCAAGAACTGGCAGCCATCTGGCGACTGGGGCTTGTTGGCTCAACAGCGTTTTTATTATTACCATCAAAACGGCTGGGGTTCGCGCAGCTGGTTTGAGGCGCGGCACGATTTAGGTAAGGGCTGGGAGTTTATAAACTCGTCTGAGCTTGAATGGGTACACAGCGACAGGGAGTTTGTGGCAGCCCAAGTGTTTAGCGTTAGCAAGCGGTTGAATAACCGTGCGGTGCTTACGCCCCGTGTGGGTGTGCTGGGTGAAAGCCAGCCCGGCTGGCGAACCACCGAAGCCTTTGCCGACGTAACCTGGCGCTATCGTATGTACAGCGACTGGTTGTTCGGAGAGGTAATTCCGGCGCTGCAGTTTGAGCGGGAGAATTCGTTTAAAGACGACAGTTCACTGGTTTTGCGACTGGAGATGTATTTTTCCGGCAACATTGTTCGGCGCAACTAACGCCTATGCCCCGCCATAACGCGAAAGATGCCACTGAAGCCCTTACACTCACGCCCATTGCTATCACCCGCTCCTGCTTTGCTGATAAGTTTGGCGTGCCGCGGCAGCCGGGGTTAACCCGCCACGCCCACGCCGACTTGCTGATTCAGCCGCCATTTGACCGCGAGGACGCTTTTCGCGGCTTGGAGAGCGCCAGCCACCTTTGGCTAACATTTCAGTTCCACCAGGCGGTGCGAGCCGAGTGGCGGCCTGTGGTGCGGCCACCCCGTTTGGGAGGCAACCAAAAGATTGGCGTGTTTGCCAGCCGTTCGCCGTTTCGCCCCAACAGCCTGGGGCTGTCGGTTGTGCGTAACCGCGGGCTGGTGCGCAAGCAAGGCAAGCTGGTGTTGCAAATCAGTGATCACGACTTAATTGAAGGCACACCCATTCTGGACATAAAGCCCTACCTTCCCTTCGCAGACGCGGTAAACGGCGCACACCTGGGTTGGGCCGCGGAGGCGCCGGTAGAGCGTTTGCCGGTGGTATTTTTACCCGAGGCACAGCAGCAGCTGGATGAGCTTTGTTCAGAGCATTCTTTAGAAAATTCGTCAAAGGAATCTCCACAAAAATATCCGGATTTTGCTTCGCTGATTGAGGATGTGGTGAGCTACGATCCGCGCCCGTCGTTTCGCCGCGGCCGCGAAGAAGAGCGAATTTACGGCGCGCATCTGTACGATGTGAATGTGCGTTTTCGATTTGTGACCGACGAAACCGGCAGCCGCGTAGAGGTGCTGACGGTTTGTTAAGCTGTTTTCGTTAGGTTTTTTACTTCATAAATAATCAGATAAATTTCTTTCACCAATGATTAGATAGGTTGCCATGAACGTTGAATGCCCCACCTGCCGTAAAACCGTGAAATGGACCGATGCCAATCCGGAGCGCCCATTCTGCTCGCACCGCTGCAAGTTGATTGACCTGGGCGCCTGGGCCAATGAGGAGTACCGGGTACCGGCACAGAATGTAAGCTCGGAAGACCTGGACCAACTGGACCAGCTGGAAGACGACACCCGGCACTGAGTGCTTTTTAAAAAACAGTGTGGATTGTGCTGACCATTCATACCCAGCGGTTACGGGCTTTTAAGTTGTGGGTTTCCGTCGTGCGCTTTATCATCATTTTAAGAGCATTCCGCCATTGCCGGCCGCTTACACTTTCGTTCATGACCCACTCATCACTCTTTCATCACCAAAAAGGTAGCATTATGAAAGCCTCTCGTATTTCCCTGATGGCCCTGTCACTTGCTATGAGCGCAGCACCTGCGCTTGCCAGCGACGTTGACCTGAGCTTGACCAAAGATTCCGCAAAAGCACAGATGAACTTTTTTGACAGCCGCGACGACATGCAGTTGGGCGCCGGTTACACCTACCACGAAGGCAGCCGCCACATCGGCAACGTGGATTTTCACGCCCAAGGCCGCACAGCCCTTGGTAATCTGCCTACCACCGCAGGCCTTGGTATGCGACTGATCGGTTGGGACGACGACCGGGTCGACGGCGGCGCTTTGGCGCTGGGTGGCTATGCAACGGTGAATATTCCCGATGTACCGGGTTTGTCTGTCACTGGCGGCCTGCACTATGCGCCCAGCATTCTGGCGTTTGGCGATTCCGATGACATGGCCAGCCTTGAAGCCCGTGTCAGCTACCGTGTCATTCGTAACGCAGAGCTGTTTGGTGGTTACCGCTACCTGAACACAGATTTGGATGGCCGCAGCGATCTGAACCTGGATGAAGGCGTTATGGCCGGTATGAAATTGTACTTCTGATCGATTTGCCGCCAGGCCTGAAAAAATCCCCGGCCCGCGCACTGCGGCCCGGGGATTTTTGTGTATTGGCCGCGCTGCTGGTATTTTAATCACCTAACCACAATAACCAATCAGGTTATTACCGAGCCCAGAGGTGATATGTCAGTCAACACAGGCGCACCTTCCCCCGCTGCCAAGAAGCGTCATGCTTTGGCGTTCATTCTATTGCTACTTGCCGGTGCTTTGTTTGGAGCATTTTATAAACCGTCACCTGGTGCATTCAGCAGCCGTGACTATGCCGGCGAGGAGTTTCAGTTTGCCTCGCTACCGGCGTTGCCCGGCTGGGCCAATGCACCTTTGCCAGATTTTTCTGGCTACGCCGATACTGACGAAAAAAAAGCCGCTTTTTTTGAATTTCTGTTCCCCCGCATTGTGCTGGCCAACAGCCGCATTTTATTGGAACGCGAGTACCTGGACGCTTTGGCGGCAAAATCCGAGTTTACCGGCAAAGAAAAGCAATGGCTGAAAGACGAAGCCAAGCGCCTGCGGGTAGACCCTGCGCCGGCGGGCAAAGCCCAGATTGCCAAGCTGAAAAGGCGCCTGGACGTAATACCGCCGTCGCTGATTATGGCCCAGGCGGCTAACGAGTCCGCTTGGGGCACGTCGCGTTTTGCGGTGGAAGGGAACAATCTGTTCGGCCAATGGTGTTTCACCGCTGGCTGCGGCCTGGTGCCGCTTAGCCGGGTGTCGGGGGCCAGCCACGAGGTAGCGAAGTTCTCTTCACCCTATCGTTCGGTACTGGCCTATATCCAGAACCTGAACCGCCACCCTGCCTATCAAACATTGCGGGATATTCGCCTGACCGATCGCAAACAACAGGAACCGCTGTCTGGCAAGGGGCTGGCTGCAGGGTTGGAGCTTTACTCCGAGCGCGGGGACGAGTACATCGGCGAGATAACGGCGATGATTCGCAATAACAATCTGAGCGTTTACGATCAGGCGTTTGCCGAGATTTTGCAGGATCGTACCCCGGCTCACTTGCAACAACTGGCCAGCGCTCGCAATATTAACGAACTGATGCCGCGCTAGAAGCGGCCGGTAACCAGAAGCATTGTTGACTTAAAGCAAGCCAGTTTTCGGATTAAAACTGGTTATCATCCATGGAAGGAATACATCATGAGCAACCTCATAGTCGCCTGCGTTGGCGACACTCACGTTTGTCCCGTTCGCGGCCACGGCAGCAGTCCCATTATTGCGAACGGCGCGACCCCGGAAGAAATTGACGCCTCGAAACGCCATGCAGAAGGCCAGTCTGACTTCCGCCCCAAAGTGACCGTTGAAGCTGGCATGTTCTTCGACGGCACCGGCAACAGCCGCGATAACTCAGGTGCCTTTGAGCGAAAAGTAGATGAAGGCCTGACCGCTCAGGCAGCGAGAGCCACCAGTGAGGAGGCCTGCAGCGCTGAAATCTCGCAACTGATGGAGGGGAGTTATCTTAATGCTGAGACCAATGTGCTGAAGCTCCACACGCTTTATCAACCCTTTTCCACCGACACGCTCACCGTAGAGAATCACCGTATCCGCGTATACGCCTCAGGCGTTGGCACCAAATCCGGTAAAGAGGACGATGCCTGGGCCATGGGAACCGGTATGGGGGAACGTGGAATCCTAGCCAAGATTAGATCGGGTTGTGATGATGTCGCATCACGAATTGACCGTGCAACAAGTGAACCAATTGACGAGCTGATATTCGACGTTTTCGGCTTCAGCCGGGGAGCCGCAGCCGCCCGGCATTTTGTGAACGAAGTATGGGATGGCGCTGATGGTGCGTTAGGCATCACTGGTGCTCTGGAGGCTTATATGGAACGTGAGGGTGATTACCTCAAACAACACGGACTTCAGCTTGATCGTTGGTGAAGATCATTTACGAAGAAGCGCGCTGAGGGTAGGCCTGGGTGTCAATACCAATACAGGCCGGAGGGCCAGCCCGTTTCAAGATTTAAAAATGCCCCCGGGTTGATGCAAATCAGATAGCGTGCGATCACCCCGTAGATTGAGGGTGTGGTGGCTCACCAGTCGGGCCACCTGTTGAGACGGTTACGCTGGCTATAGCTTATGCGCGGGCCTACAATGAAATCAAATGAGTAATTGGAGGCTATCAAATGTCGGCTCGTGATGACATGCACGGCACACCAAATCAGGGTGAGCTGCGTGGAAGATCAGTGAATCCAAAAGTTTTTCGTCCTTCAAATGAAGAAGTTGCGCCTGGTACTGTTCGCTGGATTTCTAATCCGGAACATTTTTTTATCGATGTTGTGATGGGTATTGACGCTGAAGCTGTTGATAAGCGCCATTTGAATCTTTACAAGATCATCAGCGAAGGCGTCCCATTGGAAAGTGTTCATCGGATCAAAAAAGTTCTCAAGCTTCCCAAAGACAAAGTGCTGAAATATCTGGACATCTCACAAGCTACCTTTAATCGTAGAATGAAAGGTGAGGCGAAACGACTTACCGGCAGAGAGTCAGGCCAGGTCTATCGCTATTCCCGATTGATCTCTCTTGCTACCAACATGTTTCATGGTGACCAGGAAGAGGCGCTGCGGTGGCTCAAATCCCCAGCCTACGCTTTTAAGGGCGAGACGCCTCTGGAACATGCTCGAACGGAATATGGCAACAATGAGGTTGAAACTCTCATTGGCAGAATGGAGCACGGCATACCGTCATGAGTGTTATTACTCTCTGGCGCATGAGTGCTCCACAGCACGCAAAAACCATTGATGAGATGCTTAGCGGGTCTATCGTTACCCAGCGCGGCCATCCCCGGCGAGCGTAACGTCATCCTTCGACCAACGCATCCGGACTTCAAACAGGTTCGTGTCGGCACTATTGAACCTTTCAGCTTTGATGATCGAATCTTCGCTGAAAACTAAAACTTCTTTCGCCCTTGTTGGATTTTCCAACTTTCAGCAGCAACATCCGCACGCCGGGTAATGGGAATGCAGATTTGGATCCTATTCGGGGCCTGAGGTTTAAAGCACGCCCAACTCGCGGGCTCGAACAATGGCCTGGGTACGGGATTTTACACCCAGCTTGGCGTTTATTCGGCGGGCGTGGGTTTTAACGGTGTGCAGTGAAATGTGCAGTTTGTCTGCGACTTCCTGATTCGACAGGCCGCGGGCAATACACTCTAATACGCCTTTTTCCCGTTCGCTGATGGGCTCGGCCAGAGGCGCTATCGTGCTTGTCGCGGCGTGGATGCCGAACAGTTTTGCCAGCGCGTCGGTGAAAGCACTGGCTGGGAGTTGGTCAAACGTTTGCCGTAGCAGCGGCTCAAGCTCTTGTTTGAGCTCGTTAAACGGGCTGATGAAATGCTCTTTGGCTGCTAACTCAACAATACTCACCAGGCGTTTGGCGGCTTGGGCTGGGCTTTTTTCCCGGGCAAGCAGCGCGGCGTCTAACAGGCTCATGTGCATGTCTACGCCCATGGGAATAGCATCGCGATAGCCAGCACGCAGGCCGTTCAGCCGGGTTCTGGCCGCGCCATATTCCCCGCGGGCCATGGCAATGCGCACTTGTAGGCAATCCATCAGCCCCGGCATGGTAGGGAAGAGTTCCGGTGAATAGCCAGCCTGGCGATAAGGCAATATTTTGGCCAGCGCCTGGGCCGCTCTGTCTGTCTGGCGCTGTGCCAGCCAGCACGATGCTTTCAATGCTTCCAGTACCGGCACGTAAAGGTCGCCGTCGACCTGCCATGACTGCATGGTGCGTTCAGCGCGAGCAATCCAGGCAAAGGCCTCGTCAAAATGGCTCTGGCCGCGGCAAATGAATACCCGTAAACACATAGCCATTAACAGACCCAGATCCCGGGTTTGTTCGGCCTGACGGGTGCACACGGCCAAAACCCGATCTACATCCTGATATCTACCCTGGTGCCATAACACCAGCGCGAGATTCAGCTGTAGCCGGATTTCCCCTACCCGCGCCGGCCGCGCCAACTCTTGCATGGCCGTGTCCAGACTGCTGCGCAGCAGGTGTTCGGTATGGCGAAGTTCGCCTTTGCTCAGTTCGATGCGGGCATGGGCGTAAACCGCCAGGGCTTCGGAGCCGGTATCGCCAGCCTGTCGCGCCAGGCGTGCGGCTTCGCGGCTGGCCTGCCGGGCATCGGCGAAACGGCCGAGCGCACATAAGGCGCTGGATCGCACCAGTTGGGTAACCAGCTGGCCCTGAACGGATAACTCCGGATCTTCGAGGGCAGCTTCGGCCAGCACAAGGGCCGGCTCTACCTGGCCCTGTGAACGAGCAATAAACGCCTGTAAGGCCTGAATTCGCCCAAGTGGAATATCGTGTGTTTCCACCTCGCCCAGATGTTCAACCAGCTCGGTTGCCTGGCGACATTGCCCGCCAATGGCGTGTACCCAGCCAAAAACCAACCGCAGCCGCGGATTGGCGGCCAGCACCGTTGCCGGCAAGCTACGCCGCAGGCGTAACAGCGATGCGGTGTCTTGCCCCAGCAGTAGAGCTTCGGAGCCTTCCGCGGCCATGCGCCGAATCTGCCCCACGTCTGCAGACAACAGAGCGTATTTCAAACCTTCGGAGTACTGCCGACGCTGGGCGAACCACTCACTCACCCGCAACATGCGCTGGGCGCTGCCGCTCAATACCGGCGTTTGCAACCAATCCAGCAGCAGTGGATTCAGCCGATACCAGCGACCACGGCCGGCCATCAGCTTTGCGGGCAAGCCGCGCTCGACCGCCTGTGAGGGTACTATTTGCGTAAGTGTTATGGAGGTAGGCGTTATCTGCGAGAGCGCTGTTTGTGAAGGTGCTGAGGCTCGTTCAGCCGTAGTATCCGCCAAGGCAGTGAACAAATCGTCAGAAAACACGTCAAGCTCGGCCAGCGCCCGTAACGCCAACAGCTGCGCGTTTGTGTAATGGCCCAATACGGCATCCGCCAGAAACTTCTGAACACTTGCGGTGTCTTGCAGGGCTTTGCGCTCGCGGCCACTGCGCAGCTCACCGCGGTACAAGCCAAGGGGCGTTGGCCAGCCTTCGGTGAGGCTGTAAAGATGGTCTACCGAAACGGTGGTCAACTGCTGTTGCCGCAGTTCGCTGGCGAAAAATTCAAACACTTCGCTGCGACTGAATTCGAGTTTATCCGGGCCGAGGCTGGTAAAACGGTTTTGCAGCTCTAGGGAATGGGTACTGATTGCTAATGGGCCACGGGATATGCCTAGCAGGCGCAATTGCGCTGGCAGGTTATCCACCAGTTGTTGCAACAATGCCAAGGCCGCCGGGTTGCTGATTGCATCCAGGTTGTCTAGCACCAGCACTTGAGGCAGAAAACTCGCCGAATCCGGCCTTTCTGTGGCCGCCAGCAACCACTGCAAGCCGTCAGCAAAGGCTCCGCTGTGTGCAGGTTCAGGCTGATTCAGCGCTACCGCTAGAAGCATTAAAAAACGCTCGGGGGCGTTATCTTGAGCGTTCAGGGTTAACCAGCGAATATGAGCGGGGGAGAAATCAGACGCCAGCAACGCCTGGGTAACGGCGGCCGACTTGCCATAGCCGCAAGGGCCGTGAATGTTCAGCAATCCGGCGGGCACCACGTTGGCCATCAGCGCCTGATTTAACTCCGGCCGAACCAGCAAACCGTGCAGATGTTTTTCATCAAATGGCAGTTTTACCCGCTGCTGCAGGAGCTCACGTACTCGCTCGCCACGCTGAAGCGCGCTGTTAGCGGTCTGGAATTCGTCGTTTGCTGCTTTACCCTGTTCAACTTGTTTCACGCACTGCCCCGTCGATACCGGCGCGTGGCGAACAAAGCCCTGAGCTGACCGGCAAATTCCAAAAGTGGCATTGTAATCGACGGCTTAGCTGCCGCGATTAAGGTACACGGCAGGTTAGCATAAAAAAGGCGGGCACCAAGGCCCGCCTTTTTATTTCCACGTACCTTCTATTTCCACGTACCTTCTATTTCCAGGTACTTTCTACTTTCAAAAGTACTTTCTACAAGGTGCTGTCTACAATCTACTACCTTAAGAACTAGCGCACACCAGACCTGCGCAGTGCTGCCGGCGTGTAATCACGGGACTGCCGCTGAATACCGAACTCGTAAGGGTTGGATTCTTCGTTGGTCAGGCCCAGCACCAGGTAGCGGCCAGAAAGCACATCGTAGATGGTTTCAATGGCGTACCATGGTACATCACGATCGTAGAACTGCAGAGCGTGGGCTTCTGACACCCTCCACAGTTCGCCGCGGCCGTCGTACTGGTCAATCACTGCTGCCTGCCAGGAATCTTCGTCAAAGTAGATGTCACGCTGGGCATAGATGTGGCGCTCGCCCTCTTTCAACGTAGCGCGCACATGCCATACCCGGTGCAGTTCATAACGGGCCAGTTCTTGGTTGATGTGGCCAGGCCGCACGATATCGGTGTACTTGAGGTTACGATCAAGCAGCTTGTAAGAGTTGTACGGAATGTACATTTCTTTTTTGCCTACCAGTTCCCAGTTGTAGCGGTCTGGGGCGCCGTTCATCATGTCCAGGTTATCAGAGGTACGCATGCCGTCAGACGCGGTGCCTGGGCCGTCATAGGCTACCTGAGGCGCACGGCGAACACGACGCTGGCCGGCGTTGTAAATCCACGCACGGCGGGGTTCGGCGACCTGGTCAATGGTTTCGTGCACCAGCAGCACGTTACCTGCCAACCGGGCCGGCCCTACGATGGCCTGTTTGAAGTAAAACAGCACGTTGGGGTCAAGGTTCTGGTTAGCATCTTCCAGGAAGGTGCGGTAGGTCAGCTCTTCTTGAAACCGCACTACGCTGAAATCACCGCTTTCTGTGGGTGTTACCTGGCCAATGTTACGCAGCACCGAGCCGCCGCGGTAACGGGTGATGTGGTTCCAGTAAACTTCCACGCCACTCTGTGGCATCGGGAAAGGCGTGCCGGCCTGGTAATTTTCCAGCCCGGAACCGCCTTCTTTCAATGCCACCGTGGTGGCATTGGCGCGGGTTTGGTCCTGCACGGCTTGCGGGTACGCCATGGTGCGGCGGGTTTGGTACACCGGAATCACGAAGTTGTCGTACTTTTCGATCATCGCCACCTGGCCCGGTGACAGATTATCGCGGTACTGATCCACGTTGCTGCGATCGATGGTGAATTCTGGCGTGTCTGACGGGAACGGATTGACGTAAATGCCATCGTTCTTGTAGCCAGCCGGCGGGGTAGTTAAACCGCCCGCGAAGATCGGAATAGCGCCGCCATTGCCAGCCACTTCGGCGCCCATAAGGGTCAACGTGTCGCCTAGTTTGGCGGCTTCGCTGTCTGACACTGCGGCAAATGCGTTCATGCTGAACAGCGATGCCGCAAGTATTCCGGTGGTCAGTAGTTTCTTGTTCAATTTCATAAATAATACCTCGCTAAACGAATAAGAGCCGGATTAGAACGAGTAGGAAACGCTCGCGCTGATGAAATCGCGGTCTCTGAATTCGTTATAGGGTTTGCCACCGAAGTAGTTGGTGTAGCTGACATCAGCACTGAGCTTGTTTTGATACACCGCCTCTAAGCCGAAGCCAATAGACTTGTTACCTTCGTTAAACGCGCCACCGGGTTGCGGGGCGTAGCCTTTCACATCGTGGCTCCACGCCAGACGCGGGTAAAGGTTTACGCCAGAGAATGCGTTGAGGTAATCCCACACGAAACGGGTGCGATAGCCCCAAGAGAAGTCTGTGGTGAAGCCTTCGTTTTCGCAGTAGGCGGGGTTGAGGTTAATTACCGGACACAGATCGTCCCAGCCCAGAAGATTATCCGCCAAAGGTACTGGTCCATTCCCGCTTAGTCCTGATCGACCATAACGGCCGGACAGACCGTGCACATAAACGGCGCCAACCTCATTGATCAGTGACATCCGACTTGCGCCCATTATCTGATCAAAGAACTTGATCAGAGTAAACTGAGCTTGGGACACATCGTAACGATCATAACCATCGACATCCTGTCCCGACAGTGCGCTTAAATTGGTGACTCCGGCTTCCCTCATCCTTTGTTTTGCCAACAAACTTACAGGGTCGCTCGATAATGAATTGAAGACAGCATTCCCTTGCGCTGTCGTGGGGTCGAGGCCTCCAGCAACAGCAACAGCCTGAGGCGTAAGTTGGAGACCGCCAGTAATTAGCTCGAAGGCATTTGCCTGGATCGGCATATCTTTGCGAAAGCTGTATTCAGCACCCAATGACCACCCACCCGGTGTGGTCGTATTAATGCTGATTCCATACAGATCGATATTTTCAGGATATTCAATAAAATATTGAGGATTCGTCCGCGAAAATGTGCCTTGATTTACCACACCGCTAATATACGGCAGGCGACTGTTATACTGCGTATAATAAAGGCCGATCTCAGAATTATTCAAACTCGGCACATACCATCGCATCGCTACGCCAAACTGATCTTTACTGTCGGCTTCTCGGTCTCCCTCCCTTTGAAGAACCCGCGATGAGTCATTGGCGTTTTCTGCATCACTTCTGTCCCCCTCAAGCCAAACGGGCCCACAGCCATCAGCCACAAAATCTACTGTGGAGAAAAAAGTACCACAATCATCAATACGAGTTTTCTCCCAGTCGGTCTGAACGAAACCTTCAATAGTGACGTTTTCAGTAATACCCGCCGAAATATAGAACATTTCTACCGGTAGCAGCGCGTCTTTGAGCTCAGCGCCCGGCGCACGAAAAGCATTCACATCAATAGGATTGATCGTATTGATACCACCCGGAATAAAGGTGCTTTCACCCCAGCTGACCACCTGGTTGCCATAACGCGCGCTGACCGGCACATTGCCCAGATACCAGTCGGTAAAAATATAGGCGTCAAGAATTTCGCCACCAGAAGCGTTGTCGCTGCCATCCGAGCTCAGTGGCGCGAACTGACGATTTTCGTCTTTCAGTTCGAAATCATACCAATAGCGGCCACGCACCAACGCACCTACTCGGGTGAGCACACTGCTGTCGACATCGTAACTGAGGAACAGTTCGCTGTTGCCTTTGACAAGTTTGGAAACCGTATCGCCTCGATCAAAGTTCAGGTTGCCGTCGTCGTAGTTAGTCGAGGAAGCTGTACCTCCGTTACCAAGGCCCACCAGGCCCTTGTCACGGTTCTCGGTACGCCAGGTAGCACCTGCAGACAATGTGGTATTGAACTGGGCTTCTACGCCGCCCAATTTCTCTGAATCAAAGGTATAAGCTGAGGCATAACCGGAAAAGCCGGCCGCGATGGCAATCGCCAGCGGCAGTCGCTTCCAGATACGCGGCGCGTGTTGGTTTTTTATCATTAGGAGACTACTCCGTTTATTATTGTGTTCTTGCTGTAATAGCACTACCAGAATCACACTATACCAACGCTCTCTCCTGTTCTTATCAGTCAAAAGTATGATTTTCACTTTCATCCCCACTGCTTAGGCGTGGGCTTACCTCGCCTGACTATAGTCAACCTGCACGCAGTGGGCGTGATTATTATTTTTGCAGTTCATCCCAGGGGTGAACTGGCAATACCGCTTCGCTGACTTCTGATTCCATGCTGTCGCGGAAATAGTCCATGGCTTTTTCTGCTTCGCCGAGCTCGTCAAAACGGGCAATGTGGTAAATTGCCTCGCCCTCGTTCACCAACGGCAAATTATTCACGCAAATCACAATGCCGGAACAGGGAGAAATAATGGCGGTTTCCGAGGCCCCGAAAGGGTCAGCAACCATCGCCAGCTTTTGCCCTTTTCTAATTTTTTGCCCCAATTTGGCCACCGGGCGCATGATGCCGTCTATATCGGCCCTTACCCATTGGGAGCTGGCCGCGACTTCTGAGCGTTTGCGAGGCGGCTTTACACTCTTTTTGGCCGGGGTCATTTCCAGCTCACGCATTACCCGCAGCACGCCTTTAACACCACTTGCGATGACTACTTCGTCAAAGCGCAGAGCTTCACCGCCCTCATAGGTAATCACTGGAATATTCTGCGAATCGGCGTAGGCACGCAGGCTGCCGTCGCGCAGGCTTGCGTCTATAATCACCGGCGCCGCGAAGGCTTGGGCCATGCGGGCGGTTTCAGGGGTTTTTAGCTCGGCGCGAATCTGTGGCAGATTAAAACGATGTATGGCACCGGTGTGCAGGTCAATAATGTGGGTAACGTGCTCCATAATCTGGGTGCGTAGCAAGTACGCAATACGCCCGCCCAAAGAGCCGCTTTCGCTACCGGGAAAACAGCGGTTCAGATCACGCCGGTCTGGCAGGTAGCGGCTGCGCTGCACAAAGCCAAAGATATTAACAATGGGCACGGCTACCAAGGTGCCGCGCAAATTACGCAGTGCGGTGTTGATCAGCACCCGGCGCACAATTTCCACGCCGTTGATTTCATCGCCGTGAATGGCGCCACACACCATCAGTACCGGGCCTTCGCGGCGGCCGTGCACAATCTCCACCGAAATGTGCAAGGGCGTGTGGGTGTAGAGTTTGGCCACCTGAACTTCTATGGTCTGGCGGGTGCCGGGCTGAACCTGAATGCCGGCAATTTCAAAGGGAGCTCGTGCCATCGGTTATCCTCTGCCCCGGGTTTGTGTGCGGCTGGGGGCCTGATTTTTTTCAATCCAGCTTATGATCAAGCCGGCGACGTTTTTGCCGGTGGCATTTTCAATACCTTCAAGCCCAGGCGAGGAGTTTACTTCCATCACCAGCGGCCCGCGGGACGAGCGCAGCAGGTCTACACCGGCCACGTTCAGGCCCATGGCCTTGGCGGCGGTGATGGCGGTGCGGCGTTCTTCCGGCGTAATCCGAATCAGCGAGGCGGTGCCGCCGCGGTGCAGGTTAGAGCGGAACTCACCGTCGGCGCCCTGGCGCTTCATGGCGGCGATGACTTTGTCGCCGATTACAAAGCAGCGAATGTCGGCGCCGCCGGCTTCCTTGATGAACTCCTGCACCAGTATGTCGGCTTTCAGGCCCATAAAGGCTTCAATGACGCTTTCCGCAGCGGTGCGTGTTTCCGCCAGCACCACGCCAATGCCCTGGGTGCCTTGCAGCAGTTTGATGACCACCGGGGCGCCGCCTACCATTTTCAGCAGGTCAGGAACGCTATCGGGCTTGTTGGCAAAACCGGTGACGGGCATGCCAACGCCTTTGCGGGCTAACAGCTGCAGCGAGCGCAGTTTGTCGCGGGAGCGGGTAATGGCCACCGATTCGTTCACCGGAAACGTGCCCATCATTTCAAACTGACGCAGTACCGCAGTGCCGTAGAAGGTGACCGAGGCGCCGATACGAGGAATAACAACGTCAAAATCTTCCAGTACCTGCTGGTGATAATGAATCGCCGGATTTGCCGAGGTAATGTTCATGGAGCAGTGCAGGCAGTCAATTACCCGCACCTCGTGGCCGCGGTTGACTCCTTCCTCCACCAGCCGGCGGGTAGAATACAATTTGCGGTTACGGGATAGCACGGCAATTTTCATGATTCGTTCCTCAATGTCGGTTGCCCGGCCAGGTAAGATGCTTCCGGACAAACGGTGGCTCGGCCCGCCATAGCGGTACGGCCAATCAACATGCGAAAACGCATGGAGTCCCGGTTGGTGAGTGTCATTTCTATGGGCCAGCTCTGGTTGCCCACCACCACGGTGGTTTCAACCACCAGCCGCGATTCTTTGTGGCCGCCGGAGTCGGACACGTTGCGTTCATCCAGCACCCGCGCGTCGCACTCAATCACCTCTTGCAGGTCATTCTGTGTCGGGTGCACCCAGAACTTTACCCGGCGCTCGCCGTTTTTGGTGTAGGGTTCGGTGCGGAATGTGTGCAGGCAGGATGTACGGGCACCGGTGTCTACCTTGGCTTTGATACGACCAATGCCCAAATCAGGCAAAGCCACCCATTCGCGCCAACCCAGGCGCACATGTTCAGTTTCAGCTGTCTTTGTGGACATCTGGTTGTTCCTTTTCTGACAAATTTTGCGGCGCCATCAGCTGCACACGGAAAGGTTCTGAGTAAAAGGCTAGCCATTTTGAAAGTCAACCGAATATCCGGTCCAGAGTGCGCACAAAGCGCCCGCGGCTGACGTGTTCCCGGGCCGGGCCCAGGGGTTCGCAGGGGCCGGTTGAGAATATTAACCGGGGTAACGGCACAGCGGTTAGTAAGGCCGAATAACCGTTGGGCGGTCCGCCATGGCGGGAACATAGGTCACCATTTCGGCATCGTTGTTACGGATGAAATGCTGCACTGGTATGTCTGACGATGGCAGTGAGTGGCCCAGGCTATGATGCTGGGTTTCGCCAGATTTCAGGGTGTACGGGCTGGCCCACAGACCGTCATCATTGCTGGACTTCCAGCGCTAGTCAGCGGCCAGAGCTCGCTCTGCGGGCTGTTTCATACGCCGTTATATTCCTGTTTTGTCAGTCGCCATGTTGCGCTCACTTTGACATCCTCCCCGCCCTGAAAGAGGGGGATTCCTACTGCGCTCAGGCGTGGCATTGAGCCACCCTTGAGTCGCTTCGGTGGGTTCCTGTTGCTGACGGCATTACCGCACCGTTCACTTCACAGGCTAACCGGGCATGACCTGCCCTTAAAATATTGATTGCGGCGTTGAGGTCTGCATTTTCAGCATACCCACATTCGACACATTCGAATTGCGATTGAGTCTTGCAATTCTCTGCACAAATATGACCGCAGGCCGGATTTGGCTTTTACGCTTCGCCTTGGTGCCTCAAGTGTGCCGCTTGCTGACTTGCTCATATTCGTGACGTTCAGATCTTCGATGACGACCACCGCGTGGTTTTTGCTGATGATGTTCGAGATCTTGTGGAGAAAGTCATTGCGGGTATGAGCAACCCGTTGATACAACTTGGTGATACGGGCCTTCGCCTTTTTCCAATTGCGGCTGAATTTGACCTTGCGGCTCATGCGTCGCTGATACGTTGCCATCTTCGCAGCGCGGGTACGCAGCGCATTGACCGGCTCGAACATCGTGCCGTCAGAGAGCGTCGCACAAGTACGAGAATTCCTGCTTCCACGCTGGCAGCCAATTATTCATGCCAAAGCTGTTGGTGAATTTTTCACCGGCCGTATGTAGCTCTTGCTGACGATTCAAAGCCAAATTCCAAATCTTGCGAGCATTACCCGCGTACTGACGCATGGCGCGGATTTGCTCACCGTTTGGCTCAATCTGAAATTTGAATGCTTGAAGGCGTTTCATAGCTCAATTATGGTTGGTCCATGGAAAAAAACAATGATATTAGGCACGGGCGGCACTGCGTTTTTAGGGAAGAAAAAGTACGAGACACTTAAGAAAAAGTTATGGGGTAATGCCTTATGGTCGCCGTCTTACTTCGCTGGTAGTTGTGGTGGTGCACCCATTAGCATTATTCGCCAGTACATTGAGCAGCAGCAAACGCCGGAATGAGAATGTTGCTAACGAGAGGGACACCTGCGGTGTCCGCGCTATTCATCCCCGGCCTGACGGCCGAGGTTTTCCGCGCATTCCGATAAACGCATGATTTTATTGGATGCACGAGGTGTAATTACCCGTATGGTTAGCTCTGCCCAACCCCTTTACCCATACTCAGGAGACACCATGACTCAGCTGGTCTGGTTCCGTAACGACCTTAGAGCCGCCGACAATCCGGCCCTGGCCGCCGCCTGCCAGAGCGCTACGCTATCCTCCGGCGAGCCGGTTGAAGCCTGCTTTATAGTTACCACAGAGCAGTGGCTTAGCCACGACTGGTCGGCGGCCAAGGTGCGCCTGATGTTAGACCACGCCGACGCGCTGGCACAGGAACTGGCCAGGCTGGGTATTGCCCTGAGTTTTTTGCGAGCCGCAGACTTTGAGCAGTCGCTGGATACACTGGAAACCTTTTGCCGCGAGCATAAGATCAGCCAGGTGCATTTCAACGAAGAATACGGCGTGAACGAGCGCCGCCGCGACAAAGCTCTGAAGCCACGGCTGGACGCGCTTGGCGTTAAAGTCAGCAAGTACCGTGACCAGGCCGCCGTGCCGGTGGGCGAAGTGTTGACCCAACAGAGTGAGCCTTATTCGGTGTTCACGCCGTTTTCCCGGCGCTGGCGCAGTTGGCAGGAAGAACAGCAGCCGGCTTTGTTAGCGGTGCCGAAGAAAGTGGGCAAATCGATAACAGGCGCCGACGTTAAAAACAGCGGCAGCGTGATTCTGAAGAAAGAAGTGGATGAGCTGTTTGGCGAAGCACCGCCGGCGCTGGTGGCCACAGGGGAGAACGCCGCCCACGATGCTTTACAGGATTTTTTGCAGGAGCGTGCGGGTGATTACAAGAAAGATCGCGACTTTCCCGCGATTGAGGGCACTAGCAAATTATCGCCCTACCTGGCCATAGGCGCGCTGTCTGGGCGCCAATGTGTGCAGGCGGCGTGGCAACTGAAACAGTCAATTGCCAGCAAAGCCGACGCCGAGGAAGGGTTTTTTACCTGGGTGACCGAGTTGGCCTGGCGTGATTTTTATATTCACATTCTTTACCACTGCCCGCGAGTGAGCATGCACCGGGCGTTCAAGCCCGAAACCGAAGCCCTACACTGGAACACCGCCGACGAGCATTTCGAAGCCTGGAAAAATGGTCGAACAGGCATACCGATGGTAGACGCCGCCATGCGCCAACTCAACGCCACCGGCTGGATGCACAACCGTCTGCGGATGGTGGCGGCGATGTTTCTGACCAAAAATCTGTTTATTGACTGGCGCCGGGGCGAGGCCTATTTCATGTCGAAACTGGCAGATGGCTACCTGCCGTCGAACAATGGTGGCTGGCAGTGGAGTGCGTCTACCGGCACCGATGCGTCGCCCTACTTCCGGGTTTTTAACCCCATGACCCAGGGCGAACGCTTTGATGCAGACGGCGAGTTTATTCGCCACTGGGTGCCGGAACTGGCGAAGCTGGACAGCAAGCGGGTTCATAATCCGGGTAAAGGCGGGGTGATACCTGAGGGGTATCCCAGGCCGATTGTGGATTTGAAGGAGAGTCGGAAAGAGGCGATAGCGCGGTTTCAGGCGTTGCGGGACTAACGAGAAATCTGGAACAGAAAAAGCGGGGACGGATTCGAAATCCGTCCCCTAATCGCAACCCCTAACCGGGGACAGACTTGAAGTCTGTCCCCTACTTGGTTGAAGTCTGTCCCCTACTTGGTAGAAGTCTGTCCCCTATCTGTTACTGCACACCGGGCAAGCGGGATCTTTGGCCAGCTTCATTTCGCGCCATTCCATGCGCCAGGCGTCGACAATCAACAGGCGGCCGACCAGGGTTTTGCCCACGCCGCTGATGACTTTTATCGCTTCCATCGCCTGGGCGGCGCCGATCATGCCCACCAGCGGGGCGATTACGCCGGCCTCGGAGCAGGTCAGGTCTTCATTGCCTTGTTCCGGATACAGGCAGTGGTAGCACGGCGACTGCGGCTGGCGGCTATCGTAAACGCTGATCTGGCCTTCGCCACGGATGGCCGCACCAGACACCAGCGGTACGCCGGCTTTCACGCAGGCCCGGTTCAGGGCGAAGCGGGTGTTGAAGTTGTCACAGCAATCCAGCACCAGGCTTGCGTGTGCCACTGGCGCGTCAAAATCTTCATCCGCCAGCCGCTGGCGAATCACGTCTACCGTTATTAACGGGTTTATACCGCGAATGCGATCGGCCAGGCGCTCGGCTTTGGACTCACCCAGCTGGGCGGTTTCAAAAGCGATTTGGCGCTGCAGGTTGGCTACTTCGATGTGGTCGTCGTCTACCAGGGTCAGGTGCCCTACTCCGGCTGCGCCCAGGTAAAGCGCTACGGGGCAACCCAGGCCGCCGGAGCCCACTATTAATACGCGCGCGGATTTCAGCGCCTGCTGGCCGGCAATGTCAAAATTCGGCATTAAAATCTGGCGGCTGTAACGTAACAGCTCGTCGTCACTTAGCATGGTGAGCTCCGTTGACAGATCGGGGACAGATTTGAAATCTGTCCCCGTGGGTGGGATGTCTGGGCAGACCGGGGACGGAGAAAGCGGGGACGGATTTGAAATCCGTCCCCTACCTGGCCTGGCCGAGAGTCATTCGGTCATTGCGGCCGTAATCCTGACGGCTGTGTACCTGGTCAAAACCCTGTTGCTGAAGCAATGCCTGCACCGCCTGTGTCTGATCATAACCGTGCTCTAGCAGCAGCCAGCCGCCAGCGTTCAGCCAACTGGGCGCGGCGGCCACGATATGGCGGATATCATCCAGGCCATCGGCACCCGATACCAGCGCAGAGGCCGGCTCGAAACGAACGTCGCCTTCACTCAGGTGATGATCGGTGCTGGCAATATACGGCGGATTAGATACGATTAAATCAAAACAGAGAGCCGCGAGCTGGTCGAACCAATGGCTTTTCACCACCTGAATTGACAGATTCAGCGCCGCTGCGTTGCTCTGCGCCAAGGCTACAGCGTCATCTATAAGGTCACTGGCGATTATATTCCAATCAGGCCGTTCACTGGCCAGCGCCAGGGCAATGGCGCCAGTGCCCGTGCCCAAATCCAGAACCCGCGCCTGGGCTGGCAGATCCAGGGTCAGGGCGTGTTCGACCACGCATTCAGTATCGGGCCTTGGAATCAGCGTGGCAGCGCTTACCTGCAACGGCAATGACCAGAACTCCTGCTGCCCCAGCACATAAGCAACGGGCTCGCCGGTTGCGCGTTTGCTTACAAGCTGCTGAAACGCGGCCGCTT
Organism: Marinobacter sp. LV10MA510-1; assembly: GCF_002563885.1. Taxonomy (GTDB): domain Bacteria; phylum Pseudomonadota; class Gammaproteobacteria; order Pseudomonadales; family Oleiphilaceae; genus Marinobacter. The sequence goes on along the minus strand of NZ_PDJA01000001.1, from coordinate 4,228,843 downwards.
GCACCTGGCTGACCTGTTGTTCGGGAAAAGCACGAAAGCGGGTTCGGGACCACCCAGTTACTTGGGCCAGTAGCAACTCGGCGTCTAACTGTGGCGAGTCATTGCCGATGTGGCTTGCGGCGGCCCGTAGCAAATCGTCACAGCGTAAAGTGGCGGGGCCGACAGTGGCCGGGTCGACAGTGGCGGGGCCGACAGCGCCTGGATAAAAAGCGCCCGGGTCGTCAGCAGAATCAGCGGTCATCGGCCAGTGCAGCCAGCAGCTCGGCTTGGTGTTCTTGCAGCAATGGCGTGACCACCGAATCCAGATCGCCGGCAATCACTTCATCCAGCTTGTACAGGGTCAAATTAATGCGGTGATCAGTCACCCGGCTTTGGGGAAAGTTGTAGGTGCGAATGCGCTCGGAACGGTCGCCGCTGCCCACCAGGCTCTTGCGGGTTTCAGCCATGCTCTGATGGGCACGTTCGGTTTCAATGTTCTGTAAGCGCGAAGCCAGAAGGCTCATGGCCTTGGCCCGGTTTTTATGCTGAGAGCGCTCTTCCTGGCATTCCACCACCATGCCACTTGGCAGGTGGGTAATGCGGATGGCAGAGTCGGTTTTGTTAACGTGCTGGCCGCCGGCACCAGAGGCGCGAAAGGTGTCTATTCGCAAGTCGCCTTTGTTGATTTCTACGGCTTCAGTTTCGTCGGCTTCCGGCATAACAGCCACCGTGCAAGCCGAGGTGTGAATGCGGCCCTGAGATTCGGTTTCCGGTACCCTTTGCACACGATGTACACCGGATTCGAATTTCAGCGTGCCGTAAACGCCACTGCCGGCCACCCGTGCAATCACTTCTTTGTAACCGCCGTGTTCACCGTCGCTGGCGCTGAGAATTTCCACCTGCCAACGCCGGCGTTCGGCAAAACGGCTGTACATGCGAAACAGGTCGCCGGCAAATATGGCGGCTTCGTCGCCGCCGGTACCGGCGCGCACTTCCAGAAACACGTTTTTGCCGTCATTCGGGTCTTTCGGCAGCATCAGGCCTTGCAGTTCTGCGTCCAGCCCTTCGCTGGCTTGCTGGGCGGTGTGCAGTTCGTCTTCCGCCATTTCACGCATGTCGGCGTCGCCGTCTTTGCACATTTCGCGGGCTTCATTGATGTCCACAAGAGAGTGCTGCCAGGCCTGAAAGCACTGCACCACCGGCTCTATTTCGGCGTATTCACGGGACAGCTCGCGAAATTTGTTCTGGTTGGCAATCACGCCGGCATCGCTGAGCAAGGCACTGACTTCTTCAAAACGTTCAACAAGCTGTTCAAGGCGAGACTGAATAGACGGCTTCATATTTTTCCAACGGGGGTCTTATGGTCGGTTTCTTCTGCATCAAGCTGGTGCAATTCCCGCAACCATTCGGTGACCTCGGTGCGCCCGGCGGTGGTGGCCTTGCGTACCTGGATTGACGGTTGGTGTAGCAACTTGTTGGTAATACCACGGGCCAGGCTGCGCAGCACGGTTTCCGGATCGGCGCCGTTGCGCAAGGAGCGCAGCGCTTTTTCGGTTTCGGCATCGCGCAGGTCTTCGGCTCGCCGGCGGAACTGCTTCAGGGTAAATACGGCGTCCAGTGCGCGCAGCTGGTTCAGAAATTCCTGCACACCCAGGTCAATCAGGTTTTCGGCTTCCCGGGCGGCGCCCTCGCGGGAGCGAATGTTCTCTTCAATCACCTGGCGCAGGTCATCAACGGTGTAAAGATACACGTCGTCGAGCTCGGCCACTTCCGGCTCTATGTCCCGCGGTACCGCAATATCCACCATGAAAAAGGGCTGGTGTTTGCGCTTTTTCAGGGCCCGCTCCACGGTGCCTTTGCCCAAAACAGGCAGCGGGCTGGCGGTGGACGAGATAATAATATCCACTTCGTGCAGATGTTCGGCAATGTCAGATAGCAGTATGCCCCTACCGCCGTGGACCTGAGCCAAGGTTTGCGCCCGCTCCAGGGTGCGGTTGGCCACCAGGAAATCTTTTACGCCGGCGTCTGCCAGGTGGCGGGCAACCAGTTCAATAGTTTTACCGGCGCCGATCAGCAGCGCTTTGTTGCGCGACATATCGGCAAATATGCGGTTGGCCATGCTGACCGCGGCGTAGGCAACAGACACCGGGTTTTCGCCAATAGCGGTTTGAGTGCGAACCCGCTTGGCTACCGAGAATGTGTGCTCGAACAGGCGCGCCAGAAACGAGCCACAGGCCTTGTGCTCCCGCGCCAGGGCATAAGCGTCTTTAAGCTGCCCCAGTATCTGCGGCTCCCCTAAAACCATGGAGTCCAGCCCGGCCGACACCCGCATCAGGTGGCGCACCGCCTCGCTGTCATGATGGACGTATATTACGTCTTCCAGATCGCCGGCATCGACGTTGTGAAAACCGGCCAACCAGCGCAATATCAAAGGAGCACAATCGTCGTCAGCTGCCAGGTAAATTTCGGTGCGGTTACAGGTAGAAAGGATGGCCGCCTCGGTTGCTCCGGCAGCCGCGCGCAGCTCTGCAAAGGCCTCGGCCATGCGCTCAGGGGTGAAGGCCACCCGCTCGCGGATTGCCACAGGAGCCGTGCGATGATTAATACCCAGCGTTACCAGTGCCATTTTGTGATTCAACAACCCTGCGCGCTTTGCGATTAATGAAATTTTAATATTACCGGTATTTTAGCTGTCTGAAGGCCGCGCTGCCACCCATAAGCCTTGCGCTGCGGCAAGTGCGGACACGTTAGGCAACATCTGGCGGTTATGCCATTATACGGTTTTGGCGCTCCACATCGGGTTTTACGCCTGCTTAACATACGGAATTTTGCATGCAAACATTCTTTTTCGGGCTCTTTTATCGCGCAGTTGATGGCGCCGTTGATGGCAATCGCCATTCCACTCGCCACTCTACTCGCCATCGCAACCTTCCCCGCGCTCTGGCCGCCGGCCTGCTGGGCCTGGCGATTTCGGGCTGCAGCAGCCTTTCGGGCTTTGACGACGCCAATCCAGACATGGATGCCGCCGAATCGAATGCCTCGGTGCCCGCCGCTGAGGCAACCAACTCTACGCCGGTGTACGGGGATTTCGAGCCAGAAGTTCTGTACCTGCTGACCTCTGCGGAAATTGCGGCCCAACGCGGTCGCTATGATATCACTTTGGGCCACTACGTGCGGGCCGCTCAGGTGTCCCGTGATGTCGGCGTTATTGAACGGGCAACCCGCATCGCCCAATCCCTGAACAGCGACAACGCTCAGCAGGAGCTGGTGAAGTTGTGGCTGGAAGTAGACCCCGACAGCATCGAAGCCCATCGCTCCGCCGCCATTCAGGCGGTAAAAAATAATGACCTGACACTGGCGCTGGTGCATATGGAGCGCATTATGGAACTCGGCGGCGACGCCGACTTTGACAGCCTGGCAGCCATGACAGCCAGCCTTTCGGCTGAGCGCCAGCAGAAGTTGTTGTCGCTGTACCTGGATTTGGCTGAGCGCCACAGCGACAACCCAGAGCTGGAATACAGCATTGCCCTATTGATGAAAATACGCGACATGCCGCAGTCGGCCATGGCGCGCCTGCAAACGCTGCTGGATAAACACCCCACTTTTCAACCAGCCATTATTCTGAAAGGGGACCTTCTGTACGGCAGCGACCAAAAACGCGCCGCGCTTGACCACCTGATGACCAACACCCGGCGCTTTCCCGGCAACCGACAAATGGGCGCTCTGTATGGCCGCATGCTGGTTAACGAGGGCGAGCTGCAAGCCGCGCAAGACGAATTCGAGCGACTGGTGAACCGCTACCCGGATATGTCTGAGCTGCGCCTGTCCCACGCGCTGGTGGCGATTGAAAACCAGCAAGGAGACATCGCCCGCAAAGAGCTGACGTTTTTGCTGAACCGTGGCCAGCAAGCCCCTGAAGCCAACTATTATTTAGGCCGACTGGCAGACAATGAAAACCGCTTTGCACAGGCGATTAATTTCTATCAGGCCGTGGGCGATGGCGTTTATTACCTGCCCGCCCAAGCCAGAGCCAGCACTTTGTTGGCTGAAACCGGCGAGCTGAAGCAAGCGGTTGATGCCATTCAGCGACTACGCCAAACCAATCCAGGCCGCTCCGAAGCGCTGTGGATGATTGAAATCAACCTGCTGTTAGAGCAGGGCCAACAGCAGCAGGCCGCCGCCGCCATTGACCAGGCGCTGCTGCAACATCCGGACAATATCCAGATTCGTTACGCTCGTGCCATGCTGATGGACAGCCAGGGCAATACCGAAGAAGCGGTGCAAGACCTGGAGCAGATTGTGCGCGACGACGTCGACAACGCGGTGGCTTTGAATGCACTCGGGTACATTCTGACCATTCGCACCGAGCGCCTTTTTGAGGCCCGACAGTTGATTGGGCGAGCGCTGGAGCTTGCGCCCGAAAACCCGGCCATTCTCGACAGCATGGGCTGGCTACTGTACCGCGAAGGCAAATTGCAACAGGCTCTGGATTACCTGTCCCGCGCCTGGGCCGCCTTCCCGGACCCCGAAGTAGCCGCCCATTACGGCGAAGTCTTGTGGATGACCGGCGCCGACGAGCAGGCACGTATTATCTGGGAGCAGGGGCTAAAACAGGACCCACAGCACGAAGTATTGCTGGAAACCATTGAACGGGTAGGCTCGCAGCCGGCACCCAATACCGACACTGTTGATGCTACGGCTGGCGAATAACCGTGTTTTTTTTAACCTTGACCAAAGCGTGGCTTCGCCACACTGTTTTAATGCTTGTGCTGGCTACGCTGAGCGCCTGTAGCACGATTATTCTGGAGCCCTTACCGGAAGGCCTGACCGACCAGCCTCCCACCTCCTGGCCAGACACCGTGCGCCAGCGGCAGAATCTTAATCACTGGCAACTGACCGGCAAGCTTGCCGTTAAGCAGCCTTCAGACAGCGGTAGCGCGCTGATTAACCAATGGGTACAACACAACGAAGACTATGACCTGACCCTGTCTTCTGCTTTTTTGGGCATGGGCCGCACTCGGCTTAAAGGCTCACCCGACTTTATCGAACTGACACTGGCCGATGGCGAGCGTTACCAATCCGCTGAACCAGACGAGCTGGTACTGGCGGCAACGGGCTGGCGCTTGCCATTGAACCAGCTGACCTGGTGGGTGCGGGGTTTAACCGCGCCCGATGGCGACTTCCGCCTGCTGTTCGACAGCACCGGGGAACTGGTGGCTATTCGCCAGAGCGGCTGGCATATCCAATACGACCGCTGGTACAGCGCCAGCGCCGAACTGCCGGCACTGCCCGCCCGCATCACTGCAACCAAGGGCGAGAAGCGCGTGCGCATGGCGATCACTGACTGGCAGGCGCTTTAATGATGACGAGCATTACCTTGCCAGCGCCGGCAAAGCTGAATCTGTTTTTGCACATCAATGGCCGCCGCGCCGACGGTTACCATCTGCTTCAAACCCTGTTCCAGTTTCTGGACTACGGCGATGAACTGACTTTTGAGCTGACGCCCTATAAGCCCGGCATACGCCTGGCGCAATCGATGCCCGGGATAGCCGATGCGGACAACCTGATTATCAAGGCGGCTCTCGCATTGGCCGGGGACGCGCTGTGGCAGTTGCCCGGTGTAACCATCAGTATCTGCAAGAAACTGCCCATGGGCGGTGGCTTGGGCGGCGGAAGTTCTAACGCCGCAACCACCCTGCTGGCGTTGAATCACCTGTGGCAGCTTGGCCATGACGAAGACGCTCTGGCAGAAATGGGCCTGAAATTGGGCGCCGATGTACCGGTTTTTGTACGCGGTCACGCAGCCATCGGCGAAGGCGTCGGTGAACAGCTGACGCCTGCAAACCCGCCACAAGACTGGTTCGTGGTGCTCAAGCCCGAATGTGACATTCAGACCGCCAAGATTTTTTCAGCAAAAGGGTTGACAAGGAACACTCCAAAAATGACAATGGCGCCCGCTTTTGAGGGAGACGCCTCGAGGTACAAAAACGACTGTGAAGCAACGGTTCGCGAACTGTATCCTGATGTCGCCAGAAGCCTGGATTGGCTTTCGCAATTCGGACCTGCAAGATTAACCGGAACAGGGGCTTGCATTTTTGGCCGTTTCCCGACAGAATCCGCAGCCCGGATTATCTGGGAAAGCAGACCCTCCGGCATCAAGGGTTTCGTAGCTAGAGGGGTGAATCATTCACCTCTACACCAGAAACTAGCAGAGTTAAAATGATGCCAAATAAGCACGACACTGGGGTGTCGCCAAGTGGTAAGGCAACGGGTTTTGATCCCGTCATGCGCAGGTTCGAATCCTGCCACCCCAGCCATCTTTCTCCTGCTTCCTCTGAATCACACGCCGATACCGAGAAGGATGCTATCGTGTCCAAGTTAATGATTTTTGCCGGCAACGCCAATCCTGACCTTGCCCACGCGATTTCCAAGCAACTCCATATTCCAGTTGGCAACGCAACAGTCGGTTGTTTTAGCGATGGTGAAACCACCGTTGAAATTAACGAAAATGTGCGCGGCCACGATGTTTTTATCATCCAGCCTACGTGCCACCCCACCAACGACAATTTGATGGAACTTATTGTGATGGCCGACGCCCTGCGCCGGGCTTCAGCGTCACGTATCACCGCGGTTATCCCCTATTACGGATACGCCCGTCAGGATCGTCGAGTTCGCTCCAGCCGTGTCGCCATCAGCGCCAAAGTGGTTGCTGACATGATTTCCAGCATTGGTGTAGATCGGGTACTGACCGTAGACTTGCACGCCGATCAGATTCAAGGCTTCTTCGACATTCCGGTAGACAATATTTACGCCACACCGGTACTGATTGAAGACATTGAAAAGCAACGTTTTGAAAACTTTGTTGTGGTATCGCCCGACGTTGGCGGTGTTGTGCGGGCCCGCGCCGTGGCCAAGCGCCTGGATGACGCAGATCTTGCGATTATCGACAAGCGTCGCCCCAAAGCCAACGTGTCCCAGGTTATGCACATTATTGGTGACGTGCGTGGCAAGGTTTGCATTCTGGTTGACGACATTGTTGATACCGCCGGCACCCTGTGCAAAGCCGCCGAAGCCCTGAAAAAGCACGGAGCATCGCGAGTTGTGGCCTACATCACTCACCCGGTGCTGTCAGGCAAAGCCATCGAAAACATCAATAATTCCGAACTGGACGAACTGGTGGTGTGCGACACCATTCCTCTGGGTGAAAAAGCCCGGCAATGTGATAGAATCCGTCCCCTCAGTATGGCCGGACTGCTCGCGGAGTCTATTCGCCGCGTTAGCAACGAAGAATCTATCAGCGCCATGTTCGAGAATGTCTAAGTCGATCTGATTTTTGAGCCGTTCCGAATAACTGGAACAGTTTCAAATAGACCGCAAAAGCAAATACCGGTACGGGAGCCACAACGGCTCCCGTACCTTTTCATAGCTGGCACCGCCGGCTTTTTAAAACCTCATCTGTAAAGGGCCTGGTCGCGGGCCGTGCAGATGACGATAAGGATACTTACCATGTCTCAGGACTTTGTACTTACAGCATTTCCTCGTGACGACCAGGGGAGAGGTGCGAGCCGCCGCCTGCGTCGCGAAGAGCGTAAAATCCCGGCCATCATCTACGGTGGTCACAAAGACGCTACGCCCATCTCCATCTGGCACAACGATCTGAAAAAGGCGCTTGAAAACGAAGCGTTCTACTCTCGCGTTCTGACCATTGAACTGAACGGCGAAAAAGAAAGCGTTATCCTGAAGGATCTGCAGCGTCACCCGTACAAGCCGCTTCTGAGCCACGCTGACTTCCAGCGCGTTAACAAAGACGAAGAAATCTTCGTTCACGTACCGCTGCACTTGGTGAACGAAGAAACTGCTCCGGCCATCAAGACCTTTGGTGGCGTTGCCTTCCGTTTGATGACCCAGGTAGAAGTAGCCTGTTTACCGGAGAACCTGCCAGAGTTCATCGAAATCGACCTGTTTGACGTCGAGATGGATGGCATTGTGCACATGAGCGAACTGAAGCTTCCAGAAGGCGTTCGCATTCCAGCACTGCAGCACGGCGCAGAGCACGACCAGGCTATTGTTACCATCAACAAGCCTAAAGGCGTGAAGTCTGACACCGTTGAAGACGAAGAAGAAGGCGAAGACAAGTAGTAATCACTGCGGGGACGACGGCAGATGGCACAGGATATTGTCATGGTGGTTGGACTGGGTAACCCTGGTGCCGATTACGAGAATACCCGCCATAATGCCGGCGCCCTCTTCGTTGAGGCACTGGCCCGCGATGCGGGTCAGGCGCTTCGCCTTGAAAAGAAATACCACGGCCTTTATGCCCGTATTCAATGGCAAGGCGTGGAACTGCATTTGCTGAACCCTTTAACGTTCATGAATCGCAGCGGTTTGTCGGTAAAAGCGCTGGCAGACTTTTTCAAGATACTCCCCGAACAGATTCTGATCGCCCACGACGAACTCGATTTACCCCCGGGCACCGCGAAACTGAAAAAAGGCGGCGGTCACGGCGGTCATAATGGTTTGCGCGACAGCATTGCACACCTTGGCACCAACAATTTCCAGCGCTTGCGACTTGGCATTGGCCACCCTGGCGAAGCCCGTCAGGTAACCGGCTATGTACTGAGCCGCCTGGGCAAACAGGAAGCCGAAGCACTGAACGCGGTCTTCGATGAAACCATGCGCGTGCTGCCAGACGCCGCCAACGGCAACATGGCCGCGGCCATGAACCGCCTGCACGGCTTTGACGCCAACGCTTAAATCAGGGACAGATTTGAAATCTGTCCCTAAGCACGAACCGAGAAACCAGGGACAGATTTCAAATCTGTCCCTAAGCAAGCATCACACAGCGGGGACAGACTTTAAGTCTGTCCCCTAGGCACATTTTCAGCAGCATCAGAGGCACTCCATGGGATTTAACTGCGGCATCGTCGGCCTTCCCAACGTCGGCAAATCTACCTTGTTCAACGCACTGACCAACGCAGGCATTGGCGCAGAAAACTTTCCGTTCTGCACCATCGAGCCCAACGCCGGCGTAGTGGCCATGCCCGACCCGCGCCTGACCAAGCTGGCCGAGATTGTTAAGCCCCAGCGTGTTGTGCCAACCACCATGGAGTTTGTGGACATTGCCGGGCTGGTAGCCGGTGCGTCCAAGGGCGAAGGCCTGGGCAACCAGTTTCTGGCCAACATCCGCCAGACCGAAGCCATTGCCCACGTAGTGCGTTGTTTTGACGACAGCAATGTTATTCACGTGGCCAACAAGATAAGCCCGGCGGATGACATAGAGGTGATCAACACCGAACTGGCGCTGGCCGACATGGACACCGTGGAAAAAGCCATCAGGCGGGTACAGCGCATCGCCAAAGGCGGTGACAAAGAAGCCAAAGCCCAGCTGGATATTTTTGAACGCTTGCTTCCGGTTCTGAACGAAGGCCAACCGGTACGCAGTATGGGCCTGACTAAAGACGAACTGCTGCTGATTCGGGAACTGTGCCTGCTGACCATCAAGCCCACCATGTACATCGCCAACGTGGCCGAAGACGGCTTCGAGAACAATCCGTACCTGGACACCGTGCGCGAAATCGCCGCTGCCGAAAACGCCGTGGTGGTGCCCATCTGTAACAAAATTGAAGCAGAAATCTCCGAACTGGAAGACGACGAAAAAAGCATGTTCCTGGACGAGATGGGCATGGAAGAGCCCGGCCTTGACCGCGTGATTCGCGCTGGCTACGGCTTGCTGGGCCTGCAGACCTACTTTACCGCCGGTGTGAAGGAAGTACGCGCCTGGACCGTAAAAATTGGCGCCACTGCGCCCCAGGCCGCCGCCGTGATACACACCGACTTCGAACGCGGTTTTATTCGTGCCGAGGTGATTGGCTACGAAGACTTCATCCAGTTCAAAGGTGAAGCCGGCGCCAAAGACGCCGGAAAATGGCGCCTGGAAGGCAAAGAATACATCGTCAAAAACGGCGATGTGGTGCACTTCCGCTTTAATGTCTGATTAAAATAACGGAAACACTCAGCGCTTTTTGAAGAGCCTGAAACGGTCGCTACTGCAAGGGGCAGCCAGACTGTCAGGAAAATAGCGACTGATCGATTGGCATATTGCACGACAAAGCGCACATAAGCCGCAGCCGGGCCTTTCTGGCATTAAGGTGGCTGGCCTTGAGCACGCCTATCGCGACCTGTTCAGCCAGTGACCCCCGGTACTCATAGGCCTCTGCGAGCCTGCCCCATTGGGTCGACGACACGACCACCACAGGGACGCCCGTGGCACGCAGGACGCCAAGCGGTTCCATCCAGTCCGGTGGAACCTGGCCACGGCCGACAGCGTCTATTATTAGCCCCTGGGCGCCGTTGGCCACCGCCGCTTCAAGCAGAGCCGGCGATGCGCCAAGCGCTACCGGAATAATATCCACCCGCGGCAGCTGCTCGCCCGGCGCAATTGCGCATAAGCGTTGCAATCGCTTGGTGAGCCGGACCTCGTCGCCGTCGACAAAACCCACGGGCCCGATACCCGGCGAACCAAAGCCATTAAGCTGATAGCTGCTGAGTTTGCGCACAGAGCTTGCCCCGTGAATCTCTTCATTGAACACCACCAGTGCGCCGGCGCCCCGTGCCTGCGGCGCATTCGCTACCTTCAACGCATCGCGAAGATTGGGGCCGGCATCCGATCCCGTGGCATAGGGCACTCGCTGAGCGCCCGTGACCACAAGAGCAGTGTCTTCAAGCGCCAGGCTTGTGTCGAGGAAATAGGCCGTATCTTCGAGGGTGTCCGTGCCTTGGGACACAACCAACCCGGCCACATCTTTACGCTGCGACAACTCGAGACACAACGTTCTCAACTGCAGCAGATCGTCAATGGTGATGGCATTGCTGGGCTTCTGGTAAAGAGTGATAACTTCCACCGGACCGTCGCTATCAATCTGCAACGTATCCATCAACTCTTTGCCTGAAAGGGCACCCGCAATCGCCCGCCCCGAACTGCCCGGAAGACTGGCGATGGTGCCGCCCAGTGAAATAAGTACGACAGTACTTTTCATATTCGTATCTTCAGAAAAAAATGGTCAGGATGTTTGATCGTACAATATAGAATAAATACTTTACTGCAACAATGAGTTCGAGGCCGTCAGCGGTTTCACCAGGGAAGAGCTGATTGGCAGTCCGCACAACATTCAGCTGACGGCTGAAAAGGCTCAAAGCGCTACCTCCCTGGTTGCACAGGGCAGTGATGTCGCCCAGACCACGCTGACGGTGATTGAAGCGCTGTCCGTTACGGTTGATCAGGTGCGCACTGCTGTGGAAAGCCTGGCGACTGAAACTGACCACATCAATACAGCAGCCAGCTTAATTCAATCCATTGCAGACCAAACCAACCTGCTGGCCCTCAATGCTGCCATTGAGGCCGCCCGAGCGAGCGAGCACGGCCGCGGGTTTGCGGTTGTAGCAGACGAAGTTCGCTCACTGGCGCAAAAAACCTGTGGATCAACCGAATCCATTCAGAAGATCATCACTACCCTTCGATCCAGTGCCAAGGATGAAAGCTTGGAAAGCGTTTCTAAAACAAGCGATAGTGACCAGGCTTTGGAAAAAATAACGGCCGACCTCCATGGCCTGACGGAGCGCTTTAATGCCTAAAGGCACCTTACCAGGCTCTGACGCAGTTGAAGACCTGGACATTGAACAGCTGCGTACGGCCTTTGGCCTCCAAAGTGCCATTTTGGAGGCAACCTTGCTGGACGCTCTGTGCAGCAAGTCTTTCATCCGGCGATGACGCTTGTTGGTCACAGCGCGAACGCCCGGCTGATCCGTTGCGAGTGCGATGAGGTTGTTGATGCCTAAATCGATCCCGGCCTTGCGGGATTTGTCGAGAAGACGGCAGAAACGGCCCGCCTCCACGATTTTTGATTCGTCGTAGATGAGTTCGATTATAAAGCAGTTGCCTTTGGGTACGATGCGCACTTCAAGAGCAACGGTGTCGCCCACCAAAGCGTTCCAGTTCTGCGAAAAACGAAACTGTGTTTTGACCGGGGGGAGCTTGGCGTACAGCTCTCGGTTGTTTTTCTTGAGCCATTTATCAGCGTCGCGGTGCGACAGCGTTTGATCTTTGCCTTCAGGGTGGTGCTGCATCAAATAGGAGGTGGCGTTTTTGATTCTGCGAACAATCTGAGTACAAACGCCGGCCCCACGAAACGCCTCATGCGGCTTCCGAATGACAATCTGTTGGGTGCGGATATGCGTTGATTTCTCTTTGCTCATGTTAATAATATTACAGACAGCCAAAATTGGTGTCAATTCTTATACAGTGATCTTTTAGTATGAAAAGAAGCCATAATTCCTGCATCTACAAACTCCAATATCATTTGGTCCTGGTGACCAAGTACAGACACAAATGCCTGAATGACGAGATGCTGCTCTGGCTTGAAGATGAGTTTATCCGACTGTTAAGCGCCGATGATTGCGGTCTGGACGAGCTCAATGGCGAGGCGGATCATATTCACGCGCTCATCACGCTTCACCCGATGATCACGCCGGCAAAGCTGATCAACACGCTGAAAACCGTCAGCAGCCGGATGATTAAGAAAGAGTATGGGGCGCAACTCAAGCAGTACTACTGGGGCACAAACGCGCTTTGGAGCCGATCGTACTGTTTATTGTCGGTGGGTGGCGCACCGATCAGCGTTCTTCGTGCGTACATCGAAAACCAAGACCGACCAAAATAGGCGCTATCCATCCAACACTAAATCAGAGATTTTGAATTGGAATTCCGCGCAGTTCGTTAAAAATAAGGGTTGCGATATCGCTCAGGGATTCTGGTACTCGAGGCCGCTGAGCGCTAAGAAAATGAGGTTGACCCTACGGCCTGACTGATTTTTTGTTACATTCAAACATTGGCGCTGGACATAAAGCGGCCGTCTGCATGATCAGGCCAAGTGCGGTTGCAAGCAACAACGGCCACATACGACAATCAACTCACGCAAAATGTTGCCCTTGGTATGAATACGATTGCTGACCACACCGATCCGAACGTCACTGCTTTTGCTTTTGAACAGTCTTACAACGCTGCTTTACTGACAGATGCAAACTCTGGCGAAGAAGGGCACCGTATTGTCTTCGCCAATCAGGCCTTTCTGCGGATGACGGGCTACAACGAAGAAGAGTTACTCGGACGAAACCCGCGCCTTCTTCAGGGGCCAGCAACCAATCCTGATGTGATTGACAGACTGCGCCATTGCCTTCATGACGGCACCCATTTTCAAGGTTCGACGATTAACTACCGCAAAGATGGCCGCCCGTACACGGTCGAGTGGAACATTTCTCCTGTACGTAATGAGGCAGGTGAGATTACGCATTTCATTTCGTTACAGCGGGACATCAGCAGCCTGATAGCCGCGCAGAAAACAACTCAGCTTTTTGCCCACGTAATCAACGCTACCGATGATGGCGTGCTTATCACCGATAGCCATGGAACCATCGAATTTGCTAACAAGGCCTTCGAGACAATCACCGGGTACGGACTCACGGAGGTACTGGGTCGAAATCCGAGCATGTTCAATTCCGGAGAACAGAATTTTGAATTCTATAAGGACATGTGGGACACCCTGAAGAAGGGGCGTTCTTACAAGGGCACTTTTGTTAACCGCGGCAAGAATAACGAGCTGATTTACTGTGACGAGACAATAACGCCGCTGACCGATGAAGCGAATAATGTCAGTCATTACGTGAGTATATTTCGCGACCTGACAACTCGAGTATTGGAAGAACAGACGTTTCGTGAAATGGTGCGCTTTGACGGGCTAACGGGAGCCCTGACCCGAGTAGCCGGAGAGCTAGCGCTGAAAAAGGCCTATATGCAGCACCGCGGGTCCAAACTGCCTATGTCGATCGTGATGGCTGACATCGACCATTTCAAACAAGTTAACGACAGTTGGGGGCATGCCGCCGGCGATATAGTTCTCAGAGCTGTTACGAGCACGATGATTGCTACACTGAGGGCTAATGATACCGTGATACGCTGGGGCGGCGAAGAGTTCCTGCTTATTTTCGGTGGCTGCAATTTAGACCAGGGACTGCTGCTGGCCGAACGTTGCCAGCAGGCCGTGCAGAACAAACATCACGAAAACGTGGGCCCCGTCACCGTGTCGATCGGTTTGGGCGAATTGCAGCCCGAGGAAGCTTTAGCGGATTTGATTGAGCGCGTTGATAAAGCCCTTTATAGCGCTAAGACATCAGGCCGTAACCAGACACAGGTATCGGTCATTCAGAAAGGAGCTTTCAAGCCATAATGGACAGCCTTCCTTTGCGTCTGCGTTACCAAACCATCGAAGTTGGTAATACTGATATCCATCTGTGTACCCTGCGCGACAATCAACAGTTTAACGACCCCGAAGGCGCGGCCGATGCCCTTGGTATTTCCTCTGCGGCCTGGCCGATTTTTGGCGTGTTATGGCCGTCTAGCATAGTGCTGGCAAACCATATGCTGGACTACCCGATTGAGGGCAAACGCATCTTGGAAATCGGCTGCGGCATGGCGCTATCAAGCCTGCTGCTGAACGGGCGCCAAGCCGATATCACGGCGACCGACTATCACCCCGAAGTTGAACACTTCCTGGTTCGCAACACTCTGCTGAATCAGGGCAAAAGCATTGCGTTTGAGCGTGCAGACTGGGCCGATGACCACAGTGAACTGGGGCTTTTTGACCTGATTATTGGCAGTGATCTGTTGTACGAAGACGAGCACGTTCCGTTACTGGCCGAATTTATTAACAATCACGCCAAGCCCCGCTGCGACGTGATTCTGGCGGACCCCGGCCGTGGCCGAAAAACTAAAATCAGCGTAAAACTGGCCGCGCACGGTTTCAGCAACAGCCACACAAAACCCGTTCACACGGACTACCTTGAGAAGCCGTTTAAAGGCCATATACTCGAGTTTTCTCGAAATATCTAACGCCCAACCCTTGACACATTCGGCAGCGAAACTTACTATACGCGCCGCTTCCATCGTTGATGGAGTGATGGCAAGGTAGCTCAGTTGGTTAGAGCACAGCACTCATAATGCTGGGGTCGGCGGTTCAACTCCGCCCCTTGCTACCAGACTTCAAGGACTTACAGTTAACGCTGTGGGTCTTTTTTTTTGCGGGAGATTTCCGGGTATAATCGTACTTTCGCAAACATCACGAGGACGACCTCGCCTATTTAGGGACACAGCATTCGGGACGGCCCGCTGCAACGGAGTTTTGTTGATGCGCACCACGCCAGACCGTATTCGCCAGGCGGTCAGCTTTGAAGTGATTGGTCTGATTGTTGTTATCAGCTTTGGCACTCTGGTGCTGGGCTATTCCATGGTGGATTTTGGCTTGCTAGGTGCCATTGGTGCCACCATCGCTACCGTTTGGAACTACATTTACAACCTGCTGTTTGATCATGCTCTGCTGAAGTACACCGGCACGCCAAAGAAAACCGTCAAGCTAAGAGTTGCCCACGCCTTTGGTTTTGAGCTGGGGCTGATGGTTGTATTCCTGCCGATTGTTACCCGCATACTCGACGTAAGCCTGATGGAAGCCCTGATAATAGATCTTGGCTTTATAGCCTTTTATCTGGTGTACGCCTTTGCCTTTACCTGGGCATACGACACGATTTTCCCGATCAGCCAGCCTTTTCAAAAACCGGGGACCGAGTTCAAGTAGGAGACAGATTTGAAATCTGTCTCCGCAAACTGAGAGCCGAATCGGGGACAGATTTTTAAATCTGTCCCCTACAGCCATGCCAGCGCTTGTATAATAGCGCGCCTCGCAGCATAGGAATTGTGTGTGCTCATCTCGATTTATCTGATTGCCATTACCGCCGAAGCCATGTCTGGCGCGCTTGCTGCCGGCCGGCGCAACATGGATATGTTTGGCGTGGCGCTGATTGCCTTCGTTACGGCGTTAGGTGGAGGTACCGTGCGGGACATGGTGCTGGGTAACTACCCGATTAACTGGACCCAGCACCCCGGCTACATTTACATCACCGTCAGCGCCGGCCTGTTTACTATGGTGATTGCCCGTTATATGCGGCGCCTGCATCAGCTGTTTTTGGTTCTGGACTCCCTCGGCCTGATCGCCTTCACCATTATTGGCTGTCAGGTGGCTCTGAAGCTGGACTACGAGATTCCGGTTGTGATTATGGCAGGCCTGATCACCGGCATTTTTGGCGGCATACTGCGGGACATTCTTTGCAACCGGACGCCCCAGGTTTTGCGCCACGAGCTATACGCCAGCGTGTCGCTGGTTGTTGCCCTGCTCTATCTTTACCTGCAGCATAAACATGTGCACGACGACATCAGTTTGCTGGCGGCTTTCAGCGTTGGCCTGGCCCTGCGCATGTCAGCTATTCGCTGGCGTTGGTCACTGCCGGTGTTCTCCTACGATCCCGCGCGCTGGAAGAACTGATCGCGTATTAGCTTAGAATTTCTAATTCGAAAGCCGGCTCTTTTAACCGGTTGTGACTGTGGCATACTGCAAGATTGCACATGTCCACTTTCTATAACCAAAAGGAATGAGCTGTTATGAAGCGGGAAACCATCGCGTTGCACGCCGGGTTCAAAAGCGACCCCACCACTAGAGCGGCAACCACGCCAATTTATCAAACCACCTCTTATACCTTTGATGACACCCAGCACGGCGCCGACCTGTTCGACCTAAAAGTACAGGGCAATATCTATACCCGCATCATGAACCCCACCAACGCGGTGCTGGAAGAGCGTATGGCGCAACTGGAAGGCGGCATTGGCGCATTGGCCGTGGCTTCGGGCATGTCAGCCATCACCTATGCGTTGCAAACTATCTGCACCGTGGGCAATAACATCGTCAGCACCAGTCAGCTTTACGGCGGCACCTACAATTTGTTTGCCCACAGCCTGCCGAACCAGGGCATTACCTGCAAAATGCTCACCCACGATGACTTTGACGGCGTAGAAAACGCCATAGATGAAAACACCCGCGCCCTGTTCTGTGAATCCATCGGCAACCCGGCCGGCAACGTGGTCGACATTCAGCGCTGGGCCGAGATAGCGCACAAGCACGGATTGCCGCTGATCGTGGACAACACCGTTGGCACACCGTTCCTGTGCCGCCCTATCGAACACGGCGCAGACATCGTAGTTCACTCGTTGACCAAATACCTGGGCGGCCACGGCACTACCGTTGCCGGCGTTGTGGTGGATTCTGGCAAATTTGACTGGAAAGCCAACGAAGATAAGTTCCCGATGCTGAACAAGCCAGATCCGTCTTATCACGGTGTGGTTTACACCGAGGCCCTGGGGGCAGCCGCATTTATTGGCCGCTGCCGGGTGATACCACTGCGCAACACCGGTGCCGCGCTGTCGCCGTTTAACGCGTTCCTGATCATGCAGGGCATAGAAACCGCCGCTCTGCGCATGGAACGCCACTGCGAGAACGCCCAGAAAGTCGCGCAGTTCCTTCAGGATCACCCGTCGGTGGAATGGGTTAACTACGCTGGCCTGGCCAACAGCCCGTTCCGCGCCACCTGCGAAAAAATCTGCGACGGCAAAGCCTCCGGTATTCTCAGTTTCGGTATTAAAGGCGGCCGAGACGCTGGCGCACGCTTCATTGACGCGCTGGACATGGTGCTGCGCCTGGTCAATATTGGCGATGCCAAATCTCTTGCCTGCCACCCGGCAACCACCACTCACCGCCAGCTAAACCCGGACGAGCTGAAATCTGCAGGTGTTAGCGAAGATCTGGTACGCCTGTCCATTGGTATTGAGCACATTGACGACATAATCGCCGATGTTGCCCAGGCTCTGGACGCGGCCGTTCGCTGAGAACTCCAGCCATCTGCGCTGCCGGCTTGTTTCGGTAGCGCAGATGTTGAGTACCAGTACCGTGCCCGTGTTTATCCCTACTGTTCTTGTATCTGGCGCGCCTCGGCTTTACCCTTTAAGCCTAACCAAAGTCTTTTGTACAGAACGAGAGCTCCGCATCCATGACCGCAAACACCAAGCCCCGTGTGGCCAGTGGCGCCAAGTTCCGCAGTGAACATGGCTTTGCTGCTATTAAGGACGGCGTTAAGCAAAGCCGCAATGTTTCCAACGAAGGCGTCAGCAACGACCCAAAACCCAAGTGGTTGCGCGCACGTATGCCCGGTGGTGAGCGCTACGAGGCGGTCAAACAGAATGTGAAAAGCCACAAGGTTGTCACCGTGTGCCAGGAATCCCACTGCCCCAATATTGGTGAGTGCTGGGCCAACGGCACTGCAACGATTATGGTAATGGGTTCGGTATGTACACGTGCCTGCAAATTCTGCGCGGTAGACACCGGCAACCCCAACGGCTGGCTAGATAAAGACGAACCCGAGAATACGGCAAAATCGGTAGAACTGATGGGCTTACAATACATTGTGCTGACATCGGTTGACCGCGACGATCTGCCAGACGGCGGTGCCAGTCATTACGCGGCCTGCGTGTCGGCCATCAAGCACCGCACGCCGGATGTTAGAGTGGAAGCACTCACGCCAGACTTCGATGCGGTTATGCAGCACGTAGAGCAGGTTGTGGATTCGGGGCTGGATGTATTCGCCCAGAACGTAGAAACCGTTCGCCGCCTGACTCATCCGGTACGCGACCCACGGGCCGGCTACGAAAAAACCCTAAGCGTACTGAAGCATGCCAAGCAGTACCGACCAGACGTACTGACAAAAACCAGCTTAATGCTAGGTCTGGGTGAGACCGACGAAGAAATTCAGCAAACCATGGACGACCTGCTGGCGGTGGGCGTGGATATTCTAACGCTGGGCCAGTACCTGCGCCCTACTCCAAACCATTTGCCGGTGATGCGTTACGTCACCCCGGACGAATTCAACCGCTACCGGGAAATTGGCTTGGCCAAGGGCTTTATGGAAGTGCCATCAGGCCCCTTGGTGCGATCGAGCTACCGTGCAGACCGGGTGTTTGACAAGAACAACCTTGGATTAGCGGTGCCGGCGGTTCCTTCACCAGCAGAAACTGCACCGGCGAACCCGGAGCCAGTCAACGCCATGCAGATACCGGTCAGATCCGTAAGCTGACCGGGCACCCGCACTGACATCTTCCCGCTAGCGGCGGGGCTGCGCCTACTGGCCGCCCTGCTGCATTTGCTGTTGTTGCATCTGCTGCATTTTCTGCATTTGCATTTTTAGCTCGTTGCGCTGCTCATCTGTAAAAATACTCTCTACCTTCGCCTGCATGAGAGTAGACAGTGCCGCCATCTCACCGGTCACATCACCCAGCTCTTCCGCCTGTTCGCGGATAGCATCTTCGCTGAAATCTGCTTTTACCTCGGCTTGCAACTGCTGCTGCAGGGTTTGCGCCTGTTGGCGAAGATCGACAATCTGACCCTGCAATTCGTCAAACACGCTGCGGATCTGTTCTTGTTGCTCGTCGTTCAAGCCAACCATTTGCGCCAGCTGATCTATACGGTCGGGCTGGCCATCCGCCTGTTGTGCCAATGCCGGCGCCGACAGACTTACCGCAATCAGTGCTGTTCCCAGTGCTTTTAACAATTTCATACTGCTCTCCGTTTTGGATAATTTCACACACCCTAAAGCATCATGCGGGTAAGTCGCACCCCATAATGGCTGTTTATTTCGAATAATAGCCACCAAAACGGCTGCCAGCCCACCATTGCGGCGATTTTCAGGCAAATATGAAAGTTTGGTCATCGACTTTCGGTATTGCGCTGAAATTGCTGCATAATGGCGGCTCTTTTTATTCACACACACTGGCCAGCGCGTTTTGAATTCGGCGTTTTAGAATTCAGCGCTCTTACGGGCAGCGGGAGTAGCACAATGGCGATTAACTGGTTTCCAGGGCACATGCACAAAGCCCGCAAGGAGATCAAAGAAGTCATGCCGAAGATGGACCTGATCATCGAGGTGGTGGACGCCCGCATTCCTTTCAGCAGCGAAAACCCGCTGGTGCCTGAACTGCGCGGTGATACGCCGTTGATCAAAGTGCTTAACAAACGCGACCTGGCCGACCCCGATGTGACAGGGCAGTGGCAAAGCTGGCTAGAACGGGAGCGTGGTGTAAAAACCATTACCCTGACCCACAACCAGCGCGGCGAAGCACTGGACATTCTTACCTTGGCAGAACAGCTAACGCCGAATCACGATCGCCAGAAAAGCGCGCTGCGGGTAATGATTCTGGGCATTCCTAACGTCGGCAAATCGACCTTGATTAATACCCTGGCCGGACGACCTGCCGCAAAAACCGGCAACGAGCCGGCCGTCACCCGAGCTCAGCAAGCGATCAAACTGCCGAACAACATTTTGCTCTACGACACCCCCGGCTTTTTGTGGCCCAAGCTTTCACCGGCGGCCTGTGGCTATCGCCTGGCGGTTACCGGCGCTATTCGCAGCGCCGTACTGGATTTTGAAGACGTTGCACTGTTTGCCGCCGAGTATTTGCTGGCTCATTACCCGGATTTCCTGACCAGCCGTTACGGGCTGGACCCGCTGCCGGTTGACGGCTTAGCTGCAATGGACGCCATTGCAGCCAGGCGCCGTTTTTTTGGGCGCGGCGGCATACCGGACTTACACAAAGTGTCGGAGGTGTTGCTGAACGAATTCCGCGCTGGCACTCTGGGGCGCATTTCACTGGAAACACCGCGCTTGATCCAGCACGAAACCGAAATTGCTCTGGCTGAAGCCGAAGTTCAAGCTGCACTGGACGCAGAAAAAGTTATCGCAGACGCTAAGAAGAAAGCGAAAACTCGACGCAACCGCAAACGTTAGTGTCGCATTTGCATCTACGCCTGAACCAAGGTCATATACCCTATACTGATGAAAAGCTTTACCATCGCACTTATATAACGCAACACAAGCGCCTGTTCCTGGCGCCGGTAAGGAGAGAATTATGAGACGTGTCGTCGTCACCGGAATGGGAATTATTTCCTGCCTGGGCAATAGCCTGGACGAAGTTACCAACAGTCTGAAAACTGGAAAATCCGGCATCCGCTTCAGTGAAACCTATAAAGAACTGGGGTTCCGCAGCCAGATTTGCGGCGCACCGGATGTCGACACCTCGGTAATTGACCGAAAAGTACGTCGTTTTATGGCTGACTCGGCCATGTACAGCTACTTGTCGATGCAGCAGGCCATTGCCCAGGCCGGCTTGACCGACGACATGGTGTCAAACGATCGCACCGGGCTGATTGCAGGCTCGGGCGGCGCGTCTTGCTCAAGCCAGGCGGAAGCCGTTGATATTCTGCGTGCAAAAGGCGTGAAGCGCATTGGGCCTTATATGGTACCGCGCATTATGGCCAGCACTGTTTCTGCGTGCCTGGCGACCGCCTTCAAGATTCGCGGCGTGAACTATTCCATATCGTCGGCCTGCGCCACCAGCGCACACTGTATTGGCCAGGCAATGGAGCAAATCCAGATGGGCAAGCAAGACATTGTGTTTGCCGGCGGCGGTGAAGAAGAAGACTGGAGCCTGACCATGATGTTTGATGCCATGGGCGCCCTGTCTACCAAATACAACGATGCACCGGAAACCGCGTCACGGCCGTTTGATAACAAACGTGACGGTTTTGTGATTGCCGGTGGCGGCGGTATGCTGGTACTGGAAGAACTGGAGCACGCCCGCAAGCGCGGCGCCAACATTATTGCCGAGCTGACTGGTTACGGTGCTACTTCAGACGGTTACGACATGGTTGCACCATCCGGTGAGGGTGCCCAGCGCTGCATGAAGCAGGCCATGGCGACCATGCATGGCAAAGTTGACTACATCAACGCCCACGGCACCAGCACTCCGGTTGGCGATCTTGCGGAAATGGGCGCGGTTCGCACGACCTTCGGCGACAACATACCGCCTATCTCTTCCACCAAATCGCTATCTGGACATTCATTGGGTGCGGCCGGTGTGCAGGAAGCTATCTACTCGCTGCTGATGATGCAAAACGGCTTTATCGCCGGAACCGCCAACCTGCATGAGGTGGATGCGGCCATTGCTGATCTGCCCATTGTGGGCCCAGCGGGGCAAAAAGCCACCCTCAACGCTGTAATGTCCAACAGCTTTGGCTTCGGCGGCACCAATGCATCGCTGATATTTGAGCGTCTGTAGGGAAGGCCGGCTAGAAACGCCATTGGCAAATGGGTTGATCCGTACTACAGTGTCGGTTGACATGGATCAAATCTGACGGGCTATCTGCTATGAACCAAGCAATTCGACTCCACCAGGTTGCGTCATCGCTCAAGGCTACATGTAACAAGTGTAGCCTGAGTAATCTTTGCCTGCCTCTTGCAGTGGAAGAGAATGACTTGGAGCGCTTTGAAGACATTGTTCTGCAGGGCAAAATCTTCAATCGGGGTGAACATATTTTTGACCAAAGCACGCCTTTTAAGTCGTGCTTTGCGGTGCGTAGCGGGTCGGTAAAAACCTCGATTATTACCGAAGGCGGCGATGAGCAGGTTACCGGTTTTTTCATGCCTGGCGAGCTGATCGGGCTCGACAGCATGGCAACCGACAACTACGCCTGCACCGCCAAAGCGCTTGAGCGCACCAGCGTATGCGAATTTCCAATAGAAAAACTGGAACAGCTTACGCGCAAGTTGCCTGAGCTTCAGCACCACATGTACCACCTGATGAGCCAGGAGATACAAAACAGTCACCAACTGGCTATGTTGCTGAGCAAGAACACCGCGGAGGAGCGAATTGCCGCTCTGTTGTTGTCGCTGTCCAGCCGCTTTCAGCGCAGGCGCATGTCGCCCACGAATTTCAGCCTGCCGATGGCGCGCAACGATATCGCAAACTTTTTGGGACTGGCGGTAGAAACGGTTAGCCGGGTATTCACCCGCTTCCAGAATCAGGGCATCATCAAAGCTCGTGGCCGTGAAGTCGAACTGCTTGACGTGGAAGCCCTACAACTGGTCACCCGCGATTTTGCCCGCCAAGGCTGTCGCTAAAAAAGCGATTTATGAGCTGGCTGGCTTGCCCGGGTCTGGCCCTTTTAACAGAGTCAGCTCATCTGTCAGCCCCACGCGCCACGGGACCTGTTTGATACCAAAGGTGTTACGGATTTTTGTACACACCAAACGTGTGTTCACCGGCTCCAACTGACCCCATCCGCTTACTTCATCCACCAGATGCAAATCCTCGGGAATACCCGGCAAGCCGGCGATGGCCAAGCCCAGTTCATACAAGCTAATACCCTCAGAACCGGCGTACTGATAGGTGCCCCACACTTCAGCCCCGCAATCGAGCTGCTGAATAATAGCGCGCATAACCCGCGCCAAATCTGTTACAGCCAACGGCTGGCCAACGCAGCGGCCGGGCAACGACAAGCGCGTGCCGGCGGCTGTGCTGGCCTGAACCTTGCGTATAAAGCGCCCAAGGCTCCATCCTGTTCGCAAAATAATGTGGCGGGTTAACAAACCACGCAGGCCCTGCTCGCACTCCCACTGCCAGACACCCAGCTGATTTACCGGCTGCCCGGGGTTCGAGGCAATGTAAGCCGTCTGTTTGCGGCCATCAAAAATATAGCAGGTGGACAATTGCAGCATCGCGATATTGCGACCGCGGGCAAACTCGCCTAACGCCAGAGGCAGCGACAAAGCCGCACGCTTGACGTCATCAGGGTGTTCCTGGGCGGCTTCCGGATCGGCCAGCCACAGCGCATTGACAATCAGGTCTGTGTCCGCCGGAATCCAGCTTTCCAGGGCCGCCAGATCCACGCTGGCCGTGTTACTCACCAGCAAAGGGCTAACCTGTAAAGACGTGGCGCGCAGCTGCTCCAGCAATACTCTACCCAAGGGACCGTAATCGTGAACTACCAGAACATGCACGGGTCTTCTTTACCTCCAATTCTGTTCATATAAGCCTAACACCAGCGCCGGGGTACCCGGGCTGTAACGCCCGTCAGCAACTCGTAACCAATTGTGCCGGCGTGGCCGGCCACGTCGTCTACCGGCACCGTAGCACCCCACAGCTCTACCGGGTCGCCAACGTGCGCCGCGGGAGCAGCGCTCAGATCTACCGCCAGCATGTCCATCGACACCCGGCCGATAAGCTGTATGCGCTGGCCATGGATAGCAGCAGGGGTACCCGTGCCCGCATGGCGAGGGTAACCATCGCCATAGCCCAAGGCGACAATGCCCATGCGCGTGGGTTTGTTCGCAACCCAACTTGCGCCGTAACCCACGCTGTCGCCAGGCTGCAACAGGCGGGTACTGATCAGCGGCGCCTGTAACGTCATTACCGGCTTTAACCCCAGCTCCGCAGCCGGCGTGTCAACAATGGGCGACGCGCCGTACAACATGATGCCCGGGCGGCTCCAGCCAAACAGCTTTTGGCCCGGCCTGAACAACGCCGCCGAATTGGCAACGCTGCGCTGCAACTCGGGCCAAGGCGCGGTCGCCTGCTCGAAACGTTCGGTCTGCTGCTGCGTCATGGTGCTGCGGTTGTCATCGGCACAGGCAAAATGGGTCACAAAACCTATCACCTTTGGCGTCAGCTGGTGATGCGCAAGCGTGGCCATCACCTGGCCCAGCTCCTCGGGATGAAAACCCAGGCGGTTCATCCCGGTATTTACTTTCAGCCAGATGCCCGGCGCGGATGGCGCTCGCACAAGCCACTGCAGCTGATCGTCGCAGTGCAGCACCGGTTCAAAGTTATGCTTTGTGCAGGTCGCCAGATCCTGCTCGCTGTGAACCCCCTGCAACAGCGCAACAGGCTGCTGGCCCAAGCCCGCGTTACGAATGGCGATAGCTTCTTCAATACACGCCACCGCAAATTTGGGCGCCACCGCCGCCAGGGCGACCGCAACCCCGGCAATGCCGTGGCCGTAGCCATCGGCTTTAATCACCGCCATGGCACTGGATTGCCCGGAACGCTGGCAGGCCACCTGGTAGTTATGCAGCAGCGCTTTTGAGTCTATCAGCGCAAACGAACCCCTTGGCATCAGTAGTCGTCTCCATACTCGCCATAATTACCGTGGGCAAGATCTTCAAATTTGGTGTATTTGCCAATAAACGCCAAGCGTATCGTACCAATAGGGCCATTACGCTGCTTGCCGATAATAATTTCAGCCACACCTTTATCTGGCGTATCTTCGTTATAAACCTCATCACGGTATACAAACATAATGACGTCTGCATCTTGCTCGATGGCCCCGGATTCACGCAAATCCGAGTTAATGGGCCGTTTGTTGGGGCGTTGCTCCAGGCTTCGGTTGAGCTGCGACAACGCAACAACCGGGCAGCTCAGCTCTTTGGCGATACCTTTGAGTGAGCGGGAAATTTCAGAGATTTCCGCGGTGCGGCCTTCGGTGTTCCCAGGCACCCGCATCAGCTGCAGGTAATCCACCATGATCAGCCCGATTTTTCCGCCATTTTCCCGCGCGATGCGCCGCGCCCTTGAGCGCAGTTCGGTCGGGCTAAGGCCGGGGGTGTCATCGATATACAGAGGTTTGTCTTTCAGCAGGCTCACCGCTGAGGTTAACCGCGGCCAGTCGTCTTCTTCAAGCTTGCCATTGCGCACTTTGGTTTGGTCTATACGCCCCAGCGATGACAGCATACGCATGGCCAGGGCATCCGCTGGCATCTCCATGCTGAACACCAATACGGGTAGACCACTTGAAATCAGGGCGTTTTCAACGATGTTCATGGCCAAGGTGGTTTTACCCATAGACGGCCGCCCGGCAACAATGATCAGGTCTGAGGGCTGCATGCCCGAGGTACGCTCATCCAAATCACGAAAACCCGTGGTCAAGCCGGTGGTCTGTTCGCCAGATTCGAACAGCTCTTCAATGCGGCTCAGGGTTTGCGTCAGGATCGGATTAATGCCCTTAGGGCCTGAACCTTCTTTAACCCGCGACTCGGCAATCTGGAACACCGTGCGCTCGGCTTCGTCCAGAATTTCACTGCTGTTGCGGCCCAACGGATTGAAAGCCGAATCGGAAATTTTCCCCGATGCCTCCACCAACTGGCGCAAAATAGAACGTTCGCGAACAATATCGGCGTAGGCGCGGATGTTCGCTGCGCCAGGGGTTTTTTCCGCCAACTCGGCCAGATACGACAGGCCACCGGCGTGTTCGATATCCCCTGCCCGCTCCAGAAATTCGGCCAAGGTAACAACGTCTAGCGGCTCGTTTTCACTGGCCAGACGTTCCACCGCGCCAAAAATAAGCCGATGATCCTGGCGGTAAAAATCCACCGCCGAAATCATCTCGGAAATTTCATCAAAGCGGCGGTTGTCCAGCATCAGACCACCCAGCACAGCCTGCTCCGCTTCCAACGAATGCGGCGGCACTTTAATTCGGCTGGTTTCCGGGTCGCTGTTTGCGGGCTTAAGATTCGGCTTTGCCATGAACACGTCTTCAGTTGACCACTGCTCTGGCGTACGGCTTACGGATGCTCAGGGGCAATGGGAGAGGAAACAGAGCTTTGCAGCATACCAGAAAGCAGCAAGCCCGAAACCGTATTGCTACTGTTCCGGGCTTGCTGTGCGGCAATAAAGATCAGAACTGACCGCTATCGCCTGATGCTGAACTGCTGCCGGTTACTCGGCAACAACCGCCAGCTTAACGGTTACGTACACATCGCTGTGCAGCTTAAGCTCAACTTCGTACTCGCCAACAGCCCGCAGCGGGCCTTCTGGCAGCAGAACTTCGCTCTTTTCTACATCGGTACCGGCGGCGGTGATGGCATCAGCCACGTCGCGCACACCAATAGAACCGAACAGCTTGCCTTCATCACCGGCTTTAGAGCTGATGGTGAAAGATGCGTCTGCAAGCTTTTCAGCGCGGGCTTGCGCAACAGTCAGTTTTCCGGCTGCGGCTTTCTCAAGCTCGGCACGACGCTCTTCAAACGCGTTCAGATTGGCTTCAGTGGCCGGAACCGCTTTGCCATAAGGCAGCAGGAAATTGCGGCCGTAACCGGATTTCACATTAACCTTGTCACCCAGGGTACCCAGGTTTGCAACTTTTTCGAGCAGAATAACTTCCATCTCGTTAACCTCTTCGTGCTTTATGCGACCGGTCCGGGAGGGTTGATTCGCCCCCGAATATTCAGCCAACTATCCACAAAAGCCAGAACTACTAACAGAATCATCAGGCTTGGACCCAGCAATACCAGCGCAACGTAAAACATCACCAACCATTGGCGGCTCAGCTTTTTACGCGCGACAACACCATGAACCAGCGCCAGCCCGGCCAGAAACAGCGGAGTTCCCGCAGCCCAGGCCAGCAGCACAGTGTTCAACCCCAGCACGGGGCCAATCACCATGGTGACCGCAAACACAACCGCAAATACCGGCGACAGGCGCAGCCCGTGAAACTCTGTGCGCAAACCGCCAGGGTTATACAGTGCTGCCTGCCAACCACGGGCTAGCAGGGTCATACCTATGGCCAAAGCCAGATAGGTACCCGCCATACTGGCGCTCATGGTTTGCCGAATCACAGATTCCAGGTTGTTACCCAGCGACTGTGCTACGTCGGCGTTGTATTGCTGGTAAAACTGAACTCCGGTTTGCACCAGAATGTCCATCAGACCAGGGTACAGCTGCGGCAGAACCAATCCGATCACAATCGCCAGAAAAGTACCACCACACAGAGCTTTGTCCCACGACGAAGTCACCCGCAACAGAGCTGTCATCAGCATCACTTCCAGCAGCACGGCCAGAGCGGTGGGGTCTTGCCCGAACCAACTCCAGCCCAATGCCGGCAGCAATGCCCAAAGGCCAACGTTCAGCCCCTGGCGAATGCCAAGCCGTAATATAACCAGCCCGACAACCGCTGTACCAACCCAGAAAAGCAGAGGTATAGCCGTAGTTAAAGCCGCTACCCCGCTGGCCTGCAGGGGACCGCGCATTACAAATTGTGCCAGTGCACGCATGGTCCCAAGTCCTGTTTATCTGTTCTTAGTTATCGTGGCTGTCCGAATACGGCAGCAGTGCCAGGAAGCGGGCGCGCTTGATAGCGGTGGCCAGCTGACGCTGATAACGTGCTTTGGTGCCGGTAATGCGGCTAGGCACGATTTTGCCAGTTTCAGTGACATAACCTTTCAGGGTGTCCAGATCCTTGTAATCGATCTCTTTAACACCTTCTGCCGTGAACCGGCAGAACTTGCGACGTCTGAAAAAACGAGCCATAACTTAACTCCTTAACTCCGGTTAATTACTCTTCTTCGTCTGTGGCGTCAGCTTTCTGGCTTTCGTCAGATTCGGCTGAACGGCGCGGACGATCATCTCCACTTGGGCGGCGGTCTTCGCGAGACTCGGCAGCTTTCATCGGAGACATATCGGTAACAGCTTCATCACGACGCAGAATCAGCTCACGCATGATGGCATCGTTGAAACGGAAGTTATGAGTCAGCTCGTCCATCGCGGTCTGTGAACATTGAATGTTCATCAGCACATAATGAGCTTTGTGAATCTTGTTGATCGGGTATGCCAGGTGACGACGGCCCCAATCTTCCAAGCGATCTACCTGGCCACCATCTTCAGTGATGAGGCTGGTATAACGCTCGATCATAGCGGGCACTTGCTCGCTTTGATCCGGGTGTACCATAAATACAACTTCGTAGTGACGCATGAATTCTCCCTACGGATTGAACAGCTTCTAGATCTGCGGCGGGCGTAAACGCCATCTGATGCCGCACAGCATAAAAGCAAGGAGGTGGCAGCAGAACTGCCGTTTTTTGCCAGGCAAGGAACGCTTTATCGAAAAAACGTTTGCCGGCGCTGGCGAGGTAATGCATTGCCTTTGTTGAGGCAATAAAAAACCGCCCCGAAAAAGGGGTGATGTATTCTAGGCGGGCGCCGCCCGGTATGCAAGGACTGATAAACCACCGTGGCTAGCCCTTAGCAGTACGCTGACGCAGGGCCTCATAAAGACACACGCCACTGGCAACAGATACGTTCAGACTTTCAACGTCGCCCACCATGGGTATGTTGATCAATTGATCACAATGTTCACGGGTTAACCGTCGCATGCCCTTACCTTCAGCGCCCATCACCAATGCCAGCGGGCCGGTCAGGTTGGCCTGGTGCAAGGTGGTGGTGGCTTCACCCGCGGTACCAACCAGCCAAACACCCTGTTCTTGCAAGGTGCGCAGCAGGCGGGCCAGATTGGTCACACGCACAAACGGTACGGTTTCCGCCGCACCGCAGGCAACCTTGCGGGCAACCGGCGTTAAGGTGGCGGATTTGTCTTTCGGCACAATCACTGCCTGTACGCCAACGGCATCGGCGGTGCGCATGCACGCGCCCAGGTTATGGGGGTCGGTAACGCCGTCAAGAATCAACAGAAACGGAGGCTTTTCAGAGTTTGCCAGCAGCGCCAGCAAGTCGTCTTCACTCCACTCGCGGCTTTCGCTAACCGACGCAACAACGCCCTGATGAACACCGGCAACGCGACTGTCTAACAATTTGCGATGCACAATTTCCCAAGGCACACCCAGGGTATCCAGCAGTTCGGTGGTGCTTTTTACCCGCTTATCCTGGCGGCCAGTTTGGATCCACACTTGCAGCACCCGTTCGGGCTCACGCTTCAAGACAGCTTCAACGGCATGCCAGCCAAATACAAATTGCTCTGCCACTGACGGTATTTCCTGCTAAAAATTTTTGGTAAATCTACCACCACCTTGCGCGCACATTAAAGCCGGCAAGGTGGTGGTCAACGAAAGACTATCGGCCAGATGGGCTCGCTAGCTCTTGGGTCTGCGCTTGCGTGGCTTGCGCAATTCGCCGCCGCTGGCATCGGCGCTACCTGCCGAGGGCTTGCCGCCAGCAGCGCGAGCCGCATCAGCAGCCAGTTGATCACGGGCGGAGCCGGCGGCCGGCTTGGCCCGATCCGATTTCGGGCCTGCGGATTTGGAGCCGCGGCCCGCAGCTGGCTTGTCCGACTTACCACCGCGCTTACTGCGCTCGCCTTTGGCCTTACCGTCTTTCTTGCCACCTTTGCCACTTTTACCGGGATCTCGACCGGCGCGGCCGTTCACTTCAAGCGCATCGCGGTCGGCCTGGCGACGCTTTGGCGTGCTTACCAGCTCCAGGTCAATCTTGCGATCTTCCATCCCCACGCGCATCACTTTGACACGCACTTCATCACCCAGGCGGAAACTGATGGCCGTGCGTTCGCCAATCAACCGGTGCTTGGCGTGATCGTGCTGGAAGTAGTCGCCATTCAGCGTCGACACGTGCACCAGGCCTTCAATATAGATGTCCGCAAGCTCTACAAAGAAGCCAAAACCGACAACGGCCGCAATGACGCCGTCGTATTCCTCACCTACATGGTCACTCAGGAACTCGCACTTCAACCAGGCCATTACGTCGCGAGTCGCATCGTCAGCACGGCGCTCGGCCATGGACGCATGCTCACCGAACTTCTCCATACGGGCGTAATCGTACGGATATTTCGCCAGTTCCGCGTCTGTCTGGTCTGGCGCAATCACATCTTTCGTTGGCTGGTCTGCGTGAATGCAGGCCTTTATGGCCCGATGCACGATCAGGTCCGGATACCGCCGAATCGGAGAGGTAAAGTGAGCGTAGCTCGAATACCCAAGGCCAAAGTGGCCGGCTTCTTCAGGGCTGTAAACGGCCTGGCTCAAGGAGCGCAGCATGACTGTCTGAATCACCTGAGCATCAGGCCGATCGCCAATGGAACCCAGCAGTTGCTGGTAGTCAGCCGACGTTGGCTTGTCACCACCGCCAAGCTGCAACCCTAACTCGCCCAAAAACAGCCGCAGGGAACCAAGACGTTCTTCCGATGGACCATCATGCACTCGATAGAGCGCCGGCATTTTGTGCTTTTTCAGAAAGCGCGCGGTAGCCACGTTGGTCGCCAGCATGCATTCTTCCACAATCTTGTGGGCGTCGTTGCGCTGCACCGGCACGATTTCTTCAATCTTGCGTGCGGCATCAAATACTATACGGGTTTCGGTGGTTTCAAAATCAATGGCACCACGCTCAGTGCGCGCCTTGCGCAGCAGCTTATACAGGCCGTACAAATTGTGCAGCTCGGGCAATACGGCGGAATACTGGTTGCTCAGCTCGATACCACGGGGGGACTCGGGGTGCTCCAGAATGTCGCTGACCTTGTTATAAGTCAGCCGCGCGTGGCTGTTCATTACCGCCTGGTAGAAGGTGTAGCTACTGATGTTGCCCGCGGCGCTAATGGTCATATCCGCCACCATGCACAGGCGATCCACTTCCGGGTTCAGTGAGCACAAACCGTTGGACAGCTTTTCCGGCAGCATGGGCACTACGTGGTCTGGGAAATACACTGAGGTGCCGCGATTCAGCGCTTCGTCATCCAGCGCTGAGCCCGGGCGCACATAGTGCGACACATCGGCAATGGCAACCAGCAAGCGGTAGCCGCCGCGCGGGCGCGGTTCGCAATAAATGGCATCGTCAAAATCCCGCGCATCTGCGCCGTCAATGGTCACCAGCGGCAGTTCGCGAATGCACACGCGATTGCGCTTGTCAGCATCGGTGACCTGTTCCGAAATGGCCGCGGTTTGCTCACCCACCGCGTCCGGCCAGGAATGGGGAATGTCGTAGGCACGAATCGCCACGTCAATTTCCATGCCCGGAGCCATATGCTCACCCAGTATTTCGGTGACGCGCCCAGTGGGCTGACTGCGCAGGGTGGGCTGGCGAATGATGTCGACCACCACGTACTGGCCATGACGTGCTGCACCGGCCATCTCGTCGGGTATCAATACTTCGTGGTTGATGCGGGCGTTTTCAGGCACCACAAAGGTAATGCCGCTTTCCTTAAAGAAACGGCCGACGGTTTGCGTGGTGCGGTGCTCCAACACCTCAACAATCACGCCCTCACGGCGACCGCGATCGTCTACTTTGTCAACCCGGGCAACCACACGGTCGCCGTGAAACACCTGGCGCATCTGGCGTGCGGTCAAAAACAGGTCGGTGCCGTCGCCATCGGGAATTAAAAAACCGAATCCATCTTTATGGCCAGTCACCCGGCCGGTCACCAGGTCGGCTTCTTCGATGGGCAAAAAGGCGTTGCGGCGGTTGCAAATAAGCTGACCGTCGCGGCACATCGCAATCAGGCGACGGCGCAGGGCTTCAATACTCTCTTCGGACGACTGCCCCAGTTCTTCGCACAGGGTTTCGTGTGTGGCCGGCGCACCCCGATCTTTCAGATGCGCAAGAATGAACTCGCGGCTCTGAATCGGGTTGTCGTAATTCTGGGCCTCACGGTTGGCGTGGGGGTCGTTGGATGTCTTCTTACTGGAAACCATTCGGATCCTTGTTTGCTATCTGTGCCTCAGCGGCACAACTGTATTGAGTCAATGGGCGCTAGCATAACAGTATAACGCTGGTTCGCCGAAACTGCCTGATACGCAGGCTTTATAAAGCAGGTAGAAAGCGCATCAGTATTTACACTTGGACAGACTCGTAGCCCTTTCTTTTTACTGCTTCAAGGAAGGTAAATAAACATATCGGCCTTTTTCAAAAAAGTGTTTGACAGCTTTTGGGCGAATCATTAAAGTACGCGCCATCGGTTGAGGGCAACTTTAACTGGCGGCAGAAGACCCTGATTTCCAGACATCAGGCCTCCTGCGAATCACCTGCCGAGGTGGTGAAATTGGTAGACACGCTAGCTTCAGGTGCTAGTGCTCGCAAGGGCGTGGAGGTTCAAGTCCTCTCCTCGGCACCATTCTGATTGAATGGCCTCTCAGATCAACGAATTACCCCATATTCAATAGCTTAAACATCTCGCTGGTACATTAAACTGGTACACCGAGATTTTTTTATGGGTTTGAAAATGTGCTCACCATTCCGTTGAAACAATAGTCCCAATTACTGGATACGCAAGCGCGTACCGGATGACCTCCGCCCCATCATCGGCCAGCGAGAGATCAAGCGCTCACTGAAAGCGCCAGACCCCAAAGAAGACAGAAGTCGCGTTCTCATCGCCTTAGCAGAGATTGAGCAGGAGCTGGCCGCCTATCGAGCTGCATACGCTCAGCTATTCGGTGATGCCGATTGGTCGCCACCAAGTTACACAACCGCCAACATTGACCAGTCCTTAAACCTCCCTGAACTATTCACCCGGTACGCTTAAGGCATGAACCTCGCTCCGAGAACAGCTGGCGGCTGGCGGACGTATATTTTGAGAGCGTACAACTTCCTCAAAGGCAAGCCTGCTTCAGTCGTTACCAGACAAGATATCCGGGCATTCGCTGAAGCACTCCAACAGGGAGACATAAGGGCAAACCCTAAGGGGCGGGCACTAGCTGCGAAATCCATCAATGACAACTGTCTAATCGCCCTGTCCAATGTCTACAGTTTGGCAATGAAAGAGGAGATACTGTCCAGCGATCCAACCAAGGGGATCAGCGTCAAAGCAAGTGTTGCGGAATCACGGCCTATTCAGGCATACACAAGAGAGCAGGTAGTCGCAATACTCCAAAGTACTAGATTCCCTAAAAGACAAAGGGTTAAGCAAGCGACAGCCAATATCAGACGCTGGGCGCCATGGCTTTGTTCCTTCACTGGCGCCCGTATCAGCGAGGTTCTATGGCTACGGAAACGCGCAATCATCGAAAGGAACAGCAATGCGTCAGCTTCTCTACAGGTATGTAGACACCACAGCTTGGAACAGAAAAGGGCTATCCCCCTTCAACTTTGCAATATGCGTACTGATCATTGTCTCGGTCTTGCTGGCGGTCATTGAGACCGAGCGTCCGATTAGAGAGGCTTACCCATACTTCTTTGTGATATCAGAGCGCATTCTGTTTGCACTGTTTGTCATTGAGTATGGCCTCCGGGTATACGTTGCCTCCGAGAACCCAAAGTACGCCGGGGCATTTGGGCGGCTCCGCTACATGAAATCCGGATGGGCTATTTTCGATTTACTAGCACTGCTATCGTTCCTTGCGCCTTTCGTCTCTAACTCTCTGGCCTTCTACTTCAGGCTGACCCGCATATTCAGGATTCTCCGAGTATCTCGACTCGGTCGCTTCACACAGGCCTGGGACCTGCTTTGGGAAGCTACCGCCAGACGCAAGTTCGAGCTGCTCATGAGCGCGACCATCGCCTTTATCCTGCTGCTCGTCTCCAGCGCGTTTCTTTATCTGTTTGAGGCAGAGCTGCAACCTGAAGACTTTGGAAGTATCCCAAGGGCTCTCTGGTGGAGCGTTGCTACTTTAACAACCGTGGGATACGGAGACGTCACACCAATCACCGCTGCTGGTAAGTTCTTTGCCAGTCTCACGGCTATTTCAGGCATCGGTATTGTCGCAATGCCAACCGGGATACTCGCTGCTGCATTCAGTGATGCCTTCCAAACCCGACAGGAAGCAGATCAGTAACTATTCAGCTCAAATTTTCTAAAAAAGTTCTTGACAGGGTTTTGGCCCCAATTTTATGAATTTAGGCCACACTCAACGCAAACCCATTAAGCGACGCGCAAAGCCTCCAAGAGCCCTTCACGGCCCTTTCGTTTTGTTGTCCATCCCCGGGGCGACGTCGATTTGAAAAACCCCGTCAAATCCGCGCTCAGGACGAAAAATTCGACCTGAAAAAGTCGTGCGATGATAATGAATCACTCGACGGTACTCAGACCCATGAAGATCAGTAACATTGATGTCGACGCTGCGCTGGCAAACGTCAGACAACAACTCCAAGCAGACACAACCGTCGCGCCTTCCATGCGGACGGCCATCGACTTGCTGATTGTGCTGGGTATTATTACGATGGGGTTTATCAGCTTTGGCCTTTGGGTTCATCACATGTTTACCGTGGGCATTCCGCAACTGGCCCAGGCCTTCTTCTCGATGGCCAGCATGCTGGTGGCGATTCCCACGGCGATCCAAATTTTTGCCTGGCTGGCGACACTGTGGCAGGGCAAAGTGGTGTTTCACCTGCCGATGCTGTGGATCGTCGGATTTCTGGTGGTCTTTGTGTGCGGCGGGCTGAATGGCGTGATTCAGCCGTTCTGGGTGTATACCCTGGGCGTTTTCTGGCTCAGTTTCGCTGTGTTTTTGTTGTTGCCGATGGCATGGGGGGCACAATGAAGCCCTCACCGTTTCATCCGGTAAACCTGGTGCTGGGGCTGATTATATGGGCGCTTTGGTTCGTGCTGCTCTATGGCGGTTTGTCGGTCGCCTGTGCCTTCGCACCTCTGGATGCTGAAGCGGGTGCCTGGACCTGGGTAAATGCGGCTTCGCTGATATTGGCGTTCATCGTGGCGGGTTATCTTTTGGCGTGTGCCTACGGATGCTGACGATGCCAGGTGTCTTTCTGCCACCGTGTGTTTGAGTCTGCGCAATGGGCCGTGGCGCGGTGCGGCGCTGCTTGGCCTGAGCGAACCTGCCTTTGGCCATAGCCCAATAACCAGTGGAGGCGCAGAGCAGCTAACAGCCGTGCTCGGGCTAGGCATCTTCGGCCTTGTCTGGTTAGCGTATGTGACAGGTGCACGGCGGGTAGCGCCTCATTGGCCGCAAGCCCTGAGCTTTCACAGCACCATGGTTGTCAGTTTTCTCACCATATGGGGACCGCTTGACCATTGGGCACAAAGCAGCGCCGCAGCCCACATGGTTCAGCACATGATGTTCATGGTGGTGATTGCGCCTTTGTGGGTACTGTCGAGGCCCCTGCCCCAACTTGCTGCAGGGAGCGGGCGATTGCTGACACGCCTGTGGCAGCCCATGCTTAAACTGGTTCAACATCCGGTTTATATGGCGTACATCCATGGTGGGATGATCTGGTTCTGGCACATTCCTCAGTTTTACCGTCTGGCCCTTGAGAACCCCTGGTGGCATCTGGTAGAGCACGGGTGTTTTCTGGCCACCGCTGGCCTGTTCTGGTGGTCGGTACTGAAATGCCCCCGGCGCACCGTGGGCTGGGCCTTGCTTGCACTGCTGTTAACTCTGATGCATACCGGTTTTCTGGGGGCAATGCTCACCTTCGCTCAGAGCCCTTTATACGGAGCCGGGCGCAGCCTGCAGGACCAGCAGCTGGCAGGGTTAATTATGTGGGTTTTGGGAGCTATACCGTATTTACTTGGCTCCGGCTGGATAGGCTGGCGGATGTATCAGCAATTGCAGCGTCGTTGGTAATGGAATTTTTACACCAACGAAAAACCCGCATCGGCGGGATATTCCGCATTTCCAGCGTACAGCTGACAGGTGTTCCCATGATCGGGTTGGTAATCCGGGCTACATCCCGACGGAACTGATAGGCAATGAAGCGCCCGCCCTCAGCCAGGTTGCCCTTCACCGCCTGAGCCACCCGGCAAGCAACGGCTTCCGGCATTTTCGAAAAGGGGATGCCAGAGATAACCACATCCGGTTTGCCCATGTGGTGCAACGCCAGAATAGCTGCGAGATCCTCAGCGCTGCCCAGGTGGCGGGTGAATCGTGGGTCTGCGATCTCGCCGAGCAGTTCATGAAAAAAGGGGCTCAACTCAATTGAAAGCAGTTGTGCATCCTGGCCCAGGTGCCGCAGAAACGCTCGCGTGGTTCCACCGGTGCCGGGTCCAAGCTCCACTACCCGCCTGGCGGCGGACAAGTCCGATGCCTCGATGATCCGCTGCTCAAGGAATCGCGAACTGGGGACAACAGAGCCCACCTGGCTGGGTTTTCGCAAAAATTCACGGAAGAACGCCGCTGGATTCTTTCTCCGGTTTGAATCGTACTTCGGACCACCCGTTTCCCTGTCCATAGTGTTCTCTCGACCTAGTAGTGTTCTCTCAACCTTAGTAGTTTTCTCTCAACCTCGTAGTGTTCTCTCAACCTCGTAGCGTTCTCTCAACCTCGTAGTGTTCTATCAACCTTGCCGTCGCGCCCCCACCGAGCTGATGTCGGTATTGTTCAGCATCCAGGCAACGGCAGCGGCGGCCTGTTCCAGCCGTGCAGTAAAATGAAGGCCGTAAACACCGGAGCGAACGAGAGCCCGGGGCTTTAATTTTGCGCCAGGCACCCCCATTAACAGAGAAGCACGTCGACCATACACGCCCTGGGGCAGCTCAAGGGTCAACTCGGCGTCACCGACGCTCAGGCGGTTGGTGGTACCGGTGCATTATTAAAGCTGGCGCAAAACCAGCTCGGCACCGGCGCTATGAGCTCGCTCACGAGCGAAGCCCCGGGCCTGTCCAGCCTGTTGGGTGGAGGCAGCAGTCTGGGCAAAAGCCTGCTGCCTAATATTTCGTCCATGAGCGGAGTGCAGTCGACCTTCTCGGCGCTGGGCATGAACAGCGCCATGATTCAGCAATTTGTACCGATTGTTTTGGGCTTCCTGGGCGAGCAAGGGATTAGCTCATCGTTGCTTGGCCAGTTAAAGGGCCTTTGGGCGCCTGCAGGGTGAATAGCTGAGTAGCTGGGATAAATATTAATTGAGCTGAAAGCGCACCAAAGTCACAGCCGCTGGAGCTCCGGCACAGCCTATTTCACCAAAACCCGTTAGTGCTTTGGGTGCATCAGGTCTGCCTCGGCAACGCGGCCTTTTGCAGAGCTCTACCGATGGCCTGATAGGCCTTTTCAGCATCTTGAAGCGTAACGTAATCTTTGGCACAAACCGCCACAACCAACGCATCCTCGGGTGTTTGCGGATTCAGTACACCGATGTCACAAGACCGGGCTACCTGAGTTCCGGTCTTGTGGGCGAAACGAACGCCCCTGGGCATCCCACCCGCAATCCGGTGATCGCCCGTGGTGATCTCTGAGAGATAACCAATTAGACGCTCAGTGTGGGCTTCATTCAAAAGTTCGCCCTTCACCAGTTGCTCAAGTAGCCGCCCGAAAGATTCAAGGCTGCCTGAATTGATGCCCCGCTCATAATAGCGCTCGAAAGCTTGGTGAATACCCTCCGCTTTTGCCTCTGCCGGTGTTACGGACAGTTTTTCAAGCAACATGGTGTATCGCGCCTGATAGCTGTCTGCAATTTTCAGCTCGATGAAATCGCGATTGCTGAGTTTGGAGACACTGGGGTGTACTTCACTGTAAGCATCGTAACGTACCTGCAGAATAGTAGTAATGGGACCCATGCCCTCAGGGGCCATTGACTGGGTTTGTTCATTGAAGGAATCCTCGCCGAGAAAGCGCATCAGCATATCGGTTGCAGTGCTGTCACTGTCTTCAATCGAACGTCTGTTGAGCTCTTCCAGACTGTATTGGGCACCGGGGTCTACCCACAAAAGATCGCCACTGCCATCAACATAATCCGAGTCGCGGAGCGTGAGCTTCTGCTCGAGATCCAGGCCCTCATTTTCCGCCCGTTGCATCAAAGCTATTGCGAGCGGGATCTTTACGGTGGATGCGAGATACCAGTCCTGCCCGGTGTTGTAAGCGACCGTTTGATCATCAGACAGGTGCCTCACGTACACGCCCAGCTCCCCCGAAAAGGCCGCATCAATCCCTTCTATGTCTTCTTTCAGCGATGCTGACCAGTCATCGCTCTGAGCCATCGCCAGGGAGCTGAAGGCAAAAAGGGTAACTACCATTGCGCTCAGGTGCGTCAATGTTTTCCGATGTTTCATGGGCTCTCCTGTTGAGGGGGCGGCAAACCGCGATCGCCTATATGCTGAGCTTTGGCTTTCCATACTGTCAATCAAACGCCCATTACAAGACATTACAGCCTATGGCTATCCAGTCCTGAAAACACTAATGTCTGACTGATTAAATACGCACATGGAGGGACGAAGTGACACAAACCGGTGGTCGGATTGACAGCTTGGATGCTCTGCGAGGTTTTGCAATCCTCGGCATCCTTCTGATCAACATTCAGGTGTTTTCCGGTTGGGGTTTTGTCGCGCTGGAAACGAGGCAGGCACTGACCTGGTCCGAATGGGATCAATCCATAGGCGTCTGGCTGGACACCTTGGTGCGCACCAAATTTTTCAGCCTGTTCTCACTGTTGTTTGGCTACAGCTTTATGATGCTGGCCCAGAAGATCGAGCAGGGGCCCGTGCGCTATCATCTCAGGCGCATGCTGGGGCTGCTGGTTATCGGTACGGTCCATTCTTTATTGTTTTCACCTTGGGATATTCTGATGCTCTACGCCGTGATGGGGGTATTTCTCGGGGCATTCCTAAACGCACGGCCGGGAGCTCTTGTCATCTGGGCCTTTGGGCTGCTGCTAGCGGTGGGGGTTGCGCTCTGGCTCGGGCCTCAACTGGGGCTACCGGCGGGCCGGGGAGAACTGGCGCTTCGGCTGCTGCAGGAAAACGTTCCCGCTC
Source organism: Marinobacter sp. LV10MA510-1 (assembly GCF_002563885.1). GTDB lineage: Bacteria > Pseudomonadota > Gammaproteobacteria > Pseudomonadales > Oleiphilaceae > Marinobacter. Next base: position 4,189,685 of record NZ_PDJA01000001.1, on the reverse strand, counting down.
TCAGCGGAAGCAGTTATTTTGAGGTTATCAGGGCCAATGCTTATCTGAGTGTCAGCGTGCTGATGGATCGGCTGGAAGGTTTACGCCCACTTCGCGTGCTTGCGATGTTCCTGCTCGGCGCCGCTGCGGCGCGGCTGCACCTGGCTGAAAGCAATACCGGGCATATCAAGCTGCTGGCGGCAGTGGCCGCTGCCGGACTTGGGGCGGGTGTTGCACTTGCCATGGCTGGTGCAGGTGTTCAAACCGAAACCACGACCGGACGGTTTATAGCAATTGCAGAAGATGTCGCCAGCCCGCCACTTCTTGCCATGGGTTATGGAGCCATTCTGTTGCTATGGTGGCGCGGCAACGGCATCTTCACACGTGGAGTTCGCTCGGCGTTTGCTCCGGTTGGCCGAATGGCAATGACAAACTACGTTCTGCAATCGGCGGTGTGCATCAGCATATTCTACGGTTTTGGTGGCGGCCGGTTTGCCACCATTTCCCTCGCCGGGTTAATGCTGTTTTCCGTCGTGCTCTTTATGACGCAGATGATCGTCAGTGCGATCTGGCTCAGGCTGTTTAACTACGGCCCGCTGGAATGGCTCTGGCGTTGGCAGGTGAAAGGCAAGCGGCCGCATCTGCTCAAAAAATAAATCCGGCCTTCTTTTCGCGATGTTTTAATCAGCGCAAAGCCGTTTCAGTGACTAAACTACAGTGAAATAAATGGTTATCAGGAGCGCCACATGCAAGCACTGAATCGCTATGCTTATCCCCACCGACTACTCCACTGGTTAGTGGCTGGCACGGTGTTGCTCTCCTTAGCCAGCGGCTTAACCCTGGGCTTCCTCGGTTTTGACAGCGCCGTCGACTTGATGGGCCAAACGCTGACGAACGTGCTATACGGTGGTCATAAGACGCTAGGGGTGTTGATATTACTGCTGATGATACTGCGTGTTATTACGCGCCTGGCCTTTGCGGTGCCAGATCATGTCCCGCCCCTGAATACCTTTCAGAGAATCGTCAGTAGCAGCGTCCATCACCTGCTCTATTTAGCGCTAATTGCCCAGCCGTTAATCGGCTGGGCAGCTACAGCCAGCGGCGGCTTCCCGGTGGAATTCTTCCTCTGGCAGTTGCCTGGGTTCATTGGCAAGGATGAACCGCTCTCTGAGCTGCTCTATATGCTGCATGAATGGCTGGGCTGGATCATTTTAGCGTTGGTGGTGCTGCACGTGTCTGGTGCGATCTTCCACTGGAAAATCAAGCGCGATAACGTTATGAAGCGTATGAGCCTGTTCGATTAAGGGTAATGAACTGTCTTTTTCAGCTTAGCAATGCTCACCACGGCAGCGGATCAGGAGCGTCAGGCAGCCTTTACCGGAAGAACAGTCTGGAATTCGCAATTGTCTACTCCAGAATTTTGCTCATACCGAACCTGATCCGTTATGACTCTGTGATTAACGGACTGGTCTGGCGCAGCCACACATATGGCAAGTGGTTTCGCCGGTTGCTGACGTTTTTGATGACGCGCTTTGAACTTTTGTGTCCTCATTTGTGTCCTCAGGGTCAGGTCTTGCGTTTTGCCTCCATAATAATCTGGCCCCTCAACTCAACCCCATGCTATAAACTAATCCAGGAGTCTGCACGGGGCATCCATGTCTTCATGAAGCACACGAACCACCAAAATTTCTGAAACGAGTACCCGATAAAAAACGTCATGATGCTCAATTCGGATTTTTCGATAACCGGGGAGAATATGACTGCAATCAACACCCAGCGATGGGTGTACTGTTAAATGCCCCATCCCGGTTTCAAGCTGATCAAGATAGTCGTCAGCTTGCTTCACACCCCAGGCATCGGCGGTGTACAACCAAATGCTGACGAAATCTGATTCTGCCTGAGGCGTGACTCTTAGCGTCAGAGTCATTCTGCAACCGTTGATTTGGCACGCGCTGCCTTTTTAACGGCTGCCATGTTGAGCGACCTGGGAGCTCCACTCGCCTCTCCATCTTTCAGGGCCTGACGTAGAGTGGCAATACGTTCTTGTGATTGTTGATCGCGGCGAATGAGATCGCGAATGTACTCGCTGTCGTTGCCGAAATTTCCGCTCTTAATCTGGCCCTTGACCCAATGGTCTTGCTGTTCTGTCAACGTGATTGTCTTGCGATGCATGCTCATAAGTGTCAAAACTCCAAGGCGTTTCGTATGACAATATCATACCCTCGAGAGCACAAACTTCAAGCTGTGATAGCCTCTTCGTGTCACCCAAAGCTGGTCCAGCTTTGATCAGAATGTTAATGGTAACGCCGTCGACAAATCAAAGCCCAACCCCTACCTGAAACTCATGGCCTCCGGAGCAACAAGTAGCCAACCAAAGGCGCCCACATTTGCCAGAACCGCCAGCCAGAACACAAACCGATAACTGCCTTTCCGCGTTTTATGTCGAAAAATCTGCTGGGCCATCAGCGCACCGGGCCAGCCGCACCCGCTACCCAGACACCTGCGTCCATGCGGGCGCCGATCTGTGCTGCTCCCGCATATTGGAAACGCACTGCCCCTGGCCGCCCCTTATTGTCGCTGCCAACGCTGTACGTCACCTTGCGATTGGAAACCGGGCGACCCCGGCCCGCATAAGTGCTGATATGAGCAAAGACCCGTTCACCACCGCCCTCCGGCGTAATGAAACCAAACCCCTTGGCGTCGTTTCACGCGGTCAGTAATCCTGTCTAATTCAATGCACGTCTCCCTTTAAAACCTGATACCGGGCACACGCCTTGTCCTTGTCTCGCAAAAGACGCGCATCCTGATTACCAATAACAGCCTGAAGACAAAATACTCAAAACCGATGTGGGTGCCGCTGAAAACCACCTGAGCAAGGATGAATTGGATTCCCTGGGCAGAATAGTCAACGCCTATCTTGAGCTGGCAGAAGACCGCGCTAAGCGTAAAATACCGATGACGATGGAAGACTGGGCGAAACGCCTGGATGCTTTTCTGAAGTTTGATGAACGCGAAATCCTGCAAAACAGCGGCACGATCAGCGCCGCGTTGACCCAAAGCTGAACGAAAATGAGGAACGATGGAATTCACCTTTCTGGGCACGTCTGGCGGAACGCCGACACGTTCACGCAACGTAACCGCCCTGGCCCTGTCGCACTCTGGCCACAAACCCTGGTACCTGGTGGACTGTGGCAAAGGCACCCAGCACCAACTGCTTCGCGCTCACTACTCCCTGATGCAATTGCGGGCGATATTCATCACCCATATCCACGGCGACCACACCTTCGGCCTGCCGGGGCTGCTCACTAGCGCCTCCATGCTGGGCCGCACAGAACCTTTGGACATCGTCGCCCCCGTCCAAACTCAACGCTTCATCAACGCAACGCTTGAAAACAGCGACTCCAGCCTCGGCTATACCCTGAACTTCATCGATTCCGAAGCAGCGGATTTTTACTGGCAGGATCAAAACTTCGGGGTGACGAACGTGGCGTTGTCCCATCGAGTACCTTGCCGTGCCTACGTGTTCACTGAGCGCAACATTGAGCGACAACTGTTGCAGGACAAGCTGAACGAAGACGGCATCGAGCCCGGACCCAACTGGGGGGAGTTGCAGAAAGGCAATGACGTGACGCAGAAGGATGGCCGCCTGCTAAGGAGTGCCGATTACACACAAACGCCCCGCGTTGCCCGCCGCCTGATCGTCGCCGGCGACAATGACGACCCTACCCTGCTGACCGGCGCCTGCAAAGGCAGCCATGCGCTGATTCACGAAGCCACCTACACTCAGGACGTGGCCGATCGGGTTGGGCCCTGGCCCCAGCACAGCTCCGCAGAACAGGTGGCCCGGTTTGCTCAACAGGCCCAGTTGCCTAACCTGGTACTTACCCACTTCAGCTCGCGCTACCAGTCCGCGCCGGGCGTCACACCCAACATCAACCAATTGGCAGCCGAAGCCATGCAACACTATCGGGGGCCGCTATTTATGGCCCGGGATTTCGACGCTTACCGGCTGGAGAAAGACTTGTCGCTGATATGTCTGAGCGCATAAGCGTGCAGGCAACCCCCATAGCCCGCTCCGCTTTGACTTGCTCAAGCGTAGCATCAGACTAATATAGTGGCGTTGACGAATGCATGACGCTACTAACGAACGGAACCAACGATATGAGCGCACGCCTCTCTCCAGAAGTAGAGCAGCCAGAACTAGAGCAGCCAAAAGTAGAGCAACCAAAAGCACAGCAACCAAAAGCACAGCCGCAAAAACAGGAACGGGTACTGATCGATATCGAGGACGGGATTGCCACGGTAACCTTGAACAGACCAGACAAATACAACGGTCTGGACATGCCCATGTTCGATGCCGTTACTAAAGCCGCCAAAACGCTGAAAAAAGACCGCAGCGTGCGCGTTATTATTCTGTGTGGCGCAGGCGAGGCTTTCTGCTCCGGCCTGGACATAAAAACCGTTTCCCGAAACCCGGTGAACTTCCTCAAACTACTTTTCAAGCCAGGGCGCAAGATCAGTAATCTCGCCCAGGATATTGGATACCTCTGGCGCGACGTGCCTGCGCCGGTTATTGCCGTTACCCACGGTTACTGCTTTGGCGGCGGTTTGCAGATTGCATTGGGGGCCGATTTCCGATTCTCTAGCGCCGACTGCGAGTTCTCGGTTATGGAGAGTAAGTGGGGACTGATCCCAGACATGAGCCTGGCGGTGACCCTGCGCGAACTGATCCCTATCGATCTTGCCAAAGAGCTAACCATGACCGCGCGTCGCTTCAATGGCACCGAGGCAAAGGCGATGGGGCTGGTTACCCGAATCAGCGATGACCCGATGGCTGACGCTCTTACCTTTGCCCGAGAACTAACGGAGCGGTCTCCGGATGCTGTTGCAGCCAGCAAACTGTTGTTTAACCGCAGTTGGAACGCAACCGACAAGGTGGCACTGGATTGGGAAACGAAACTGCAAAAAAAGATTCTCGGCCGGGCCAACCAGCGCATTGCGGTAGCCCGGAATACGAGTTCTCCCGAGAAGCCTTGGCAGAATCGCCGGGAGTTGTGATCGGGTATTAAGCGGCCAGCGCGGCTGCTCCCGTAAAAAAGTTCGAAACAGCATTCACTGCGATAGCACCGATTCCAAACAGCAGAACCAGAAAAATCAGGCCAAGTATTCAACACCAGAGTCAGAAAGCTTCAGAAATTTAGCACTCACAAGCTGGTTAAGCTCTTTCTGAATCGCCATTTCATGTTTTAACGTCCTTTGTTTTAACGCATTGTGCCACGGCACGTCTGGGAACACAGTTCAATAAAACCCAACCGAAAAATAAATCTGTCCTGTTTTTCTGTTGCGACATGCGCTACCGCGATAACTGCTACACTGGCGACAAATCATACATGCTGACCCAACTCCAGAGGGGGTAGCACCTTGCAGGGAAGCGTCAACACTTACTGCAGTGTATCGTTATAAACCAGCTGCCTGAACATCGACAGGCCTGCGGCAAAAGGGTAGTTTTTGCTCTATCAGGAACTTGCCGAAGTATTTCTCATGAGACAGGGCATTGCCAAGGCTCACCGGGATGAAACCATGGAGTCCGTATGAACAAGCCTTCGGCAAATCAGAACCCGGAACAAAAGGCTCGTGACCGGATAGACAAGCAGCTTATTGCAGCTGGCTGGCTGGTACAGGATAAGAAATCGATCAACCTGAACGCTGGCCCCGGAATAGCCGTCCGTGAATACCAGACCGACGTTGGCCCAGCGGACTATGTATTGTTTGTGGCTAAACAAGCCGCTGGCGTGATCGAGGCCAAGCCGGAAGATTGGGGCCATAAGATTACTATGGTTGAGGATCAGTCGCAGGGTTATGCCAATGCGACCCTGAAATGGGTCAACAACCCAACAGCCCTGCGTTTTGTATACGAAAGCACCGGTGTCATTACCCGGTTCACCGACGGCGGAGATCCTGCCCCTCGCTCACGCGAAGTCTTCAACTTCCACCGGCCAGAAACCCTGGCAGAATGGTTGAGTCAACCCGCAACCTTGCGAGCCAGCTTGCAACAGCTTCCGCCACTGGTTCATGACGGCCTGCGCGACTGTCAGATTACCGCCATCACCAATCTGGAAAAATCCTTCAAGCAGGACAAGCCCCGCGCCCTGGTACAAATGGCCACCGGCTCCGGCAAAACCTTTACCGCCATTACTGCCACCTACCGGCTGCTGAAATACGCAGGCGCCAAACGCATCCTGTTTCTGGTGGACACCAAAAACCTCGGTGAACAGGCCGAGCAGGAATTCATGGCCTTCCTGCCCAATGACGACAACCGCAAGTTCACCGAGCTGTACAGTTTACAGCGGCTCAAATCGTCTTTTATGGCCACCGACACCCAGGTCAGCATCAGCACCATCCAGCGCATGTACTCCCTGCTCAAGGGTGAAGAGCTGGATGAAGCCACCGAGGAAAGCCCGCCGAGCGGCGCCAATCTTTTGAACAAAACCCCGCTGCCAGTGGTGTATAACCAAAAGATACCGCCGGAGTTCTTCGATTTTATCGTCATCGACGAATGCCACCGCTCGATCTACAACCTTTGGCGCCAGGTGATTGAATACTTTGATGCCTACCTGATTGGCCTCACGGCCACCCCGGATAACCGTACCTTCGGCTTCTTCAACAAAAACGTAGTCAGTGAATACGATCACGAAAAAGCCGTGGCCGATGGCGTCAACGTGGGTAATGAAATCTATGTCATCGAAACCGAAAAGACCAAACAGGGCGGCACCCTCACCGCCCAGCAGCAGATTGAAAAGCGCGAACGCCTGACCCGCAAAAAACGCTGGGAGATTCAGGACGAAGACGAAGCCTACACCGGCAAGCAGCTCGATCGGAATATCGTAAACCCGGACCAGATCCGCACCGTGATCCGCACCTTCAAAGAAAAACTACCGGACATATTCCCCGGCCGCTTTTTAAATGGAAAGCACGAAGTACCAAAAACCCTCATCTTCGCCAAAACCGACAGCCACGCCGACGACATCATCAACTCCGTACGCGAGGAGTTTGGCGAGGGCAACCAGTTCTGTAAAAAGATCACCTACAAGATCGAGGAAGACCCGAAATCCGTGCTCGCTCAATTCCGTAACGATTACTACCCGCGCATTGCCGTCACCGTAGACATGATTGCCACCGGTACCGACGTTAAACCACTGGAATGCTTGCTGTTCATGCGCGACGTAAAAAGCCGCAATTACTTTGAACAGATGAAAGGCCGAGGTACTCGGACCCTGGATGCCGACAGCCTGAGGAAGGTTACACCCTCCGCCACGACGGCCAAAACCCATTATGTGATTGTCGATGCCATCGGCGTCACCAAATCCCTGAAAACCGCCAGCCAGCCGCTGATCACCAAACCCGGGGTCTCGCTGAAAAATCTCGCCATGGGCGTTATGATGGGCCAGCACGACGAAGACACCGTCAGCTCGCTAGCCGGTCGCCTGGCACGGCTCGACAAACAACTGGACGACAAAGAGCGCGCCCGCATCAACGAAAAAGCCGGGGGCAAACCGCTGCTGTTGATTGTTGGCGGACTCTTCAACGCTATCAACCCGGACACCATCGAACAAACAGCCCTGACCCTCGCCGGGCAACCAGAAGGCACCAACCCCGGTGACAGCGCCCGTGATCAGGCCCGCGAACAACTGGTCGGCCAGGCCGCCAATGTATTCAACGGCGAACTGGTGGAACTGATCGACAGTATCCGCCGCGATAAAGAACAAACCCTCGTCCACGACGACCTAGACAGTGTTATCACCGCAGAGTGGGCAGGCGACACCGAAGACAACGCCAAAGCCCTCACCCAGGAATTTGCAGACTACCTGCAAGAGCACCGCGACGACATAGAAGCCCTGAGCATCTACTTCCAGACCCCGGCCCGCCGCAGCGACATCACCTATCAGATGATCCGGGAACTGCTCGAACGCCTGCGCAGCGACCGTCCCAAGCTGGCGCCACTGCGCGTCTGGCAAGCCTACGCCCATTTGGACAACTACAAGGGCGACAGCCCCATCGGCGACCTGACTGCGCTGGTCGCCCTGCTCCGCCGCGTCACCGGGCTGGACAACACCCTTTCGACCTACGCCGCCACCGTGCGCCGCAACTTCCAAAGCTGGATCATGCAACACCACAGCGGCGCCGGTGAAAAATTCAACGAGGAACAAATGGCCTGGCTACAAATGGTCCGCGACCACATCATCAGCTCCTTTCACATCGAACACGATGATCTGGAAATGGCACCGTTTGACAGCAAAGGCGGGATGGGCCGGATGTATCAATTGTTTGGCGACGGGATGGATAATGTGATTGAGGAATTGAATCGGGAGTTGGTGGCGTGAGTGCAGAATTAAACGAGCTGGCGGATGGTTGGGTCGAATGCGTAATTGAGGACGTCGTAGGAAAAGGTGGAATATTCAAGGATGGTGATTGGGTAGAAAGCAAGGATCAAGACCCGAATGGCGATGTCAGACTAATCCAATTGGCAGATATCGGGGATGGAAGGTTTTTAGATAAATCCTCAAGATTTCTTACGAGATCAAAAGCCCGTGAATTGAACTGCACCTTTCTTAGGGCCGGAGATATTCTCGTTGCGCGTATGCCGGATCCGCTAGGCCGGTGTTGTATTTTCCCTCTGGACGAGGATGGTCGATATGTCACTGTGGTTGATATTTGTGCAATTCGATTTGGCGATTCAAGAGTTAACGCTAAATTTATGATGTACCTGATAAATAGCCCGTCTATCCGAGGAAAAATTAGCGCGCTGCAGTCCGGTTCAACTCGGAAAAGAATTTCGAGAGGCAATTTGGCAACGATTCCATTGCCGCTGCCACCTCTAAACGAACAACACCGCATCGTCGCCAAAATCGAAACCCTATTCTCCGAACTGGACAAGGGCATCGAATCCCTGAAAACAGCCCGCGAGCAACTCAAAGTCTACCGCCAGGCCGTGCTCAAACACGCCTTCGAAGGCAAGCTCACCGCGAAGTGGCGCGAACAAAACAAGGACAAACTGAAAACACCCCAACAACTCCTCGCCCGCATCCAGCAGGAGCGCCAGGCTCGCTACCAGAAACAGTTAGAAAACTGGCAGGCCAACGTCAATGTGTGGGAGACAAATGGTAAAGAAGGGAAAAAGCCGGGTAGGCCTCGGCTGATTAATGCTCTGAAAATTAGTGCAGAGCGTGATTTTGAAGTACCTGCCGAATGGGGGCTTCTGGAGCTTGGAGCGCTTGCTCATGAAAGTATCTTAGGGAAAATGCTCGATAAGGCTAAGAATAGCGGTCTTGCCCGACCCTACCTAGGCAATATCAACGTCCGATGGGGTACTTTCAACCTCGATAATCTTAAGTCTATGAAAATTGAAGAATCAGAGGTTGAGCGTTACTCGCTTGAAAGTGGCGACATAGTTATATGTGAGGGGGGTGAACCCGGCAGGTGCGCAGTTTGGCAGAACACAGGAACTCCTGTTTTCATTCAGAAAGCATTGCATCGCGTGCGCTTCACAGAGTCATACAGTTCTAGATTTGCCTTTTATTACCTGACTTACTCAACCCCGTTAGAACGTGTGGTAAAACACTTTACTGGCACAACAATCAAACACCTGACGGGCACCGGATTAAACAAAGTCCAATTTCCTGTTTGCTCCCTCGAAGAACAAATTGAAATTGTCGACATTCTGGAGGGAAAGCTCTCGCTAATAGAATCTTTAGAGAGTGAAATATATAGTCAGCTCAAGAAATCCGGCACCCTCCGCCAATCCATCCTGAAAAAAGCTTTCTCCGGCAAACTCGTCCCGCAAGACCCAAACGACGAACCCGCCAGCGCCCTGCTTGCCCGTGTTCAGTCAGAAAATGCCACACATGCCGTTAGCACTAGCAAGACGACCAATAAAAAGCTGGCAAAACCTCGAAACAAGGAAGTTAGAGATGATTGAATCCCTGTCTATTTCCCAAGTGGCAACCTACGGTAACCAATCGGAGGTGCTGAATGGGCTATCGAAGTTAAACTTTATATTTGGTTCAAATGGTTCGGGGAAAACCACGATCAGCCGGGTGATCGCAGAAGCTGATGGGCATCAGCATTGCCAGATACTCTGGAAGGATGGCACCAAGCTGCAAGCGATGGTTTACAACAGTGACTTCGTTGACGCCAACTTCAATCAGTCGGGGGACATCAAGGGGGTGTTTACTCTGGGTGAGGAACAGGTTGAAACTCTAGAGAAAATTACAGCGTCAAAATCAGAGCTGGAAGCGCTGGAAGATCAGAGACAAGGCTTGCGAAAGACCTTGAATGGAGGCAATGAATCAAGCGGTAAGAATGGGGATCTGAAGACGCTTGATGATTCGTTTAAACACAAATGCTGGGAGCAAAAGCAACGATACGATGCCAATCTGAAAGGCGCATTTGAAGGCTGTCGTAATAGTGCTGACAAATTCAAAAGTAGAGTGCTTCAGGAATCGGTCACTAATACTGCAGCATTAGTTCCGCTAGCTGCTCTGGAAAGACGCGCTGAGACGGTATTCGACAAGACTCCGAGCAGGGAGGCCTTGGTCACGTCCATCAATGTGAAAAGCTTGATAGCACCTGAAACTAATTCTGTGCTCGGAAGGCGAATTCTTGGCAAGGCAGATGTCGATATTGCGGGCATGATTAATAAATTGGGTAATAGCGACTGGGTGCGCCAAGGCCGCAGGTTTTATGATGTGAATGAAGGTGTCTGTCCCTTCTGCCAGCAAGATACAGAAGATGATTTTGCGAAGAGTTTGGCCGAGTACTTTGACGAAACCTTTGAGGCGGATAGTCAGGTGATCAGTGCCTTGGAAGTCAGTTACGAAACGGATTCTGTCCGACTCCAGGAATCTGTTGCATCAATTATTTCCAGCCCTTCTCGTTTTCTTGATATCGATAAATTGAAGTTAGAAAAACAGTTATTAGATTCCGTGATTGCCGGCAACCTCCAAATACTTGCGAGTAAAAAGAAGGAGCCAAGTCAGGTTGTGGAGATGAAAACTACTGCCAATGTACTCATAGCGATTAAGTCGTTAATTGATCAAGCTAATGCTGCAATTTCTGAGCATAACGCCACAGTTGATAATATTACTCAAGAGCATCGGACTTTAACGGCACAGTCGTGGCAATTTATTCTGGCGGAAATGAAATCTGATCTGGCGGACTATAACAAAAGGAAAAGTGGACTCGATTCCGCAATTGGGTCGCTGAGTGGGCAAATTGCAACTAAAGACAAGGAGATAAATGAGAAGGAACAGAAGATCCGGGGGCTGGAGAAGCAAACCACCAGTATTCAGCCGACAGTTGACGAGATCAATGCATTATTAAAGTCATTCGGATTTCATGGGTTTTCTCTTGCTAGCACGAGTGGTGATCGTTACTACAAGCTGGTTCGGGCGGATGGTTCAGATGCAAAGAACACGTTGAGCGAAGGCGAGCGCACCTTTGTAACATTCCTATACTTTTACCATTTGCTGAAAGGGAGCAACTCCGAAAGCGGTATTACCGATAACCGTGTGGTGGTTTTCGATGATCCGGTATCCAGCCTTGATAGCGATATTCTTTTCATTGTCAGCACTTTGATAAGGGGGCTGTTTGATGATGTTAAGTGCGGAAACGGTTATATCAAGCAAATTTTTTTACTCACCCATAATGTCTACTTCCACAAAGAAGTTAGTTTTAGTTTAAAGCGCGCCAGTGATCGAGCTTTAACTGAAGAAACATTCTGGATTGTACGGAAAGAGGGGCTGCTGTCTAAACTAATCAATCATCGATCAAATCCGATCAAAACATCCTATGAGTTATTGTGGGCGGACGTGAAAGCTCCGCCTAAATCCAGCCTGACCATTCAGAACACGCTACGCCGTATCCTTGAAAACTATTTCAAGATTCTCGGCGGTATTAACCCAGATGACATATATGCAAAATTCGAAGGACACAATAAGTTTGTCTGCAAATCTCTTTTTGCATGGGTTAATGATGGCTCCCACTCGGTGCATGATGATATTTACGTCTCGAATGGTGACACCACTGTAGAAACCTATCTGGCTATATTTAAAGAAATATTTGATAAGTCTGACCATATTGCTCATTACCAGATGATGATGGGTGAAAATTCAGAGCTGGGAGTGGCATGAACCCGACCAAACCCCAATCGCTCGAACTCTTTTTCATAGATGGCAAGCCCGACGGCATGCTCACTGCCGAAGTTTTCAACTGGACCGGCCATGTGTTGATGACCCCACGCACCCAGTTGAGCGCAGCCTTGAAGCGCGCGGAAGCCAGATATACCGGCGTCTATCTGCTGCTCGGCGAAGATGACAACGGTCCGCTAGTGTATATCGGTGAAGGCGAGGATATTGGTGACCGGATCAAAAGCCATGACACCAGAAAGGACTGGTGGACGATAGCAGTGCTGATCACCTCTGCGGCCAACAACCTCAATAAAGCGCATGTGAAGTACCTCGAGTCACGCCTAGTAGAAGAGGCCCGGCGTATTGGCAAGATCGCACTGGATAACGGCAATACGCCGCCACGCCCTTCCCTGAGTGAAGCGGCCCGCGCCAACATGGAGAATTTTCTCGAATATATCCTGATGGTGTTGCCGGCGTTGCGTATCGACAGCTTTCTGGCCAATACCCGACCTAGATCTCCTGTTCGCCTATCACCGCTGGACAACTCCGCTGAGATTGCTCCCCCTACCTTCATGCTGAACACCCCAAAGCACGGTATAGAAGCTACAGCGGTCCTGGAAAATGGCGAATTTGTCGTACAGGCAGGCTCAAAAGTCAGTTACCAGTGGAAGGGCAAAGGTACCGAAGAGACCGGTTATGCCAGGCTGTTCGCTGAACTGGTCAAGACCGGCGTTCTGATTGAACACGGTAGTGGCCGCACGTTCACCGATAATTACGCCTTCAAAAGCCCAAGCGCTACCGCGGCTGTAGTCAACGGCCGCCCTGCCAACGGCACCATTGAATGGAAGCTGACCAGCGGCAAAACCTACAAAGATTGGGAGCAGGAGAAGCTCGCCCAAGAAGTAAGCCCGGATGAATAATACTGCTTGTATATACAGCTTTTATTGCTATCGTTTGTCTGTTGAACCCCATTTGACATGGCACTCTGCACGGCGGCAGCAATGAGCAACAAACTCATCCGTAACAGCACTGCTGAGTTTCTGATTTTTACCGGGCAAGCGGGCGAGCAAAGCATCGAAGCACGGCGTGAAGATCAATCCATCTGGCTTAACCAAGAGCTGCTTGCCAAGATATTTTGCGCTGGTATCCGAACTGTCGCGACCATCTTGGATTACAGCTACAGGGGGCAGCGCTTTTGATGGCTATCCCAAGTCAGCCCAAAATCTATCACATCGTCCACGTTGATCGGCTGGCATCGATTATTGCCGATCAGGTATTGTGGAGCGATGCGCAAGTCATCGCTCGTGCGCCAGCAGGCACGACCATCGGCATGAGCGGAATCAAGCAGCGCCGTCTCACGGAGTTGACCTTGACCAGCCACCCCGATTTGAATGTGGGTGCTTGTGTACCATTTTACCTTTGCCCGCGTTCTATCATGTTGTATATGATTTATCAGAGTAACCATCCAGATCTCGGCTACAAGGGAGGGCAAGGCCCCATAATTCACCTTGAGGCAGACTTGAATGATTCTGTGGCTTGGGCTGAGGCGAATCAGCAACGCTGGGCTTTTACCCTTTCTAACGCAGGCTCGTATTACTTCGAAGATCGTTCAGACCTGTCCAGGCTGAATGAGATAAACTGGACTGCTGTTGAAGCGCGCAACTGGATGTCCTGCAAGGATGGCAAACAAGCCGAGTTCCTTCTGGAAAACTGCTACCCCTGGCACCTTGTTGAACGTGTCGGGGTATGTTCGCAGGCGATCTACACGAAGGTGGCAAATATTTTGGCCGGTGTACCCAACCGACCAGACCTGCAAATCAAACCAGACTGGTACTACTGATAATGGAGGAGGCCAAGATGATCGAATACAAAACCGGCGACATCCTGCGTGAGGACGCCGACGCCATTATCAATACCGTAAATTGTGTCGGTGTCATGGGCCGTGGGATTGCGCTTCAATTCAAAAAAGCCTTCCCAGATAATTTCAAGGCCTACGCCGCCGCGTGTAAAAATCGTCAGGTTGAGCCGGGACGTATGTTTGTCTTTGAGACCGGGCAACTGACAGCGCCACGCTACATCGTCAACTTCCCTACCAAGCGCCACTGGCGGGGTGCCAGCCGTATGGAAGACATCGATGTCGGACTCAAGGCTCTTGTCGACACGATCCACCAGTATCAGATTCAATCTATTGCTATTCCCCCTCTGGGAAGCGGCCTCGGGGGTCTGGACTGGGCAGAGGTGAAGCCGCGCATTGAGTCGGCACTGCAACTACTCCGCGATGTGCGGGTGATTGTTTATGAGCCCAAGGGCGCACCGCCTGCACAAAAGATGGTGCAGAACCGGAAGGTGCCTGAGATGACCGCCGGAAGGGCCGCGCTGGTAGAACTGGTAAACCGTTATCTTGGTGGCCTGCTGGATCCGTCCGTCACGCTGCTGGAGGTGCATAAGCTGATGTACTTCATGCAAGAGGCGGGCGAGCCACTGCGGCTAAAATATCAAAAAGCGGGCTATGGCCCGTATGCGGAGAACCTGCGCCATGTATTGAACGCGGTAGAAGGGCACCTTCTGTCTGGCTATGCCGATGGCGGCGATGCGCCAGACAAACCGTTGCAACTGGTGCCCGGTGCGGTGGACGATGCCAGCCGTTTCCTTCTGCAACACCCGGACACCCTGTCGCGGTTTGATAAAGTGGCGCAGCTGGTTGAGGGCTTTGAATCGCCCTTTGGTCTGGAGCTGCTATCCACTGTGCACTGGGTCATCAAGAAGGAGTCAGCTTCTACTCGGGAACAGGCCATCCGCCAGGTGTATGACTGGAATGATCGCAAACATCAGTTCTCAGAGCGTCAGATTGATTTGGCTGCCCGGGTATTAGAAGCGAAGGGATGGACAGAAGCCGTCTAGGGAAGCGCCATTCAACAAAGCCATGCGCTATGTGCCCTGGTGGGCTTAATCTGGATTTGCTTGACCGTTGCTCGAGGGAGATCCCCCTGAACAAGTCAGCTTAATGCTGTTCACATATACAGTGTTTTGTTATTCTTCGGCTAACCGTTATGCCAAGTGGCGCGCCGCAAGGAGGCAGCAATGAGCAATAAACTGATCCGTAACAGCACCGCCGAGTTTTTGATTTTCACCGGGCAATCGGGCGAGCAAAGCATCGAAGCACGGTATGAAGATGAATCCATCTGGCTGACGCAAAAGCTGATGGCCGAATTGTTTGGCGTTGATGTCCGCACTATCAATGAGCACCTGAGAAACATATTTAAATCCAATGAATTGGATGAGCGTTCAGTTATCCGGAAATTCCGGACAACTGCCGCAGATGGGAAAAACTACAACACCCAACACTACAGCCTCGACGCCATCATCTCTGTCGGCTACCGCGTCAACTCCCTACGAGCCACCCAGTTCCGCCAATGGGCCACTAGGGTGCTGCGCGAATTTGCGATCAAGGGCTATGTGATTGACCGCGAGCGCATGGAAAACGGCAGCTTTCTGGGTGAGGACTACTTTGAGCGTTTGCTGGAAGAGATCCGTGAAATCCGGCTTTCGGAGCGGCGCTTCTATCAGAAAATCACCGACATCTATGCCACCAGCTTGGATTACAACGGCGAGGCGCCAACCACCAAGGTCTTCTTTGCCAAGGTGCAGAACAAACTGCATTACGCCATTCATGGCCATACCGCTGCCGAACTGGTAAAGCTGCGCGCCAACAGCAGCAAGCCGAATATGGGGCTGACCAGTTGGGCCAAGGCGCCTGAGGGCAAGATTCTCAAGACCGATGTGGGTACGGCTAAAAACTACCTGAGCAAGGATGAGCTGGATTCCCTAGGCAGAATAGTGAACGCCTACCTTGAGCTGGCGGAAGACCGCGCCAAACGTAAAATCCCGATGACAATGGAAGACTGGGCGAAGCGCCTCGATGCTTTTTTGAAATTTGATGAACGCAACATTCTGCAGGACCGCGGCCGTATCAGCGCCGCGTTGGCCCGCCAATACGCCGAAAGTGAATTCGAGAGCTACCGTATCATCCAGGACCGTTTGTTCGAGA
Organism: Marinobacter sp. LV10MA510-1; assembly: GCF_002563885.1. Classification (GTDB taxonomy): domain Bacteria; phylum Pseudomonadota; class Gammaproteobacteria; order Pseudomonadales; family Oleiphilaceae; genus Marinobacter. The sequence continues at coordinate 4,173,473 of NZ_PDJA01000001.1, read as the reverse complement.
GCGACTTCGACAAACTGGTCGAAAACCGCGATAACACGGCAGATAACGACTTACCCTTGAAAGACAAAACCGATAAGGATTTAACCGAATGAGCTCGGCAAGTGCCCCGATCATCTCCAAAGTATGGAGTTTCTGCACCACCCTGCGTGACGACGGCGTTGGCTATGGGGATTATCTGGAACAGCTTACTTACCTGATCTTCCTGAAGATGGCGGATGAGTACGCCAAACCACCTTACAACCGTGATGTGGGCATTCCGGAACAGTACCGCTGGCATACACTGAAAACCAAAAAGGGTGCGGAGCTGGAAGTGCTCTACGTGGAGCTGCTACGAGCACTCGGTACCCAAAAGGGAATGCTCGGCCAGATTTTTACCAAGGCGCAGAACAAGATCCAGGATCCGGCCAAACTGTATCGCCTGATTGATATGGTGGACAGCACGCAATGGGTGGTCATGGGTGCGGACGTCAAAGGGGATATCTACGAGGGCCTGCTGGAGAAAAATGCTGAGGATACCAAGTCGGGTGCTGGCCAGTACTTCACCCCGCGTGCTTTGATCCGGGCGATGGTGGACTGTTTACGCCCGGAACCGAGCAAGACTATCGCCGATCCGGCCTGTGGCACGGGTGGGTTTTTTCTTGCGGCATACGATTTTCTGACCGATCCACAGAATTACCAGTTGGATAAGGCGCAGAAGAGCTTTATCAAGCATGACACCTTCTTCGGCAACGAGATTGTCGCCAACACCCGCCGCATGTGCCTGATGAACATGTTCCTGCACAACATTGGCGAGATTGACGGTGATAGCCTTGTGTCGCCTAACGATGCCCTGGTAGCCGCCAGCCCTCAGAGCTTCGACTATGTGCTGGCGAACCCGCCTTTCGGCAAAAAAAGCTCGATGAGCTTCACCAATGAGGAAGGCGAACAGGCAACCGATGACCTGACCTACAACCGTCAGGATTTCTGGGCCACTACTTCGAACAAGCAGCTCAACTTTGTGCAGCACATCCGCAGCATGCTGAAAACCACCGGCAAGGCCGCCGTGGTAGTACCGGATAACGTGCTGTTTGAAGGTGGTGCCGGTGAAACCATCCGCAGGAAGCTGCTGGAGAATACTGACCTGCATACCATTTTACGCCTGCCTACCGGCATCTTTTACGCCCAGGGCGTAAAGGCAAACATTCTGTTTTTTGATAACCAACCGGCCAGCCCAAGCCCTTGGACGAAAGAGGTCTGGTTTTACGATTACCGTACCAACGTGCACCACACGCTGAAGAAAAAACCCCTACGTTACGAGGATATGGCCGACTTTATCGCCTGTTACAATCCGGCGAACCGGCAGAAGCGCGCTGACACCTGGCACCCAGACACCAACCCTGATGGCCGTTGGCGCAAGTACAGCTATGACGAACTGGTTGCCCGCGACAAGACCAGCCTGGATGTGTTCTGGCTTAAAGATAAAAGCCTGACAGACCTGGATAACCTGCCAGAACCGGACGAATTGGCTGAAGAAATCATTGAGAATCTGGAGGCGGGGCTGAATAGTTTTCGGGAGGTGTTAGCAGGGCTGGGGACACCCCATTCCACCTGAAGACTGCCACCCGGACCGGAGCAAAGCTGCCACCCATCGGAGCGTAGCGACGCGGGGTTTTCATTGGCGCTTTGCATTTTTGGGAAAACTGTAACGACTTTATGGCGTTCAATTGCGAATCATCGCCAACAAAGTGTACACTCATTGTGTACTCAAGCAAGGTGAACATCATGCAAACAATTAATGTCCGGGAGACTCGGGAACGGCTCTCCAATTTATTAGACGCTGTCGCCACTGGAGAAGAGATTATTATTCTCCGCCACGGCAAACCTGCTGCGCGCCTGGCGCCAATCCTGCCAGAAAAGATTCAGTTCTCGAACCGCTCAGAACTTAGAGCTTCACTACCGCCGGCCCTGGAAAGCTCAGCACACGTGGTGCGAGAACTCAGAGACGGCGAGCGCTACTGATGCTCTATTTCGACACCAGCGCCATACTGCCCTATTACCGCCAAGAACAGGCCAGTGATCGAGTCCAGGCTTTACTTCAGTCACAGACCAGACCGGTTCTGATTAGCCATCTTACAAAGGTAGAGGTTGTGAGCGCACTGGCCCGTTGGGTTCGCATGGGAGAGCTCAGCGATCCACAGGCAAATCGTATTGAAAGTGCGTTCCATGACGATGTCAGTCACGGACGTTTTTGCCTCTGCCCCATTGAAATTTCTCATTATCAACGAGCCCAACATTGGATCGGGACACGAAAAACGAGTCTCAGGACATTGGATGCACTGCATTTGGCCTGCGCAGAACACCACCAGGCTCGTCTAATCAGTGAGGATGACGCGCTTGTGACAGCAGCTGCATTTTTTGGCATCGACGCAAGCCTTGCGTGAATATTCGCCCAGCGTAAGCGAATTCTATTCAAGGCTATGTTGTGCCGGTCCATTGCGTGGCGTTCAGTCAGTACAAACTGGCGGACTTAACACGTAACAGGCTTAACACTTAATACGCCTTACGATAGTGACCCTGATAATCAAAGATCCGCTCCTGCACCTGCCAGTAGTGCTTTTGTTTGCGGGCAATGACAAAATCCGGTGCAGGCAACAAGGCTTGCACCTCAAGCACCTCTTCAATCCTGCTGAACGCTTGCGGGGCCTGGCCATTCGCTAAACGCCGTCCGAACAATTTGTTAAAGACGTTGCGCTGTGCCGGCTTGCTGAAATCGAAAGACTCGCTGAGCTCTTCCCCATCTTCACCGTGATAGGTGACTCTCAGCTTGCTTTCGTTTTTGCTGTCGGTTTTGACTTTATGAGCGCTTAAAGTGACCCCGGCGCAACGGATCACCATGGCATCTTTGAGTTTCAGGGCATCTCTTAGCTGATCATCCGGGTCGATAATGGCTTTTTTACACTGCTGGCAGTTACGGGCCGCGATATCATTCTCGGCACCGCAATGTGGGCACTCCTTGAAACGAAAACGGTAATCGCACTGTTCAGGGCGCCTGTTCTGCGCTGCAGGTTCATCCTCTTCAGCAGGCTCTAACAACCCCTGGCAACGGCGACCGTAGTGCTCGATAACATGGCCTTCACTGTCTGCTTTGCCCCAGAAGATATTGGCAAAACCGCAGCCCGGGCAGAATACCTGCACCGGCTCACAATCAGGGTTTGGTTTCTTCTCCCCCACTTCCGGGTGAAACAGATTGACGCTGTTGCCCGCGTAATCAATCACCAGACAATCCTGTTTACCCTCGTCCAGACGAAGACCGCGACCCACGATTTGCTGATACAGACTGACCGACTGGGTAGGGCGAAGAATGGCAATAAAGTCCACATGAGGCGCATCAAAGCCCGTGGTGAGTACGGACACATTCACCAGATACTTTAACTGCCGCTGTTTGAAGCGCTGAATCAGCGAATCCCGTTCATTCAGATCGGTGCCGCCGGTAATCAAGGCTGTCTGGTGTTCCGGCAGATAGCCGTTGATCTCCCGCGCATGATCCACCGTTGCAGCAAAAATCATCACCGCCTTACGCTTAACGGCCAGTTCCATCACCTGCTCAATAATGGCGCGAGTCACACGCTGATGTTTGCCCAGCAGCTGATTAACGTCTTTCTCGGCGTATTCGCCAAAGCGGTTTTGAGACAGCGCAGAGAAATCGTATTGCGCCACCGCCGCGTTAACCAGCTCAGGCCTGGTGAGATACCCCCGGCTAATCATATAGCTCAACGACAGTTCATAAATGCAATGCCCAAAGGGCTTATTCTGTTCATCGCTACCGCTGCGAACAAAGCCCCGGTAGTGATAGCGATAGATCCAGCCCATGCCCAGGCGATAGGGTGTGGCGGTTAGCCCGAGCACCTTCAGGGAGTCGTTCTGTTGCCGTAACAGCTCGATGATTACTTGATACTGACTGCTGTCATCACCACTGACCCGATGGCACTCATCGATAATGATCAATGAGTATTCATCTCTGAACTGATCCAGGTTAGCCGATACGGACTGCACGCTGGCGAAGGTCACCTGATGCTGATTTTCCTTACGCTTTAACCCGGCGGAGAAAACGCCGCCCGTTAACCCATAGCTCTGGTATTTGGCGTGATTCTGCTCAACAAGCTCTTTTACGTGGGTCAGCACCAGAATTTTACGTCGGGCAAGACGGGCCAACTCGGCAATGACCAGACTTTTACCCGCACCGGTCGGCAGCACAATAACCGCAGAATCATCCGATTTGCGAAAGTGTTTCAACGTGGCATCAACGGCTTCCTGCTGGTAAGGCCGCAGTTTAAAAGGAGCATTCATGTTGCAGCGCTTAATCGTTATCAGGATGGGAAGGCGGTCATACTAGCAAATACCGATGCCGTTACCTGCATCGGTTTGAAAGTAGGCGGGATAGACTGAAACGATCACACCAAAAGGGCAAGTCAGAGCCAAAACGCAAGGTTTGACCCTGAGCTCCCCCTTTCGCGAGAAGTGCATCAGAGGTTTTGAATGGTCGACATTCCGCCATCTACACCCAATATCTGTCCCGTAATCCAGGATGCCTTTTCACCAAGCAAAAATGCAGCGGCCTCAGAGGTGTCCTCGGGCTTTCCATACCTTTTTAGCGGGTGGCGTTGTTTTCCCGCTTCTTTCTTCGAATCATTGCTGAGCAAGCGCTCCGCCATTGGCGTATCGGTCAGTGAGAGCGCAATTCCGTTTACACGAATATTGGGTGCAAGCTCGGCACTCAATGCCCTTACCAGACCCTCTACTCCGCCTTTAGCGGCAGAAACCGACGCGTGAAAGGTGAGTCCTCTTTGTACCGCGACGGTACTCAAAAGAACAACCGCTGCATTTCCGGCTTTTTTCATCCCCGGCAGGCAAGCCTGAACGGTATTTACGGCGCCAATAACGTTTACAGTAAAATCCTCTATAAAATCTTTGTTGCTCAGTCGGTGAAAGGGTTTCAGATTAATGCTTCCACCCAAATACGCCACTCCGTGTATCTCTTCCGGCAAAAATGACCAATCTGCAGAATCGTCTGTCGCATCGATATCAGCGACCGTAATATTGCTGCTGCTTTTGAGCCGCGAAGTCGCACTCCGGGAAGCGATGTAAAGATGTACATTGGTTTTTTCCAGATTCTCTTTCAAGGCCTTACCGATCCCGGTTGTGCCGCCAATCAAAACAATATTTCTTGTCATTATTCCTCCAGCTTATCAATTTCTTTGAACGTAGTAAGTATCTACGCCATCGAAAAGACCCTGGCCCACCTCCCGGTTTTCTGCCCTGTTTGGGAATCCGGCGTACAAAGGAATATACAGCCATGAATTATCCCCAACGCATTACCTGCCTCACTGAAGAAACCACGGAAACACTCTACGCCATCGGCGCGGAGGATCGCATCGTTGGCATATCTGGATTCACGGTCAGGCCCGAGCGGGCCAGGAAGGAAAAGCCCAAGGTTTCCGCCTTCACCTCCGCCAAGATCGGGCGAATCCTGGAGCTGAAGCCGGACCTGGTCCTGGGGTTCTCGGACATGCAGGCGGATATCGCTGCCGAGCTGGTGCGGAATGGCGTGGCCGTACACATCTTTAATCAACGTACCGTGGCCGGGATTTTGTCCATGATCCGAACCCTTGGCGGCATGCTGGGCCTCTCCGCCAAGACAGACGCCTACGCCCATGAGCTGGCCGCCAGAGTTGAGCGAGTCCGGCGCGAAAAGGCGAGAACACATCGCCCGCGCGTCTACTTCGAAGAGTGGGGCGACCCCATGATCACCGGCATAGGCTGGGTATCGGAGCTGATTGGCATCGCGGGTGGCGAAGATATCTTTCCTGAAAAAGCAGCCGAACCCGGTGCGAAGGAACGCATCATCCAGAATCCCGAAGAGGTCGTGAACCGCAAGCCGGATATCATCATCGGCTCCTGGTGCGGACGTAAATTCCGCCCGGATCAAGTGGCCGGGCGATCCGGCTGGGAAGCTATCCCTGCCGTGGCGAACAACCACCTCTACGAGATTAAGTCACCCCTGATTCTTCAGCCCGGGCCAGCTGCGCTGACGGATGGGCTGGACGCGTTGTGTGAGATCATTGACCGGGTGTGACGATCTGGCCATTCCCTGGCTCCTTCCGTGCCGTGGTTCTAATTGAGGCCAGACAGACTGAGACGATTACAACGAAATGGCAAGGCAGGGGCAAAACGCAAGACCTGACCCCGGCACACTCCGGCACACTCCTAAGTACCAGAGCACCGCAACCAACGGCTGGAAAATGGGGTTAATGTCCATTTAACGGGCGCCCTTGTGGTACTTCTTTAACGGAGCCAAAAAGTCAGGCCAAGTATTCCACGCCTGAATCAGACAACTTCAGAAATTTAGCACTCACAAGCTGGTTAAGCTCTTTCTGAATCGCCATTTCATTGCCCTGAATCTTAAGCTGCGCGGCAATGTGGTTTCGTAGGCTGGCCACCTTCTGCGGCCGCTTTTCTTTCTGCATTGATGACAGATTTTTGATGAGCTTTTCCGGCTCGCCCGCGGTGCCGGTGATTTTGACCTGTTTGCAGAGCCGCCCGCTAGTCTTGATGTGAGCAATCAGAGGCGAAAAGCCGGTGTCATTGCTGATCACCTCAAACGCTACGGAGCTCTCTGCCTGCGCATCAAACTTGCCAAGGTAATAGGCGAGATGGAAATCCAGATTATTGGCCTGTGAGTCCTTCACTTGAACCACCACAAGGTTAATCGGCTTGTCGTATTTCGTGTCGGTGAAGTCTAGCCGGGGCTGCTTGGCACCGAGGAACACAATGACGCGCTCATAGCCGGAGAGATCAACCTTTCCCAGACTTCCAACGTTTTCGTAATCAATGAAGGCCCATTTCATATTTTAACGTCCTTTATTTTAGCGTCCTTTGTTTTAACGCATTGTGCCACGGCAACGTCGGAAACACAGTTCAAGAAAATCACCGACTTTCCTGCAAACCTCCACTATTCTGTTTGCAACGAACAGTGGTCACCGATCACCACTCGCGGCTGGAATGGCCTCGGTTGGATTTTTTACGCCAGCTCTTTATATATATGTTGATTCCTTGAGCCGACCAATCCCTAAACTAAAAAGGATCTGACGATGTCGCAATTCCAGATACGAAAAGACGATTTTCTAACGCAACGCCTGGTTCCTCTCGGCGCTAACGCAACCGACTCGCCACTGGCCCCGGGCAAATCAGGCTTGCCGTAGACAGCTTCTCTTTTACCGCGAACGGATTCCTCGGAGTCAGGTCTTGCGCTTTGCCTCTCAAATAATCCGACTTACGCGCCAATAATGCAGTCCAAAGAAATAGTTTTAATCAAAGAATGGTGATAATTGACCATCAGGCAACAGGCGTGGCATTCCCAGTTGACGGTCTCACACACTTCGTCGAAAACTGAAAAAACAGCGCTGTACCGATTTTCGGGTAGTCGGTTTTCCGATCAGCAATTACGAAATGTCCCATCATTGAATTCCGGTTATGGCCCGTGTCGTCCCGGTTATCTCACTTCGATACTGCTTGGTTAAGTCGGACAGGCTGCTAGACTGGGACTTATGAAACAACCTATTGCCGGCTATTATAAAGACCAAGAAAACCCTTGGGGCTTAAAGCAAAAGGAGATGACCTTGCGGGTTGCCATTACCGATCAACTTAAATGCGGCCTGGGACTTCTACGGTCCTTTGTCATCTATCGACGTCCCGGGCGCCAGAGAGCTTTACGCCGGCTCTACAGTGAATTCATCCGCCCCGGCGATCTGGTATTCGACATCGGCGCCCACCTGGGGGACCGCAGCTCCGCGTTTGCCGCGTTGGGGGCACGGGTGGTGGCGTTGGAGCCGCAGCCACGACTGCTGCGCTGGCTGCAGCGCCTGACCCGGCATCAACCCAAGATAGTGTGCCTGCCACTGGCGGCGGGGCGGGCCCCGGGCAAAGCCGAACTGGCGCTGAGCTTGCGTAATCCGACGGTGGCCTCACTGGACAGCCGCTGGCGCGAACACTTGCGCACAACCAGTCCCGGTTTCCAACATGTGCGCTGGGAAGACTCGGTCACCGTGACGGTCACCACGCTGGACGAGCTGATACGACAGTATGGCCAGCCCAGCTTCTGCAAGATTGATGTGGAAGGCTTTGAGGTGGAAGTGCTGGCGGGGCTGAGCCAGCCACTGCCGGCACTGTCCTTTGAATTCGTGAACGGCACCCTGGATCAGGCATTGCGATGCCTTCAGGAGCTGGAGCGGTTGGGTCGGCACGAATTCAATGTTGTTGCCGGTGAGCAACGCCGTTTTATCTGGCCTTTATGGCAGGATCCTGAGTCACTCCGGCAATGGCTTAATGCAGGAGCTGACGGAATTGCCTCGGGGGATATTTATGCCCGGCTTGTCACCTGAGCCTCTGTGACCGCCCGGTAGAACCGATCACCACTACGATCAGGCCCAGGATCAGGATCAGGATCAGGATCAGATTAAATCCTACCTGCGGGCGTTCCAGCGATCAACCCTTCTGCGATGGCTCGCACGCAGGCACGGGCTTCACTCCCAAAAGCTTCGTGGCAGAAGAGGACGGCCACGCGTTCCTCTGTCAGTGCAAACGCACCAATGATGCCCCATACTGTGATGGCACCCATTCTCAATTCGACAAAGATCAGGTTGGCACGGAAGGACCCGGCTAGAATCCAAAGCTCCACACCGTGACCACGATTGGAGACAGAATGATGAAAGAAGCTCGTAAAACGACACTGCCCGTTGTTGAAATGGCAAAACAAAACGACGAGTTCCGTCAGGTCCTTTGGACAGGAAAAAACACTCAGCTGGTTCTGATGGCCATTCCGGAAAACGGTGAGATCGGTGGTGAAGTTCACGAAGGCCACGACCAATTGCTCTACTTTGTAGAGGGCGAGGGTGAAGCTACCATCGACGATGTCAAGGTTTCGGTGAAACCAGGCGACGTGAGCATCGTGCCGTCTGGAACATTCCACAATTTCCGCAACACCGGCAGTGGGATGCTCAAGCTTTACACAACTTACAGCCCACCCGAGCATGCGCCTGGAACCGAGCATGAAACCAAAGGTGAAGCAGATGCCGCGGAATGAATTTGAACGAAAAATAAACCGGTCCCAGTTTTCTTCTCCGCCGTTTTCCTAGAACTGAAGCAGCCGGCCGAATTGATCAAACCGGCAATTCGATGATTTCACCAGCTACACAGTCTTCGTTCACCTGCAGCCGCCCTACCGTGATCGGCAGGGTAAAGCGCCGGGGCCCGGCGGCGCCAGGATTGAAGTAAAGCACGTCGCCGATCCACTCGTTACGGGGTTTGTGGGAATGGCCGGCGATCACCACGCGGTAACGACCTTGCGGATCGATGTCGAGGATTTTGACGTCGTGGAGCATGTAGAAAGCGTGGCCGAGGAATTTCAAATCCTGAACCTCGGGAAGATTTGCTGCACGGCCTGTTTTGTCGATATTGCCGCGAATTGCAATCACGGGTGCGATCGCCTCCAGCGCTTCCAGAACCTCGTCGCGACCGACGTCACCGGCGTGAAGGATCAAGTCTGAGCCTTTCAATACCTCCAGAGCTTCTGGACGCATTTTACCGTGGGTGTCTGCGATGACGCCGATTTGCATGCTTCAGCCTTTTATCGGTTTTTTCTCGTGAAGATAATCCTTCAATGATGCCCACCCGGCCCATGGGCGTGGCCGTGGGCTATCTCTTCCGGACTGCCGGCGCGTACTTCGATGATGTCGACATCGAAAGTCAGGGTTTTACCGGCCATCGGATGGTTGTTGTCGATATCGGCAAACTTGAGGCCAACCTTAACGACGATCACATGGCGCTGGCCCTGCTCGGTTTTTACCTGCGCGATCATGCCCGGCTTCCAGCGTTTGGCACCGATCAAATGCTTGATCGGCACACGCTGTATGGAATCGGCTTTACGCGGGCCGTAGGCTTTTTCCGAAGTGATGGTGACACTGAAACTTTCGTCGGCGTCGCGACCTTGCAGGGCTTCTTCCAGGCCTCGGATAATGCCGCCGTGGCCATGCAGGTAGGCGTTCGGCTCGCCGCCACGGGAGTTTTCAACGACCTTGCCTTGGTCATCACTGACGCTGTAGTGAAACAAGACCACCTGATTCTTTTCGATTGGCATAGGATTCTCTGTGAAGGTTCAAAGTACGCCATTATAACCAGAGGCGGCGCTGATTCCAGCGGGCGCTGCGGTCGACTGGCGATCTGGATAACAACAGGGTGGTTGAACCGGATTGATCCAAATTAAATGGTTACGCGCCCTTTCATTGCCACGTTAAGATTTAGGCCGCAGAGTTGATCAAGATTGTCTGCTCTGACACTTTTTTTCCTTTGCAAACCGTGACCCAATACATCACATTAAAACATGATCATAAGCTTCAAACACAAGGGACTTCGCCAGTTCTATGATACGGGTTCAACTCGTGGCATACGCGCCGATCATGCCAAGCGACTAGCTCGCATTCTGGCATTCATGGATCTAGCGACAGCCCCGGAAGATCTTGATATTCCCGGTTGGCGACTGCACCCACTCAAAGGCGAGATGGTGGGATTTTGGTCACTGACGGTAAGCGGCAACTAGCGGTTGATACTTCGCTTCAGCGGCCATGATGTTGAGCTGGTCGACTACCTCGACTATCACTGAACTGGAGGCAACTCATGACTATGTATCAACCCCCTCACCCAGGTGAAACATTGCGCGAAGACGTGCTCCCCGAGCTCAAACTTAGCGTTACCGAGCTGGCCCGCCGTCTTGGCATGGCGCGTGAGACGCTGTCACGCATAATGCATGGGCGCGCCCCAGTGAGCCCTGATCTCGCGGTTCGGCTTGAGCTGGCCGGCATCGGCAAAGCGCGTGTCTGGCTGGGCGCCCAGATGGATTACGATCTGTGGTAGGCACATCACCGCGCTCAGCCACCCATCGAGCGCTTCGCAGCGGTCATGTGATGCTTGCCCCAGCGTTACCCTGGCGGGTAACTTCCCAAACCTACCGCTACCAATAGTGGGGGTCGTCATTTCGGTCGCAGTAAGAATGCCGGTCACCCGGCACCCCGTCATATCGATCAAGCCAAGCTTCAACACTAATCAAAAAATGGATTTGTCCGGGCTGCTATTTTTAATAATTCCTTAACCGATAAACAGACACACCCCATCATCACTGCTAGTCTCCCTTAGCAAATTAAAATAAATCGAAGCATGGAGCTAGCTGTGACGACTCGTCCTGAATTCCTGTCTGGTGGTGAACCTGCCCGTCTTATCCCGATAACTGCAGACAGTGCCCGTGAACAAAAGTCTATATCCGTATTACTCGCAGGTATGCGCTCAGTGCTTGAACTTCGCCAAGCACTACTTAAATCCATTGGCACCCGTGTCGGAAGCAGCGCCACGTTAGAGACCTGGATTGAAGTGGTTTTTGCGAATGAAGATAAGAAGACCGCGCAACAAAAAGACCGACCAGACGGAATTCTGATTCTCCGTACTGGGAAGCGTGAATGGCGAGCGTTGATTGAGGCGAAAGTGGGGAACGAAACAATCGGCGAAGAACAGGTATCACGCTATCTACAACAAGCGAAGAACCACAAGCTGGACGCAGTTATTACCATCACCAATCAGTTCGCAGCACTCCCAACTCATCACCCGGTAAAACTTCCAAAAATCGCTACTCGCTCAGTCGCGCTTTATCACTGGTCCTGGGCATTTATTCGCACCCAGTGCCAACTCCTGCTCAAGAATAATGGTGTTGAAGACGTAGACCAAGTCTTCATCCTCGGTGAAATTCTCCGGTATTTCGAAAGTGACCGGTCTGGCATCAGTAACTTTGACCAGATGAATAGCGAGTGGAAAGATGTCGTCAACAAAGTAAAAAGCCATGCCTCACTTGCAAAATCCAGCGACGAGGTACAAAACACCATTGCAGCTTGGCATCAGGAACAGCGTGACCTTTGCCTTATCATGTCCAGGCTGACCGGCAGCAACGTTTCTCTAAAGCTCAAAAACAGCCATCGGACAGACGCAGCTGAGCGTGTAAAGGATGACGCAACGGATTTCTGCAAAGAACCCGTACTCAAATGCGCGTTAAGCATCATCAACGCCGCTGCTGATCTGGAGATACATGCAGACCTGCAGCGACGAATGATTTATTGCTCGATGAAACTCACAGCGCCGAAAGATAAAAAAAGCACAAAGGCCAGAGTCAATTGGCTGCTCCGGCAACTGAAACGCACTAACCCGGCTAATTTCTTTGTTCGGGCAACCAGACCCGGGAAAGCCGAGACAACATACCAGCCGTTGGGTGCCCTGCGGGAATCGCCTGAATTGCTAGAGTCCGAAACCTCCAATACCACCGCCACCAACCTGGAGGTGGTATACGAAGTAGATTTGGCAGCTAAGTTCAGCGGTCGAAAAATATTCATTGAAGAGCTGGAAAAAGCTGTGCCTCATTTCTATCATGAGGCTGGTCAATGGTTGAAGGCCTGGAGTCCGGCACCTCCGAAAATCTCTCAAGAGTCGGATGTTGAAGAAACTGAACAATCGGATGCAGCGGATCAGTCGGCGGCAAGTTCATAAAATAAGTCTGCCTCGATTTTCCTCTGTAAAATTCCCTCTGCGTCTGTGGCGCTGAATCCCTTCAGTGCCTCGCAACGTTCCTCGGGGTCAGGTCTTGCGTTTTGCCCCTCGAACAATCTGGCTTACGCGAGAATAATGCAGACTGGGACGATTACAACGAAATGGCAAGGCAGGCGCAAAACGCAAGACCTAGCCCCGGCACGCTAATCTGTTAGGATCGAAACAGCGCCTGTCTGAAACTCGCTTCCTTTCTTTTCGCCCTTTCGATGTTGTGGGTGGAACAAAGCGGGATCGTTTGAAATACATGTAGTTTTTCGATAGCCCTCACATAAGCGTTGATATTTTGAAATTGTTTTTCCACGACAATATCGCCCAACATTCGTTGACTAAAAGACCACGCCACAGCGACGGTGATTCCAGCTTGCTCAATAGAGCCGTCTGCCGATGGTTTTGAGCTATCTATTTCGTACTCAAGTTCACGAAAAGCCGCCAAAAGTTGTGCGGTAATATGATCCACCCACGGTTCATATTGTTTGTCCAGTGGACGCATTTTTCTCTCGTAGATAATTTGAATAGCCTTTTCGCAGACTGCAAGAGCAAGTCCGATTGTTCGCACCGCACGCGCCTGTTTTAATGGCTCGTCTGGCATCAGGCGGCGCCCCGTATGGTTTTGTCGTTCGAAGTAATCGAGGATCAGGCTTGAGTTGAGCAGAACACCACCATCATCAAGAACAATTGTTGGCGCTTTTACGACAGGATTTATTTTTGCGAACTCGTCAAACGAATCAAATACTGAGATGGGCTTATGTCGGTATCGGATGCCGTAATACTCGAGAGAGATGGCAACGCGCCTGACATAAGGAGAGTCCAGTGTTCCTATCAAATCCATGGTTTCCACTCCTTTATAGGTCGAACGAAATATAAATGCTCACATGACCGAGTACGCGAAATAGGATCAGGTCATGAACTTTTAGGTAGGGCACGGACCTCCTAAGTGAGAGTGGAGAAGGGTGCTACCTTGGAGTTCACGAGAAATGCTATTGGCATTGCATGAACTGTTTCCACTTAACATTACAATGGCCAAGCTGCATTCGAGAATTTTCGGTTACTAGGCAATTTTTCGGTACGTTAATAATGAAGCGACCACCATAATTCCACCACCAAATGTCATGAGTGTTACCGGCGTGTCATATACCAAATAATCTAGGGTATAAGTGATTACTGGAACTAAGAAAAATAGAGCTGCAACCTTACTAGCCTTATCATTGTTGAGCATAAAAACCAGCAGCAGTATCGCACCCACTGAAACGACTAGAATCATCCAAATAGCCGAAAAGACAAACTGAAGACTTGGATTGACTTCGAAACTAAAAAGTAAAACTGCTATTGTAAATACAAATGAAGAAACACAATATTGAGCGAGCACTGAGCCAATAACGTTAACGTGTGTCCGCTTCTGCAAGATAGTGCCTATTGTCATTGCCAATACGGCCAAGAGCGCAGAAATAACTCCGGGTAGGGTAATTACATCGATTTTTCCTCCCCCGAGGATGGCTATTACCAGGCCAGTGAAGCCGAAAAGCAATACACAGTATCCCTTGACCCCGATTCGTTCAAAAGCAAGTAACGGCGTCAGTAATGGTTGACAGCCGAGAACGATGGCGAGCATCCCAGGGGAGAGCCCGTATGCGATTGAGCTAAAGAAAAATCCCTGATATAAAACCTGGAGAAATATACCCACAAGAACAATGTTGAGCCATGATTTCCAGGTCAGTAATTGGAAACTCCGAACTTCGCCCTTTTTGAATATCACCACCATTAAGATCATAACCAATAAAGCGCCCAACGACCTTACCAGGAGGAAGGAGAGAACAGAGGCTTCTTGGAGGCCCGCTTTAACGAAAATAGCACCACTACCCCACATTAATAGAAACAATAGCGGTGCCATACGAGCCAAATCTAATCGATTATTTTGCCACATGATTATTATGCTCAGTACCCTTGGGCAAATTCATCATATTCTTCATGGGTTTTAGGAAAACTGTTAAGCCACTCGATTTCTTCGCGAGAATGGACATTACGTAGGTCAAGCTTCCCAACGATGTAAGAGGACATTTGCTTTCTCCAAATTAGAACCGAGGTTTCAACTTAGCAATCATTGAATTACGATAGAAGCGAAAGAATTTGATAGGGGCCCATCAAGTAGCTCGATGGGATCGCGCCTCGTGACATGGGAGAAAGTAGATGGACCTCGATATCGATTGTTTGCGCAGCTTCATCACGGTATCCGAATTAAGTAGCTTTTCGAAGGCGGCTTTGCGCCGGCACCGCGTCCAGTCAGCTATCAGTTGGCAAATTAAGAAGCTTGAACAACAGGTAGGGACCTCACTTTTTCAGAGGCACAGCAAAGGCGTGAGTCTGACACGCGCTGGCAAGCTTTTTCTGAAAAGAGCTTGCCAGATTGTGGAAATAAACGAGATTGCCATAAGCGAATTGTCTGGGTTGGCTACAGAGCAAAAGGTCATAATAGGCACCAGCGACGCTTTTTTAGCTAGCTTTGTGCCGCACTTGCTCCGTTCCTGCCGAAAATCACTTCCAAGCCTATCGATAGAAGTCATATCAGGATATAGCGAGCAAATATGGCGCTCTTATTCTGCTGGGGAAATTGATATTGCGTTGACCCAGAACTGCCCTGGGACTATCTCCAGTAGACTATTGTTGTCCTCTCCTATGGTGTGGATTGCACCAAACGAGCATTTTTGCTGGGAAGCAGAGCAATTAAAAATAGCGTGTTTCACCACGGGATGCTCTGATCGTTCATTAATAACGAGCGCGTTGGACAATTTCGGATTGGAGTATGAAGTAGCTTTCTCAGCATCGTCTCTGGCAGGCGTACTCTCAGCAGTGGAGCATAGCTTTGCCATATCGGCCATCCCACACATTGCTTTAGGGGAAGGCGTATCCATCTTGGATAACATTGGCACTCTCCCTAAGTTGGGTAACGTAGATATTTCCGTAGCAGCCAAATACACAAATTCTGGCGATCCCATTAGAGCTGTCGAAAGTGCAATAATCGAATTTTTCGCTGAAAAGGATGAAAGTAAGCAGTTATCACCCCATTTGCAACGGGACTCAGAAGTCAACGCAAAGCCACCATGGCGGATTTCTGTTAGGGGGTAAACTCGGCGCATTCCCCCTAACCAGTCACTCAAGTTCGTTCCCGGCCTGACGGGCTGCCGCTTAGTTTCACGTTGAAGCTGTAAAAAAAGGTCAAGGACAAGCCGTGGTGCGAAATTGATCAATAAATGATCTAAAATAGTGCCTGTTCTTAAAATCTGGAGCACTTATTGTTGAAAGTACGCTCAGATTTTACATAAGAACGCGACCAAAAAACCCCAAACCAGGCCGGTTTTGACAGTACTAAGCAAACAGACAGGGAGCCGTTAAACTCCTCGGGGTCAGGTCTTGCGATTTGCCTCTCGAATAATCCGGCTTACGCGAGAATAATGCAGTCCAAAGAAATAGTTTCAATCAAAAGATGGTAGTGATTGCCCATCAGGCAGTGGGCGTGGCATTCCCGGTTGAAGGTTTCACACTTCGTCGAAAACTGACAAAAGGCGCGGCGGTTATCGTCAGATGCGAAAATCATTTCACGCCGATTTTCACGGGACAGACTGAGACGATTGCAACGAAATGGAAAGGCAGGGGTAAAACGCAAGACCCGGACCCCGGCACCTTGTTCAAGCGGCACTACCTTACCGGGAACAGGGATAGCCATAAACAAATACGGTCTGGGAGCTGGTTCCTGTTTGAGCCACCGGAAGCCCTAACAATAGCTGCCGGTAATGCTTCGCATTGATACTTGAGATTATATGGGACGTATATTAGCTGAGTTGTAATCACCAACCAATGCATGCAGTCCGAGGTAACCCTGGAATGATTAAACCCCTTCGATGGCTCGTCAGAACCACCGTATTTTTGTTGGTTCTGCTGGCCGGCCCCGCACTGATTACGGCCTGCAGTAGTCAGTCTGGCCAGAGCTGGCGTGACGCCGATCGCTCCAGCGCAGGCATTGCGCCACTACCCAGCCAGACGGAAGAAGCCATTGTGCAGGTTTATGGTGCCCGTGCTTATAATTGGCGCGGCAATTTTGCGGTCCATACCTGGATTGCGACCAAGGTGCGCGGGGCATCCACCTACGAAGTTCACGATGTCACTGGCTGGGGTTATAAGGCGGTGCGGTCACGCCCCGGTGAGCCGGATACCGCTTGGTATGGCAACCCGCCGATGTTGCTGGCAGATCTCCGTGGTGAGAAAGCGGACGCCGCCATCATCAATATCCGAACAGCTATCGACGCCTACCCCTTCGCGAATGAATACAACGCTTGGCCCGGGCCCAACAGTAATACCTTTGTAGCCTGGGTAATCCGGCAGGTACCCGAACTGAATGTTGCGCTGCCCAACATTGCCATCGGAAAAGACTATCTTGCTGACGGAGTATTTGCGAAAGCTCCCAGCGGTTCGGGCTACCAGTTCTCCCTCAATGGTTATTTCGGCCTTATGGCGAGTATCCGAGAAGGTGTTGAACTGAACATCCTCGGCCTCAACATTGGCATTGACCCGCTGGCTTTGGCCGTCAAATTGCCCGGGATCGGGCACATTGGCCTGCGCGACCCCTGGATGGATCGCTCAACGTGGCACAAAGCCCCGGTTATGGAGCAGGTTTCAGACGCCAATTGACGGGGGACAACATTAACCAGGCAGCAAGCGATCGATCAATACCACCCCACAACACCACATCGCCGTGGCTCATGGGCAGTCGCGCAGGCTTGTCTTTTCGAGCCATGAAGAAAAGCGTTCAATGTTCACCAGGACATTGGCGTCCGCAAGTCGGTCGACGAGCGAGGCCATTAACTTACCCATACTGGGTAAGTTTTTACCCAATATGGGTATTCGGGCGATTTACCCTGTGGTAAGTGCAACCACGGCTCGCCTGATTTCTTCTGTTATTTCCATGAGACTTGTCACCAGCGCTGCGTCTACGTCGATATCGCCTTCATATTCTGCGAGGTTTCGCTTGCGATGGGCTTGATCAAGAACCCGCCATTTGGCTGGCGACAAGTCGAGCGTGTGCTGCAAGCATTGAAACACCAGGTATCGATTGTCCGACCGATAACCAAAGTGACGAAGTGCAGCCAAGGAAAGCGCGTGCGCTGCGTTGTAAGACAAATCAAAACGGCTCTCTTGGCTAAGTGCTTCCAAACCCGCGTCCCTTAATCGAACGTTACCGGATTGGATAAGCCCTTGAACCTCGTTGGCGTCTACCGCCTCATGGTGAAGTTTGTGTATCCGGACCAAGTTTTCCAGTGCTTCTTCATTCATTGATGATTCCTTTCAACAATATGTACTGTCCTTCCAGGACTTTCCTCAAAAAAGGGTTTTTGTTGGCTCGACGTTTCTTAAACTCTTCTTGCTTGTAGAGGGTTGGGTTGATGGTGCGGGAAAGCTTCATCTCTGCTGGCCCTAACGCTTCAAAGACCTCCTCCAGGGTGAGGGAATCCGATACCAACATGAGGTCGATATCGCTATTGGCATGATCGGTTCTCTTCGCTACCGACCCATAAATCAGGGCCAGATCGATTTTATCGCTAATCGAATTGAGAGCGTCCTCAACCTGTTGTTCTGGGCCGAGTAGCTTGGAGGCAAGAGAAGACAACTCCGGAAAAACGGGCGAGTCCGGATTGGCCCTATATCGTTTCTGGCGCCCCTGCAGCTTCACTTGCACCAGGCCGCTGTCCACCAGACGCAACAGTTCCCGCTGCACAGCCCCCGAACCTGCTTCCGCCTGCTCGATAAGTTCTTTGACCGAAAAGTCCCTTTCCTGGCGTGCAAAGAACAGTCGCAGTACCTTTTGGCGGGTTTGTGAGAACAGGGCATCCGCTAACCCAGTACGGTTCGATCTTGTTACTGCTGGCATGTTAACGGCGCCCCTAAAACCCATTTCGGGTAATTCTATACCCAAAATGGGTATCTTGAAACGGTTACGGTATCATTATCGCAGAGGACATCAAGCACGAGGACCGTGAGCACTACTGTACAATGTGCATGAGCGGCAATTGCAAAGCAAAATTCGTAAGCGCCCGCTTTGCGGAAAGCTCCTCGCGCAACCCCTTGCCAGGCAAGCACGGGGATCTTTGCATCAGCAAACCGGATACTAATCAATGTCTATTATAATTCTCACAGATATCCCGGAATGGGTTCGGCCCCTCGTTGACCTTTTAGAATCGAGGGGCATCAAAGTACAAGTCACTGATGATCCGGAGGAGATCGTAGCGAATGGGTTGATCGTCAACCGCGTATCCTCTCTTCTTGCTGAGCGGGATAAGGCTCGGGCGGATCGGATCACCCATTCTTTGCGAACCTGGGAGGCCGAGGGTAGATCTGTGATCAACGGATCACTCTGCTTCCAGATTGGCTACAGTAAGCTGGATCAAGCCAAGCTCTTTACCGAGTGCGGAGTGCGTACGCCGCAAACGTACCCCGCCATTCCCGGCGGACGCGCGATACAGGGAAAAACTGTCCTTCTCAAGCCACCTGCCGGTGGTTTTGGGAGAGGGATTCGGAGGCTTGAAGACGGCGAGCCCGCCCCGGATGGACTTTTCAGTCGAGAAGAAGGCTGGATTGAGCAAGAGCTGCTAACCGCCGCAGACGGCTGCGTTCACCGGATCGAAGTCCTCGGCTCCGACATCCTTTACGAAGCCCGCTCACCGATTCAAGCTGACCAGTTCAACTACTGCCTGGCTCACCCGGAATCGGATGTTACCCTCTTGCCTCCTCGCGAAATTGCCCCGAAGGTGACCGAGGCAGTCAAAAAAATTCTACGGGCCGCAAGAATGGAGCTCGGCGCAGTCGAGTACCTTCTGGATGAAAAGGACAATCCCGTTTTCATCGACCTGAACCCAGTTTCCAGCTTTCATCCCGGAGCGACAGCCGTACTTGGTCGCGATCCCCTCGACACCACCGCCTCCTATTTGATTCATAGATCTGCGGGTCTTTAAAAAAAGGGTCAAAGGTAGGCCTAGAAAAAAGTTCCTCGGGGTCAGGTCGGTCCTTAAATTCAGAAACAAAAAGCAGTGCGCTTTTTGTTTCTGGTTGGCAGCCTGGTTAAGCCGCCTCGAAGTCCAGGGGATGAATGTCATCCAGGTTAAGCGTATTCCGCGCCACCGAGAGATCATAGATATCCTGCATCGCCAACCAACTTTCCGGTGTGCGACCAAGAACCTTTGATAACCGCAATGCCATCTCCGGACTAATGCCACTATCGCCTTTTAGCAACCGAGACAGGGTTGAAGGCGAAACCCTCAAGCTTAAAGCTAGCTGGCGAGAACTTATGCCGAAAGGCTCCAAATATACCTCCCGGATAAAGTCACCGGGATGCGGCGGATTATGCATAGTCATTAGTGATAAACCTCATAATCAAGGGCGGCAAGTTGCATGCGCAGCTTCTTGGCATGATCGGCTTGTATCCCTGCCGTGCTGCCAGTTGAGTAGAACCGTTTCAGTCCCTTGTGACGGAATGATTTAATCATGATGGAATTATAGCATGTTGCGCACCACGCAACAATAGTTCAACGGTAAGCCCTCAACGAGGTTTGAGGATACCTATCAGGATTACCGGCAGAATCGGCGGGGGAAAACCGGGACAGATTTATTTTCCAGACGGATAACCCAACAAGGACGCACCATGTCGTACACCAGCCGATATACACCCGAAACCCTGAGCCGTGATGAGCTGGACCAGAGCACGGGCCCAATGGTGATTGAATTCGGCACCAACTGGTGCGGGATCTGCCAGGGTGCTCAGGCGGACATCAAGGCGGCAATGGACAATCACCCAGACGTTCCGCATGTGAAGGTTGAGGATGGCAAAGGCTGCAGATTGGGGCGGACGTTTGGCGTTAAGCTCTGGCCGACCCTGATTTTTTTGAAGGATGGTGAAGAAATAGCGCGGGTCGTCCGCCCAGAAGACAGCAGCGACATCGAAGATGCACTGCTGAAGATTCACTAAGGCCGGCGCCGGCAATTGCTGGCTTGCCAGGAACAATACGGAAACTGGAAAATAAATCTGTTCCGGTTTTCGTATGTAGATTTATGCTTGATAGCTCAGTCGAAAGGAGTATGAGAGAAGGGTCATCTTATGAAATACGAACACGCCATTGTAAAATTTGACGGAGACGTTGCTACGCTGCTCTGCAACGGCTGCGGCATCACGATCGCTGAGGGCCCCAAACACGAGGACCGGGAGCATTACTGTACGATGTGCATGAGCGGCAATTGCAAAACAAAATTCAAAAAAGGAAACTAAAAACATGCTCCCTCAATCATGCTCTGACACGCCTAACGGCGCAGAGGAGCAACGCCCATTGACGAGCTGTTGCTCCAGGGCTATGAGGCTAAGCCTGCAATCCTTCGAGGGAACCGACATGAACAGACGAATGATACTCATCACCTTCGCACTATTCCTGACCACTGGTGCATGGGCTTCCCAACCTTCCGTCTACACGGGCTTGCTGAGCGATACGGGAGCGGGCGGCTACTGCGCCTGGGCGGTCGCCCAAGGCTACCTCGCCAAAGGTGATCCACAACACTGGGCCATCCGAGATGGCCGTCTATATCTGAACTACAACCAGTCTGTGCAGAACCGATGGCTCGAGGACACCAGAGGATTCATTAGGCAGGCAGACGCGAACTGGCCAAAAGTTCTGGAATAGTGGTCAGGGTTACCTTAGAAGACCGGGCACTCGAAAATAAATCTGTCCCGGTTTTACCGCACATCATCATCCTGGCCCGGGAATGTTTTTCAGAAGCTCGGCATTTGTGGGGTACTTCTCAAGCAGCTCAACCAGCTTTTTTGTGCCCTCTAGCGGTTTGAGACCGCCAAGCGCCCGGCGCAATGCTATTATTTTGTCTAAATCTTTTGGATCCAACAGCAGCTCTTCACGGCGTGTACTGCTTTTCGAAATATCCAGCGCGGGAAAGATTCGCTGATTCGCCACGTCTCTCGATAAAACCAGCTCCATGTTCCCCGTGCCCTTAAATTCCTCAAAGATAACCTGGTCCATACGGCTGCCGGTATCCACCAAAACGGTTGCCAAAATGGTCAGCGAGCCGCCATTCTCAATGTTTCGTGCAGCGCCAAACAACCTCCGCGGAATTTCCATCGCTCGAGCATCCACCCCGCCAGACATAGTACGACCGCTGCTCTTTCGCTCCGCATTATGCACACGCGAAAGCCTCGTGAGAGAATCAATCACAATCATGACGTTGTGACCCTCGCCCGCTTGTTGGCGGCCGATATCAAGAAGTTCATCGGCAACGCGAACGTGATGAGCATAACTTTCATCCGAAGAAGAAGCGTGTACCTCAGCCGGGACGCTACGCCTGAAATCAGTGACCTCTTCGGGTCGCTCATCTATCAATAACGCGTAAAGTTTAATCTCGGGATACGCCTTTCCCACCGCCTGGCAAATATGTTTTAAAACCGTCGATTTTCCAGACCCCGGCGGTGCAACTATTAAACCTCGCTGCCCCATTCCAATAGGCGTGATCAAATCCATCGCGCGCACCGTAAGTTCTTCTGAACCTGACTCCAGGCGAATCCCCGGCGCTGGATTGATAGCCACACCATTTAAAAAACGTTTTTGTGGATCAGCCTCAACTTCAACCATAGCTTCGGCTTCCCCAGCCACTGGTTTAGCGTCTTTAATTGGTTTTCGGGTTAAACCTAATGTCTTTCTCGTCATAATTGCTTGATAGCTCTCGTTTGATAGATATTTTTCGAAATGGGCTGATAACGTCAAAAAAACAGTGTGCAAAAAATAAATCTGTCCCGGTTTTCCCGGTTTTCTATCTTCCCTTCACGCAGCGCGAGGAGATCCGTTATCCTCAACAGCCTGCAAAGTCCAGGCCATACCCAAAGCGCGCCCGGCTTTGACAAGCGTTGTGATGGTTACACCAGTGTCCTTCTCATCAAGAAGGCGGTTAACCACCGTACGGCTGGTATGCATTTTCTGGGCAAGTTGAGACTTGTTCACGCCAGTCTGTCCCATTGCCTGCTGAATCTGCCAGACGATTACCCGCTTCAGCGCCTCAGCTTCTACTTGCTCAAGGGTGCCGTCAGCTTCAAGCAGATCATCGAGAGAGCTGCCAACGTGTTTGTGCTGTGCCATTTTCTTGCTCCCATTCAGACAAGATTCTTCTTTCGGTCTCTCGCGTTAGCCAACCATACTCGACTGTCTTCAGGTCGGTCCCGATCACTGAACGATCATCCTTATTCAGCTTCAGCAACCACTCTTTGACCGGCTCTCGACCATTGGCGGTTCTGTAAAAAACGACGGTGACTATTTTCCCTGTCATCTATCCTCTTCCATGCTCACACAAAGTGTACTTATATAGGTACATCTAAGCAATTAGACTAATTACCTGCGGACGCTCAAAACCAGGACAGATCTATTTTTCAGTTGTCGGCCTTCCCGGCTTGCGGGTTTCAACTCTGACACCGATACGGTTTTCTATTTCATCGACGAACTTGTTGCCGCCAGTTAGCTCGTTACTATTGATCGCCGCGCGAATCAATTCATCTGACGGCGAATCATTTTCCTGCCCAACAAACTGCCGATATGCCTCAACACGCATTTCATGGTTGCCTGCCAGAGCCCGAAAGGTGTCAGGCTCATCCAGCCACTGAGAATGTGACACCCCTACCCGCGCAGAATAGCTCCACCACTCATACAACTCAGGTTTATCGACCATCCCCGCTTTAACAGGATTAAGTTCCACATAGCGACAACAAGCCAGCAGGTAGGCGTCAGTATCAATCGGGCTAATCTTGTAGCGCCCTTCCCAGAGCGAATCACTGCGTTTTTCGAGGGCATTTACGAAGCGGGTCTGTCGACCAGCCAAACGCTTCATCAATTGAGGAATCGAGGTAAGATTGTCGTTCGCCTGAACGACCAGATGAACATGGTTCGTCATCAGGCAATAACTGAACACTTCTAGTTCATAGACCTGCTTCCATTCCTGAAGATTCGCCAGGTAGTACTCAAAATCACGGCGTTCGACGAACACCGGTTGGCGATTATGACCGCGCTGAACAATATGGTGGGGAAAACCGGGCACAATCACCCTGGCCTGTCTTGGCATAAGCATCTCCTTGCTTCTGAAACACAGATTCCATTCTGTGCGCTGCCATCCGATATTAACCGAAGTGCGAAGAGGGTTGGTAGTGATGCAAATCAGCGCCAAGCCATCAGAGAAGCCGCTAAAATAAATCTGTCCCGGTTTTCACGCGCACCGTGAGTTCTTCTGAACCTGACTCCAAGCGAATCCCCGGCGTTGGGTGGATAGCCACAGCATTTAAAAAACGTTTTTGTGGATCAGCCTCACCTTCAACCTCAGCCATAGCTTCGGCTTCCTCAGCCACTGGTTTAGCGTCTTTATTTCGTTTTCGAGTTAAACCTAATGTCTTTCTCGTCATGATTGTTTGATAGCTCTTGTTTGATAGATATTTTTCGAAATAGGCTGATAACGTCACAAAAACAGCCCAAGGCAAAAAACCAGTGTGCATAAAATAAATCTGTCCCAATTATATACAACCAGCCTTTAGAGGCCCCTATGGCAAAGCCAAAACGCATCTACCTCGCCGGCCCGGAAGTCTTCTTCCCAGCCAGCGAACACCAGCTCATCGTGGCCGAGAAAAAGCGCCTCCTTCGGGAACACGGGTTTGAAGGCGTAGACCCGCTGGATACCGAGCTGACATTTTCAGATGGCCAACCAAAACCTGATCGCGGGCATAGAATATACAAGGCCAACCGTGAACTGATGGACAGCTGCGATGCCATCATCGCCAACCTGACACCCTTTCGCGGCATCAGCGGCGACCCGGGTACCGTGTATGAGGTAGGTTACATGATTGGCCAGGGCAAGCCCGCATTCGGATTCACCCTGGATAACCGGCACTACCGGGAACGGGCAGGTGCAACCGGCCTGGACAACATGAGCCATACAATCGAGGACTTTGAGCTGAGTGACAACCTGATGATTGAAGGCGGCATCCGCGAATCCGGTGGTCAACTATTTTTGGCTGAGCAGCCAGGCGAACACCCGTTTTTCTCTGCAGCGTTGTTCGGCCGCTGTGTTCAGGCGCTTACCTATGCCCTACCAAGATAAAGTCGGGGAAAACCGGGCACGATCACCCTGGCTTGCCTTGGCATCAGCTTCTCCCTGCTTCTGAAGCACGGAACCCGTTCTGTGCAGTGGGAAAATAAATCTGTCCCGGTTTTCCATTGGCCTGCGCGACCCCTCGATGGATCGCTCAACGTGGCACAAAGCCCCGGTTATGGAGAAGGTTTCAGATGCCAATTGACGGGGTCAACATCAACCATGCACCAAGCGACCGGGCAACGCCAACCCGCCCCGGGTTTTCAAGATATTTCCCATAACTGGAGTTATCATATACGATAACCTGAAAATACGGAGCACCCATGGACTGGGACATTGAATTCTACAGAAAGGTAGACGAAGAATTGGCCGGGATGCCGCCAAAAATTCAGGCGAGAATGATCCGGCTAATGGAATTGATGGAAAAGCACGGTGCGAACCTTGGGGAGCCACACACCAAGTCACTTGGTGATGAGCTGTTCGAGATCCGCGCCAAAGCCAAAGAAGGCATTGGAAGAGGTATTTTCTGCTATATGCAGGATAGGAAAATCATCATTCTCCATGTCTTTGTGAAGAAAGATCAAAAAATACCGAAGAAAGACCTAGAGCTAGCAAAAGAGCGTTTGAAGGAGGTCAAAAAGTTATGAGCTTCAAACAGTTTAAGCAGAAGGCACTCGAAAATCCTGAGGTGCGTAAAGAGTACGATGCCCTTCAGGAAGAATTCAACCTGATCGACCAACTGATCACCATGAGAACCAAAGCGGGCCTTACCCAAGAGGATCTTGCCAAGAAGATGGGAACGAGCAAAAGCAACATCTCCAGACTTGAGCGTGGCCGGGGAAACCCTAGCTGGGGAACGCTCAGCAAGTACGCCGCAGCCTGTGGTTTTCGAGTGAAACTGGAAACCACAGAAAACGACCGAATTTCCGCATAACCCTCGGAAAACCGGGACAGATCTATTTTTCAAAATCACGGCGCTCGACGAACACCGGTTGGCGATTATGACCGCGCTGAACAATATGGTGGAGAAAACCGGGCACAATCACCCTGGCCTGTCTTGGCATAAGCATCTCCTTGCTCTTGAAACACAGATTCCATTCTGTGCGCTGCCATCCGATATTAACCGAAGTGCGAAGAGGGTTGGTAGTGATTCAAATCAGATCCAAGCCATCAGAGAAGCCGCTAAAATAAATCTGTCCCGGTTTTCTTCTTTTCTGATCAATCAATTAAGTAAGTTGCGGTAACGCAAGCAAGCCATTTCCTTATATGCCTGACTCTTGGGGTCTCCATCTTTGCGGTATTCAGAAGTCCAGAAGTCACACATTTCTTTACTGCTCGCAATCACACTTCGCTTCTGTTCTGCCTCGTTTCTCGCACGGCGCCGCTGAGCCGCCAATCGCTTCTCCCGCGCCTGTTGAGCCCTTATTTCCTCTGCCGTAGGCACCGGCGGCGAGTAAGAAGGGACAGAAATCGTTGGAAACTCAGACTTGCCGTTTGTAGAAAGCCTTTCGGTCAGCGCATCGTTGAAGGAATCCAAAACCACAAAGAAGATAAACCAACCAATGATGCTTATGATGATCCACGATACGATATTGGCAACTACTACTGCGGAAAAAACCTTAAGCCAGGACATCTTTCCCTCCATTGAAAAACGATTGGGAAGCTTACAGAGGCTGTCAACAACTTGTCCACGGCCAAGAAATAAATCTGTCCCGGTTTTCTAGATTCCATTCTGTGCGCTGCCATCCGATATTAACCGAAGTGCGAAGAGGGTTGGTAGTGATGCAAATCAGCGCCAAGCCATCAGAGAAGCCGCTAAAATAAATCTGTCCCGATTTTCAATCCTAACCCTATCACATTTTTTTTGATTCCAGCACACATGATCACTGTTTAGAAAACTGCGTCGATTGATATCAAGACCTATCAAACAATTCAAACGCAACATTAATCAATGTAAGCGCCCTTTCCTTTTCAACA
This sequence comes from Marinobacter sp. LV10MA510-1, assembly GCF_002563885.1. Taxonomy (GTDB): domain Bacteria; phylum Pseudomonadota; class Gammaproteobacteria; order Pseudomonadales; family Oleiphilaceae; genus Marinobacter. The sequence goes on along the minus strand of NZ_PDJA01000001.1, from coordinate 4,146,662 downwards.
TCATCATACTTCAGTTGACGCAGTGCATAGGCATACAGGCACGCTGCAAGCTCACGGTTTCCAACACCAATATCTCGGAGCCAATCCCTGCAAAACCTAATATCATCAGAATATGGACATCCTAAAAGATATTTATCAAGCACATGCCAGTTATTTAAATTATCTTGAGACGGCCAATCACTTTTCGGGGAGCTTGAGTGAAATAAAAAGCTACACTCTAAGGTGAGAGGGTCAATGATAGAACACTCATTCTTCACGTCCCCGTAATCAATTAGCGTGGCTAAATTGTTTTCAGTATCAACTAAAACATTCTCTCCGTGCAAATCTCCATGAATACAGGAGACCTTGCATTGAACGTATCTATTTTCAAAATCTAAAGCATCGCTAAGCTCGTACGTCGCTATAAGGTCTTGAGCTTCTGTATCGGAGACAAAACTCCGGCGGATCTCCTTTATTTGTTTTCGATCCTCAACAAAATTAGCGTGCCAATCCAACATCATTTTAACAAGTGATTGCCGCATTTCATCCTTAGTTAAACCACGCTCTGATGCACTGAAAAACGAGTAAGGGTACTCTTTTGCAAGTCCATAAAAAACCGCAGAGAAATTAGCCGCCCCAAATCTCAAGTGATCAATTTGCCTTGGTGTAGCAGATGGCTTTAGCCGCGAAACGCTCTCATTAAAATTTTTAGAATCGGTGTCGATATCAACCCGCTTTCCACATTTTGCTATACAGCTATGTAATTCGACCCCTCTCTGATCCTTTAACGCCAGAAAGTATACTTTAGCATCGGAATACCCACCACCTATCTCTTTAACGCGAACGACACTCGCTCCCCTTTTCTTTGCAAAGATTCTTATCAAACGATCGTGAGCAATTGGTAACGCGTCAAAGGAGTGCGAAAGCTCAATCTCTTTAAGTCTTAAAATCGAAGTAAGACAAGGTTTGATATGATCGGACAGTTCAACTAAATCCGCTTTTTCTAAATGGGCTACAGTTGGTCGCGAACAGCCTTCAGACCATATATCGACATTGTTCGAAGTGTTCAGAAAATCACCAATCATCCGCACAGTGCTTGTCCCAGTTAATATTAATACTGGCGCCCCGGGGCATAGCACCTTTGCCGTACCTAAAACTGCTAATCCATTTTTGGACGATTTTTCAAAACTTCCTTCAGTAATTGGTATTGTAAGATCTAAAGTTATATAATCAAAAAAAAGCCCAGACTCTAGAAGCGAAATAGCCTCATCCTTACTTTTAGCAAATGTTATTCGAGTTTTACAAGATATTTCACTAATTACGGACTTAAGGTAAGATCTGACTTCCTCCTCGTCTTCGATACATAAAACGTAGCAGTTTCTTGAGTTTATTATTCTTTATTCCATCTTAGCACGAGTTTAGCACCACCGCTTGAAACGTTGGAGAGTTCCGATAACCCTCCAAGAGTATCCATACATTGATCTAAAATCCCAAGACCAAACCCGATGTGCCCTTTCTTATTGGTATTGCCTATCTTAAACGCTTTTTTAGGGTCACCAAAAATACCAATTCCATTGTCGATAATAGAAACCCATACATCATGGTCATTGATACCCCACGAAATCACAATGTTGTTAAGTGAACTATAATTTGTAACTTGAACTATTGACTCAATGCTATTACGAACCCCATTAGACAAGGCCAGGGTAAGTATAGATCTATCACTTTTCACTATACATGGTCGAGGTCCTTCAAAATTTACAGAGATATCAGAATCGCTGATTTCTTCGTACGCAATATCTTCAATAAGCAAAGAAAAATCAAACTCTGTTGTTGTAGGGTTTTCTACCGAACGCTGGAGGTTTTCTATGCCCTTAAAAACAGCTTTTAAGTTATCAAGACTCTTTTGAGACAGACTATCTGAAAAATCTTGAAATTCTTTTTGTAGATTAGCTTCGAGCAAGCCTATCTTCTTAGATAGCTCATGAATAATAGTACCTGAAAATTCACTAATAGCCTGGGCCTTGAGATATCTTCTTAGCGCCTTCTCGGTGGCAAAGTCATAGTCCGTAGCTACCACGGGCTTTATTTCTTCAACTTTATCTATACTACTTATAGCTTGCCTAAGCGCCATCTTAATATGCCGAACGCGCTCAACTTTTAGCCGCTCAATCAGAGCCAACTTACATTCGGGATGCTTAGATTTAACAAAATAGCGTGCTGCTCTGAACCTAAGAGAAACCGAAGCAGACCGCAGATCTTGAAGTGCACCATCAGCTGAACTAACCATAGAATTCTGCTCTTCTCTTAAATGCCGACCTACCGCCTTCCATTACATTTGAAATAGCATTAACTATTTGAGGGCTGTCTAGCTCGCCTTCATTTAAAACATAACCTCGTGTGCCATCTGAGTTCAAGTGAATAACTTCTGACGCACCTCCAAGCACGGGAATATTAGCATTATGAGTCGTAACAATAACCTGCGTCGATTTGGCTCGACGCTTAATAGACGATATAAGCGTATCAACAATAAATGCGTTATCAATATGATCTTCTGGCTGGTCAACAATGAGTACAGAGTTTTGGTGTTCTAATACGATCGGCAAAATAACAGTACAACGTTGTCCAGTCGAGAGTTGATCAAACCCCTTATATTCAGAGCCATCTAAGAGTTCAAATCCAACTTCGTCCTCTAGCCTAACCGTTGCAATTTTATCAAGCGATGATGCGAGAGCAGTTAATACTCGAAAAGCCCTGTCTCTAGATATTGAAACCAAAGATATAAATTCGTCGACGTTATTTTCTTCAACAATATTTAGGAGAACTCTTGGCGGCATTGCTTGGCTGATTATCGGAGCAAGTTCATTATATCTAATACCGCTGCCTTTCATCGAATTTATGAGTACTTCTTCGTACTCTTCGACTCTACTTAACTGTTCTAACTGAACTCTTATTTTTGGATTAAGGGCTTGATTCAACCTGTCGCAGACGCTCTGCCGTTGTTCTGTAATTATATCCCTTATTTCTTCAAGTTTATCCAAAGCATCGTCTCGCTTTTCGCGAATCTTTAAAATTCTGCTTTTTATGTCCGAATTTATATTGACAACTGAACCAATTTGGGACACTTCCTTTTTAAGGTTTTGCATTTTTCGTGAAATTTCTCCAGCACCCTCTTTGTACTGATCGACTTCTTTTCTTATTGTCTGTCCCTTTTTTGTAAGCGCAGATTGCTCTATTTCCCGATGCCTTAGCTCTTCATTTAGTAATGTATCAATTTCCTTAAGCATCGTTATGCCGCTTATAAATCGGTCGGTAGCGGTACTTTTTAATTTTTTAAAATCCTCTATTTTGGATACACCATAAATTGATTCCGGAATTTCATATACTTTTGAGTCAATAGACGCTTGTATTGAATGCCTGAGATTCTGATTTAATTCAAGTGTTGAATTTAGAGAATCAATTATTTTCGAGCGATCAACGTATTCGTTTGTTAGCTGATTCAAAACCTTTGATTTCTCTGCAGCTTGTACTGAGACCGCCACTACCTTCTTTTCTTCATCTTCCAATTCAGTAAGCTGCCGCATCAATGACGGCAAAACTAATGTCTTATCTTCATTTTTGCTGAATTTCTGCATTGATTCGGTAATTTCAGACGAATACGCCTCGATATTTGAAACTAAAGAGAGTTCAGTAGCTCTTAGCTCCAACATATTAATTATAAATTTGTCAACAATGTCAAGTCGTCCGGCCGGAAGTAACCCAATAGTTTCAACCTCAGTTTGCGAAAAAATTAATGGTAGCTTCAAGTTGGGCTGAATTGATGGTGTTATTTCCGAATCAACACTTCGCGAAAATGAGATTGATTCATCATCGCTTCCAATCGTAATGGTGATTTGCCCGTCGAGCAAAACAGCACGCGCATGGCTTAACGATTTCGCATTTGAGTCAGCAGTATGACCTCTGATTCCCAAGCAAAACCTAATAAGTTCTACTAGGCTAGATTTTCCTGTGCCTCTCGCACCAATAATGGTATTTAGACCTGCTCTTAGCCTAATATCAAGGCCATCAAGAAATCCTCCTTCTATTTGTACACGTTCAATATGTAAGTCTTTCATCATCATGACCTTAATATTTTAATGACTCGAGAATTCCAGTCAGCAATATTTAAATTTTCCGAAGTTTAGCAAGCTTGATATTCAGCAAAATATTAGCAGCGCGTCTTTTAAAAAAGCCCTTGAATTCCCTTATGCGTTAGAGGCGCTACACCTCTTTTTCACAAAATTTAGCAAGAAAACAATTACTATCAGAACAGCCAAAGAAATGATGGTGGAACGCAGATTGACCCAACGGTCGCCATCCCTAACAATCGGCGCACAAGCAACTACTCTAGATCATGACACAGCAACTTTCATTCCTGAATCACAAAAACGCAAAAACGCCGCGTCGAAAATGTACCGACGCAAAATCTTGGAGTCTTGGGGCTGTAAAGTAAACAGACAAAGAATGACACCACTCCAAACCTCAGTCCTGCCCGTTCTGATTATGACGCATCAGTGCGTAGACTCCAACGATGACCGCTGTGCTAGCGACGAGCAGGTATTGAAGAGAAACAGGGACAGATTTATTTTGGGACTGGAAAGCCGAACGGAAAACCGGGACAAATCTATTTTTTAGTTGTCCAGCTCATAGACCTGCTTCCATTCCTGAAGATTCGCCAGGTAGTACTCAAAATCACGGCGTTCGACGAACACCGGTTGGCGATTATGACCACGATGAACAATATGGTGGGAAAACCGGGCACAATCACCCTGGCCTGTCTTGGCATAAGCATCTCCTTGCTTCTGAAACACAGATTCCATTCTGTGCGCTGCCATCCGATATTGACCGAAGTGCGAAGAGGGTAGGTAGTAATGCAAATCAGCGCCAAGCCATCAGAGAAGCCGCTAAAATAAATCTGTCCCGGTTTTCACATCCGCATCCAGCTCAGCTTTGCGCAAAGCTTCGGCGCTCGTGGCTTATTGGTGGAAATTCCAGGCTGCTGTCACTGGACAGTGGGAAGTAAGTTTTTTCAGGAAATTCGCTCTGAAATCTTCAAGTGGTTGAGGGCAGCTTCATAACAGAGTGAAAACCAGAAAAACCAGGACAGATCTATTTTTCTGATCACCCTAGCCTGTCTTGGCATCAGCGTCTCCTTGCTTCTGATACACAAAATCCATTGTGTGCGCTGGCAGCCTATCTTAACCAAAATAGAGAAAGGGATGGTGCCGAATCAAATCACCGCCGAACGATCAGGAAGGCCCCAAAAATAGATCTGTCCCAGTTTTGATGAGCAGGCCCTGATGAGCCAGATGCTTGAAAAGGTGGTGCACATCACGGGCATAACGGCTGAGGACGTCTGGATTTATCTGCAGGACATTCCAGCTACTCAGATGATCGAGTTTGGCCGGTTTCTGCCAGCGCCGGGCGACGAAGCCGAGTGGGAAAAGGAAATGACACCAGAGAAGCGTTCCGGGTTGCCCGATTAAAGGAGCGCTAACACTCGACGACCTGACCAGGAACCCCGGAAGGAGCTTGTTCCGGTTTTAACTTCGGGACCTAATATCATTGACCTTTCAGCTCCCGATAAACCTCACAGGCCTTATCCCTGTCTCTAAGAAGGCGCGGATCCTGATTTCCAATAGCGGCAGCGATCAAAGAAAAAAATAAATCTGTCCCGGTTTTCCCCTGGTTAGTCACAGGCATGCAGCGACGCCTATATTCTGATCGTGCTATCTAGTTTTCTGTGGATGAACGAAACAAAGGAAAAAATATCCAAAGCGTCCTGCTCTGCCATTGGCCACCGGACTTTTGGTGCGTGTGCAGTTGGGTTGCGCACAGCTCCGAACAATCCTACAAGCATGCTTGTAAGGCCTTTCTGTTCGCTAATTTCTGTGTCGGTGGAAAGGCTGTTTACCGCCAAAATCGGCTTCTTTGTCGAAAAAGCTTCATTGAATAAATCAGCGCCATCACTGGTCAGACCTGAAATTTCACGAATCCGTTCGGCCACACCTTTAACTGCTTCCAACACAGCATGAAAGTAATTTTCATCAAGCAGCTCTGCTCGACAGTACTCGAAGACCTTTGTATGGGCTCCGCGATCTTCTAGTTTAGCCCTTAGTGCATTAGCCCTTGCTCTGGCTCCAGTAATCGTAGTTTCTTTTGCCGTCCGGATTACTTTTCCGTCCTCGCGCACTCCAAATCCAGTAAATGCCAAGACGACATTCAGTTCAGAGCGTCGCCATTCGAAGGCTTCTTTGTTTCGGGCGTAGCTGACGGGATTCAGCGCCCGGTTTATGAACATGATCAGATGGTTGCCAACCTGGTGCTTATTTTGAGTTGCCACCAAAGCATTGAACAGACGCTTCCATTTGGTCATCTCCGGAGATGTGTCGAGAGCCTTGCAGTCTTGAAGCAGATATCCGATTTCTGTCCCCGTAAGGCCACGCTCGGTATCCGCCAGCACCCTACATGCAGCTTCCAACTGTTGAGCGTTGAATAGAGGTATATGATCCATAACTTTACCGACTAACGCTGAAATAAACACGCGTAAGCGCGTCCGGTGGAGGGCCGCAGGCCCGGAACGAACTGGAGCTAATGGTTAGATGCCATAAGCCCGCTCAACTTTTGCTACTCGAACTTTGAATTCAGAGTACCAGGCTTTATGACCGAGGCGCTGGGCTTCAAGATACTCAGTGTTTTTCTTCCAACTTTTGATGGATTCCTCGCTGGCCCAGTACGAGACAGTAATACCGACATCCTCACGGGCTGACTCTATACCAAGAAACCCATCTTGTTGTGCTGCCAGCTCCAGCATTCTGTCAGCCATTACACCGTAGCCATGATCGCCTTCAGTGCGAGTTGAGCTGAAAATTACTGCGAAGAAGTTCCTCGGGGTCAGGTCTTGCGTTTTGCCTCTCGAACAAACTCGCTTATAAAGTTCCTCGGGGTCAGGTCTTGCGTTTTGCCTCTCGAACAAACTCGCTTACGCGAGAATAATGCAGACTGAGACGATTACAACGAAAAGACAAGGCAGGGGCAAAACACAAGACCTGACCCCGGCACCAGCCCTTAGCCAAACGTGAAGCGGTTTATGAACGAGCAAAGAGCCTCAATCCCAGGCGTTGGTCTGGTGATACTCGAAACTGGGAAGTCGCCGGAGCCGTATCGCTCAACCCTGGAAAATTGCAGGAAATTGAGCGCAATAAACAGGCTGCTTAAACGCAGCTATTTGGACAACTGGGTTGCAAATCACCGCCGAGCTTTTCGGCTGGCTTGAAGCGCAGCGGAAAACCAGTCCGAAACAGCGCTTTGTTATGGTTTAAGCCACTCCAATAAACCCGCAGCTATCAAACTTGCAACAATAGCCTGCCCATTTGTCCAAAGAAAAATTGATTTTGAGTCCTTAAATAACTCAGTATTCTTATTGACTGTGTCGGACTGCTTTTTATCATCACCTTTTGTTACATCAAATATCACATCTTCACCAGAGATACCGGAAAGCTTTTTAAAGACTTTCTGAGCTTTTAATCCACCAACATTCATTAGTATGGACAAAATAAGTTTTGAAAAAATAATTAATGAGACAAAAGCAGGCAGAACAAGCTTTTCTTCCAATATTTCAGGGATAGTAAAAGCAAAGTAAGTCAAAATAAATACAGCAGCAGCGGAGTATGAGTAGTGGACAGTTCTTGCGACTTGGATTTTGTGTTTCTTTAAAAACTCATACCCACCAGAAAGAAGTTTGGGTTGCTTCTGCCCCGAATGCCAATCTTCAACGACTCTCATAATATCTTTGCTAAGCTTGTCATTAACATGATCTGTTCGACAAAAGACAGGGCACATTAAATTTTCAATATTGTCTAGCTCGTCTGATTCATTTGAAGCCATTAACTGAAGTAAATTCCCTGGTTTTATACCCTTAGCAATTCTTATAAAGACAGAGTGCTTTAATGGATTCCCTGAATCAAAGTCCTCGTACAAGAAATTTATCTTGATCGTCAATTCTTTTGTTTTATCGGGCTCATTCCATGCATAAGATTCGAAATCTGAAAAAGGCTTTTCTACAAAATCCTTTTCAAACCCAATACCAATAAGGATGGTAGAATCTCGAACATGAGCAAGCTTTAATTGTTCGCGGATATCATTTACCAAAATTATTACATCGCTTTTTGATACCTGTATTGCCCCTTTAAAAGGCCTAGATCTTGTGGTCGTTTCCCCGTGCAACATGTAGAAGATATGCTTTAATCGCTCAGAATTTACCTCAATGGATAACGATCCCGACTCACTTGACACTTCATTTTTAGTTATTAATGTCTTACTCATTTCAGTAAATTCCTCGTGCTTTAACTTTAAGGCCATAACGCTGAACGAAGCGGCGCGTCTAACGCGTCCGCCTTCCGTGACTTGTTATATTATTTGAACTTCTGCTTTGCATGATGTGGCAAGATATAGACACCCTGAAGCAGATGGTCGACCACATCAAATGCCAGACCTAAGTGAGCGTTTGAATGAGGCTTCACCTCATGAGCCGCTGCATTCCCTAAGACTCGCAGTTTATGCAGGATATCCGCACCTTCTTGTGTTAATACGCCCTGGCCGACCAAATCGTTTATTTGATTATTAAGGGTTCGACCGGAAGCTTTCTTGTCTTTACAAACTGTTTCAATTATTGCTCGAATCCCAATACCAGTGAGCACCGGACTGCCGATATTCAAGGCACCCAAAGTTTCTGAGTAAATTCTATTTAGGCTCTCGGGGAGTAAATGATCATCGCTAAGGCCAACGCGGTTCTTTTCGGGGTTCGGATAAAGCTCCTCCCTTTTCAAATACTCAGGTTCCCAACCATCCTTGCCTTCGACATAACCTATATCTTCAGAATTTATGTGAGTTTTTCGGAAGATTATAGATTCGCAGCCCTGACACTGAATGATTTGATACGAATCATCCCAACCAAAGATGAACTCATCGTCAGCTTCTTCGCGCCCAGATAAATCAACATCCGACAAAATTTGATGCCGTGTTGATTGTCTGCACCTGCCACAAGTTGAATTTATTACTTCCCCAGAGTGCTTTCCCTTCTCGATAGCAATGCCCAAGCTGCGTATTCCAGACCAAGGTTGCCACTGATTCCAGACGAAGCCTGCCACCCATTCCACGCGAAAGCTGCCACTGATTCCACGGCAAAGCTGCCACCCCGGCAGGTTGCCTGGTTCGCCCCATCAAAACCGTCCGGCGCGGGATAACTTAACGGTACTCTGAGTCTTTTCATCCGGAGAAGATCAGATGCCAGCAAAGAGGTTATCCATGCGTAAGATCAAAGAAGTCCTTCGCCTGAAATGGGAGCGAGGGCTAAGTAATCGACAGATTGCGGCGGCCTGCGGCGTCAGCCGCCCCACGGTAAGCGAGTATCTTCGGCGTTTGGCCGAAGCCGGTCTGAACTGGCCATTGCCGGAGGATCTGGGTGAGGCTCAGCTGGAGCAGCTGTTGTTCCCGCCCCCTCCAGACTTGCCGGCTCAGGTTCGGGGCATACCGGACTGGAAGCAGATTCACGATGAACTGAAGGGTAAATACGTCACTCTGTTCCTGCTCTGGCAGGAGTACCGGCAGGCAAACCCAGAGGGGTATCAGTACAGCTGGTTCTGCGAGCGCTACCGGGCCTGGCAGGGCAAGTTGGACCTGGTGATGCGCCAGGACCATAGAGCGGGTGAGAAGCTGTTTGTGGACTACGCCGGCCAGACCGTGCCCGTCATTGACCGCACCACCGGAGAGGTCCACGAGGCGCAGATCTTTGTGGCGGTTATGGGCGCTTCCAATTACACCTACGCCGAAGCCACCTGGAGCCAGAAGCTGCCGGACTGGATTGGCTCCCACATCCGGGTCTTCGAATTCCTCATGGGAGTGCCTGAACTGGTAATCCCCGATTATGTGCCCGGGCACATAATCGGGGTTATGTTCCCAACTCCGTTATGTTCCGTTCCCCGCAGAAGGCCTCTAAATCACAGGGGGCGCCCTTTCTAACGGGCACATAACGAAAGGCTCCGTTCTGGCGCATGATCTTCTTACCACCACGGTAGAAAGGAGATTGTCATGTTAGAACATTACTTCGTTAAGCCCGATACCATTGATGCGATTCGCGCTTCCTGGATCGGAGGACCGATTGAGCAGTATGTCGAGTGGTTAGCTGGAAATGGGTATCGCTCCCGGACAGTTTTGCGACGAGTCCCGATCCTGAGGCAGTTTGGTGAGTTTGCTCGTAATCACGGAGCCACTCAGTGGAGTGAGCTGCCAACTCATGTCGAGTCCTATGTCCAATACTGGATAAAGATTCATGCCAAGAATGCATACCAGGCAGAGCAGTGGGTGGCCAATGAAGCCCGAACACCGATCGAGCAATTGCTCTGCCTGATATTGCCCGATTTCCGTGGCGGAGGCCGTAGACGTACCCGTCAAGATCCCTTCCTGGATCAGGCGCCGAGTTTCTTTGCTTACCTGCGTGATGAACGGGGCCTGCGTGAGAAGTCCCTCCGGCACTACGGCCATTATCTGCGTAACCTGGAAGCCTACCTGACACGGATCAATCTGTTGCAGTTGTCCGAGCTCACGCCAGTTGTACTCAGCGCGTTTATAGTGGAGAGCGGGCGCCGCCTGAGCCAGCATTCCATGACGGGGCTGTGCAGTTCCTTGCGGGTCTTCCTGCGTTACTTGTACCGCGAGCGGCTGATCAACCGCGATCTCGGCGCTACCGTTGAGTCCCCGCGCCGGTATCAGTTGGCCGATCTTCCTCGCTCGATCTCCTGGGACGAGGTCCGGCGCATGCTCGATGTTGTTGATCGACGCAGTGCCCTTGGCAAGCGTGACTACGCGATTCTGCTGTTGCTCGTCACTTATGGACTGCGCGGCCATGAGGTGGCCGGATTGACGTTGGATCATATCGACTGGAAGCGAGAACGCCTGTTGGTGCCTCAGCGCAAGGCGGGCCACACCACAGCCTACCCTCTCTCTTCGGTAGTCGGTGAAGCGATCCTCGACTATTTAAAAAATGCGCGCCCACACACGGAGGAGCGTAGGTTATTCTTCCGGGTTGTGGCACCTATCCGACCTGTGACGGCGGTTACCGTGGCCAACCAGGCGACACAATACCTGCGCAAGGCGGGTATTCATGTTCGTCGCCCGGGTTCCCACACGTTGCGACACACTTGCGTGCAGCGACTGGTCGATGCCGAGTTCAACCTCAAAGTCATCGGCGATTACGTCGGTCATGCATCCCCCAGCTCAACCCGTATCTATTCCAAGGTGGATGTGGAAACTCTGCGCACGGTGGCGCTGGATCACGAGGAGCTGCTGCCATGAACGCCTCATTCTGCAGTGCACTGGGCAAGGATTTTTCTGCCTACTTGAGTTACAAGCGAGCGCTTGGCCGTAAATTCGATACTGAAGAGCGGGCCTTGCGATTATTCGATCGGTTCCTGATCGATGAACGAGTGAGCGATGCGGCGGTAGTGCAACCGGCGTTGATCGAGGCTTTTCTCGCTTCGCGGCCACGCACTCGCCCGCGCAGCTACAATCACCTTTTGGGTGTGCTCCGCTGCTTTTTTGCCTGGCAGGTGGCTCAGGAGCGGCTGACGTACTCCCCAGTTCGGGCTCATCCTCGGCGGGTCACTTGCCAGCTTAAACCCTTCCTGTTTGAACCGACTCAGATAAAATGGCTTCTGGCGCTGGCATCAGAACTTCCGGACAACCCACGCGCAACCGGCCGCGGTGTTGTTTACCCACTGATCTTCTCGTTGATGTACGGTTTGGGCCTGCGTGTCGGCGAGATTGTGCGTCTTCGATACTGCGACGTCGATTCCCAGCGCAACCTTTTGATAATCGACAAGAGCAAGTTTGGCAAAACGCGTTTGGTTCCCTTCGGTCCGCTCATGACGCAACGGATTGCCGGCTATTTGCAACTGGGCATTGGGCGGTACGGAGCCTGGCAACCGGAGGATCCGGTATTTTCTTTCAGCACTACTTCTGTGCGCAAGCCGATGCGCACAGAGACGGTCAGTCAGACCTTCCACCACTTGATGCCGGAGCTCAATCTGTCCGTGCCACCCGGCGTACGCCAACCCCACCTGCATTGTCTGCGTCATTCGTTCGCGGTCGCAATCCTGCTGCGCTGGTATCGCACCGGCGTGGATCCCAATCAACGGCTTTTTCACCTGTCCACCTTCATGGGGCATGCCGACCCGGCATCGACGGCTTGGTATCTGACCATCACCGATGCGTTACTCCAGGAGGCAAACCGGCGCTTTGAGCGTTTCGCCACTCCCCATGATGAGGAGGATCTATCATGAACGATCAATTAGGGCGCTTGCTCTTTGCCTTCGTGGAAGATCACCTTAAGTGCCAACGGGGACTGCGTCCGGCCAGTATCCGAAGTTACAAGGAAAGTCTGCGCCTGTTCCTCCAGTTCATCGCAAAGGATAAGCGCTGCAGAATCACCCGTTTGGAACTGGCTGATCTCACCAGTGAGCGGGTGCGTTATTTTCTGCAGAACCTTGAACAACAACGTGGTAATGGGGTCCGGACTCGCAACCAGCGTCTTGCGGCGCTGCACACCTTCTTCGAGTATCTTGCCGATCGTGAGCCCTGTGTGCTCGGGGAGGCTCAACGAGTTGGCTCCATCCCTGTCAAACGCTCACCACCAGGCGAGACTCTGTATCTCGAACGCGACGAGATCGATTCTCTGTTCGCGGCCTTGCCCACCGGTCACCCGCAGGCCCTGCGCGACCAGGCCTTGCTTCGCTTCCTTTACAATACCGGGGCACGGGTACAAGAGGCGGCGGATCTGCGCGCAACGCATCTGGACCTCGGCACTGAAGCCCGAGTGCGGCTGCATGGTAAAGGTGATAAATGGCGTACCTGTCCTTTATGGACGCAGACGGCGAATCTGCTACAGAGCTTGCTGGAGCATAATCGGCGACGGCGCCAATCCGAGGACGCCGTCTTCTTGGCCCGTAACGGTGCGCCGCTGACCAGATTTGGTATCTACAAGGTGGTGAGGCGTCATACCGCCAAGGTCGTGAAAAAAGGCGCAGATGGCACGGTGCGGCACATCTCGCCACATGTTTTGCGCCACACAACGGCTGTGCATTTGCTTGAGGCGGGTGTCGAGGTGAATGTCATCCGCGCCTGGCTTGGCCACGTCAGTTTGGAGACCACCAACAGATACGCCGAAATCACCCTCCGAATGAAGGTGGATGCGGTGCGCACCTGCGAGCCTGCTTGGGACTCTCCGGCGGCGTCCCCCCGAAAGCCCGTATGGCGTACCAATCCGGAGCTACTGCAGTGGCTCGAATCTCTGTGATCGTTATGTGCCCCTTCGCACGGGCTCCGCCCCGTGCTTTCAAGGCCTTCCGCAGTGAACGGCACATAACGGAGTTGGGAACATAACCCCGATAACCTAAAATCCGGTGTGACCAAAGCTCACCGCTACGAACCTGACCTCAATCCGACCTACCAGGACATGGCCGCCCATTACGGCGTGGCCGTAGTCCCTACGAGGGTCCGAAAGCCCCGAGATAAAGCCAAGGTAGAAGGCGGTGTGTTGATCGTCGAACGCTGGATTCTGGCGGCGCTGCGCCACCGTCAGCACTTCTCGCTCGGGCAGCTCAATGCAACCCTCCGTGAGCTGCTGGAAAAGCTCAATCGCCGCCCCTTCCGAAAGCTGCCCGGCTGCCGGCGTGACCACTTCGAACAGCTGGACAAACCCGCCCTACAACCCCTGCCAGCTGAGCGTTATGTCTACGCGGAATGGAAGAAGGCCCGAGTGAATATCGACTACCACATAGCCGTTGACGGGCATTACTACTCGGTACCCTACACCCTGATCAAGAAGGAGGTGGAGGTCCGAATCACCCACAACATCATCGAGTGTTTTTACCGGGGCAACCGGATCGCCAGCCACCGCCGCTCTGATCAGAAGGGGCGGCATACCACCATCTCCGCCCATATGCCCGAATCCCATCGGCAGGCGGGTGAGTGGTCACCGGAACGGCTCATCGCCTGGGCGGCCAAGACCGGGCCCGCGACGGAAAAGCTCATCCGCACCGCACTGGGTGCCCGCAAACACCCGCAGCAGGCTTACCGCTCCTGCCTGGGCATTCTCCGGCTGGGCAAGAGCTACGGCGAGGCACGACTGGAAGCCGCCTGCCGGCGGGCCCTGATGCTGGGTAGTTGCCGCTACAAAAGCATTGAATCCATTCTCAAACACCGCCTGGACCAGAAGCCCCTGGAGGAACAGCAAGAGCTGGCCTTACCCGATACCCACGATAATATCCGCGGCCCAACCTACTACCACTGAGGGAACCTGACATGCTGAAACATCCGACTCTGGACAAACTCCATGCCCTCAAATTGACCGGCATGGCCGCCGCACTGGCTGATCAGTCGGCCACGACTGACATCACGGAACTGAGCTTCGAGGAACGCCTTGGACTGCTGGTTGACCGGGAGATGACCGAACGAGATAACCGACGCCTGACCAGCCGGCTGCGCCGGGCTGGACTGCGACACACCGCCGTTCTCGAAGACCTGGATTACCGGAACTCACGGGGGCTGGATAAAGGACTGATCCAATCCCTGGCAAGCTGCCAATGGGTGAAGGAACACCTGAATGTGCTCATCACCGGTCCCACCGGTGTTGGCAAAACCTGGCTGGCCTGTGCCTTGGCGCACAAAGCCTGCCGGGAGGGCTACACCGCCCAGTACGTTCGCCTGACCCGGCTGCTACGAGAACTGACCATCGCCAAAGGAGACGGCCAGTACCCCAAACTCCTGACCAACCTCGCCAAAGTCGATGTGCTGATCCTGGACGATTGGGGGCTCATGAAACTGAGCGCAGAGAACCGAAGAGACTTGCTGGAAGTGCTGGAAGACCGGTATGGCCGTCGTTCCACCATCGCCACCAGCCAACTCCCTATCGAGGAATGGCATGACGTCATCGGTGACGCCACTCTGGCGGATGCGATTCTGGATCGGCTGGTTCACAACGCCTACAAGATCAACCTCAGGGGTGAATCCATGCGAAAACGACAAGCAAAGTTGACGGGCACCACGGCTTCGGAGTAACAATGAAACCCCCGCGTCGCTACGCTCCGATGGGTGGCAGCCTTGCGCCGGTCCGGGTGGCAGGCTTCAGATGGAATGGGTGGCAACCTTCAGCGGTTTACGCACCCAAGCGAACCTCCTTTCAAATATAACACCTAAGCATTTAATGGTCGTGCGCAGCATGACCTTTAGATGTCTGTTGGACTAAGCCGCCAACGCCGCAGCTATCGAACGATGCTTAAGGATAAAGTAATTTGAAGGCCGGACCGGAACGGTATATCTGGGGCCAGGTACGAAGCTATGTCGGCGGGTTTTGGTCTCATTCGATCCTTCATGAGGCGGTTCCTTGTTGTGATTACCCTTAGATTACCCCTCGTATACCCCTTTTTCCAGCGTTGGCCCGCAGAAACGCCCAGCTCCTTTAGAACGGCTGTTTTCCTCGTACCGAACCGGGCGGGGATGGGTTAGCCCGTTGGGATCACTGCTGGTCTAAATCGTGGGATCTGACGAGTCATCCGAACCACACCGCTGTCACAAAGAAGACACGGCCAGCATCGCTGAGACGCCGGGCTCTCCAGGGTCGCTTCTGGTTTGGGCGGCTGCGATAAGCAGTGCCGGATAACCGCCAGTTTGCGGCGTCGAGTGCAGTTGCTCAGGTAGCCAAATGGCGAATTCGCATAAAGTCCTTCGGCAGGATATGCATCAGGAATCGCCGTACGAACTCCTGGCCATCCAGCCCTTAGGTCTTCAATCGGGAATGATCCCGATAATCCTTATAATGGAAGGCGATTCGGTGAGTGTAGCGAGCCAGATAATCGACCACGCTCTCAACCTGGTTCAGGCAGTGTCGGGTGTGAACCACCCAATCGTGTTGCATCAGGCCGTCGAGCACACCATCAATCTCACCGTTGCGGGTCACCCGGTGCAGTTCGCCTGCGTTCACCGCCGCTCTTAGCAACGACACCATTCGCTCTCAAAAACGTCGGAATAAGGCCCGTACCGGGAACAGGTAGTGGTTTTTGGCCTGGGGAAAACACCAGAGACAGGCGCTCTTCACACCACTTAATCTCCCGGGGATACACTATACCTGCCTATTGTGCCTGTCCTTTGTGGATATGATTAAATCCAACCGTTTAATAACCTCGAAAAGCGTCTACTTGATTCATTAGGGCCCGACCACTTTTCATCAGTCGATAGTTTTTCAAAATTTGAGGTGCGACTGAGTTAGGGTCTGTAATGCTTGAGCAGTGAGGGGTCAGGAGTATTTTTTTATTCTGCCAAAATGGATGCATCTGAGATAATGGCTCTTCTCTAAAAACATCAAGGCACGCTGCTCTCAGCTGACCTTCATTTAGTGCTGTTATCAGATCTTCATCTATCAAGTGTTCGCCCCTTGCTACATTGACCAAGCAAGCCCCAAAAGGCAGTTTATTAAAGTTTTCAAGGTTAAGAATACCACGCGTCTCGTTTGTCAGGG
Source organism: Marinobacter sp. LV10MA510-1 (assembly GCF_002563885.1). Lineage (GTDB taxonomy): Bacteria > Pseudomonadota > Gammaproteobacteria > Pseudomonadales > Oleiphilaceae > Marinobacter. Next base: position 4,130,074 of record NZ_PDJA01000001.1, on the reverse strand, counting down.
GTAATAAGCAAATCAATATATCTACTTGCGAAAGAAACTCTCCTAGCTGCCTGTCACCTGCATAAGACTTTACTCCGGTAATCGTCTTCTGAGTGCGGGACCAACCGATGACATTAAATCCAACATTAGAAAACTTGCTCGCCGAATATTCTCCAAGCTTACCCAGCCCCATTACACCGATGGTCGTATGGGCTATTGCTTTGGGTGACTGTTGTTTCCAGTTCGATTGGTATTGCTGGGTTTTGTATATGTCAAAATCCCGGAAGTAATACATAACGGCTGTATGAAGATATTCATACATAGACTGTGCTAATAGAGGGTCTATAATTCTTATCACCGGTAGGTCTTTTGGAAAAAACTCATCATTCAGTAAATGATCTATACCTGCGCCCATAGAGCAGATGCATCGCAGATTTGGGTAGTCTTGTAGAACGCCTTCAGGATGATTCCAACACAAGGCAAACTCAACGTCAGCTTTTCGGCTTTCGTTTGGCCATATTTGAACGTCGAGAGTAGAGTCTAAGGCCCTTAGGGCGGCTACCCAGGGTTGAGGGTCTTTATTGGTACAAATAATTGATATTGTCATGTTATTTTGTTTTTTCCCGTAACCATACTGAACGCTTCATCGCCGCCAAAACGCGACTTCCTCATTGTCACCCACGAATGCAGAGCAAAGGTTCAGCCAAGCTATATCGAAAAAATACCTTAGCTCAAAAATGACGTGAGCGCACGGCACCGCGCGACGTCCAGGTTATTGCAATAATCCAGAAGTCGCACGATTCAAAACGGGTACGGGGAAAGGGCTGGCGTTTGCCGCCAGCAGTTCTTGCGGGGACGTTAGGAAGCGTTGTGGTCGTCGTCTTAACTCTCAGCGACGTTGCTTAATCTTCTTCCAGGCCGTGAACGCTATCGCGCTGACGATCACTGCCGCAACCAAGTATTCAATATGCAGAACGTCGCCAATGGCTTCGTGGCCGGAGTGCGCCAGCGCGTTCGTAGAGGCCATCAGGAGCGCTGCACTGATACTCATTTGTTTGATGTTTTTCATGACTATTTCTCCGTTTTAATTCAAAAGAACAAAAGGTATTCGGTCAGGCCGTTTCAGCCAGCTTTTCCGGCCTGCGCTCTGGCAACATTCCCCTTTCCAGAATGAAGCTGATAATGGTCTCCAGTCCCACCCCATCATAAAGGTTGGCAAACACAAAGGGCCGTTCGCCGCGCATCATTTTGGAATCACGCTCCATGATGTCCAACGAGGCGTGCACGTATTCGGCGATGTCGATTTTGTTGATGATCAACAGGTCGGATTTGGTGATGCCGGGGCCGCCTTTGCGGGGAATTTTGTCGCCGGCGGATACGTCGATCACGTACAGGGTGAGGTCAGACAGTTCCGGGCTAAAGGTGGCCGATAGGTTGTCGCCACCGGATTCCACCAGCACCAGTTCCAGGTTCGGGTGTCGAGTTTGCAAGTCGTCGATGGCCGCCAGGTTCATAGAGGCGTCTTCGCGTATGGCTGTGTGGGGGCAGCCGCCGGTTTCAACACCCAGTATGCGGTCTGCCGGCAGGGCGTCGTGCTTCAGCAGGAAGTCGGCGTCTTCTCTTGTGTAGATGTCGTTGGTGACCACGGCGATGTCATAGTGGTCTTTCAGGGCGTTGCACAGTTGGCGCAGCAATGCGGTTTTGCCGGAGCCTACCGGGCCGCCAACGCCTATTCTCAAGCAATGTTTCATGGTTATTTCCTCGGTCGCTATTCGTTTTTGAAGACGTCAGTTTCTGCAAAAGTTAACTTCTAAAAAGTCTCGAATACTGTGTTTCGTGCAACGCACTGCCCAGTGCCAGCCCCGGCAGAATGGGGCCGAGTTCTTCGTCTTCCCTTTGCAGGGCAGCCTCTACGGCGGTCACCAGCAGTGGGCGCATATGCTCGGTGATGCGCTGGGCGGCGGTGTGGCCAAGGGGCAGCGCTTTGCAGGCGACGGACAGCTGGTTTTCTAGCCAGGCCCAGGCAAAGCCAATGAGCGTTTGGCGTGGCGGTACCTGTCGGTAATGGGCTACCCAGGCGAACATGGTGATGTAACCCGGTTGGTTTGGAATCAGGTTCGCGCCCGGCAGCAGGCCCAGGCTGCGCAGCAACGTCACCAAGGCGGCGCCCAGGCGGGTGTCTTCGTCACTCAGTTCGGCGGTTTCACGGATCGCTTGTAGCCAGGTGTTCCACTGGGCAATGGCCTCTGCGTCTTCCGTTGCCCAGGCCGTTTGCAGCCGTGCCAACAGGGGCAGTTCGCAGCGGCTTAAGCCATCTTCAAGAACACCTTCCAGCCATTCGCGTAAGTCGGCTTCGGTTTGCACCCAGCCCAGTTCAAACGCACTTTCCAGGCCCTGGGACCAGGCAAAAGCGCCGATGGGCAGCGCGGGGCTGACCAATTGCATCAGGCCCAGTAGTGCCAGGTCGCTCGACCCACTTGGTTGGCTGTCAGTGCGCATGGTTTTCAGTGCTCATGGCTGTGCGCAGCCGAAGAATAAGCACCCGGCTCGGGGTCGAATTTGGCGTTGTGGTGGACCAGGGTGGCGCCCAGGTGCTCGGCCAGTTCTTCCAGTACGTGGTCTGGCGGGAAGCGAATCCAGCCGCCCTGCTCGTCTTCGCCAATGGCCAGTGACACGTGGCGGTTACCCAGGTGGAAGCACAGGCGTGCCAGCGGCAGTCCGGCGGCAATGCGTGCGGTTACCACTGGCTCATCGGCGGCGCGAATGCGGATAACTTCGCCGGTTCGGGCTTGCAGCAGGTCGCCATCGCGCAGTACCGGGCCACGGTCCAGAAACAGGCCTACGTCGAGGCTGGTTTCGGTGGTGGCGCGCAGGCGACCGCGCATACGCAGTTCGTAAGGCAGTATCAGATTGTCGTGAATTTCTGCGCTGTCGATGTTGTGGATGCGCTCTGTTAATTCCAGCATAGGATTCTCCGGTTGCGCGTTAAAACAGTGGCGCCTTAAAACAAGTGGTAGCGCTGGGCCAGCGGCAATTCGCTGGCCGGCTCGCAGGTGAGCAGTTCGCCGTCTGCGTACACTTCGTAGGTTTGCGGGTCTACGGTGATGTGCGGGCAGGCGTCGTTCAGTTTCATGTCGGCTTTGCGCACCTGCCGCACGTTCTTGCAGGCCGCCAGCGGGCTGTCCAGGCCCAGTGCTTTGCCAACGCCGGCATCCAACGCCGCCTGGCTGACGAACGTCAGGCGCGTGGCGCTGGCCGCTTTGCCGAAAGCGCCAAACATCAGGCGGTAGTGCACGGGCTGGGGCGTGGGGATAGAGGCGTTAGGGTCACCCATGGGCGCGGCTGCAATCATCCCGCCTTTCACAATAAGGGCCGGCTTTACGCCGAAAAACGCCGGGTTCCACAGCACCAGGTCTGCCATCTTGCCCACTTCCACCGAGCCCACTTCATGGCTGATGCCGTGGGTGATGGCGGGGTTGATGGTGTACTTGGCGATGTAGCGTTTGGCGCGAAAGTTGTCGGCACCCAGGCTTTCATCTTGCGGCAGCAAGCCACGTTGTTGTTTCATTTTGTGGGCGGTTTGCCAGGTGCGGCACACCACTTCGCCCACCCGGCCCATGGCCTGGGAATCAGAGGCGATCATCGAGATAACGCCCAGGTCGTGCAGGATGTCTTCCGCGGCGATGGTCTCGCGCCGAATGCGTGAATCGGCGAAGGCGACGTCTTCCGGGATGTTCGGGTCCAGGTGGTGGCACACCATCAGCATGTCAAGGTGTTCGTCGATGGTGTTCACGGTGTAGGGCCGCGTGGGGTTGGTGGATGACGGCAGCACGTAGGGTTTGGAACAGGCGGTGATGATGTCTGGCGCGTGGCCGCCACCGGCACCTTCGGTGTGGTAGGTGTGAATGCAGCGTTCTTTGAAAGCAGCCAGGGTGTCTTCCACAAAGCCGGATTCGTTCAGGGTGTCGGTGTGAATGGCCACCTGCACGTCGTATTTGTCCGCCACTGTCAGGCAGTTGTCGATGCTGGCCGGGGTGGTGCCCCAGTCTTCGTGCAGTTTCAGGCCGATGGCGCCGGCTTTTATTTGCAGTTCCAGGGCTTCGGGCAGGCTGGCGTTGCCTTTGCCAAGGAAGCCGATATTCATCGGCATGCTGTCCACAGCCTGCAGCATTTTGCCCATGTGCCAGGCACCGGGTGTGCAGGTGGTGGCGTTGGTGCCGGTGGCCGGGCCGGTGCCGCCACCGAGCATGGTGGTAATGCCGCTCATCAGGGCTTCTTCAATCTGCTGGGGGCAGATGAAATGAATGTGGGCGTCGATGCCACCAGCGGTGAGGATTTTGCCTTCGCCGGCGATGATTTCAGTGCCAGGGCCGATAACGATGGTGACATCTGGCTGGGTGTCGGGGTTGCCGGCTTTGCCGATGGCAGCGATACGGCCGTTTTGTAGGCCAACGTCGGCTTTAACGATGCCCCACCAATCCAGAATCAGGGCGTTGGTGATGACGGTGTCCATTACGGTGTCGTCGGCGCGCTGGCTTTGGCCCATGCCGTCACGGATGACTTTGCCGCCGCCGAATTTTACTTCGTCGCCGTAGTGGGTGGCGTCGCTTTCCACTTCTATCCACAGCTCGGTGTCGCCCAGCCGGACTCGGTCGCCGGTGGTGGGGCCGTACATGTCGGCGTAGGCTTGTCTTGTGATTTTCATGTCTTCGCCTCCAGATTTCCCATCACTTCGCCGCGGAAACCGTAGATATTGCGACTGCCGGCAAACGGGATCAGGGTGACCTTTCGTGACTGTCCAGGCTCGAAGCGAATGGCGGTGCCTGCGGCGACATCAAGCCGGTAGCCTGTTGCTTTGGGACGGTCAAACTCCAGCGCCGGGTTGGCTTCGGCGAAGTGGTAGTGGGAGCCGATCTGTATCGGGCGGTCGCCGGTGTTGGCGACGTCGACGGTGATGCGTTTGCGGCCGGCGCAGAGTTCTATGTCGCCGTCTTTCAGTTGGTACTCTCCGGGGATCATGGCGCGGCCCTCATACAATGGGATTGTGAACAGTCACCAGTTTGGTGCCGTCCGGGAAGGTGGCTTCTACCTGCACTTCGGGAATCATCTCGGCGATGCCGTCCATCACGTCGTCGCGGGTCAGAATTTCTGCGCCGCTGCTCATCAGCTCGGCAACGGTTCGGCCTTCCCGCGCGCCTTCCATAATTTCGGTGCTGATCAGGGCGATGGCTTCGGGGTAGTTCAGTTTCAGGCCTTTGGCTTTGCGGCGTTCGGCCAACAGGCCGGCCGTGAACAGCAGCAGCTTGTCTTTGTCTCTTGGTGTCAGTTCCATTTTGTTATTCCTCTAATCTCAGGTCAGCCATATCCGCGGCACTATCGCCGCTTTGCCGGTCAGCAAGGGCCGCAATAACTCCCAGGCTTGCTGGCATAAAGCCCAGGCTTCGTTTCTTTCTTGTCCCAGATAACGCAACAGCACCACGCCCCGGCGACGAGTAACGGCCCAGCGTGGACTTGCCGGCAGTGCGGCACGCAGCGCTTCTATCGCGGCGGCTTCGTGTTCCAGACCCACCACCCACAAGGTGGCCTGAACGGTTGCGCCGCCCTGGCCCCAGGGGCCTTTGAAGCGGCGGTGTTGCGGGCTCATGATTTGGCGTTCCAGCCATAACGGCTGGCCGTCCATCCGCAGTTGGAAACGCTGTTCCAGGTGGCCGGATGCGAACGGCAACTGGCTGGCCGGGCGGCCAAGGGCGAGAATTTCCCAGCCCAGGCATTTGGCGCCGGTTTGCAGTTCGATGGTGGTGGTTTGTTCGCCCCGGGAGCCGTCAAACGCCAGGGTTTCCTGCGGCAGGTATTCGAGTGTGGCGTTGCTGGCGACGTGCAAGCAGGTGTGTTGTCCCCAGGCCACACCATGGCTGTCAGCTTTGTAGAGTTTGGCGGCAGCGGGTGTGGTTAGCAGCACGTGCGCGCCTTTTTCCACGGTGGCATCAATACGCAGTTCGTCACCGCTGACCAGCCCGCCCGGCGGGTGTAGCAGGTACACATGACAGCAGCCGTTGCGGCCTTCCGGGTAAAACGGCCGCTGCACTCTTAATGGGCCGTGGTGTTTACGCCGCGCTAATCGGGTAATGGCGTTGCCTGACCCGTCGCTGCGCAGGTCAAAACCCAAAGACAGAGCCGCAGCCCAACGCCTTTGTGGATCGAAGCGGTGGCCGGAATCCTGTTCTGGCGAGTGCAGGGGCGCTTTGGGCTGATGAACAGGCTGGTCAACGGGCGCAACGCGCTGAAGTACGGTCATACCGTCAGGTGCTTTTTAATGAGTTCGTTGGTCAAACCGGCGATTTCGCCTTCGGCTACGCGGCGGCCGCGGTCGAGGATGGCGAAGCGGTCGGCGTATTTGCGGGCGAAGGGCAGTTTTTGCTCCACCAGCAGCACCGTCAGGCCATCTTCTTTAATCAGCGTGCGAATAACCTCGCCAATCTGAGCAACGATGTTGGGCTGAATGCCCTCCCCCGGCTCGTCCAGAATCAGCAGGCGGGGTTCAATCACCAACGCCCGGCCAATGGCCAGTTGCTGTTGCTGGCCGCCAGAGAGATCGCCGCCGCGGCGGTGGCGCATTTCTTCCAGCACCGGAAACAGTTCGTACACGCGCTCGGGGATTTTTTTGCTGCCGTCTTTACGCACCGCCAGGCCGGTACGCAGGTTTTCTTCCACCGTCAGCAGCGGGAAAATCTGCCGGCCCTGAGGTACGTAGCCTATGCCGAGGCGAGAACGGTCTTCAATTTTTTTCTGGGTAAGCTCGACCTCCTGGGCGAACGTGATGGAACCGCTGCTGACGGTTTCTTCGCCCATGATGCATTTCATCAGCGTGGTTTTACCCACGCCGTTGCGGCCCATAACGCAGGTACACTGGCCCTCGGGCACGTCCAGTTCGAGATCCCAAAGGGTGTGGCTTTCGCCGTAATACTGGTCGATTTTCTGGATTTTCAGCATCAGGCTCTCAACTGGCATCAGGCTTCCTCCCCCAAGTACACCTTGATAACGTCCGGGTGGTTAGACACCTGGTCCATGGTGCCTTCCGCCAGCACGCTGCCCTGGTGCAACACGGTAACTTTGCGGGCAATGGAGCGCACAAAGCCCATGTCGTGTTCTACCACTACAACGGACTGTTTGCCGGCAAGCGTGGTGAGCAATTCGGCGGTGCGTTCCATTTCCTGTTCGGTCATGCCCGCCACGGGTTCATCTACTAGCAACAATCGCGGTTTTTGCATCAGCAACATGCCAATTTCCAGCCATTGTTTCTGGCCGTGGGACAGAATGCCGGCCAGGGCAGCGCGCAGGTTGCGCAGGCCAATCAGTTCCAATACTTCGTTGATGCGGTCACAACATTCGCCGTTCAGTACCGCGGTCAACGTAGGCAGTACGCGTTTGTCCGCCGCCATAGCCAATTCCAGATTTTCAAACACCGTGAGTGCTTCAAACACTGTGGGCTTCTGGAATTTGCGACCAATGCCCAGCGAGGCGATTTCAGGTTCGCTTTTGGTCAGCAGGTTATGGCGGCTGCCAAACCACACCGAGCCGGTGTCGGGGCGGGTTTTACCTGTGATGATGTCCATCATGGTGGTTTTACCGGCGCCATTTGGGCCGATGATGCAGCGCAGCTCGCCGTCGTCGATGGTCAGGCTCAGGTTGTTGATGGCCTTGAAGCCGTCAAAGCTCACGCTGACATCTTCCAAGTACAGAATAGGCCCGTGGCGAACGTCGACCGGCGATTCCTCTGGAATCAGAAAGTTGAACACCTTGTCGCGATTGCCGAGTTCCTGAAAAAAGCTCATACAGTGGCCTCCTGCGAGTCGGACTTGTTGGCGGAAGCAGCAGCCTTCTTAGGCTTGAACACCAGCCCGGCAATGCCTTTGGGCAGAAACACCGTAACCAGAACAAACAAACCGCCCAAGGCGAACAGCCAGGCGTCTGGCATCACGCCGGTAAGGACGGTTTTGGCGTAGTTCACCAGCACCGCACCAATCACCGCGCCGTAAAGCGTGGCGCGACCACCCAATGCCACCCAAACCACAATTTCGATGGAAAACAGCGGCGAGAATTCGCTGGGGTTGATGATGCCCACCTGGGGCACATACAAGGCGCCCGCTACGCCCGCCAGCATGGCCGATATTACGAATACGAATAACTGCACCCGTTCCACCCGATAACCCAGAAAGCGGGTTCGCGCTTCGGCATCGCGGCAGGCCACCGCCACGCGGCCCAGTTTGCTGGTGACAATGCCGCGGCAAATCACAAAACCAATCGCCAGCGCCACACCAGTGGCCAGGAACAGCCCCAGGCGAGTGGCATCGGTGCGCAGGTTGAAGCCCAGAATGTCGCGGAAATCGGTCAGGCCGTTGGCACCGCCAAAGCCCATTTCGTTGCGGAAGAACGCCAACATCAGCGCAAAAGTCAGCGCCTGGGTGATGATGGACAGGTAAACACCCGTCACCCGCGACCGAAACGCCAGAAAGCCGAACACCAGCGCCAACAGGCCGGGCGCCAGCAGCACCATTGCAAAGGCAAACCAGGCCATGTCGAAACCCAGCCAGTACCAGGGCAACTCCTGCCAATCCAGAAACACCATGAAATCCGGCAGAACCGGGTCGCCGTAGGTGCCGCGATCGCCAATCTGGCGCATCAGATACATGCCCATGGCGTAGCCGCCGAGGGCAAAAAACGCGCCGTGGCCCAAGCTCAGAATGCCCAGGTAACCCCACACCAAATCCACAGCCACGGCCAGCAAGGCGTAACACAGATACTTGCCCAGCAGGGTGACGGTGTAAGCACTAACATGCAGCGCGCTGTCTTGCGGCGTAAAAACGTGCAGCACTGTGACGATCACCAGCGCCGCGAACAGAACACCCAGAAATGTTCGGGTGGAGCGTTCAGCTAAAGGTCTTGTTAGCCACATACTGGTGTCCCTTCTGGCTGATTATTTGATTCACTGCGAGAAACTTGTGTCACGCAGTGAATTATAAGATTGGCTAAACGAGACACTTCACCCCTCCGCCGCACGGCCTTTCTGGGGAAACAATCCCCGAGGCCGTTTCTGAATGAACAGGATGATCATCACCAGCACCATAATCTTGGCCAGCACCGCACCCACCCAGGGTTCCAGCAGCTGGTTGATGGTGCCCAGCGTCAATCCGGCCAGCAGCGTGCCCCACAGATTGCCCACACCGCCGAACACCACCACCATGAAAGAATCGATGATGTAGCTCTGGCCCAGGTTGGGGCCGACGTTGGTAATCTGTGATAAGGCCACGCCCGCCAGGCCGGCAACGCCAGAACCCAAGGCAAAGGTGAGAATGTCGACGCGGGTGGCTCTTATACCCATGGAACGGGCCATGGCCCGGTTCTGGGTAACCGCCCGAACCTCTAGCCCCAGGCGGGTTTTACGCATAATCAGCATCAACCCGGCGAACACCACCAGCGCAAAACCAATCACGTAAAGCCGGTTAAGAGTCAGTGACAGTGCTTCGTTGATCATCACCGAGCCACTCATCCACTCCGGTGTAATCACCGTGCGATTCAGCGGGGAAACCACCGTACGCACCAGCTGTTGCAGAATCAGGCTTACGCCGAAGGTGGCCAGCAGAGTTTCGAGCGGGCGGCCTTTCAGGTATTGGATAACGGTGCGTTCAATCACCACGCCGGCCAGTGCCGCCACCAGGAAACCGGCAGGAATGGATAGAATCAGCGCCAGGCCCGGCTGGCCCGGCAGCAGTTGCTGCATGCCCCAGGTGGTGTAGGCACCCAGCATAATCAGCTCGCCGTGGGCCATGTTGATAACGCCCATCACACCAAAGGTAATGGCCAGGCCGATGGCGGCCAACACCAGAACCGAGCCCATTGACAGGCCGAAATACAGTGTTTCGGCGGCGCGGTTCAGAGTCAGTTTTTGCTCGATGCTGTCCATAGCTTTCGTGGCAGCCGCAACCAGCGCCGGATCGTCACTGCGCATGGCTTGCTGCAGGGCAGCGCGGGCTTGCGAGTTCAGGCTGCCAGACAAGGTTTCAACTGCCGCCAGATCGCCCTGTTCGGCCACGCGGTAGATCGCCAGTGCCTCGGTCAATGCGGCGCGAACCGGCTCACTCTGTTCGGTATCAATAAGGCCCGGAACGCGTTCGGCCAATGCGCTGTCTACGCTGCCTTTAAGGGCGCGGGCGGCGGTTAAGCGGCTGCTTTGGTCAGGGCTTTTCAGGTCAATCACCGACAGGATGTCTTCCAGTTCGCCACGTAACGCGTTGTTAACGCGAACGGTGTCGATGTCCCGGCGGGAGAATTCGCCCAGACTTTCACCGGTCAGTGCGCTTTGCACGGTCCAGTTGCGGCCGCGATTGTCCGTCACGATGATGAATTGCCCGCTGGATTCAATGCGGGCCAGTTTGTTGCTGGCAAACGATTCCAGCCAGCCCCGGGCGCGTTCATCGCCGCTGCTGGCAATACGATTAACCACGGCTTTTTTGTCTGCAAATGACGAGTCCGCCAGTGCCGTGAGCAGTTGTTGCGCTTCGGTGTCTTCCACCTGGGCCTGGGCAAAGCCCGGCCAGAGCAGAGAACAGACAAGCAGAAGCTGACTGAGCAATCGGATGATGCCCATGGTTGAGTCCTGTTTTTGTATAAATAAAGGGGTCAGGCGAAAAACGCTGTGCTAAAAGAAGCTGTGTTAAAAAGACGGACGGGGAACCACTCCCGCCCGCAAAAGGGTATGGCCGTTTTGGCCTTATTCGGCAGCCACCGCCGCTTTACCGCCGCAGGTTCCAGTGACCACATTGAAGTTGCCGCAGGACATCGGCTTGCGCCAGTCGCTGATCAGGTCTTTTGACCCTGGCAGGAAGTCAGACCAGGCATCGCCCACAACGGTAGACGGCGTTTGCCACACCACGGAGAACTGCCCGTTGTCTTGAATCTCGCCAATCAGTACCGGCTTGGTGATGTGGTGGTTCGGCATCATGGTGGCGATACCACCGGTGAGGTTAGGCACGGCAACGCCGATAATGGCGTCTTTCACTGCGTTCACATCGGTGGTGCCGGCTTTTTTCACCGCTTCCACGTACATGTTAAAACCAATGTAATGGGCTTCCATCGGGTCGTTGGTGACGGCATCTTCGTTACCGGTATAAGCAACCCAGGCGTCGATGAAGTCATAGTTGGCGTCGGCATCTACGCTCATGAAGTAATTCCAGGCCGCCAGGTGGCCGACCAGTGGGCCTGTATCGATACCCGACAGTTCCTGCTCACCCACAGAGAAGGCGACCACCGGAATGTCAGCGGCATCGATGCCCTGGTTACCCAGTTCGCGGTAGAAAGGAACGTTGGCGTCGCCGTTAATGGTGGAAACAACGGCGGTTTTCTTGCCGGCGCTGCCGAACGCTTTGATATCCGACACAATCGCCTGCCAGTTGGAATGGCCGAAAGGCGTGTAGTTAATCATGATGTCTTCGGCGGCCACGCCCTGGGCTTTCAGGTAGGTTTCCAGAATCTTGTTGGTGGTGCGCGGGTACACATAATCGGTACCGGCCAACACCCAACGCTCAACGCCGATGTCGTTCATCAGGTAGTTAACGGCGGGTATCGCCTGCTGGTTGGGCGCTGCACCGGTATAGAACACATTTTCAGACGACTCTTCGCCTTCATACTGAACCGGGTAAAACAGCAGGCCGTTTAGTTCTTCGATGACTGGCAGTACCGACTTTCGTGACACCGAGGTCCAGTTGCCGAAAATAACGTCGACTTTTTCTTTCGCCAGCAGCTCGCGGGCTTTTTCAGCAAACAGCGGCCAGTTAGACGCGGGGTCCACCACTACCGGCTCAAGCTGGCGGCCCAGGATACCGCCCGCTTCGTTCTGTTTTTCAATCAGCATCAGCATGGTGTCTTTCAAGGCGGATTCGCTGATGGCCATGGTTCCGGAAAGGGAATGCAGAATACCCACCTTAATGGGGTCCTCTGCGGCGACGGTACTAAAAGAAATGGATAGCGCCAGTGCAGAGAGGCCCAGTTTCACGTGTTTTCTGATGCTCATTTCGTCTTCCTTTGCGTCTTGATGGATTGCGCTGTTCGTCAGCAACACAACCCTCACTCTGCATGGAACGTTCCAACCATGATCATTCATCAGCAAATTCAATATGTTAAATCCAAAAAAACGAATAAGACCGAATAAAATTGAAACAATTTGTAAGCGCAACGCACCAAAACACACGCAGTCGAAAGCCCCATGTTCACAATTGGTGCGTGCGAAGATACGCGAGGTTAGATTGAACGGTACGGGGAGTTATTTCAGCTAAATGGGTTTCGAGAGGAACTAGTGCTCAGCCGAAAAGAACCGGATATTATTCTTACCCACGCTTTTGGCAGCATACATTGCACTATCGGCATTTATGATTAAGTCCGAGGAGCTGTCCCCGTCAGCAGGGAAAGTGGCAATACCCAGCGATACGCCTATCTGGACCACTACACCAAGAATCTCTATGGGCTCATTAATCGAGGCAACAATACGGTTCGCGACTTCGGTAATTTCGTCTCTTCCCCGCGGGTTGTTAAGGATGAATATAAACTCATCGCCACCCACACGGGCTATAGTATCGGAGCTTCGCACCAGCGCCAGTAGCCGTTTCGCCACATCTTTTAACAGATCGTCTCCGATTTTATGACCCAGCTGGTCGTTTACGAGCTTAAACCCGTCAAGGTCGAGAAACATCAGTGCGAAATGGCTCTCTTCGCGATTGGCGTGGAGAATCTGTTGGTTAATCCGGTCCATCAATAAGGTTCTGTTGGGCAGGTCGGTCAAAGCATCGTGAAACGCCAAGTGCCGGATGTGCTCGTCTTTTTGCCAAAGCGCAGTAATGTCACTGAATACAGAAACATAGCGCATGGGTTCGCCGGCTTCATCAAGCACCATGCTGATGGTCATGCGTTGCAGGTAAAGCTCTCCGTCTTTATGGCGGTTCCATATCTCGCCATGCCAGCGCCCCTTGGCGTTTATTTCCTCCCACATGGACGCATAAAACGCCTGGTCATGCCGATCGGAATGCAGGATACGAGGCGTTTGCCCGACGGATTCCTCAAGGGTGTAGCCCGTAATTTCAACGAACCCTGGATTAACCGACAAAATTACACCGTTAACATCGGTAATTAAAACACCATCGAGCGTATTGTCGAAAACACACGCGGCCAGCTTGAGCTTTGCCTCAACCTCCTTCAGAACCGTTATTTCGCTGGCCTGAATAGAGAACCCCTGAACCGTACCGTCGGCTTCAAAATCAGGAATATAGTTCCCGATGATATGCCCGACACTGCCATCGGCTTTGTTCAGAGTGCGCTCGAAGCGCTGCGGTTCGCCAGCCAGCACGGCACGAATATGGGGCTCATTCAGAGCATAAAGTTGCTCGCTGACCAAGTCCTGAAACCGAATTCCGATAACGTCCTCAGGCGGCATGCCAAACCATTCACTGAAGGCATTGTTCGCATAACGGCAACGTAAATCCCGGTCCCAATAACCCATCATGTTTGGGGTGCTATTAATGATGGTTCTAATGAGTTGATCACTCTTCAGGCTGGCCGCTGATACGGAATCGGCCTGCTTTAGTGCTTCTCTTTGGATGCGATGAGTAACGTGGATATGGTAAGCAATGATTGTGCAGGTAATGGCAAACGTGGCCATCAACAAAAAGTAAAATCCATGCTCGATAAAAGAGTGACTTACAGATAACGGCCATATCGCAATGCTTGCGACCAAGCTGACAACGGCAAGTACAACGAAACAATATTTGGTGCAGGATGAGGTAATTGCCGCATTTGCCAAATACCTGTGTGTTTTTTGACCGATCATGTCCTATCTCTGGGTATAAGCATACTATTTCCAAAATGTGTCTATGACGATGCAACCCTCGGCTTCTTACGTGAATTTAGCACAACTTTCAGGTTATTGATGTGAATACCAAGCAGGGGCAAGTGAAAAACACGCAATCTTCTGCGACATGTTATGGGTGCCGATTACGGCTTGGCCGGGCGCTGCACGAACAGCGACACCAGCGCCAGGCACGCGGAGCCCACCATCAGCAGAACCGACACCGCATTAAGTACAGGCGTTGAACCTTCCCGCAGGCGGTCAAACATGGCGATGGTCAGAGGGGCATCGGAGCCCACCAGCATCAACGTCGTGTTGAAGTTTTCAAAGGACATCAGAAATGCCACCACGCCGGCACCAAACAGCGCGGGTTTCAGGAACGGCAGGGTAACGGTGGCAATGGCGGTCAGACGGCTGGCGCCCAGGTTCATGGCTGCTTCTTCCTGGGTAATATCGAATTTGCGCAGGCGCGCAGAGATCACCAGAGTGGCAATGGTGGTCAGGAACGCAAACTGACCCAGCGTGACCAATACCAAGCCCGGGCGCAGGGCTTCTATTTCTATACCAAACTGCACCTCAAACCAGTTGGCCACGGTGCTGCTGAATACCAGAATGGACACCCCGAGTATTACCCCCGGGATCACCAGCGGCATCAGCATCAGCACATAAAGAAAGTTCTTACCCGGAAACTGTTCGCGCTCGAACAAAAAGGCGTTGCAGGTGGCCAGTGCCAGACTGGCCATGGTGGTGACAATGGCCACCTGAACACTCACACCAATACTGTCGAGCAGGGCGTTATCGTGAAACAGGCCGAGCCTGGGATCGCCCTTACCCAGATACCAGTCCCAGGTGAAACCATTCCACGGCAGCGACGGGAATAATGCGTCGTTAAACGAGAACGCCGCCACAACCACCAGGGGCGTGATTAAAAAAATGAAAAACAGCGTTACATAACTCAGGTAGGAAACCCGAAAGAAACGGCTGCTGGGAATAGAGGGAATCATGACATCACCCGTGTAAACGACTGCCTGGTGATTTTCAGGCCCAACCAAACAATGAGTGACGAGAGTATCAGCAGCAGAATGCCGAAAGCGGCGCCCTGCTCCCAGTTAAAGCGGGTAATAAACTGGGTGTAGATCTGCTCGGTAAACCACAGGCTTGATTTGCCGCCCAGTAACGTGGGGGTCAGGTAGTTTCCGAGCGTGAGCATAAACACCACGATGCAGCCGCTCATAATGCCAGGCATGGCGTGGGGAATTACAATGCTGCGCATCACGTTCCAACTGCTGCCGCCCAAGTCGTATCCGGCTTCAATCAGGCTGTTGTCCAGGCTGTCGAGGGTGGTTACCAGTGGCACTACCATAAACAGCATGGAGGTGTAGATAAGCCCCACCATGATGGCGACGTCGTTATACAGCATTTCAACGGGTTGATCCGCAAGCCCGAACCACTGCAGCGCGCCGCTGATCAGCCCGGTTTCGCGCAGTAATATCATCCAGCCGTAGGTACGCACCAGTTCGCTGACCCAGAACGGCAGCAGGCACAAAATAAACAACGCAATCCGCGGCCTGCCGGTGAGCACTTTGGCAATGTAAAACGAGACAGGGAAGGCAATAATCAACGTCATCACTGTGGCGATAATCGACATCACCGCGGTGCGCACAAAGGTATTCCAGTAAAGGGGTTCGGTAAAAAACGCGGTGTAGTTACCAAAGCTGAACGCATATTCCCGCGATGCAATGCGCTCGCGCAGTGACACCAGCACCATATCGATGTGCGGCAGAATAATCAGCAGGCTGAGCCACAGCACGATAGGCGCCAGCAGCAACCAAAAGCCCAGGCGGTACTGGGTACGGTTGAAGTTGCCGCTGGTTTTGCTCATTGCGTGCCCAGCGGCTTCGTATCCGCGGGTGCGACGAAACAGAGGCACTGGCTGGCTTGCCAACTGACATGCACCGATCGGCCCGGCTCTAATGCCTGAAAGTCTGCGGTCTGCGGCAGCGCTACTGTTAGCTCGGCGCCTTCGGCGGTTTCCACCTGAACCCGGCTTTGTGCACCATCAAACAATACGCGTGAAACGGTGACGGCCAGGCAATTGTCTTGTTCCGTTGCCGGCCTGGATGTGCTGATCTGCATCACTTCCGGCCGAACAAACAAGGTAATGGGTGAGCCCGACAGCAACGGTTGGTTGGCGTGGCTCAACAGACGAACGCCCTGCTCGGTCACAATGGTGACAGCGTCGCCAGACTGCGACTGCACTTTGCCTGCGTACTGATTGCTGTCGCCAACAAAGCCTGCCACAAAGGCGGTTTTTGGCTGGTAGTAAAGCTCTTGCGGCGTGCCTACCTGCTCAAACCGGCCCTTGTTCATTACCGCTACTTGGTCAGACATAACCAGTGCTTCAGACTGGTCATGGGTGATGTAGACAAACGTGGTGTTGAACTCGCGCTGCAACCGTTTGAGCTCAATTTTCATTTGCTCGCGCAGTTTTAAATCCAGAGCGCCTAACGGCTCATCGAGTAACAACACGGCGGGGTTCAGCACCAGGCAGCGGGCTATGGCTACGCGCTGTTTTTGCCCGCCAGAGAGCTGATCAATGCGCTTGTCGCCAAACCCGGGCAAGTGAACCTTGGCCAGCACTTCGTCAATCAGGGTGGCGTGTTCACGCTTGGGAATGCCTTTGCGCTTCAACCCATAAGCAATGTTTTCGGCCACCGACATGGTGGGGAACAGCGCCAGGTGCTGGAACACCATGTTGACGGGCCGCTTGTTCGGCGGCGTGTTCAGCACCGACTTGCCTTTAATCAGAATATCGCCGGAATCCGGTTGCTGAAAACCAGCCAGCATTCGCAGCAGCGTTGTTTTACCGCAGCCAGAAGGGCCAAGAATGGAAAAAAACGCCCCGCGAGGGATGCTGAACGACACCCCGTCGACCGCGGCAAACTCACCAAAATGTTTGCTCAGCAGGGTGCAGGCAAGATCTTCCTGCACCCCCGCATCTGCGCTCGATGCGCTTGCGTGATCCGACATAGACAACAACCTTAATCGAGCTTAGTTTGCGGCTTTTACCCGATCGAGAACCTTACCTTCCATTACCTCCAAACCGGCGGGAACGGGCGGGTACCAGTTGATGTTGTCCAGGTCCGCTTCTGGAAAGCTCTGTTTGAACTGGGCTTTCAGTGTGTCATTGACAAAATCATCACTGCCTTTAGAGGCCGTAAAGTTACCGGCAGACTCGGTAATGCGAGCCGCAACTTCGGGCTGCATCACAAAGTTGATCCACTTGTAAGCGGCGTCTTCGGCCTTGGTTTTGCGCGGCAACACAAAGGTATCAATCCAGCCCAGCGCACCAGATGCGGGCGCCACAAAGGTAATGTCCGGGTTTTCTGAGTTAAGCTTCCAGCCACCCGCATCCCAGGCCATGGCCGCAGACACTTCGCCCGAACGCATCAGGTTCAGCAAGGCATCGCCGCCGGACCAATAGGCTTTTACGTTGCTCTTACAGGAGACCAGTTTTTCTTCCACTTTATTCAGAATGGCCTGGTATTTCTCCGTATCGCCGTAGGCCGCAAACGGGTCTTCCCCCAGCGCGAACGCAAAACCAATCAATGTGGGACGCTTTAAGCGATAAGACACAGAGCCACTTAACGAGTCATCACACAGGTCGGTGTAATCTTTCACCGTGCCTGCGGCCTCGCGGTTGACAATCAGGCCACTGGTACCCCAAACGTGCGGAACACCGTACACCTCGCCTTCAAATTCGGTGTTCTTTTTAGTGGCTGCCAGCATGGAGGGGATGATCTTTGCCGTGTCGATTTTGCTCAGATCCATCGGCTTATAAATATTGAAATCAGCATGGGCGCTAACAATGCGATCCTGGCTTGGCTGGGCCAGGTCAAAACCCGCGCCGCGTGTGGCACGCAGCTTTGAAATCATGTCTTCGTTATTGGAGAGGGTTATTTTTACTTCAATGCCGGTTTCTTTCTCAAACTGTTCAACCACATCCTGTGGCGCGTAACCGCCCCATGTCAGCAGCCGAAGTGTTTCAGCCTGGGCCGACATTGAAAACGCTGTGGTTACAGCAGTAGCCAGTGTCAGAACCTTGAATTGATGAAGAAATTTCATGATGCGGCCTGTCCTTGTGAGCAATGAAAAACAATGGGGATGCAATTCATGAGCCTAACTGTAGTGGGTTACAGATTTTTGACAAGGCAACGGTTCGTTTCAGCTGCATTGCGTTTTTAAGCCGTTATCGCTTTTCAACCACCACTTTCCCCATGTGTTGTCCTTTAGAAAAATAGTCGAGCGCTTCGGCGCATTCATCCCAGCCAAAAATTTTGTCAACAACCGGCCTTTGATTAAGCGACAGGTAGGCAGCAAGTACTTGTAACAGTGAACTTGTCGGGCCTACGCCAATCGCTTTCACTTCGGCTTGGCTGGCAAGAATCAACAGCGGGTTAATGTCTCCGCCTTTGCCACCTTTATAGCCAATCACATACACCTGTCCGCCCATGCGGATCGATTTGAGCGATTTTTCAAACGTGGATGGCCCGCCGGTTTCGATAACGTGGTCAACGCCCACTCCGTTGGTCAAATCCCTTACCGCCGTCTCCCAGTGGGGGCAATCGATATAGTTAATGGTGTGATCTGCTCCCATCTTTTCCATGGCTGAACGTTTTTTATCGCTCGAAGAAAGCAGTATTGTCCGAGCTCCGTGCATTTTTGCGATTTGCAGGGCAAAAGTTGATACCCCTCCCGTTCCTTGTATCAGAACCCACTCTCCCGCTTTTACTTGCCCTTTTACCACCAAGGCTTGCCAAGCCGTCACGCCAGCACACGGAAAAGTAGCTGCTTCAACCAGTGACATAGCATCAGGGACTTTTACCACGCCACTTTCATCCAGCACAGTGCAGTCGCTCCATACGCCGTCTTGATGTCCACCCAATGCTTTAGGGGACCTTGCGTACTTTAATTCCCCACTCGCCCAATTCTGCCAAAAGCTGGTGACAACACGGTCTCCAGGCTGGAAATGACTGACACCCGCACCCACTTCGACAACTTCACCAGCACCGTCTGAAAAAGGCACCAGCCCTGGCTGAAAGGCTTCGCTGTAGGTTCCGTTGATTATTTCCAAGTCCCGGTAATTAAAAGAAACCGTCTGTATTTTAATCAAAACGTCTTTAGCGCCTAAAGGCGGAGTTTCAGCGTCGACAACCTGAAGGTTGGCAATGCCCGGCTTGGGTCCCAGTATTGTTTTTTTCACGGATAAATCCTTTTTTTGGAAAATTAGTCGGGTCGGGTCGCCAGGGTTCGGAAAAATAACGATGACGCGTTGCTATAAGGTCGACTTACTGCCCAAACCGCTGAAACTGCATTTCTTGCAGGCAGCTAAGGGTGCGGCGACACGGGAACCCTAACGCGCACCGGCTGCATAGCTGGTTTAACGGCACAGTCTCGCTCAGATACAGCGGAATACTGCGATCGTAGCACTCATCTACCAACGCAATGAACCGGCGCACACCGTTATCTTGTTTGTCCTCAGCTGGCGCGCCCGAACATACGTTCGAAGAAACCGGCGGTTTTTATCTCTGGCATGGGCAAGCTGTCTACTTCGGCCGTTGCCTTGCTCCAGAACTGCTGCGGGTCGTCCAGTTCTGCCACCAACGCCCGCTGCTCCGCAGTGTAATGGTTATGTTCGCCGGTCAACCCCTGTGCAATTAACGCTTTTGCCCACAGGTAAAGGGTACCGCGAACGATTTTGAGAATCTTGCTGTACTCCTCGCGACTCACATTAATCGCAAGCTCCGCACTCAGGTTGATTTGCTTCTGAAGAACGGCGGTTACCTCTTTATTCAACTGAATCCGTTTGCCATTGCCTTTTTTGCTGGTCAGACAGAACTCTTCCAGATCTTTGACGCCTTCGGTCAGATCAAGCCGGCCAAAGTCGGCTGTTTGCTGGGGGTTCACCGGCGCTGGAATCCAGCCATACTGGGGGGAGTTAGCAACAATGTGGCCGGGCAAGCCGCGGCGATACGGCAGCGCCGCATCCGCATTCTCATAGCCGTCGAATTCAGCCCTCAACCAGGCCGACATATTCTTGTGGCGCAGCATCATGGCGAAGGTGATCGCTGAGGGCATAATGCCTTCGAGCAACTCCGACGAATCCTGAGTTCGTTCCTCAAGCTGGGTAGCAGATACTGCATGGTGTCCCCTTAAGCAACCGGTGTTATTTATTCCGGACGCTCGAAATTGTTATTTTTAGGCATTGGCACTCTCTGAAATTGGTACTCTGAAATTGGTACTCTCTGAAAATAGCCAATAGAGTCATCGTCCGCTGTTGCTAAAGGGTTGTTGCTTTGTAACATCAGGTAATATGACGACTGACACGCCCATATGAAACGGTAACATCGAAAGCAATTCATCGGGCTTAACTGATCGGCCCGCACTCATGGCTCAATATGGCGATTTAATGACATGAACAAGAAACGTGTGCTAACCGGTATTACCACCACTGGAACACCTCACCTGGGCAACTACGTAGGGGCAATTCGTCCGGCTATCCGGGCCAGCCAGGACAGCGGTAACGAAGCTTTCTATTTTTTAGCCAATTATCATGCGCTGATTAAAAGCCAGGACCCTGTTGCTGTGCACAAATCCACGGCCGAGATTGCTGCCACCTGGCTGGCGCTTGGGCTTGATACAGACAACTCGGTATTTTACCGGCAGTCAGACATCCGCGAGATTCCCGAGCTGACATGGATTCTCAACTGCGTTTGCGCCAAGGGCTTAATGAACCGCGCCCACGCTTATAAAGCGGCGGTAGATACCAACCTGGCAGAGAACGAAGATGCCGATAAGGCAATCACAATGGGCCTGTTCAGTTATCCGGTATTGATGGCCGCAGACATTCTGATATTCAGCGCCAATGTGGTTCCGGTCGGTCGCGATCAGATTCAGCACGTTGAAATGGCCCGGGATATTGCCCAGCGCTTCAACCACATCTACTGCAATGACAAACCGCTGCTGACCCTGCCGAATTACCAGGTAGACGATAACGTTGCGGTACTGCAGGGCCTGGACGGCCGCAAGATGAGCAAGAGCTACGGCAACACCATTCCTTTGTTTCTCGCCGAAAAGCAGCTGAAAAAGCACATCAACAAAATCAAAACCAACCTGCTGGAGCCGGGTGAAGCCAAAGACCCGGATACGTCGACGGTGTTTCAAATCTGGCAGGCGTTTGCCACGCCTGAGCAGACTCTGAATATGCGTGAGGCTTTCGCCGGCGGCATTGGCTGGGGCGATGCCAAAAAGCAGTTGTTTGAGTTGGTAAACGCCGAGCTGGCCGAAGCCCGAGAGCTCTACAACGAACTGATGACCCGCCCGGCTGATATGGAAGACATTCTGCAAGCAGGCGCTGTTAAAGCCCGCGCCACAGCCTCGCCGTTGCTGGAGCAGGTGCGCGAAGCAGTGGGTATACACGGTTTGGCTTAAAACAGATACCGCAAAGCAGCCGCAGCGAAAACACCGGCAGCAATCGCTGGCAACGGTTTTTGAAGGATGAGCATGGTAACGGCCGTTACCGACAAAGCAGCAAGCGCCCCTGCATCGCCCTCGAATGCCATGGGCACGATGATGGCGATAAGCACAGAGCTGGCCATGGTGTTGATAAAGCTCTCTATACGAGGGCTTATCCGCACGAAGGACATAATAAACACGCCGCCAAAACGGGTGGCCAGGGTCACCAGGGTCATGATCAGTATCAGAACCAGAACGCCGGTTGTGGTGGTTTCAATGGTCACGAGGGCGCCTCCCCGGCATTCTCGTTGCCCGGTTTTTTCTCGAGCCAAAAGAACCCAACCACACCACCAGCAAGGGCGCCTGCGACGACGTGCGTGTTGGCGGGCAGCCATTTCCACGCGGCTAGGGACGCAAGGGCTGCCAGCGCCCAGGCAACTAGAATTCGAGGGTTTTTCTTACCGCCCAAAGCCATGGCCAACAGGAAACAGCCCAGCACCATGTCTAACCCCAGGCTCTTCGGGTTCTGTAACAGCCCGCCAAAGTAAACACCCACCCAGGTGCCAACAATCCACGCCAGCCAAAGCACCAAACCACCGCCCAGAATGACCTCCAGGTTGCGATTGCCTCTGTGGTAATCCTGAGCGGCGACGGCCCAGTTCGCGTCGGTAAGAACCAGAAGCAGGCTATACCGTTTGGCGGGTGCAACGTCTTTTAACATGGGGTAAAGCGACGCGCCCATCAGCAGATGGCGGGAATTGATGGCAAATACCACGACCATAACCGGGATAACAGACACTTCCGCTCCCCACATGTCGATCGCGGCAAACTGCGCTGCCCCGGCGAATACCAGGGTGCTCATCAGAAGTGTGTCTAAAGGAGCCAGCCCCTTTTGCACTGCCGCCAAACCAAACGCAGCACCAAACGCCACCACGAACAGGGAAATGGGGAGCATCCGCATGAGCTCAGAGCGAACCTGGGCGGGTTGAAACCGATAGGAATATAACGTGCTTTTCATAGGCACTAGCTAAGTCGATTTTAAGGGCGCATGTGTCAGTCGTTTTTCTCTAAGCCAAAATACAACCCGGAGCCAGCATGCCCCGGGTTGTAACCACAAGTCTTTATAGCCAGGTAAGGCCCACGCTGATAATCACGCCGGTGATAATCAGCAGCATCAGGCAGTATCCCATAATGTCCTTGGCTTTAAGCCCTGCAATAGCCAAAACCGGTAATGCCCAGAAAGGTTGCAGAAGGTTGGTCCATGCATCGCCCCAGGCAACGGCCATGGCCACTCGCGGAATGCTTGCCCCAAGTTCCTGAGCTGCAGGCAACATAACAGGCGCCTGCACAGCCCACTGTCCACCGCCGGAGGGAACAAATATGTTCACCAGCCCCGCGCTGATGAAGCTCCAGAACGGCAAGCTCTCCGCTGTCGCTATGGACACAAAGCCCGATGAAATGCTGGCGGCAAGGCCCGAAGCCGTCATTACGCCCATAATACCGGCATAGAACGGAAACTGAATAACGATACCTGAACCGCCTTTAACCGCTTCGTGCAGGCTATCCAGTAGCCGTTTAGGCGTCTGGTGCAGAATAACGGCCAGGAACAGGAACATGAAATTGACGATGTTCAAGTTTAAACCACCGCCGTCCATAAAGTACTGAAAAATAAATGCTAACCCACTAAAGCCAATCAGCCAGGCCAGCACTCTGCTATTTTCAAGGTGATCTGCCGGGCGTTTTATAGAAACGCTGGTGTCTGGTTCGTCATTCAGCACCGCTGGGTCTACGTACACGCTGTCTTCTTCTTTCGGCAACATCAGGCGATTTACCTGCGGAACAACAATAAACAGCGCCCCGATGATGGCAAGATTGAAGAATGCAAAGATGGTTTCGCCCGAACCAATAACGCCAATAATATCCTGACTAAAGTGCCCTTCGGTCGCTATAACCAGCGGAATTGAGCCGGCAAGGCCCCCGTGCCAAACAATAAAACCAGAGTAGGCGCTTGCGATCAAAAGCGGATAGTGAACCCTGACGTGCCGGGCGAGTGCCTTGGCGAAAAGAGCGCCAACAACCAGGCCAAACCCCCAGTTAATCCAGCTTGCAATAAGCGCTACAAAGGTCACCAGAATAATAGCTTGGCCCGGCGTACTGGCCAGTGCGGCAACGCGGTTCAGTATTCCTCGAACAAACGGCGTGCTCGCCAACATGAACCCTGTAACCAGAACAAGCAGCATCTGCATCGAGAAAGTAAGCAGGCTCCAGAAACCGTCGCCCCACATTTCAATCACAGCCATTGGGCCATGACCTTCAAACGCCATAGCGGCACCGAAAGAGACCAAGGTTAGGATAATTACAAAGATGTACGGATCTGGCAGATATTTGTCGACCAGACTGACCATGGGCCGGGCGGCTCTATCGAGCATTAATATTCTCCTTATTTTTTTATTAATTTACAGTAGCTTAGGTTTTTCTGAGCCCGAATTCAAGTAATAATTGCGGCACTAATGATTCGGGAGTTTGGTGCTCAAAGCGCTGTATCGAGAAGCATCATCAGCACGAATCCGATTATAAGCCCACCCGTTGCCCAGCTTTCATGCCCGGCGCGATGGGACTCGGGAATAATTTCATGGCTGATCACAAACAGCATTGCACCTGCCGCAATCGCCAACCCCCAGGGCAGAAGATGAACCGAAAGGCCAATCAATGCGACACCCAACAGGGCCGCGACAGGCTCCACCAAACCAGAAAGAGCACCAACGCCAAGGGCTAACCCTTTACTGTAACCAACGCTCATCAAGGCCAAAGCAACCACAAAGCCTTCGGGAATATCCTGTATCGCAATACCTACCGCCAGGGCCTGTGCACCGACCAGGTCAGGCCCGGCAAATGAAACACCAATCGCCATGCCTTCAGGAAAGTTGTGCAACACGATTGCCGCTACAAAGAGCCAGACGCGTTTGAGCCTTGCCGCCAGCTCGATATTAATTTCAGAGCTGGCGCCCCCTTCGACACCTTTCACAAAATGCTCATGGGGCACAACCCGCTCAATCATCAGCAAAGCCAGAGCGCCCAGTATAATACCGCCGCCAACAATGCCCCCTGCAAGCCACGAACCTGCGCCCTGATCAGCGGCAGTATCCAGTGCCGGTATAATCAATGAAAACGACGTTGCTGCTAGCATAACGCCGGCACCAAACCCCATTAGTGTATCGATAAAGCGCTGCGAAAGCTGACGCGTTAACACCGCGGGAATCGTGCCCAGCGCCGTCGCCGCAGCGGCAACCAGGCCACCCAGCAGCGCGCCTGTCATGTGCGGATCACCCGCCGCCAAACGCACGTATATGCCGGGCAACAATGCGACGAGACCACCGATAAGAATCGTCAGAACTACCCAGTATCGCAATGCCATAAACTCACCTTATGTTAGTAATACCGCCATCATGGCGCCTCAGACCCTAACCGACAATCAGCAAGAGTTAATCATGCTTGAGTTCCACGATTTCCACAAAATCTGGGGCAGTTAAAGGCAGTGTTGAAAACGCTGATGGCCTGGCCAGACTGCGGGCCCCATAATAAGGTACCTATCGAATTTCGCAGTTTTATTTTAAACATCAATTTTTCAGGAGCAGTTACTGATGACCATGAACCTGGGCCCAATGTTTGAACCTTTCAACGTTCATAACCTGACACTTCGCAACCGCGTTGCCATGGCACCTATGACCCGGAATTTTTCGCCCAATGGCGTTCCCGGCGAGAACGTGGTTGCCTATTACCGGCGCCGTGCCGAAGCCGGTGTGGGCCTTATTATTACGGAGGGCACCACGGTGAATCATCCCGCAGCCAGTGGCTATCCCGATGTACCCGCGTTTCACGGTGTTGATGCACTGGAGGGCTGGAAGAAAGTAGTGGATGCCGTGCACGAAGCCGGTGGCGCTATCTTCCCGCAGCTCTGGCATGTGGGTTCGGTGCGCAAGGAAGGCACAGAGCCAAATCCTTCGGTTCCCGGCTACAGCCCGTCAGGCCTGTTTGCACCCGGCAAGCCCAGTGGCAAGGCAATGAGCAAAGAAGACATCAATGATGTTGTGACCGCGTTTGCCGACGCCGCACAAGACGCCAAAGCGTTGGGATTTGACGGCGTGGAGATTCACGGCGCCCACGGTTATTTACTTGATCAGTTTCTGTGGGAAGGCACCAACCAGCGCGATGACGAGTACGGCGGCAGCATGGAAAACCGCCTGCGTTTCGTGGTCGAGATCGTGGCGGCGATTCGCTATCGCGTGGGCCCTGAATTTCCCATCATGCTGCGTTTCTCTCAATGGAAGCAGCAGGACTATAGCGCAAAATTGGTGAACAGCCCGGAACAGCTCGAGCAGTTCCTCAAGCCGCTGGTTGAAGCAGGTGTGGATATTTTCCATGCATCAACCCGTCGTTTCTGGGAACCAGAATTCGAAGGCTCTGACCTCAACCTTGCAGGCTGGACTCAGAAGCTGTCGGGCAAGCCCACTATGTCGGTTGGCAGCGTTGGCCTGACAGAAGATTTCATTAGCGGCACTATGGCCAGCAAGCAGGAGTCGGTTGAACAGTCTGGTATCGACGAGCTGGTAAAGCGCATGAACAACCACGAGTTTGAGCTTATTGCTGTGGGCCGGGCGCTTCTGCAAGACCCTGAATGGCTCACCAAAGTGAAGGAAGGACGGCTTGGCGATGTGGACGATTTCGCCCGCAAATCCCTCACCAAACTTTACTGAGTCCGTTGACCATATAACGACTCAATTACCTCCGCGTATTTCTCATAAATTTTGCTCCGACGCACTTTCATGGTGGCGGTCACCTCGCCGTCATCGTGATCCAGCTCTTTGTTTAGCAGATAAAAACGTTTGATCTGCGCCACCTGTGGCAGCCTGTCATTGCCCTTGGTAACCTCCGCCTGAATCAGCTCTCGCACCTTGTCGTGCTCCGTCAGGCTGCGGAACGTGGTGTAGGCAATCCGTTCTTGTTCCGCCCATTTTGCTGCTGAGTCAAAATCGACTTGGATCAGCGCCGAAACATACTTTCGGGCCTCGCCCACAACAATGCACTCCTTGATGTAAGGGCTCGCCTTGATGGTGTTTTCAATTTCCGTGGGCGACAGATTCTTACCCCCGGCAGTAATCATAATGTCCTTGAGCCGGTCGACGATTCGCAGCTGCCCGTCTTGCCACTCACCTACATCGCCGGTATGCAGCCAGCCTTCCTTTAGGGTCGCTTCCGTTGCCTCAGCATTCTTGTAGTAGCCCTTAAATACTGTGCCTCCGCGCATAAGGATCTCGTTTTGCTCACCCAATGCTACCTCCAACCCGGCCATCGCTATGCCGACAGTGCCAAGGCACACATTATCCGGACGCTGGGCCGTCGCGACACCCGTGCTTTCAGTCTGGCCGTAAACCTCAACCAGGGGCACACCCAGGGTTCGGAAGAACTGGAGAATGCCCGTTGAAATCGGGGCCGCGCCGGTTAGCGCGATGGAACAACGGCGCAACCCGATAAAATTCTGCAGAGCACGGAACACCAGCCAATAATAAATACTGTAGGTGAGGCGCTCCCCAAGGCTCCATTGAGCTTTTGGTTTGCTCACCAGAGGCTCACAGGCGCTCATTGCATAATTGAAAAGCCCTTGCCGCAAACGCCCTGTTTCCTGCATTTTAATATAAATGGCGGAATGGAGCTTTTCCCATATCCGCGGAACGCCCAGGAAAAACGTAGGTGCAATCTCCCGCAGATCTTCCTGAATCGTGCGCAGGCTCTCGCCAAAACTCACTGCACTGCCCACGTAAACCGGCGCAATATTAGTCAGCGCCTGCTCCGCCACATGGCACAGAGGCAAATAGGACAGGCTGGTACTGCGCGGGTCCACTCCCAGCAATTCAATCAGCCCCGGCGCACCCGCCTGCAGGTTACCCCAGCTGATCATTGCGCCTTTAGGCCGGCCGGTAGAGCCGGAGGTGTAAATCATCAGAGCGATATCATCCATCTTCTGGCTGTCGAGCAACTCGTCAATCAACCCGGTGTGGCTTTTTTCGAACTCCCGCCCAAGGGTCTCGATTTCTTCAAACGCAGACGGCGGCGACGCGTAGGAACGCAGCCCTTTGGTGTCAATAACAATATTGTGTTTTAGCTGTGGCAGTTCGGGCCAGGCCTGCAGAACCTTATCGGTCTGCTCCTGATCTTCACAGACCACCATTTGTGCATCGCTGTGCTCCAGCACATAAGCGATTTCGTTCCAGGGGCTGGTGGGATAAACCCCCACACAGATACCATTCACCAGGCCAATACCCATCTGAGCGATGACCCACTCCGCCCTGTTTTCCGCAATAATGGCAACATGGCCACCTTCGGAAAGACCCAAAGCGCGAAGGCCCAGGCCAAAGTGTCGCGCGCGCTGATAATAACGCTGCCAGGAATAGGCCTGCCAAATACCGAAATCTTTCTGTCGAAGCGCCAGCATGTCCGGGCGTTCTTTTGCGTGGGCACGGAGCATTTGCACGAGCGTAAGATCACGAACCTGCGGTGTTGTCATGATAGCCACCGCTTACGGCGTTTGTAGTGTTTGATGTCCCGGTAACTGCGGGCCTCTCCTTCCTTGCCTCCCACCCCCAGGTAGAATTCCTGCACATCCTCATTGGTGGCAAGCTTGTCCGCCAGGCCGTCAATCACTATTTTTCCGTTTTCCATAATGTAGCCATACGAAGCAATCGCCAGAGATACGGCCGCATTCTGTTCCACCAGCAGTATTGCCGTGCCCTGCTCCCGGTTTATCCGCGCAATAATGGTGAATATTTCTTCTACCAACTGTGGCGCCAGGCCCAGCGACGGTTCATCCAGCATCATCATTTCCGGCTGTGCAATCAGCGCACGGCCAAGCGCCAGCATCTGTTGCTCCCCGCCAGACAGGTAACCCGCCAGTTGCTTGCGGCGGTCCCTGAGGCGGGGGAAATAGTCATAAACCAGCTCATAGGAATCGTTCAGCGAAATCTTACGCCCACTGAGCGCATAGGTTGCCGCAACAAGGTTTTCCTCAACGGTCAGATCCTCGAAGACGCGGCGCCCTTCCATCACGTGAAAAAGACCGCCACGAACCAGCTTTTCCGGTGCTACTCCTTTTAAAGAACGGCCCTTGAAGCGGATTTCTCCGGCTGTCACCTCGCCGTCTTCCAGCGCCAGCAGCCCCGACACGCTTTTCAGCGTCGTGGATTTTCCAGCGCCGTTGGAACCCAGCAGCGCCACAATGGCGCCGTGTGGCACACGCAGTGACAGGCCCCGAAGAACCTGCACCGCCTTGTTGTAAACCACTTCTATGTTATCGATTTCCAGCAAGGCTTCCATACAGCGTCTCAGTCGAGGTGAATCCAGTCAGATACCGGCTCATAGCGCTCTTCTTTAGCGTTCACACGCCAGATACGACCCACCGGGAACGACATGTCCTGCACCGAAACCGGAATACCGATAATGCCGCCGGTGTCCCAGTCTTTGATAGAAGCCAGAGACTCGGCCATATTCTCAGCAGTCAGCTCTTTGCCCGCATCCATGGTGCGCTTGATCACCTCGGTCCAAACCATCGCATTAAACCAGCCCTGCATATAGCCGGTGGGGCGATAGCCCGCATCCGGGTCGCTCTTTTGTGCTACGGCACGCAATGCGTCGAGCATCGGTCCGCCTTCAGCGCTGTCATAATAGTTGTATGGCATAACCCCCATGTAGCCATCAGCATCTGCACCCATCTTGTTGATGATGAGCTTGTCAGAAGACCAGAAGGTACCCATAAACTGGGTATCCAGGCCCATCTGCCGCATCTGCACCATGAACTCGTTTATGGGCGACAACACATAGCCGTGGAAGACCACAAAGTCGGGGCGCACCCGGCGCAGCTTCAGTATCTCTGCAGACACATCCACACTGCCGGGCTTGGTGACAATATCTTCTACGACTTCGATACCCATCTCGGCGGCTTTGGCCTTGGCGTTTTCAATAGGATCTTTACCAAACTCGGTATCGCTGTATACAAACGCAACGGTGGGCATATCGCCATCTTTGCCCTGGGTTGCAATGTACTCAAGAATAATTCCGAGCATTTGGGTGTAATTCGGGCCGGGAATGAACTGATACAGGTACTGTTCATTGTCCGTCAGCGCGGTCGCAAACGATGCGCCGCTCATCAAGGTGGTGCCTCTGCTGTTCAGTTCCGAGGCGATTGTTTTCATGAATCCGGTGCTGTCGCCGTAGTAAACCGGGACCTTGTTACTGCCGGTAATTTTCTTGAAGGCGGCCACGGAACGGTCTACTTCATAACCGGTGTCCTCCATTACATATTCCACCGGGTGACCGTTGATCCCGCCCTGGCTGTTGATCCAGCTTGTATAGTCAGTAAGGCCGGCGTGAATGTGCACGCCGGCAAAAGCGAAAACGCCGGACAGAGGTATCGAGCCACCAAATACGATGGGCTCTTTATCCTGTGCCATTGCGGGCGCCGCCGCCAAAAGGACGGCGGCAATACTGCCGATACCTGCGAGCCTACGGCTTTTGTTGAGGATGCTTTTGAACATGTTTCTTCTCCTTGCGGCTTCTTGTTGTTAAATCCACTAGTTTCTGAAAGGCCATAAGCTGAAAAAGCGCCGAATGCGATGCCAGATCTCCGCCAGCCCGTGCGGTTCAAAAATAAGGAAACCGACAATCAGCGCGCCGAAGATGATTTCGAGCATCGGCGACATGAATATCGGTGCGTTCGGGTAAAACGGTGTCAGGGCTGCGGTGAGCAGTTTGAGAACTTCCGGAATCAGCGTCATGAAAGCAGCACCGAGAATTCCGCCCAGCAGGTTGCCCATACCGCCAACAATGACGGCCGCCAGATAGAAAATAGACATAGAAAGCGGGAAACTTTCTGGTGTGACAACCCGGAAGAAATAAGCAAACAGACCACCGGCAACACCGGCGTAAAATGAGCTGAGCGCGAACGACATCAACTTATAATGCAGCAGGTTAATGCCAAGAATTTCGGCCGAAATATCTCGGTCCCGGATGGCGATAAACGCCCGACCAATGCGGGTGCGGAACACATTTTTAGCGGCAAGCACCATCAGTATCGCCAGCGGCACAATGATAAAATACATCGCAAAGTCGGTCTGGAACGTCAGCCCGAACAGATGCGCTGGCTCCAGGCTCAGGCCGCCCATACCTCCGGTTACAGACTCCCACTCGGCAAAGATAAAATGCAGAAAAACACTGGCCGCAAGCGTGGCAATCGCCAGGTAAAGCCCTTTAACCCGAAGAGAAGGTAAACCCACCAGAATACCCACCGCAGCAGCCAACAACCCGGCCAGCAAAAGCGTTACCGGGAAAGGCAACCCGGTATTCATGGATAACCAGGCCACGGTATACCCGCCCACACCCATAAAACCCGCCTGACCAAGAGAGATCAGGCCGGTAAATCCGGTCAGTATGTTCAGTCCCGTGGTACTGATAACCGCAATGCCCACCAAACAACCCAGATACATCAAATAGGCGTCGGCCATAAACGGAAAAATCAGCAGCGCGAGCAAAAAAAGCGCGAACCAGATTTTCTGGGTGGAACTGCTGAAGATGGCCTCATCGGCCTCATAGTTGTGTTTCGCGTCACCGATGCGCATCTTACACTCGCTCTATTTCATGGGTGCCAAAAAGGCCGTACGGGCGGAAAATCAGAATGACGGCCAGCACGGCGAATGTTGCCGGCATCCGATACTCGCCCCCCAGGTAGGCGCCAGCCACGGTTTCCAGCCAGCCAATGAATATCCCGGCAACAAGCGCACCAACGATGCTGTCAAGACCCCCCACAATAACCACCACCAATACGCTCAGGCCAATAGCACCAAACTGCGGGCTAAGCCCACCGGTTGCCGCCACCAGTACACCCGCAAGTGAGGCTGCAAGAGAGCCAAACACCCACGACAGATTGAACACCCGCCGCACATTAATACCCATGGAATAGGCCGCAGCCTGGTCTGACGCGGTAGCGCGAAGCGCCACGCCGCCCCGGGAGAAGCGAAAATACAACAGGTAAACGATAAGCAAGGCGGCGCCAATGAGGAATCCGTAGGCGATTTTAGGCGCCAGATACATTTCGCCGATGAACACCGGTTTACGCGGCAGAAAACCTGGCAAAAGCTGCGGGTCTGCGCCCCATATCAGTTCTACCAGCCCCACCAGAATGCTGGCAATACCGATGGTGACCATCACCACTGAAATAGAGGATTCCCCCAGCATCGGGCGAATCATCGTTTTTTCAATCACACCCCCCAGAATACTACCCCCAAGCACCGCCAGCGGCAGCGCAATCCAGGGCGACATTTCCATACCTCCGGCAAAGGTCAGAAACAGGTAGGCCGCGAACATCATAATCTCGCCGATGGCAAAGTTGATAACCCGCGTGGCTTTGTAAATGATCACAAAACCCAGCCCGATCAGAGCGTAAAGCCCGCCCATCGCAAGGCCCGCAAGACTGATTTCGCCAAAAAACAGCCAGTCCACTCAAGCCACCTCGCGTTCGGGATTTAATTTCTTGCGCAGGCTGTCCATATCGCTGGTGCCCAGATACGCCTCAATGACCGCGGGGTTCTTCTGCACCTGCGCAGGCCGGCCTTCGGCAATCACCTGACCAAAATTGAGCACGGCAATGTGGTCGGAAATATCCATGACCATGCCCATATCATGCTCCACCATCAGCACCGTAATGCCCCACTCTTCGCGAATATCGAGAATAAACCGGGCCATATCTTCTTTTTCTTCCCGATTCATTCCTGCAACCGGCTCGTCCAGCATCAGTACCTTCGGCCGCATAGCCAGAGCACGGGCCAGTTCCACCCGTTTCTGCAGGCCATAAGACAAGCTGGCTACCGGCTGGCGCCGGATATGGTCAATTTCAAGGAAGTCGATGATGTGGCGTTCTACGTCTTTTCTCACAGCCATTTCTTCGCGCCGGGCCGCGCCGAAGTACGCCAGTGAACTCAGCAAGCCGCTTTTCATATGCACATGAGCGCCCAGCTTGATGTTATCGAGTACGGTCATGCCCCGGAACAGGGCTATATTCTGGAAGGTACGAGCCAGCCCCATTGCCGCACGGGCAGGAGGCTTGACCCCCGCGAGCACCTCGCCTTGATAGCGAATGCTGCCCTGCTGAGGTGTATAAAAACCGGAAATACAGTTGAACAGAGAGGTCTTGCCCGCTCCGTTGGGACCAATAATCGTGGTGATGGTCTGTTCCGGGACACTGAAGCTGACATCCTGCAACGCATTCACCCCGCCAAAAGACAAGGACAGATTATTAATCTCAAGTATGCTTTTGTTATTTACAGTCTTGCCTGACGCCGAACCCTCAACTCTACTATCGCTATCAATATCACTATTAAAAAACCCGGTAGTCGCCAAATCGCACTCCAGAATGATCCGGATGTTATTGTTTTTGTTGCCGCCTTCAGACGACCAGCGTGAGCTGAATTAAAAATAGTCCAACCTTCAGGCAAACACCAGGAAAAAATGTCTATTATTCAATAATCTTGCCTACAGGAAGGCGCAAAGTAGCCAGGCCTCGAACAGTACTTGACGAACCCGGATGCGCAGCGCCATATTTACCTCACAGCCGATAATGCTGAACACGTTTTTCTCTCTTTAACACGCACCACAGGGTCACTCATGACCACTGCCACCTGGTTTATATTAGTTGGTTCGCTGTTGCTGGCGGTGGGCTTCACAGCGTCCTATATCAATACGATTCCCGTCACGTCAGCCATCGTGTATCTGGTTATCGGAGCCGTTATCGGGCCGATGGGCTTTGGCCTGTTTCATTTCAATCCGTTGGAAGAGTCGGCGCTGATGGAGCTGCTGACTGAAATAGCGGTGCTTATTTCACTGTACTGCGCCGGCGCAAAAATGCCGGTACCGGTTAATTTTGCGCGATGGCGTACGCCTCTGCGGCTGGCGGTTGTGTCCATGGCGCTTACGGTTGGTCTTGTAACGCTCTTTGGTTACTACTGGCTCAGCTTACCGCTTGGTGCAGCCGTATTGCTTGGCGCTGTGGTGGCACCTACGGACCCGGTGCTGGCGACCGAAGTACAGACGCGTCACGCCAACGACCCCGACCGATTACGCTTTGCCTTAACCTCCGAGGCGGGCATGAACGACGGCAGCGCCTTCCCCTTCGTTATGCTGGGCCTTGGATTGCTGGGGCTGCACGATCTTGGCGACAACGGCTGGCGCTGGCTGGCAGTGGATGTAATCTGGGCCAGCGGCGCGGGTATCGGAATTGGTATTATGGCGGGCTGTTGTGTCGGCTGGGTCGTCCATATGACCCGCAAAACGTTTACCCACTCAGAGTTGCTGGAAAACTTTCTCGGCCTGGGACTGCTTGCCTTTGCCTACGGGCTCAGTTTATTGGTAGATGCGTGGGGCTTTCTGGCGGTATTCAGCGCCGCCGTGGCGTTGCGCCATACTGAATTGAAGCACGCGGGCCTGATGCAAAACTACGCGTCTGTAACCTCCGGAGAGTTTGCTGAAGAGTCTGAAAA
Organism: Marinobacter sp. LV10MA510-1; assembly: GCF_002563885.1. Lineage (GTDB taxonomy): Bacteria > Pseudomonadota > Gammaproteobacteria > Pseudomonadales > Oleiphilaceae > Marinobacter. The sequence goes on along the minus strand of NZ_PDJA01000001.1, from coordinate 4,096,111 downwards.
CGAGACTGCTGAAAAGGAGATTGCTGAAAAGGGTGAACCTCCTGCCATCGTCCACATCCATCAAAGCTCCCTGGTCTTTAACGAACATCTGGAGAAACTTGCGGAAATTGTGCTGGTCTTGTTGATCGGCGGTTCGCTTTTCTGGGATTCCTGGAGTTGGCGGGCCGTTGGTTTCGCCGCATTTTTGTTCTTCATTGCCCGCCCCGTCAGCGTTCATCTCGGTTTGCTGGGAAGCAAGGCGCCGATGGACCTGCGCAATATGGCAAGCTGGTTCGGGGTGCGGGGCATTGGCTCGTTATACTATCTGATGTACGCGATCCAGCACGGGCTACCAAAGAATGTGGCACTTGAGTTAATGCACCTGACCCTGGTTGTGGTCGCTCTTTCCATAATGGTTCATGGCGTGAGTGCTAAACCAGCCATTGCCCGCTTTTGGAGATCGCGCAACCACTATGGTTAATCTTAAAAGGCAGAACCATGACCGCCAACCCGTTAATCCCGTTATTTGATGAAAAAACCGGGGTCGCTACCCTTACGTTCAACCGTCCCGAGGTTCGCAATGCCATCAACATAGCCATGGCCGAGGCGTTCCTGGAAGCGGTAATAGAATTGAAAAAACAACAGGGATTACGCTGCATTGTGTTAACCGGCGCAGGGAAAGCCTTTATGGCCGGCGGCGATGTCGCCAGCATGGCCGGCACCCCCGAACAGACCCGAGACCTGATCAATGGTTTACTCGTACCGCTTCATGAAGCAATTCTGCTGCTGCGGAGCATGGATGCACCGATTATTGCCGCTGTAAAAGGTGCCGCAGCGGGCGCCGGGCTCAGCCTCGCGCTGATAGCAGACCTAATCGTAGCAGAAGAAAACGCGAAATTTCTGATCGCCTACAACGGCATAGGCGCCGTACCGGACTGCGGTGGCAGCTGGTCGTTGCCGCATAAGATCGGCGCAGCACGTGCGTCGGCGATGATGTTACTGGGACGCCAGCTCACAGCAACGGAAGCCAAAGACTGGGGCATGTTGACCGAGGTCGCCTCTTCAGGTTCCTTTGACGAAACACTGGCGGCTATCGTGAAGCGTGTGGCCACCGGGCCAACCCGGGCCTTCGGTGCCTTCCGCCGGCTTGTTGATCAAGCCGGCGGAAGGCCATTGGCCGCGCAGCTTGAAGCTGAGCGGCTGGCATTTTTGAAAGCAGCCGAGACCCGGGATTTCAAGGAAGGCGTGTCCGCTTTTATCAGCAAGCGGCCCGCTGAATTTTCCGGTAAGTAGCCGCTTACTGTCACGCCTCAGACCCGCAACGCGCTGACCAGTTTATCGATGCTGTCTTTGGCATCACCAAAGAGCATGCGGGAGTTGTCTTTAAAGAACAGCGGGTTTTCTACTCCGGCATAACCCGTTGCCATTCCACGCTTAAGAATAACCACTTGCCGTGCTTTCCAAACCTCGAGCACCGGCATTCCGGCAATGGGGCTGCCAGGATCTTCCGCTGCGGCCGGGTTCACCGTGTCGTTAGCACCAATAACCAGCACCACGTCGGTCTGCGGGAAATCGGCGTTGATTTCGTCCATCTCCAGCACAATATCGTAAGACACATTCGCTTCCGCCAGCAGCACGTTCATGTGACCGGGCAGGCGGCCGGCAACCGGATGAATGCCAAACCGCACCGTTGTTCCGCGCGCTTTCAACAACTTGGTCATCTCGCTAACCCCGTTTTGGGCCTGAGCTACAGCCATGCCGTAACCCGGTACGATAATCACCGAATCCGCGTTACGCAGTTCCTCGCATACCTCCTCAATATTGGTTTCCAAAGCCGTTTGATCAGGCCCAGCGGCGGCAGAGCTGCTGCTGGTTTGACCGAAACCACCCAAAATTACGCTGATAAACGACCGATTCATCGCTTTGCACATGATGTAACTGAGAATCGCGCCACTGCTGCCGACCAGCGCGCCAGTTACGATCAGCAAATCATTGCCCAGCATAAAACCGATAGACGCTGCGGCCCAGCCGGAATAGCTGTTGAGCATCGAAACCACCACCGGCATGTCGGCGCCGCCAATGGCCATGATTAGATGCACACCCAAAGCAGCGGCAATCAGTGTCATCAGTACCAGTGCAATAACGCCCGGCGCCATGCTATCGGTGCCCAGGAACCAGGCGCCCAACAGCACCGACGCTAACAGCGCCGCCAAATTCATCAAGTGCCGGCCTGGCAGCGTTAGAGCTTTGCTGTCGATACGGCCATCCAGTTTGCCGCAAGCAATCAGTGAACCCGTGAACGTAATGGCGCCAATAAACACACCTAAAAACACCTCCACCAGCTTAATGGTGTGCTCGGCCCCGGTCGTTTGTATCAACGGCTCGATGTAGCCAGAGAAACCCACCAACACCGCAGCCAAGCCTACAAAGCTGTGCAGCAGCGCCACCAATTGTGGCATCTGGGTCATTTCCACCTTGTCGGCGATAACAATGCCAATACTGGCGCCTACTAGCACCGCAATCACAATAGCAACAAGCCCGCTATCACTGACGCTGGCCACTGTCGCCACCAGCGCGATGAGAATGCCGGCAACCCCGTAAAGATTGCCGCGGCGCGATGATTCCTGGTGGCTTAAACCTCCAAGGCTGAGAATAAACAATACGCTGGCGACCACATAGGCCACACTCACAAGTCCTGAACTCATAGCGGGTGCCTCCTAGCGGCGGAACATTTTAAGCATGCGATGGGTAACCCGGAAGCCACCCCCTACGTTGATGCTGGCAATCAGCACCGCCACAAACGCCATAATCCCGACCGCAAGACTTTCCGCCTGCGCCAGGTGCAATATCGCACCAATCACAATAATGCCGCTGATGGCGTTGGTCACACTCATCAAGGGTGTGTGCAAAGAAGGCGTTACGTTCCAGACAACCTGCCAGCCAATAAAGCAGGCCAAGACAAACACGGTGAAGTGCCTCAAAAAGCTATCCGGTGCGTAAGCGCCAATGCCATAAAGCGCAGCAATGGTGATAATCAGCACAACGCCCTTACCAACAAGGCTACGACGCTCCGACTCTTTGCGGGCGGCTGCCTTCTGTTCTGCTGAGGGCTCTTCGGTGCCAGGCGCAGCTTTAGGGCTAACCGGCGTGTGCGGTTTCGGCGGTGGCCAGGTCACCTCTTGATCCAGCACTACGGTCAGGCCACGAATGACGTCATCTTCCATATTCACCTGCGGCTGGCCGTTTTTCTCTGGCGTCAGCTCACTTAAAAGGTGAAACAGGTTGGTGGCGTAAAGATCACTGGCGACTTTAGCCATGCGGCTTGGCAGATCCGTGTAGCCAATCAGCGTAACGTCATGCTTCTCAACGATTTTGCCAGGCTCGGTGAGTTCGCAGTTACCACCACGCTCGGAGGCCAGATCAACAATCACGCTGCCAGGCTTCATGGATTTCACCATGTCCGCGGTAATCAGCTTGGGCGCGGGCCTGCCGGGAATAAGAGCGGTGGTAATAATAATGTCGACTTCTTTAGCCTGTTCCGCGAACAGCGCCATCTCTGCCTTGATGAACTCGTCGCTCATCTGCTTGGCATAACCGCCGGTGCCGCTGCCCTCCTCCTCACCAAAATCCAGTTGCAGGAATTCGGCGCCCATACTTTCAATTTGTTCTTTCACTTCCAGCCGGGTGTCGAACGCCCGCACAATGGCCCCCAAGCTGTTGGCAGCGCCCACAGCCGCAAGGCCCGCTACACCAGCACCGATCACCATCACCTTGGCCGGCGGCACTTTTCCTGCGGCCGTCATCTGCCCGGTAAAGAAGCGTCCAAAGTGACTGGCCGCCTCCACCACCGCGCGGTATCCGGCAATATTCGCCATGGCGCTTAGCGCATCCATCTTCTGGGCCCGGCTGATTCGCGGCAGGCTGTCGATAGCGAAAGTAGTCACCTTACGGGCGGCAAGCTTTTCCAGAAGCTCAGGGTTCTGCCCCGGCCAGATATAACTGACCAGAAAACCACCTTCCTTCATCAGATCGGCTTCGTGCTTACCCAGCGCCGGATTTTCCATGGGTGCGCGAACTTTTAGAATAAAATCCGAGTCGCTCCACAAAGCGCCGACATCCGTCGCAATCGTCGCACCAACGGCTTCATAGGCTGAGTCGTGATAGTGCGCCGCCTCGCCTGCGCTCGTCTCGACCGTAACCTGATACCCCAGCCCAATCAGTTTGTGTACCGAGGGTGGCGTTGCCGCAACCCGTCGCTCGTCTGCGTAAATTTCCTTTGGAATACCGATCTTCATATGTAGATATCCTTCAGCTGAACCCATGAACCGATGAATGGCTATCTATAGCCTAGTGCAACTTCAGGACATTGCTCGGGCCGATTTTCTACCCAAACATCAAAAACGAAGCCAACTGGCCGCTCGACGTAGGGGCCAGTTGGTTAGACATTAAAGCGCCGCGTACTTTCGGAAATCACGTTAGCCTGCTCAGACAAACGCTGATTCTGCCTGCCAAGCTCAGCGCCAATGGCTTGCGTTTCGACACTCTGCCCGCGGATTTCTTCCATTTTTTGCGCAATGTCCTCAGTGGTGACGGAAATTTCCTCCACGGCAACCACAACCTGATCCATTTCTGAGTTCAAGGTGACAATCGATTGAGCCACCCCACCCATAGCGCCTGCAATCTGCGACGCATGGTGTTCACCTTCTTTCGCGATTTTGAGCCCGTTGTTAGCCAGGGTGTCCATACTGGTGGTCTGCAAGTTGAGCTCGTCAATAATGCCAACAATGTTGGTGGTGGCGGCAACGGTTTTCTGTGCCAGGGTGCGAACTTCGTCCGCCACCACTGAAAAACCGCGCCCTGCGTCACCCGCCCGCGCAGCTTCAATCGCAGCGTTAAGCGCCAGCAGATTGGTTTGGTCCGCCAGACTGTTGATAACGTCAATAATGCCGGCGACTTTGGCGCTGGCCTGGTTGAGCAGTTTGACATGACCATGGGTATCTTGAATGACCCCCGACAGCAGGCGCATTGAGGTCACGCTGGCTTCAACCACGTGAGCCCCAGACTGCGCCGACTCGTTGGCGGCTTGAGTAGCAACACCCACCTGCGATGTGCGTTCGGCAACATCGTTCAGGGTGACAGATATTTGCTGACTGGCAGTGGCCACCAGGATAGTCTGGGATTCAACTATCTCGTTGTTGTGTGCCAGTCGAACCATGGTTTTTTCAAGCTCGCTATGAACCTCGATCAAATCCCGGGTGCCGGCAATAGACTCTTGCATCAGCGCGCCGATTTTATCGATCATCTGGTTGGTGGCCCTGCCCAGAATGTTGAATTCATCGTTGGCATTGTCGCCGAGTGACAGTTTCTTTGTGAGGTCGCCCTCTGACACCCGCGACAAGAGCTCAACCACCCGGTTGAGCTGGGTAACCAGAGCCCGCGAGGTAAGAAACAGCACCAGAACCAATAAAGGTGCAAACAGTAAAATAGAGCCAATGCTGACCATTTTGGCCGACACTTTGGCGTTTTCGGCGCTCAAAAGAGTGCTCGCAATAAGACCGGATTGCAGAGACTCAGCTTGCGCTATAACTTGCTGCTGAAGGTTGGCGCCGGCTTGTTCTGCATTGTTGGAAGTGGTGGCAATTTGCTGCAGAACGGCAGCAGCTCGGTCAAACGCGTCACGGTACTGGCGGGTTTTTTCGCCAATCACGATGTTTTCCCACTCGTACTCTTTAACAAAGTCTTCCAGCACCTTAATGGCTTGGCTTGAAGCTTCCGCCAGCGCGGGATCGCGAGTGTTGATGTAATTATAGGATGTTCTCTCGATTTCAAGAATAGCCTCTTCAATCAGGCTGAATGACTCCTCCTGGAGTTGTGCCATAACGACAGCGAGTTCCTGGCGAATCCCGGCGTTGCCAGCCAAACCGAGCAACATTACCTGCCGCAGCCATTCCTGACGCAGCGTCACATAACGTTCGGCTTCCGTATGAATGGATTCCGCAAAGCGGATACTGCCTGGATCGTTCAGCTGATTTGCTTGGCGTTGCAGTGCCTTGGCGTCTGATGTCAGCTCATCCAGATTCGCCAGCAGCTCATTCTGGTCGCCCCCGGAGAGCGTGCTGAGTTGTTTTTCAACCGTGTTCCATTTGGTGACAAGCTTACTCGCGCTCGTTTCGTAGCGTGATATCTGATAAACGGACTCATAAGAGGATGAAACGGCCTCTAATCCCCAGAAAATGGCCCCGGCGATAATGGTCAAGCCTGTCAGTGTTACGACGATGAGCATCCGGAACTTCTGGCGCCAGGACAAGTTGAACTTCACGGTAGAATCTCCACTGTTGTTATGGTTGTGGTGTATACAAGGAAGACATTTAATCTAGAGACCCCGCTCGGGTCAACACCAAAATCCCTGTTCTGTCAGCAATGTATCGGCATCGTGAAAGATAACTTGAGCGTTTCAGGCTTAAACGGCCCCCCAGCAAAAACGCCGCAGCCCAAGATGTGCTAAGGTGCCCCCCCTGACGTGCGAGCTACGAAGCATTTTCAATATGCTTTAGCCATCCGAGCGCTTCCCTCCAGCGTTTTCTCGATATCTCGCATACAGATCTGTGGTCTTCCCACTCTTGACGCCCTGTCTCTTCCGACAGTTGCCGTTGATATCCTATTCCGCCATCGGTCAGTCCGAATTTGGTGTGTCTCACTGCGAAACCTCATGGCTTGATCGTTGCCGGTCAAAGCTGAGCCCTTTTTCGCTTCCAGTTGTCGCCCTGGCCGCTCTTGCCCGGTGCTCGATACAACGCCTTAAACAGGAATCATTATGAGTTTTAAAATTGCCATTTTAGGTGCAGGCCCAAGCGGCTTGGCCCAATTACGTGCTTTTGAAGCAGCCCGCGACGCCGGTGCAGATATCCCCGAAATCGTATGCTACGAAAAACAGAATGACTGGGGCGGTCTTTGGAACTACACCTGGCGTACGGGCCTGGATGCCTATGGCGAGCCGGTTCACAGCAGCATGTACCGCTATTTATGGTCAAACGGACCCAAGGAATGTCTGGAGTTCGCGGATTACAGCTTCGAGGAACATTTTGGGCGCCCTATCCCGTCTTACCCACCCCGCGCCGTGCTGCGCGACTACATTATGGGCCGTGTAGCCAAGAGCAATGTCCGACAGTACATCCGCTTTAACACCGCGGTGCACTGGGTTGACCACAACGAAGCCACCGGCAAGTTCGCGGTGACAGTACGGGACCTGAAACAGGACAAACTGAACACCGAAGAGTTCGACCATGTTATCGTGGCTACCGGGCACTTTTCGACCCCCAATGTGCCCTATTTTGAAGGTCTGGAGCAGTTTCCCGGCCGTGTGCTGCATGCCCACGATTTCCGCGACGCATGCGAGTTCAAAGGTAAGGATCTTTTGCTGATCGGCAGCAGCTATTCCGCAGAAGACATAGGCACGCAGTGCCACAAGTACGGCGCAAGGTCGGTCACCTTCAGCTATCGCACACAGCCCATGGGCTTCGAGTGGCCGGAGTCCTTCACCGAAGTGCCCTTGCTCACCGAAGTGATCGGCAAGACAGCCCACTTCAAGGATGGCACCAGCAAAAAAGTCGATGCGATCATCCTGTGTACCGGGTATCAGCATCACTTCCCGTTCCTGCCCAACGAACTGACGCTGACCACCCACAACCGGATGTACCCGGAAGGTTTGTACAAGGGCATTGTTTCCCTGGCCAATCCCAAGCTGATATTCCTGGGCATGCAGGATCAGTACTACACCTTCAACATGTTCGACGCCCAGGCCTGGTATGCCCGTGACGTCATGCTCGGCCGCATCACACTGCCGGCAGACGACGCCATGGCGGCCGATAGCCGTGAATGGGTCGCCCGCGAGCTGAAGCTCGTTGACCCCGTCGACGAGATCGATTTTCAGGCAGCCTATATACAGGATCTGCTTGAACCTACCGACTACCCGGCGTTCGATGTAACCGCCGTTGCTGGCATTTTCAAGCAATGGGAACACGATAAGGAAGCGGACATTCTTGGCTACCGTAACAGAAGCTACCGCTCCACGCTGACGGGCACCCTGGCACCGGTGCACCATACGCCCTGGATGGATGCGATGGACGATTCTCTTGAAGCCTTCCTCAAGGTGAAGCAAGCGCAGCCAGCAAAGGAGACTGTATGAATCAACCAAGCCTGAGCCAGGCTCGGTCGCGCTTCACCTCCAGCAGCATACGCTGGGGCTTTATGTGGGCTATGTGGGCAGCCGTGCTCTGGGGTGCCTGGTATGTGCCAGGGTCCGCGGTGTGGTTTGAAACGCCCTATATTAACTTGAGCTTCGATACCAACGCCCAGTTTCTGCTGGCAGCGGCGGTGCTGACCACCTTCAACGCCATTGCCGTGTTGTTCTTTCTGTTTGTCTGGAACGGAGTGTTAGGCAAATTGGGGGAATACGTTCGCACCATCAGGCAGATGCGTTTTATATCCAAGTGGTTCTTCATCGGCGCCATATTTGGCGGCCCGATGGCCATTTTTGGCTCTTATCTGGCGATAGGCTACATCGGCGGGGCCTTCGCGGCCATTTCCGCGCTGATGTACCCCATCATCGGCGCCACCCTGGCCAGACTCTGGTATCAGGAGAAGATCACCAAACGCGCAGCGGTGGGTATTTTTATCATTCTGGCCGGTGGCGTGACCGTCTATGCGCCCGGCATTATTGCTGAAATCACGGGCACCGGCGACGCCGGCTGGCTGGGCTATCTGGGCGGTGCAATGGCGGCCATTGGCTGGGGTGTAGAAGGTGCAATTGCAGGCCGCGGGCTGGATGTGGCCGATCCGGATGTGGGTATTACGGTGAGGTTCACGGCCGAAGTCCTGTATTGGGTTCTACTGATTTTACCTGCAATCTACTTCTTCACCGACCAACCGGTTGTGGAACTGGTCATCGCCACGTTCAACTGGGCAGTGATCGGCTGGCTAATGCTGGCGGGCGTGAGCTTCGCTTTCTGCTATGTCTCCTGGTACAAATCTTTCCCACTGATAGGTGTTGGACGAGGGCAAGCAATTGCGGCGTTGTACGGGCTTTTTGCCGTCATCTTCCTAGCCGCATTCACCCTCGAATTTCCGGATTGGAACTTCCTTGCAGGCTTGGCCCTGTTCGTAATAGGCGGGTTTGTCATGTTCACTGAAAGCGACGAAGTGCTTGAGGTCGTCCGTGCCGTGTCGAGCGACACCAAAACGTCCACCGCCACGACGAGTGCAGCCCACTCGTGATCATTGGAGCAAACCATGAATAAATTGCACATGAAAGGCCGCATTCTACAGCTGATCCATGACCAGCAGCATGGCGGCATCTGGGACTGGCAAATCAGCGATGCGGTGATGAGTGAATACGGTCTTAGCGGTGCCTACTGGCGCGGCAATACCCGCGTCACACTGACTGACCTGTTCTCCAGCGGCATCATCGAGAGCGTTGAGGAAGAGCTCGATCATCAGGCCTATTTTGGCGCAGGCCGCGTGTTGTTCAAGTTCAAGCTTAACGACTTCGGTCGTCAACGGATGCGCGACACCGCACTGGCCTGATAGCCAGTGGAACTTAAATTTTTCACCAAGGAGACACTATGTCTGATTTCTGGGGTTATCCGGGGGCTGACATGCTCGCCGTTGCCGTCATTATTGTGCTCAGTGGCCTGGCCCTTTACCAGGCACGCACCTTTGTAACCAAGCTTTAAACGCAAACGCTGGCCGCCCTTTCGGGCGCGCCAGCACCCATTGTGGTCACACCTTCCCCGTATAATTTCCTTCAAACGTTGATATATACAGATCTTCAACCTTATCTCTGGCCCACTGGGTTCTGCGTAAAAACTTCAACGACGATTTGATGGACGGATCGCTCTTAAAACAATTTATGTTGATTCTTTGAGCCAACCCCTCCCAGCCGTAATGTTGTTCCAGCCTGGTAACAATCTTCTCAAGCGTCACTCCGTGCAATGGGCTATTCGGTTGTTCTTCACTCATGCTTTAAATACACCGTTATTCATTGAGGGGGTAACCGATGGCATCCCGACCGAAGATTAATAAAATCTTCGAGCCTGACTGATCCGGCCGCGCCAATAGTAGCCATTAAGGGATGAGCGCATAACGCCAGACGATGTCGATGCGTGAATAAAACTGTCATCGCCCATGTAGATTCCGGCGTGCTGATCCTTTCCCTTTATATTAAAAAACACCAGATCGCCGGTGCGCAGGTTGTCCAGGGGAACTCTTTCTCCGGCGGCCAGCATCTGATGAGTGGTGCGGGGTAAACGGCGCCCTATGGCTTCGTGGTATGCAGTGGTGATGAAACCGGAGCAGTCAAAACCGCTGGCAGACATGCCTCCGTAGCGGTAAGGCGTGCCTTCATAGCGCTCGAACACCTGCCAGAGTTGCTGGGCTGCAGCCATTTCACTACCGGTCGCGGGCCGCTCTGACGGCTGCCAGCGATTGTTGTCTGATGTACCAAGATCCTGATTACTGGCGCAACCGCCAAGGCCAAACAGTATCGCGATAGTAAACAGCGGTAGCAGCGATCGCCATGTCATTGGAATTGTCCTCGAAACGTTCAGCATTGGCCTACTGTAAAAGCCCGCGTGCTCCGTGTCAGGTTAAACATTGCGTTTATGCGTGTCTTGCCAGCCAACTGAAAGAAGCTGGCGCATGACAGGTTCACTGTGCCGGTTGCTTGCGCCCCGTAACCGCAAACGCCACACCGGTGATAGAAACCACACCACCGGCTATGGCCAAGACACCCAGGCGCTCATCGAACAACCAAAAGGCTTGCAGCGCTGTGACCGGCGGCACCAAATAAAACAGACTGGCCACCTGCGACGCCGCACCCCGACGAATCAGCAGCATGAGCAATAGAATGGCACCAATCGATACCCCGAACACCAGCCACGCCATGGACAACTGTAATTGGATGTTCCAGACCACCTCGCGGGTTTCAAGCGCGAACGCACCGATCGCGAAAAACACCGAGGCGGCGCTGTACTGAATAAAGGTCCCCGCCACCAGGTTAACGCTCCCGCCATGGCGCTTTTGGTAAACCGTGCCTACCGAGATACCGAGCAATGACAGCATCGCCCACCCCAGAGTCCACAGGGGAAAGCCCTCTATCCCAGGCCCGCCACCCAGCTTTTCCATCAGCACCAGGCTTACGCCCAGCAATCCCAGCGACAAACCCACCCACTGCCGCCGCGTAACCGACTCACGCAATATCACCACCGCCGCCAACGCCGTGACCAGCGGCTGCAGCCCAACAATCAGCGAAATAATACCGGACGGCATGCCGCCTTGAATAGCGTAATAGACACCGCCCAGGTAACAGCCATGCACCAGCAAACCGGTAACCGCGGTGTGTCCCGCCCCGCGCCAAGACGGCCAGGTAACCTTTAGCACCAGAGCCAGCACGCCCAACAGCACCAGCGTGAACAGCATCCGGTAAAGCAACAACGTGAAAGGTTCAGCGTAGGGTAAGCCGTACTTGGCACCAATAAACCCGGTGCTCCAGAGCCAGACAAACACTGCGGGCACAACATAAATCTGGAACGCAGAACGCATGCAAATAGCCTTATAAACGTGGAGTAGTGACTGAAATCCGGAGCGCGCCTATTTTCAAGCCATAGCGCTGGTAAAGCGAGAGGTTCCACAATGAAGTTGAGTTTACAGGAGATTTTCCGGTTAACGATTGACCCCTGAGCTTTCAAAGATTAGCTTACAGATAACCCGACCCCAAAAGGGCAATCCCCTTCGGGAGATCCGGGTGCATGAAATCAAACGCCGGCCACAAGCCGGACGACAAAAACAACACCGCCACTGCCGCCGAGATCCGGCCAGGTGGAGAGGATTTCAAAATGCTTATGTCAACACGTCTCCAAGGCGTATTGCGCCGTGCACAATCGCGCCTACCTGTTCAGATAGTCACCCTTTGTTTCCACGAATTAGCGTCCACCCGGGCCAAGGAAGAGAGGTGATCCCCCATGACTGTATTCAACCATCCCGAATTTGATAACCACGAACACCTGTCGTTTGTCTGTGATCCGGAAACCGGGCTTAAAGCCATTGTCGCGGTGCACAACACCTCCCGCGGGCCCGCACTGGGCGGTTGCAGAATGTTCCCCTATGCCAGCGATGAAGCAGCGCTGCGCGATGTACTGCGCCTTTCGAAAGGCATGACTTACAAATCCGCACTGGCCAATCTTGACCTCGGCGGCGGTAAATCGGTGATCATCGGCGACCCGCGCAAACAAAAAAGCGAAGCCTTGCTGGAAGCCATGGGCAAACACCTGGACGGGCTTGGAGGCCAGTACATTGCCGCCGAAGATTCCGGCACCAGTGTGGCAGATCTGAAAATCATGGGGCGGCATACGAAGCACGTCGCCGGCATTGTCGAGCGCATCGCTTTTGACGGCCAACCCAGCAATGGAGACCCCTCCCCCACCACAGCCTACGGCACCTTTGTGGGTTTGAAAGCAGCGGTAAAGTACAAGCTTGGCCGCGAGGATCTGACCGGATTGAAGGTGGCTATTCAGGGTGTGGGCAACGTGGGCTACCGCCTGGCCCGTCATCTAAGAGACGCCGGCGCAGAGCTCTGGGTATACGACATTTATCACGCGAACATGCAGCGTGCGATAGATGAACTGGGTGCCCATGCGGCTTCAGCCGAGGACATTCTTTTCCTGCCGGTAGACGTGGTTGCACCCTGCGCCATGGGCGCGGTGCTTAACGACGACAGCATTCCCCGCCTGAAGGCCACGATCATTGCGGGCGCCGCCAACAATCTGTTGCAACGCCCGGATCACGATCAGGCATTAAAAGACCGCGGTATTCTCTATGCGCCGGACTTCGCCATTAACGCCGGCGGCATCATCGACGTGTTCTACGAACGCACCGGCGCTCCACCAGAGAAAGTACGCGCCCATGTGGAGGGCATAGGCCGCACGCTTACCGAGATCTTTACACGCTCGGACGCCAGTGGCATGCCAACCGGTGCGGTGGCCAATACGCTCGCCGAAGAACGCTTCCAGAAGCACTCAAGCGTAGCTCAGGCACCGCGCGAGCAACTTGTGGGCGCCGGGTAGTTAGCGGCATCTGCTTTAAAGAGCCGTGATTCATTCACGGCCCTGTTCTTCCAAACAAAAACAACGACCTAGCAGGGAAAAATTATGTCTGAATCACATGCGCCCATTGCGGAAGCAATAGAAGGCTCCAACGCCAAACGGGGGCTCTGGTCCTCACGCTTTGCGTTTATTCTTGCGGCCACAGGCTCTGCCGTGGGCCTGGGTAATATCTGGAAATTCCCCTACATCACCGGTGAAAATGGCGGTGGCGCCTTTGTACTGGTTTACCTTCTGTGCATCGCGGCGATTGGCCTGCCCATCATGATGGCCGAAGTGTTGATTGGTCGCCGCGGCGGTCGCAGCCCGGTTAACAGCCTCAAAGCGATTGCCAGTCACGACAGGTTGAACCCGGCCTGGCGTATGGTCGGCGCAGTCGGGGTGATCGCCGGCTTCCTGATTTTGTCGTTCTACTCGGTGATTGGTGGCTGGGCCGTATCCTATGTGGGCACAGCGGCCAGCGGGCAACTCACCGGCCAGTCTGCGGATGCCATTGGTGCCATCTTCTCTGACCTGCTGGCCGATCCGGTAACGCTGCTGATGTGGCACACCCTGTTTATGGCCTTGGTTATGTTTGTAGTCGCGAAAGGCGTTCGTGCGGGGCTTGAGCGCGCGGTCAGTATTCTGATGCCGGCCCTGTTTCTGCTGCTGCTCACGGTTGTCGGCTACGCCATGACCACCGGTGAATTCGGCCGGGCCGTGACATTCCTGTTCCAGCCGGACTTCTCCAAACTGACTACCTCGGGCATTCTGGTGGCGCTCGGCCACGCCTTCTTCACCCTGAGCCTGGGCATGGCGGTCATGATGGCTTACGGCTCCTACCTGCCAAAAGGTATATCCATCGCTAAAACCTCCATTGCCGTCTGCGTCATCGATACCGGGGTAGCGCTGCTTGCCGGTTTGGCCATCTTCCCGATTGTGTTTGCAAACGGCCTTGAGCCTGGAGCCGGCCCTGGGCTGATCTTTCAGACCCTGCCGTTGGCATTCGGCCAGATGCCCATGGGCAGCTTGTTCGGAACCCTGTTCTTTGTATTGCTGATATTCGCCGCTTGGACGTCGGGCATTTCCCTGCTGGAGCCCATCGTTGAATGGCTGGAAGAACAAAAAAGCATGAATCGCACCCGCAGCACGCTGGCAGCAGGCTTCGTGTGTTGGTTACTGGGCATTGCGTCGATCCTTTCCCTGAACCTGTGGTCAGATTTTGCACCACTGGGCTGGATTGGCATGCTAGAGGGCAAGACCGTCTTTGATCTGCTGGACTTCTTCACCGCCAACATTCTGTTGCCCTTGGGCGGCCTGCTGGTTGCTGTGTTTGCCGGCTGGGTGATGTCGCGGGAGGCGATGGAAAAGGAACTCGCGCTTTCAAAGCCTATGTTTCGCCTGTGGTACATCACCGTGCGCTACATAACGCCAGTGGCTGTGGGTGCGGTGTTTATCTATAACCTGTTCGGATCGTAAGCAGCGTTAGGTAATGAGTTAGCCTTTGACACGTCGGGAAGGCTTTTAGGGCCTCCCCGACCTAACACCCGGTTGGCACACGGAAAATGCTCCAACTTTAGTCATCAACGTAGTTTTCCCACCCCCCCACAAGGCAAATGTATCGCTTGCCTCAGTCTCACAGCTCCTGACATATGTTCAACCACGTTTGAGATGTTCTATAGTGAGGGATAACTCTTCATTGACGTGAACGCTCTTAAGGACGCCCGCATGCTGAACAAGCCCTTTCTGACAATACCAGGCTACGCAACGCGCAAACCCGGCTGGAAGGATGCCAGCCTTGGAGAAAACAAATGAACGACCGATCCGGCGATGACGCCGATGATTCCCCATCGGTCCGGCATGATGGTGGCAGCGCGGCGGACCTTAAGTGGCATTCGCTCGCAGAGGGCGAGGCTCTCAAAGGTGTTGACACCAGGCTAGATGGGCTGAGCGCGGATGAGGCCGCGGACCGGCTTCGCAGAACCGGGCCAAACCGGCTGCCGGAAGCTGCACCCGACGGGCCGCTGCGCCGGTTCCTCAGGCAATTCCGCAATGTTCTGATCTATGTGCTGCTGGCCGCAGCCGTTGTCACGGCCGCGCTGGGTCATCTGGTCGATACCGGCGTGATCCTGGCGGTCGTGCTGGTTAACGCGGTAATCGGCTTTGTGCAGGAGGGCCGCGCCGAACAGGCGCTGTCGGCGATCCGCGATATGCTGGCACCGGACGCGCGCGTGCTGCGTGGCGGGCGTCGGGCAACGGTGCCTGCCGAGGAACTGGTGCCGGGAGACATCGTGTTTCTGGACGCAGGCGACAAGGTGCCCGCCGACCTTCGGCTGGTCGCAGCCAAAGGCCTGCGCGTGCAGGAGGCGGTGCTGACCGGTGAATCCGTCCCTACCGACAAAGACATAGATTCCGTCGCCGCCGATGCGCCTGTCGGCGACCGCCACTCAATGGCTTTTAGCGGCACACTGGTCGCCGCCGGCACCGGGCGCGGCGTTGTTGTGGCAACGGGAGCGGCGACCGAAATCGGGCGAATCAGCGGGCTTCTAACCAGCGTAGAGACAACAACCACGCCGCTTCTGTTGCAAATGGAGGTCTTCGCCCGCCGCATTACCGGCGTTATCCTCGTGTTGGCCGCGATTATTCTTGCTTTCGGCTATGTCGTGGCTGAAATGGGCTTTGCCGAGATATTCATCGCCGTGGTCGGCCTGTCGGTAGCGGCAATCCCCGAGGGCCTGCCGGCCATCATGACCGTAACACTCGCCATCGGCGTGCAGGCGATGGCGCGGCGCAACGCGATCGTGCGTCGTCTTCCCGCGATAGAGGCCCTGGGCTCGGTTTCGGTCATCTGCACTGACAAGACCGGCACGCTCACCCGCAACGAGATGACGGTGACTACGGTGGTCACCGCAGGACGGCGCTTTGCCGTGACCGGGGTGGGGTATGCGCCCCATGGCACCATCATGTTTGAAACACAGGAGGTCGGGCATGGCACCCACCCGCTCCTGCGCGACCTCGCCCTTGGAGCCATGCTTTGCAACGACGCCGAACTGGCTCAAACGGAAACGGGCTGGAACGTTCAAGGCGACCCAATGGAAGGCGCGCTGATCGCCTTTGCCTGCAAAGCAGGGCTGGTGACGGGTGATGTCCGCCGCGCCAATCCGCAGACCGACGCTATCCCCTTCGATGCGCAGCACCGCTTCATGGCAACGCTGCATCATGATCAACACAATACGGCTGCAATCCATGTAAAAGGTGCGCCCGAGCGCATTCTAGCCATGTGCACCGACCAGCAAGCGGAGGGCGACGAGGCCGGTCCGCTGGATGCCGAATACTGGCAGCGTGCAGCGTCCGAAATTGCCGCCCAGGGCCAGCGTGTTCTGGCCATCGCCACAAGACGTGGGCCGGAGGGCGCGCGTAAGCTAACGTTTGACGATGTCGAAGGCGGGCTAACGCTTCTGGGGCTCGTCGGCCTCATCGACCCGCCGCGCGAGGAGGCCATCGTCGCGGTGGCCGAATGCCAGGCAGCGAGTATACGGGTCAAGATGATTACCGGCGATCATGCGGGCACTGCCCTGGCCATCGCACGGCAACTGGGCCTCGATAACACCGAAGAGGTACTGGAAGGCGCACAGATCGACGGGCTGAGCACCGAACAACTGCGGGAGCACGCCACGCGCATCGACGTCTTCGCGCGCACCAGCCCCGAGCACAAACTGCGCCTGGTCGAGGCGTTGCAGGCCAGCGGACTCGTCGTGGCGATGACCGGCGACGGGGTCAACGACGCACCTTCGTTGAAACGCGCTGACATTGGCATCGCCATGGGCCGAACCGGAACCGAGGCCGCGAAGGAGGCGGCCGAGATCGTGCTTGCCGACGACAATTTTGCCACCATCACCGCCGCCATCCAAGCCGGTCGAACCGTCTACGATAACCTGCAGAAGGCCATTGTTTTTCTTCTACCGGTCAATGGCGGCGAGGCGTTGGCGCTGATCGCCGCGCTACTTCTGGGCCTGACGCTACCGATCACGCCGGTGCAGATCCTCTGGGTTAACATGGTCAGTTCGGTCGTTCTGGCCATGGCGCTTGCCTTCGAAGGGCCGGAGCCCGGTATTATGCTCCGACCGCCACGCCCGGCCTCCGAGGCGATCCTGTCGCGCTTCGTTATGTGGCGCGTAGCGTTCGTATCGATTCTGTTCTGTGCGGGCATCTTTGGGATGTTTACCTGGGCGCAGCGGCAGGGCGCAAGCATCGAGGAGGCTCGCACTATCGCGGTCAACACTCTGGTGGTGATGGAGATATTCTATCTTTTCTCCGTGCGTTTTCTGAACACCACCTCGCTGTCGTTCGAGGCCTTGCTGGGAACGCGGCCCGTGCTTATTGCCATTGCGGTGGTCACCGCGCTGCAATTCCTGTTCACCTACGCGCCCTTCATGGAAGTCTTCTTCGATACTCGGCCGCTGAGCCTGGCGCAAGGTCTGACGGTAATTGCGGTTGGGCCAGCACTGCTTGTGATTCTTGAAATCGAAAAACGTGTCCTGCTTCATCGAACGCACAACCCCTGCAACCCAGGGCAAAATTCGCAGAGCGAAAGCGACAGGAAGACATCGTGACCGAGGTACTTCAAGACTACATCTTCTATGAGTTCGCGGCACTTCTGGTGCTGGCGGCTGGCGTCGGCTTTGCCGGGCTTCTTCTGCGCCAACCATTGATAGTGAGCTTTATTGCGGTGGGCATTGTGGCGGGCCCCTCGGTGCTGGATATCGCGCGATCGGACGAACAGATCGACCTACTGGCCGAACTGGGCATTGCGGTTTTGCTGTTTCTGGTCGGCCTGAAGCTCGATTTTAACTTGATCCGCACACTTGGCCCCGTGGCACTTGTCACGGGGCTGGGACAGGTAGTTTTTACCACGGTCTTCGGCTTTGGCATCGGGCTGGCACTTGGCCTTGATGCACTGACGGCCTTTTACGTCGCCGTGGCACTGACGTTTTCGTCGACCATTATCATCGTCAAGCTGTTGTCTGACAAACGCGAGATCGATTCGCTCCACGGCCGGATCGCGCTCGGTTTCCTGATTGTGCAGGATGTGGTTGTGGTAATTGCGATGATCGTGCTGTCGGCCATCGGGGTAGGTGCCGGCGACGATGCGGCGCTGACCGACGTTCTGGTGTTACTTGGCTACGGCCTGGCCATGCTCTTCGCCGTGGCGTTGTTCATCCGCTATGTGGCCAACCCGCTGGTCGACCGGTTGGCGCGGGCGCCGGAACTGCTGGTGTCGTTTGCCATCGGCTGGGCGGCGCTGCTGGCTGCAGTTGGCCATTATCTGGGCTTCGGCAAGGAACTTGGCGGGCTTCTGGCGGGTGTTTCACTGGCCTCCACTGCCTACCGTGAGGCGATTGCCGCACGTCTCGCCTCGCTGCGAGACTTCCTGCTGCTGTTTTTCTTTATCGCACTCGGCGCCTCTCTGGACCTGTCGATTCTGGGCGACAGCGTAGGGCCGGCCATTGTTCTGTCGCTCTTCGTGCTGATCGGCAATCCGCTGATCGTGCTGATCATCATGGTGACCATGGGCTACCGCAAACGCACGGGTTTTCTTGCGGGCCTCACCGTGGCGCAGATCAGTGAGTTTTCCCTGATCTTCATGGCGATGGGCGTGACCATTGGCCATGTCTCTGACCAGGCGCTCGGCCTTGTGACGCTGGTGGGCCTTATCACAATTGCGGCCTCAACCTACATGATCACCTACTCACACCAGATATATAACCGGATGGAGCCGCTTTTGGGCATCTTCGACCGGCGCATGGCCGCGACCCCGCGGGAGGATGCGCCATCAAACACGCAAGGACACGATGTGATTCTGTTTGGGCTGGGGCGTTACGGGCTTGGCATTGCGGGCGCGCTGCGCGAGGCCGGGCTGAAAGTGCTTGGCGTCGACTTCAGCCCAGAAGCGATCCGCCATGCTCGCAAAGATGGGTACGACGTGATCTTCGGCGATGCAACTGACCCGGAATTTCTTGCGCACCTGCCCCTTGGCGCGGCCAAATGGCTGGTGTTAGCGGTGCCCGAACACGACACCGGACTGACCCATAGCGATCCGCGGCGCGCGCTGCTGAGATCTGTGCGAGACTTTGGTTATCACGGCCGGATAGCGGTTGCCGCCCATAGGGAACAGACTGCGGCGGAACTGACTCGGGCTGAAGCAGACATTGTTCTGATGCCCTACCGCGATGCCGCCGTTGCTGCGGCACGTATGATTCTGAGCGGAGAAACCGCTCAGAATGTTCCCATGGAAGACCCGGCCGGCCAGAAGGAGTTGTTGAAATAACAAGAACGACCGATCCGCTCAGCCCCCAACTCCGGCCTGCTCTTCCCAGTAGCGGGCCCGTTCCGCATCCTCTTGCACGCCCCTGCCTGTCCGGTAGGCCTTTGCTGTTTCGGCTATACCGAACCTGTCGCCTGATTCGGCCAGCCTGAGGTACCACTGGAAGGCATGTGTGTCATTTTGCTCAACCCCTTTGCCTTCCGCGTACATGTTGGCGACGTTCAGCATTCCCTGGCGGTTGCCATCCTCGGCCAGGGCAATATAGCGTTCAAACGCCAGATCATACTGGCCCATTTTGTACACTGCGTAGGCTTCCAGAACCCGGATCATATCCCGGGCAACACGCGTCTGGTCGTCTGCCGGCTGTGCCTGTGTTGTGTTCGGCATCAGGGCGATCAGGACTACAAGCGCCATCGCCTTGAGCTCGTGCCTGGTGGGTTGCATAAGAGCGTCCTTTGCGGGTGGCGTGAAGATTGTTTGACCAATTCACGTTAGCAGCGCCGGCAGAAAAGGTGAACGGTACTTAAGTACCTTTGTCATTCAACTCAGCACTCCAAAGCGCTAGCTCTGTTGCCGTTTTGCCTCTCCTGGACGCTGACGTACCTGCCATTGTTCATCCATGACAACAGGTGCCTCTAAAGATTGGAGGGGCTCCTTGCCCCGGATCAGATCGGCGGCGCGCTCTGCAACCATGATGGTAGGCGCGTTCAGGTTGCCATTGGGTATGGTTGGAAAAATCGATGAATCCACAACACGCAGATTTTTGATGCCATGAACCCGAGTTTGCGGGTCTACCACTGCACGCTCATCGATGCCCATCTTGCAGGTGCAGGATGGGTGATAAGCGCTCTCTACCGTCTGCCGAACAAAAGCGTCAATTTGCTCGGCGCTGTCAACCGCGGTACCTGGCTGAATTTCCTCCCCGCGGTACTCATCCATTGCTGGCTGATTAATAATCTCCCGGGTCAGGCGAACGCACGCCCGAAAACCTTCCCGGTCGGCTTCGTGCTGTAAATAGTTGAACTGTATCCGTGGTGCTTCTTTTGGATCCGCAGAATGGACGTGCACGGTGCCGCGGCTTTTGGGTTTGTTGTGGCCAACGTGCAGCTGAAATCCGTCGCCGTCAAACGCTTCTTTGCCGTCATAACGCATTGCCGCAGGCAGGAAATGGTATTGCATATCGGGCCATTCCACGCCCGCTTTGGAACGTATAAAACCGCACGATTCGAAGTGGTTGGTGGCACCAAGGCCATCTTTTTTCAGAATCCAGCGCACGCCTATTTTCAGTTTGTTCCACCAGTCGAGCTTGCCGTTTAACGACACCGGCTGTTCACAGCGGAACTGAAAATAAAACTCCAGATGATCCTGCAGGTTTTCACCCACTCCCGGCAGCTCGTGCTTCACCTCAATGCCAGCCTTTTCCAGAACCTCGCGGTTACCAATGCCGGAAAGCTGCAACAGATGCGGAGAACCAATGGACCCTGCCGACAAAATCACCTCTTCAGTGGCTTTCACCTCTCGGAGCTTACCGCTCTGTTCGTAACGCACACCCGTAGCGGTATGGCCGTCGAGGAGCACTTTGTGCACCAGAGCATGGGTAACCACGGTCAGATTAGGGCGACCCATAGCCGGCCGCAGATACGCATTCGCAGTAGACCAGCGACGACCATTTTTGACCGTCATGTGCATGCTACCAAACCCTTCCTGCTGGGCGCCGTTATAGTCTTTTGTAGGCAAATAACCGGCGTCCTGACCTGCGTTAATAAAGGCCTTATACAGGGGGTTTTGCATGTTGTTGCCGTTGTTTACGCCCAACGGACCGTCACCGCCACGGTAGCGATCACCGCCAAAGGCCCAGGT
This sequence comes from Marinobacter sp. LV10MA510-1, assembly GCF_002563885.1. Classification (GTDB taxonomy): domain Bacteria; phylum Pseudomonadota; class Gammaproteobacteria; order Pseudomonadales; family Oleiphilaceae; genus Marinobacter. The sequence goes on along the minus strand of NZ_PDJA01000001.1, from coordinate 4,074,814 downwards.
CTCCGCTTTTTTGAAATAGGGCAGTACCTGTTGGTAATTCCAGCCTTCTGCGCCTCCCGATTCCCATTCATCAAAGTCGCGGGCGTGGCCACGCACGTACACCATGCCATTGATGGACGACGATCCGCCCAGCACTTTGCCCCGTGGGCAGTGCATGCGACGGTTGTCCAGATAAGGCTCCGGTTCAGTTTCAAACTGCCAGGCGAACTTTTTGGTGTTCATCGGAATGGATAAGGCCGTCGGCATCTGAATAAAGATGCTTTTGTCGCTACCACCGGTCTCCAGTAGCAGAACCTTACGCTGGGTATCTTCGGTCAGGCGGTTAGCCAGCACACAGCCAGCAGAGCCTGCGCCCACAATGATGAAGTCGTATTGGTTTTCTTTCACACACGTTCTCCTTTGTATCTCCGAAATTAAAATGGTGCGTCGATGTCTTCCATACCTACATACACAGCTTTGAGCTGGGTGTAGTGAGAGATCGTCTCGCGGCCATTTTCGCGGCCAATACCAGAGAGTTTGTAGCCGCCCACGGGCATTTCTGCCGGCGAAGCTCCGTAGCTGTTAATCCAGCAAATACCTGCCTGCAGCCGATGAACAACCCGGTGAGCGCGGCGAATATCATTAGTGAACACGCCCGCCGCCAGTCCGGTTTCCGTCGCAATGGCGCGATCAATCACTTCATTTTCGGTGCTGAACGTAAGCACCGACATCACCGGCCCGAAAATTTCTTCCCGTACGATGGCCATATCGTCAGCGCAGTCAGTGAAGATGGTCGGTTCAACAAAGTAGCCACCCTTGGAATCTTCTGGCTCAAACGCGTGACCTCCATGACGGAGTGTTGCGCCTTCTGCCACACCTTTAGCGATATAGCTCAATACCAGCTCGCGGTGCTTGTCAGAAATAAGCGCCCCAAAGTTGGTTTGCGGGTTCATCGGATCGCCCGGCAGGATGTTGTTGCGGGTGCGCTCCAGCAAACGCTCCATGAATTTCGGATAGATATCCTCATGCACGAACACTCGGGTGCCATTGGTGCAGACTTCGCCCTGGGTGTAAAAATTACCCACCATGGCGGCCGAGATGGCATTCTCCAGATCAGCATCGTCGAAAATAATGAGCGGGGATTTGCCACCCAGTTCCATGGTGACACTTTTCACAGTGCTGGCCGCCGCGGCCATGACTTTCTTGCCGGTGCCTACTTCGCCGGTAAACGACACTTTGGCGATTTCAGAGTGGTGAGTCAGCCAAGAGCCGACTTCCGCCGCGCCCTGCACGACGTTAAACACACCGGCGGGAACACCTGCTTCGATATAAATTTGGGCCAGTTTGGTCGCTCCCATTGGGGTTTCTTCAGACGGTTTGAAGATCATCGCGTTGCCACACGCCAGTGCCGGAGCAGACTTCCAACAAGCGATCTGTAGCGGGTAGTTCCAGGCGCCGATACCGGCACATATTCCCAGCGGCTCTCGGCGGGTGTAATAGAAGTCACCCCCAAGATCCTGCTGGTTACCCTCAATCGACGGCGCCAGGCCGGCAAAAAATTCAATAGAGTCTGCACCGGTCACAATGTCTACCGCTTGCGCTTCCTGCAAGGGTTTGCCGGTATCCCGAACCTCAATAGCGGCCAGCTCGTCGTTACGTTCACGCAGTAATGCGACGGCTTTTAGAAGAATGCGGCTGCGCTGCACGGCGGGCATGGCAGCCCACTCTGTAAATCCAACCCGGGCGCTCTCAATGGCGGCCTGCTGCACAGATTCATCCGCTATTTCTACTTCGTAGATCACTTTGCCCGTGGCCGGATTGACCACTGGAAACACCTCACCGGTATTGTTGGCAAAGAAGCGACCGTGAATGAAGTTCTGTAAACGAGGTATTGAATGGGACATAAAAACTTTACCTCAACGTGAATAATGGATTGTTCTCTCTAGCGGTTGTTCTCTCTGAGTGACGCTAACGGATGTTGTCTGGGGCCGGGCCAGCGTGTCCTGTACAAAGCGCTTACACAGCCGCTGGCCCGCTTCGAAACTTTCCTGTGGGTCCAGACTCAACGCACTACGCAGCCAGAAGCCGTCTATCATCGCCGCCGTTTGCCTCGCCGCCTCGGTCGCTGCCGTAGGCTCCATCACCTGGGCGAAGGCGTAGCGCAGGTTGCTATAGAGACGCGCATTGTTGATCTGTTGCAAACGCTGCAGCTCGGGCTCATGCATGGACCGCGCCCAGAAACTCAACCAGGTTTTTGCCGCCAGTGCCGAGCGCTGGAAGTTGGAAAAGTTGGAATCAACGATGCAGTTCAGGCGCTGTTCCAGCGACCCGTCGGTCTCCGCCATGCGCTCACGAAGCTCTTTTCCGAGGTGGGCCAGTAAATATCGTAGCGCTGCTTCAATCAGGCCCCGCTTACCACCGAAATAGTGGCTGATGATGCCCGAGGACATGCCCGCGCGTTTGCTGATGCTGATGATGGTAGTGTTCTGCATCCCCAGTTCGGCAATCGACTCCATCGTTGCGTTGATCAGCTGCTGTTTTCGGGTGTCTTTCACTCCAACTTTGGCCATGGTTATTCGCTGCTTTATCGCCCTGAATTTATTAATTGAACGTTCAATTAATTTTAAGGCTACAGAAACCAAAACGGATCTGCAACCTGCAGAAATACAGCCCCAGCTATTGGTCTCGCCGAAGGAATGATCGGTCTTGCCATTGCATCTGATCCCAAGGGCAGTTCAGGCTCTCGATCTTTTTTTCTTTAAGCCAAATCGTCTGCCCTTGATAATCATGTGCTTTCCAGTTTTCTGTCACTTTTATACAAAAGCCAGGGCGGTCAGGAAGAGACTTAATATAGGTTTTTGGATACCCCTCCGGCTTTTTGCCAATGACAGCGGCGTCCAGGTCATCTGAGTTAATGGCACCTTGTTGCGATGAACAGCCGCCAAGAAGAACGGCAAGAACAATCGTGATGAGTTTTTTCAATGTTCTTCCTCACAAACTTGTTCACAGCGGGTCTGCAGCGCCTGATTGTTGACCGGACAAAATGTGATGCAGGCTGCGGCAATCCACCATGGGGTCGTCGCAGTTAACGACGATGTCGGAACGGGCAATCACATAACTCTTGCCGGTAATCTGGTTCTTCACCATCTGGACCTCGCCGTTCTGCTCCACGGCACTGAACTCGCCGATGAAGCTGGTTTCCCGCAGAGAAACAGTTTCCAGCCGGTCGCCGGGTTTGATGGTGCCTTCATAGTTCATCAATGCCAGCCGCGCCGAAGTTCCGGTACCGGTGGTGCTGCGGCAGATGACGCCGGGGTGCACATAAGTGGCAGAGCGGGAACGATAATAGCCCTCACCCACATGTTCCACCGGCCCCATAAAGTGCAGGAACGGCAAGGGCCCCAAATCGCCCAGCGTATGATGCAAAAAACCCCGTTCAGCCTGCACTGCCTCAACAATGGCGTGAGCCGCCTCGGCAAGCCTGCGCTCTTCGTCCAGAGTAAGGTCGAACCCCAGCTCTTTCGCATCCACCAAGGCATAGAAACCGCCGCTGTAAGCAACGCTGTAGGTCACCTTCCCCAAAGACGGCACCTCAACGGTCGCCCTGTAGGTGTGAATATAGCTGGGCAGGCCTTCGCAGGTGATGGATTCCACCACCCCGTCACACACCGTTGCGTCTATCTGCACCAGCCCGGCCGGCGATTCCAATAGGAACTGTTGCCGGCCTTCCTGCTTGGGCACAATGCCCGCTTCCAGAACGGCGGTGGCCGTACAGATAGTGTTAGAACCGGAGTAAATCGGATACCCCATCACTTCCATGATGATATACCCAGCCGCTGCTCGCGGGTCTGTCGGCGGCACCAGTAAGTCTACAGACATCTCGGGAATACCGTGGGGCTCTTCCAGCAATAAACGGCGCAAGCCATCGGCATTGTCCCGAAGGTATTCCATCTGGGCCCGCACGGTGTCCCCCGGCAGCGGATCAATGCCACCGGTGACAATCCGGCTAACGTCGCCACCGGCATGGGTATCCATCAACTGAATGGTCAATTCCGGTTTCATCACAAATCCCCCAGGGTGAAAGGCTTGCCATGCTCGTTCCACTGCGCGTCGGGAACAATCACGATCTTGCCGAGGTAATTGCTGCCCCGATTCTCAAAATAGACCTCGGCATGATGCAAATCCGATAGTTTGAACGCGCCGTGAAGCACCGGCTTCAATTGCCCGCCGCGAATCCAGGCCATGAGCTGATCGGCCTCCTCTCGGGTACCGTGAGACACCCCGAAAATCTGTACCTGATAAAGGTAAATGCGGGTCCAGAGAATCTCGCTGATGTTGCCACCACTGGCACCGGCGATGCTCAACCGCGGGTAGGTACTGCGGGCGTTCATGTCGAAGATCATGGCGTCGATGAACCTGTCGGTCATCTCTCCGCCAACCAGATCCATCACCGCGTCAAACGGTTTGCCGCCCGTTACCGCCTTTACCCGGTCAACAAAGCTGTTCATATCAGAGCGATCCAGTACGGCCTCGGCCCCAAGCTTAAGCAACGCATCGGCCTTGTCGTCTTTACTCAGAGCAAAAGGGATAGCGCCCACAATGCGACACAATTGGATTAGCGCGGTACCCACGCCGCCACTGGCACCGGTAACCAGTACCCGCTCGCCTGCCTGAATATTAGCCGAGGTGACCATATGATAGGCGGTTTGGTAGGAGCACATGCCCATTGACGCCAGTTCAGCGTCGGACAATTCTGGGTTGGGAATGTAATGAAATTGGTCCGAAGGCAGCGCGACATACTCTGCATAGCCACCGTCTGCACCGTGGCCGTAGTAATCAGGGGTAAGGTTGATATCCCTGCGGGCATCGGCGTAGATGTTAAAATCCAGTAACCCACGCTCGCCCAGGCAGCTTTCACTCACTCCCTCACCCACGGCCACCACGCGACCCGCTATGTCGGCGCCCTGAATGCGGGGAAAAATCAACGTCGGCTTGCCACCCATCTGGAAAGACGTCATCTCTCCCTTTTTGGTGGGGTAAAGCCCTTCGCGAGCCTTACGGTCGGTATTGTTCTTGGCGGTTGCCGTCACCTGCACCAGCACCTGCCCAGGCGCTGGATGCGGTGTCGATACGCTCTGGTATTCGAGCTTGTCGATCCCACCGTGACCGGTTAGAACCATCGCTTTCATAGTATTAGGAATCATAGGCAAACCCTCCGCGTCAAGCCAGCGTGCTGGCCTGACGCGATCTGCTCAAAGACGCATTTTCAAACCTTAACCAACCGCTCTCTGTACCGCCACATAATGGGTAACCTTAGCCCCATCCATCACCGGTGATACCTTCCACTCAATGGTGAAAGGCGTGCCGTCTTTGCGATAATTAATGGTACTGCCGTGGAAGGTCCGATTGTGCTTCAGATCATCAGACAAACGGTCTGTCTCCGCTTTGTCGGTCTCCGGCCCCTGCAGCAGACCAGGCGTTTTGCCCAGAACTTCGTCAGCCGAATAGCCCGTCAGGTCAGTAAAGGCCTGGTTGACATAAATGATCACAGAATTCTTATGGTCACCGGTCACGTCCGTCACCATCACCGACTCGAAAGCCAGACCCGCAACAGACTGAAAAAGTGGGGATTGCAGTAATTCTTTGGAATGATTCATACATTTCCTTTTGTATTGCAAAAATGGTCCGGGTTGAAGGACCGACCAAAATTATACGCACAGTAACCAGTGCTGTATCAACTCCGGCAACACGATAGACAAGGGCACATTTATTTTCAGAACCGGCTTTAACCGGTTTTGCGTAAGTGAAAAAACGCTGACAGCCAAGATGTGTTAGCCTGTCGGCCCTGGCATACGAGTTATCAAGTATTTTTCCTGCTTGACCAGTTCGAGCGCTTCCTTCCGGCGTGTTCTCGAGATCTCGCGTTTCATCGGCGGCCTGCCCGCCCTCGGCCCTCTGTTTCACCGACAGATACAGCCTTTTCAAAGATAGATACAGCCTTCATAGCATTGCGCCATTGACACATTCGACCCTGGCGCGCTTGACCTAAAAACCGAAGTCATTATGACTTTTAGACGTGCCATTTTAGGCGCTGGCCCAATGTCGTGCTTTTAAAAAAGCTCGCTACGCCGCCGTTGCCGTCTATTTTTTTGCCCAGATATAATCTTGAATTAAAAGCGAAACAGGACTTTGCCTGTAATCAAAGTAAGAAAGAGAGAAACGATCAATTACCGATAACAATACTTTTCGGAGATGTGTATGAGATTTTTGAACAAGCTTGCTACTGCCGCTGCAGTTAGCTCACTGGTGCTTGGCGCAACTGTAGCCCAGGCAGATTCAAAAGAGCCTATTGTAATTGCCACCCATAACTGGACCAGCCAAATTACTATGGCTTACGTTATTGGCGGTATTTTTGAAAGCATTGGAGATAACGTTTCTTACGTACCTGCTGACAGCCAAGCGGTTTACGAATCTGTTCGTAACGGCGACGTTACTATTGCCCATGAAGTCTGGCAGTCTACTTTTGGCAAGTCTTTCAACAACGCTTTAGACGCTGGCGGCATTATTGATGTGGGCACCCACGCCTCTGTTACTCAGGAAGAGTGGTGGTACCCTGCGTATGTAGGCGACTTATGCCCGGGCCTACCCTCTTGGAAAGCGCTGAACGATTGTGCCGCACTGTTTGCAACACCCGGCAGTGGTGGCAAAGGTCGTTATCTTGACGGCCCTATGGACTGGCATGGCCAAGAAACCCTGAACCGCATTGAAGCACTTGATATGGACTTCACAGCCAAGTTTGCCGGGTCATCCGGTGCACTTTGGGCGGAACTGGAGTCGGCAGCCAAAGACAACCGTGCCGTGGTTGTATTTAACTGGTCACCCAACTTCACCGATGCCGGTGACGGTGGCAGCTTCGTTAAATTCCCCGCGTATACAGAGGGCTGCAAGAAGTCAGACGGCGGTGATGGCAAATGTGGTTCGCCCCCCGCAGGTTGGTTGAAGAAGGCCGCTTATTATCAAATGCCTGCAAAATGGCCAACCGCTTACAAAATCTTTAACAACGTATCCTTTACCAAAAACGATATCGGCAACATGGCGGCATTGGTGGACATCGATGGTATGAGCCACGAAGCAGCCGCTACTAAATGGCTGGCTGATAACGAAGCAACCTGGAAAGCCTGGTTGTAAGCCAAATACGCTAACCTGAGCGTGCTGCGTTCAGGTTAGCTTTCATATTCATAATCTCTATTTATTTGTTCTGTTTTTTTCAATAACAGCAGTGCTATTGACGCGGTGCAACAATAATTTCTTGCGCTTGTTTGTCCGATATATTCACTGAATTATTGCCATCAACCCTATCTTTCAGCACCTCTTTTTTTACAGGAATTTGATTATGTCAACGTCAGCTCAACCGGTCATCAAGTGCGAGTCTGTCTATAAAATTTTTGGCGCTAACGCTGTAAAAACTCTAGAACAATCAGGCGGAAAAGTAGATACAGCATCATTACTTAAAGCCGGCTGTGTTATTGGTGTTAACAACGCTTCTTTTGAAGTACACAAAGGTGAAATGCTCGTCATCATGGGCCTGTCCGGCTCTGGCAAATCCACACTCTTGCGCTGTATTTCACGGCTAATCAGCACGACCGCAGGCGATATTTCTATTGACGGTGAAGACCTGCTGGCTATGAATGCGAAAGAACTGATCAACATTCGCCGTAATAAAATGGGCATGGTGTTCCAAAGTTTTGCCCTTCTGCCTCACAAAACCGTTTTGGAAAACATTGCCTTACCACTACAGGCAAAGGGCATAAGCACTCGCGACAGCATGGCCCGTGCGATGGACATGGTGAACCTGGTAGAGCTCACAAATTGCGAAAACGACTTTCCCCGCCAGCTCTCCGGTGGTCAACAACAGCGTGTCGGCATTGCCCGCTCATTAGCCGTAGAACCTGAAATCTGGTTTCTCGATGAGCCCTTCTCAGCTCTGGACCCACTGATTCGCAAGGAAATGCAAGACGAGTTCCTGCGCTTACAAAGTGTATTGCACAAAACCATCTTATTCGTTACCCACGACTTCGATGAGGCGCTACGCCTTGCCGACCGCATCGCCATCATGAAAGACGGCGTCATCGAACAAATTGATACCCCAGCCAACATTGTACTCAAGCCAGCTACGGAGTACGTCGCCAAGTTTACCCGTGGCGTGCCGCGTGAGCGCGTACTTTCTTGCAAAGCCATCATGGAAGAATACGACGCAACCGCCAAGATGAGCGACGTCACTGTTTCTGCCGATGCCATTATCGAAACCGTAGCCGGATCCGTGCTAACCGAGCAAAAGCCAGTGGCTGTCACTGATACCGAGGGCAATATTGTTGGCGCTTTAAACCGCAACATTATAATAGACGTCTTGTTTGGTGAAACTAACAGCATGCCAGTTAATAACTAAGTTATGAGCAAAGCCTAATGCACTATTTTATCGAACATAAATGGACGCAGTTTGTCGCCTTATTGGTGGTGTTCTTTGCCCTTGTGATGGCCATCGATCCGGCCACAGGTGGCAACCTGTGGCGCCTGCAAGAAACCCGATTCTGGCTGCTGCCAGACGTTGTTAACGACGGCCTTAAGTTCCTCATCAATGATTTTTGGGTGGTCGAGACTTACGATGCCGAGTTAGACATCACCGAACAGTCAACCATGATGAAAGAGTTTACCCGCGACTTGTCTGGCGTGGTTCTGTTCAGCATCAATTTGATTCGTGAGCTCCTGTTAGGGGGCGTCAAAACCGTTGTGACTTTCACCAGCTGGGACTTTATTAGCGAAAACGAGTGGGCTCGAATTCCGGCATTGCCATGGCCCGCTGTTGCTGCGGGTGCCTTTTTAACAGGGCAGTATCTTGGGGGCCGCAACCTGTCACTTTTGGCCGGCATCAGCACCATTTACATTGCCGTGTTTGGTCAGTGGACACCCGCCATGCAAACCTTATCGTTTGTGCTGGTGGCCGTGCCCTTATCGGTTTTGCTGGGGTTAACCTTAGGCATCGTCGCCTTCAGAAACAAAACCTTCGAATCCATCCTGGCGCCACTGTTGAACGTGGCGCAAACCATGCCCCACTTCTCGTACCTGATCCCGGTGGTGGTGTTCTTCGGCATTGGTGACCACGCGGGTGCTATTTCAACGGTTATTTTTGCCACCCCCCCAATGATTCGCCTCACCATTCTGGGCCTTAAAAAGGTCTCTCCAGAAGTGGTGGAAGCCGGCATGATGAGTGGCTGCAACTCACGCCAACTGATGTTTAAAGTACTCATCCCTACCGCACGCCATGACATTTTAATCGGTGTTAACCAGGTCATCATGCAGTGTCTGGCTATGGCCGTTATCGCATCGTTTATTGGCGCAAAGGGCTTAGGCTACGACTTACTTGTGTCTTTGAATATGCTCAAGATAGGCCAGGCCCTTGAGCTTGGCATATCCATTGTTTTGATTGCGGTGGTTCTGGACAGGTTATCCCTGGCCTGGGCGAAAAAGCAGGTTGATTACTTTGCTGACGTACCGTTTCATCGGCGTCACAGGTATTCGCTCGCCTTCGTGGGCATTCTGATTTTCACTTCCGTTATTGCCTATGTCGCATCGGTGGCTTTTCCAGACAAGGCCAATTACTTCTACTTTATTCATGAATCACAAGGGCTTACTACCGAAAAGTTCTGGGATTCCATTATTGACTGGATTATCACCAACACTTACGACAGCGTGCAAAACTTCAACGCCTTCATGATTATCTCGATTTTGATGCCCATGAAAGAAGCCTATTTAGCAATGCCCGTCGCGGCCACACTGTTCCTGGTTGCCGGTACGGGTTACATCGTTGGCGGCCTTCGCTCCGCGATTGTTGCAACGGCTTTTATTGCCTTTATTGCCCTAACACCCTGGTGGGACCGCGCCCTGATTACGGCCTATATGGCCACCTTTGCCGTCATCATTTCCGTAACGATTGGTTGTAGCGTCGGCATTTTGTGCTCGCGAAGCCCCAGGGCAACCAAGTTTATGTTGCTGGTGTGTGACACGTTTCAGACGTTTCCGTCGTTCGTCTACTTAATCCCGGTCATCATGTTGTTTGGTGTGAGCGATTTATCAGTGCTTATTGCGGTGATCGTGTACGCCACCATCCCTGCCACACGTTACACCGTGGAAGGGTTGAGTAACGTGCCGAAAAGCTTGCAAGAAGCCGGTTCTATGTCAGGGGTTAACCGCACCCAGCGTTTACTGAAAATTGAGCTGCCCCTGGCGTTCCCGCACATCATGCTGGGCATCAACCAAACCGTCATATTCTCTTTGTTTATGATCATCATCGGCGCCTTTATCGGTACCGACGACTTAGGTCAGCTCATCATGCAGTCTTTGTCTGAAGCCAACGGTATGGGCCAAGGCATCGTGCTCGGTTTGTGCGTTGCCTTTATTGGCCTGGCCGTAGACCACTTGATTCATACCTGGGCAGAGCAGCGTAAGAAAGTGCTGGGGCTTGCTTAACCGATAAACCGGGGCAGGTTTATTTTTCGGAACCTAACCTACCCGGTTTCCCGACAACAAATCATTCATCTGCTGTTGGCGCTGGCGGGTGGGTGAAGCCGGCCGGTGTCGCTTGCGGGGCGTCGGAAGAAACAAAACGAAAACGAAATCCAAAACTGTCGATATTATTTACACTCTGTTCTAAGGCAGCGTATTGACATAAAACCGTTATATAGAGTCAGCTCTAGTCCATAAAAACTCGCCCAATGGCCGCAAACCCTCATGAATCGGCCCGAACGGCCATAGCCCGTTGTAAACGCCTAAGCCAAACGAGCATCTACCTTTACTCCTGGTGTGCCGGAAGGCCTCCACAACATGTCAGTTTTTGTTACACCCTACAAAACCTTAAAACCAAGAAAGCTTTTAAAAACAAAAATCTAAGATATTGGCTTGGTAATTGCTAAGAATAAAGTGCGATCAATTACTCAGTTGAGGTGTCGAAATGTCAAAGGGACTTTTACAACTAGTTTTAACAGGAGCGGTGCTTTCATATAGCTCTTTTAGCTCAGCTGTACTTCTGGACTGTTCGATAACGGATGTTAGCTGGAACGGATCGAACGCTAGTGCTTGTGAAGGTGCCTTTGCTGGCAACGACACAGGTGCCCAAGGCACATTGCTTGATAACATACCGGTTACTGACCCGTGGGCTGGAGACGCTTTTACCTTATTAACTAAATCAGATTCAAACCCGGCAGGGGCAGAGAATTCGATCGGTGGCGTCAACTTTGTGATTGCAGCGTCTGGCAACGGCACAACAGGAACATGGACTCTTGCCTGGTCCGCTGCTGACGGTAACGACCTTCCGATATCCATAGATTTAATCGCCAGTGTAAAAGGTTCAACTCAATATAGTTTTTATCTCTTTGAAGACCTTACATTCGACACAAACCCAAACTCAGGCACGGGAACGTTCAGCACTATATCCTTACAAAACAACGGTGGAAATACTCCTGGGCTATCTCATATAAGTATCTTTGGACGCGAAGTTGTAGTTCCCCCGGTTGTCGTTCCTGAACCAACAACACTCGCACTTCTGGGGTTAGGTCTGTTTGGCATGGGATTCAGACGTCGATTCATAAAATCCTGACATCGACGGGCGCAGAGATGGAAAGCCTCGCTGATTGCGAGGCTTTTTTTATGCTTCTGTACGGTCTTGAAATACCCTGTCCCGGTTCTTGGGGGCCTGGCTTGTCGGGTATGAACCAGCGTTAACGTCACCGCGTTCAATCCCGTGTTAGCTTAGTGGTATATCGTGATTTTCGGAGTCAATAGATGATGAGGTCTATTCTGATGTTTGCCCTGTTGGGCGCAATGATTGGCGCCGTGTCTGCGATGGCCAAGTCATCTCATAGCGATCAGCTACCGCCGGGCCTGCAGAAGAAAGTCGAGCGTGGTCAGCCATTGCCGCCGGGCTGGCAGAAAAAGCTGCACTATCGGAAAGGTGATCATTTCGACCGGGAGTTGCTGCGCTTCGGCAATACCCGCGACGTCGATGGCAACCGTCAGCGGGTAGAGATCGAGGGGCGAGTCTATACGATTATTAAGGATACCCGCGAAATCATCGATATTCTCAACCAGTAACATCAAATTATGTGGCACTACTTAAGTGTCACTAAGCCGGTTGCTTACGCCCCTTAACAACCAGCGCCCGCGGCTCACACCAAAGCGCCATTCACAATGGCCCGCAACTCCTGCCGGATCGGGTAAGACGACGAGGGAATCAGTTGCGTCATGAAGATCATGACCAGCTCCTCGGCCGGATCGATAAAAAAGTTGGTGCTCGCCAGGCCGCCCCAACCGTATTCGCCGGCCGACCCGTTGGTCTGGGATTTGGCAACGTCGGTTTTAACCGAGAAACCCAGGCCAAAGCCGGTTCCGGCATAAGGCGTTTCGCTGAAGGCTCCCACCGCAAGGCCCGGCAGGTCCTGATTACCCGGCAGGTGATTGTAACGCATGAACTCCAGGGTTTTACGGCCAATAATCCGTCGCCCCCGAAACTCTCCGCCCTGGCAAAGCGCCTGGGCAAAATGGTAATAATCGTCAATGGTGGACACCAGCCCGCCGCCGCCTGACACAAACTTATTTTTGTGCCGGAAATGTGACGTCTCAGGATCGTCCTGCAGCGTGAGCTGATCGCCCGACTGGTACTGATAGCAAGCGGCGAAGCGGTCAAGCTGATCGTCACGGACTTGAAAGCCGGTGTCTGGCATGTCCAGGGGGTCTAAGATATTGTCCCGCAAATACTCGTCTAAAGGCTGATCCGCCAGCAACTGCACCAAATACCCCAGCACATCCGTGCTGACGGAATAATTCCAGGCCGTACCCGGTGAAAACTCGAGCGGCAGTTCCCCCAGCTGGTTCACCAGCGTTTCCAGCGTCAGATTCCGGCTGCCATCAAGCCCTAACTCGCGGTAAGCCGCGTCAACGTTGGTGCGGTTCATGAATCCGTAAGTCAGGCCCGACATATGGGTGAACAGGTCGCGGATGGTCATGGTGCTGGTGGCAGGCGTGGTCAGAAAATTGGGATAAACACCGCTTTTGTAAACCCGCAGGTTTTTCCAGGCCGGAATGTACTTGTGTACCGGGTCGTCCAGCAAAAACCGCCCCTGCTCGTAAAGCTGCATCATGGCAATCGATGTGATCGGTTTGGTCATCGAGTAAATGCGGAAAACCGTATCCCGGCAGACAGGTTTGTTACGTTCCACATCCATCAGCCCCTGGGCTTTCACATAGGCAATTTCACCCCGCCGGGCGACCAGTGTCAACGCGCCAGGCAACTTTCCAGGCTGGATATAGCAACGATCAAGATGACGTTCAATGTTGCGAAGCTGGTCTGCTGAAAGGCCAGCAACCTGTTTGAATTCCGTCATAGTGAAAGCACCTTGTTGTGTGGTTTTTAAAGCAATTTACGAATCAAGGGCAGCGTCTGGATCATCCACCAGCCGCGCTCGAACCCTTGGCAAATACTCCGGATAGTTGGCCTGAACAAAGGCCACCAACCCCTCCCGCACCGCGCAACGTAAATCCCAGGCTTTGCTGGAATTCGAGGCGCTCATCAGGAAGCGTATCTGTAACGCCCGCTCGTTCGAGTCGGTCACCTGCACCGTCTCCGTTTTTCCGTCCCACAGGAAAGATTGTCTGAGCAGCCGCGCGAACTTCTCGCGCAAGGGCTGCACCGGCATGGCGTAATCGAGTGAGAGAAAAACCGTACCCATCAGGTCGGCACTATTGCGCGACCAGTTTTCAAACGGATTCTCGATAAACCACTGCAACGGCACGATCATCCGGCGCAAGTCCCAAACCCGCAACACCACGTAAGTCGCTGTCACTTCCTCGACCCAGCACCACTCATCCTGAACATGGAGTACATCATCTATACGGAACGGCTGGGTCAGCGCAATCTGCACGCCCGCCAGCAGATTGCCCAGCACCGGGCGGGCCGCGAAACCCAAAACAATACCGCCAATGCCGGCGGAAGCCAGCAGGCTGCCACCAACGTGGCGCACGCCGTCAAAGGTCATCAGGGCGCCCCCAACGCAGCGCGGTAGGCGGTGTAGGTGCTACCAGCGCCAATAACGCAGAGGCCCCCGGTACTAGCCACGCGGTTAGACCGGCCTCGATCGACTCCAACATTCCGTACTCCCTCCACAATAACTCTGAAGTCGTCAAATTAGCGCATGCCGTGGGTGCTAGCAAAAGAAACTGCTGAAAGAGGTAATAGGAAAGTCAAAGTTCACGAGTCTGCTACCATGAGTCGACTCCCACAAAAGAGCAGACACATTATGGATACGACCAAGTTCTACATTAACGGAAAATGGGTAACGCCTGAGGGCACTCAAACGATAGATGTCATCAACCCTTCTGATGAAACCGGGTTTGCCAAGATCACTCTGGGCTCTGAAGCTGATACGAATATGGCCGTCAGCGCCGCAAAAAGCGCATTCCCGGCCTGGTCGATGTCGACCAGAGAACAACGTATTGGCCTGCTAGAGCGCTTGCTGGAAACCTACAGCGCGCGTGCTGAAGAGATGGCACAAACCATCAGTAAAGAAATGGGAGCACCCATCAATTTGGCAAGAACGGCCCAAGTGGGTGCCGGCGCTGCGCATTTGAAAAACACCATTCGTGCTTTAAAAACCTTCAACTTTGAGCACGCCCTGGGTGACCACGCGCCAGAAAACAGAATCATGCACGAACCGGTGGGCGTTTGCGCTCTGATAACCCCCTGGAACTGGCCGATGAACCAGATCATGCTGAAAGTGCCAGCTGCCATTGCGGCTGGCTGCACAGTGGTTCTCAAGCCGTCAGAGATTTCACCCTTGTCCGCAATGCTGCTGGCAGAAATGATCGACAGTACGGGCTTTCCGGACGGCGTGTTCAACCTGGTTAATGGCGATGGCGAAGGCGTTGGCTCGCAACTATCAAAGCACCCGGATATTGATCTGGTCAGCTTTACCGGTTCAACCCGTGCCGGCAAGGCCATCACCATTGCCGCAGCAGACACCGTGAAACGAGTTGGCCTGGAGCTGGGTGGCAAAGGCGCTAACATCATTTTTGCCGACGCCGATGACAAAGCCATCACTCGTGGCGTGCGCCATTGCTTCGCGAACTCAGGCCAATCCTGCAACGCGCCCACACGGATGCTTGTCGAGAAATCACTTTACAAGCAGGCTGTTGAAACCGCGGCATTGATTGCCAGCAAAACAGACGTTGGCCCAGCAGACGTAGACGGGCGCCAAATCGGCCCGGTGGTCTCTGACCAACAGTTCCAGAAAATTCAGGCACTGATCAAACAGGGGATAGCAGAAGGCGCGACGCTGGTATCCGGTGGCGAAGGCCGGCCAGAAGGGCTGGAAAAGGGCTACTTTGTAAGGCCAACGGTTTTCGCGGACGTTACACCTGAAATGACCATCTGGAGCGAAGAGATTTTCGGCCCGGTTCTGGCCATCACGTCGTTTGAAACAGAAGAAGAAGCAGTAAAGCTGGCGAACGATACCCACTACGGGCTGACCAACTACATCCAGACCTCCGATAAAGAAAAAGCTCACCGGTTGGCGCGGCAACTGCGGTCGGGCATGATCGAAATTAACGGCAAATCCGGATCTTCAGGCTTCCCGTTTGGCGGCATGAAGCAATCTGGCAACGGCAGCCGCGAAGGCGGCGTATGGGGGCTGGAAGAGTTTCTGGAAGTTAAATCTGTTACCGACTGGTAATTAGCCTGTCGGGTTAACCACCCGCTTAGAATCGCCAATCAACAACCAAGGAGAAGTCTATGGATAGCCTGTTTAGTAGTGTAGGTAATGCCTTCGGTGGTTTGCTGAGCCTGGTTTGGCTGGTCATCATTATCCTGGCCATCGTTAAAGTAGCAAAGAGCCGGGCCAGCACCATCGCCAAAGTGATCTGGATTGTTGTGCTGCTTGCGTTTCCCTTGGTTGGCTTCATCATCTGGTTACTGTTTGGTCCCCGGGGATAGGAATAGTGATTGGGATACTGAAAACGAAAAAACTTGATTGGGGAAGCATATGAGCAATAAGAATGACATCGTCACCGGTAAGGGACCAGCCGGTGGCTGGGGGTCGCTGAAAGGCATCGCCAGTATCTCTATTGAATCGTCGGCCTCACTTTCCGCTGCGGACACACTGCGCCGGATGAACAAGCCTGGTGGCCTTATGTGCCCGTCCTGCGCCTGGCCCAAGCCCAAGAACTACAGCGAGTTCGAGTTCTGCGAAAACGGCGCAAAAGCGGTCATGTGGGAATTGACAACAGACCGCTGCACGCCCGCATTCTGGGAAACACACACGGTGCAACAGCTTCGTAGCTGGACCGATCATGAGCTGGAGAAAACCGGCAGGCTGACCCACCCCCTGCGTTATAACCCACAAAGCGACCGCTATGAAGAAACCGACTGGGAATCGGCGTTCAAAGACATCGCGCATACCCTCAATGCACTCGATCCCGAAAGCGCGGTTTTCTATGCCTCCGGTCATGCCGGGCTTGAGGCTGCCTATCTCTACGCATTGATGGCGCGACTGCACGGCAATAACAATCTGCCGCAAAGCTCGAATATGTGCCACGAGACCACCTCAGTTGGCCTTAGCAAGGTGATTGGCTCTCCCGTCGGCACCATCATCTGGGAAGACCTGGAACAGGCCGATGCCTTCTTCTTCTTCGGTCAAAATCCTGGCACCAACAGCCCCCGCTTTCTTCACCCCCTGAAAGATGCAAAAAAACGCGGCGCTAAAATTGTCACCTTCAACCCCATTATCGAGCAGGGGTTGGTGGCGTTTGTAGATCCCCAGAATGCCATTGATATGACCACGGGGCGCCAAACCAAAATCTCCGACCAATATCACCAGTTGAGCTCCGGTGGCGATGTGGCGGCCATCATGGGTATTTGCAAATATGTCATCGAAGCGGACAAGGCCGCTCAACGCAATGGCAAGAAACGTATCATCGATGTGGCCTTCATTGAGGAGCACACCCAAGGCTTCGACAGCTTCCTGAACTCGGTTGAGGCTGCCGACTGGAGCCATATCGAAGTCGGTAGCGGGCTCACGAGGCAAGCACTGAAAGAAGCCGCCGACGTGTATATAAAGGCGGAACGCGTCATTGGCGTTTACGGCATGGGACTCACCCAGCAC
Source organism: Marinobacter sp. LV10MA510-1 (assembly GCF_002563885.1). Classification (GTDB taxonomy): domain Bacteria; phylum Pseudomonadota; class Gammaproteobacteria; order Pseudomonadales; family Oleiphilaceae; genus Marinobacter. Next base: position 4,057,631 of record NZ_PDJA01000001.1, on the reverse strand, counting down.
ACCCACGGCTCGGTGAATGTGGGCATGCTAGTCAATTTGCTGATGCTCAGAGGCAACATGGGTCGGCTTGGCGCGGGTATTTGCCCGGTGCGCGGGCACTCCAACGTTCAGGGCCAGCGAACCGTAGGCATCGCAGAGAAAGCCGGCCTTATTCCCATGGACAAGCTGCGCGAGCTTTTCGACTTTAATCCGCCCTTAAAAGACGGTGTGAACATTGTCGAGATGGTCGAGGGTTTGATCGCCGGATCGGTCAAAGCGAGTATTTGTTTGGGTGGCAATCTGCTGCGCGCCGTGCCAGACCAGCAACGGATGGAAAAGAGCTGGGCCGAGCAGGACTTGACGGTGATGATTTCTACCAAGCTTAATCGCAGCCATATTTTTCCTGGCAAGTCGGCCTATATATTGCCCTGCCTCGGCCGTGCTGAAGTGGACGAACAGGCCAGCGGACCGCAGGCCGTTTCCACCGAAGACAGCTTTTCGATGATTAGCGGTTCTACCGGCCACCGGTCGCCCATATCCGAACACTTGAAAAGCGAACTCGCTATCATCACCGGTATCGCCAAGGCACTGTTGCCAGAGAATCCGAAGGTGAAGTGGGAGGCGTGGACCGTCGATTATTCGCTGGTGCGGGATCTGATCGAGCAAACATACCCCAACGACTTTGGCGATTTCAACGCGCGGATGTTCGAGCCCGGTGGCTTTTATCGAGGCATTGCTGCCCACGAACGAATCTGGAAAACACCGGAGAAAAAAGCACTCTTCACCACGCCAGAGCGGCTGACATCACTGGGATTCGATGCAAAACCAGGCCGTTACAGTTTGCTGACCATGCGTTCAAACGATCAGTTCAACACCACCATCTATGGTTACTCAGATCGTTTTCATGGCATTGAAGGAACGCGGGATGTGCTGTTGATGAACCCGGATGACATTAAACGTGCCGGGCTGTCGGGTGGAGACCGTGTGCAAATGATTACGGACCTGGATGATGGCGTTGACCGTCGTCTTGGCGGGCTGGTGCTAACCCCTTACCAGATTCCCGCAGGCACCGTGGCGTCATACTACCCGGAGTGCAATGTGCTGGTGCCGGTCAGCCATCATGATCAGCTATCGAAAACGCCGGGGTCGAAGTCTGTTCCGGTAAGGATTGAACGGGAAACCGGTGAACCGGCAGTTTAATCCGTCCGTTACTTGATTTTATCGTTATAGGGCGAAGGAAAAGGAAAATCGCATGATTTCCACAACACCGAATAAACACCGAGCGCCAGTGATTCTGATTGCTCTGCTCTTATTATTAGCAGGCTGTAGTTCGGGTGACGACGATAAGAAAGAACAGGCTGATCAAAGCGGCCAGTCGTCCTCCCGAACGGCTCAGATCATGGAAATGACCAAGCGCAATATTGATCTGGAAAAGTCCTATTCCGCCAAGCTGCTCAGCGATCGCGAAGTCGTGGTGATTGCGCGCGTTGCCGGAATGCTCGAGCAACGTCATTTCGAGCCGGGGGATCTGGTCGAAAAAGGTACGAGCCTGTACGCCATTGAGCAGGTTGTTTATCAGGCAAGGGTGAACCAGCGTAAGGCCGACGTGGAAAGTGCCAAGGCCAGAGAATATCGCGCCCAGCAAGACGCAGCGCGCTTTCAAAGCCTGGTGAAAAAAAACGCGATCAGCCAGCAGGACTACGATCAGGCCATGGCAGAGCTGCGGGTATCCAGGGCTAATGTGTCCCAGGCGCAGGCGGGCCTGGAGAGCGCGCAAGTCGACCTGGATTACACCGATGTTAACGCCCCGGTATCCGGCATGATCAGCCTAAGCGATGTCAATGTTGGCAACGTGGTCGATGCGGGTACTGAACTTGCCATCATTACCCCGATGAACCCCATTGAGGTGCGCTTCCAGCTTCCTCAGCAGCAGGCGTTCGATTTACGCCAGCAGCGCAGTCAACAGCAGGACCGAATTACCGCCACTCTTCAGTTCCCGGGTTTGAACAAAAGCGAGACGCCGCCGCTTGAAGGACAGCTCGATTTTCTAGGCTCCCGAGTCGACCAAGAGACCAGCACGGTGCAGGCCCGAGCTGTTTTCGACAACCTGGACAACATGTTCCTGCCGGGGCAATTTGTGCGCGTTGAACTCCAAGGCCTGCAGCGCTTTAATGTGCTGGCCGTCCCCGCAATCGCGGTAACCCAGGGCCTGATGGGGCCGCAGGTATTCGTGCTCGACAACGATAACAAGGCCCGTACTCGCAGCGTCACCCTGGGTGAACCAGCCGGGCCTCTGCAAATCATTACCGATGGGTTAGCGCCTGGCGACCGGGTAATTGTCAGCGATCCCGGTGGCCTCAAAGCGGGTGATTTAATCGAAGCCCAGCCGTACTCCGGTGATTCAGCCGAGCTTTCCGCTCAAGGCGACAAGACTTCCGCTAAGCCCCCGGCGAAAGAGTCATGAATTTCTCAGACTTCTTTATCAAGCGTCCGATCTTCGCCACGGTGCTATCGGTCATTATTGTGGTGGTTGGGGCGCTGGCGATGCGGGCCTTGCCCATCAAACAGTATCCCGACGTGGTACCGCCGACTGTGTCGGTAACGGCGGCCTTCCCGGGGGCGAACGCCGACACCGTTTCCCAAACCGTGGCGGCGCCACTGGCGGAGGCGATAAACGGGGTTGAAGGCATGATCTACATGACCTCAACCAGTTCTGACAATGGCCAGATGAGCATGAGTATCGCCTTTGAAATTGGCACCGATGGCAACACATCGACCATCAACGTCAATAACAAGGTGCAGTCGGCGCTGTCTCAGCTGCCCCAAGCAGTTCAGGCTCAGGGCGTAAAGGTCGAGCTTCAATCGAGCAGCATTCTGCTGCTGGTCGCCTTGCGCTCCCCCAACGGTGAGTACAGCAAGACCTACATGCAGAACTATGCGGGCCTTAATATTCTCAACGAATTACGCAAGCTGCCGGGGGTAGGCAAAGCCGATGCCCTGGGCGGCAGTGAATTCGCCATGAGAATCTGGCTGGATCCGAATAAACTGGCCCAATACAACCTGACTCCGTCGGAAGTGGCGAACGCCATCAAGGCGCAGAATACCGAGGTGCCGGCGGGCAGTCTTGCCGCTGAACCGCAACCCAATCCCGCGCCTTATACCTACACCATTTCTGCCGGCGGCCGTCTGAGCAGTGCTGATGAGTTTCGTGATATTTACTTGCGCACCAACCCGGATGGTTCCTCACTGTTACTGGCAGACGTAGCACGGATCGAGCTGGGCGCTTCTTCTTATGCGGTGAATGCCAAGCTTAATGGCGACACCATGGCGCCGATTGTCATCAATCAGCAGCCAGGCTCCAACGCGCTGGACACGGCGGTGCTGGTCAAAGAAACCATGGAACAGCTTGCCAAGCGATTCCCGGCGGGGCTGGAATACGTGGTGCCTTACGATACCACCCTGTTTATTAATGCTTCGATCTCGACCGTCACCCAAACGTTTATTGAGGCTTTTCTGATTGTTGCGGTGATCGTTTTCCTGTTCCTGCAAAGCTGGCGCTCTACCCTGATCGCCATGACTGTGGTGCCGGTGTCGGTGCTGGGTGCCTTTGCCGGACTGTACATGCTGGATTTTTCGATCAATTTGTTATCGCTGTTCGCAATGATTCTGGCCATTGGCATAGTCGTGGATGATGCCATTCTGGTGGTAGAGAACGTTGAACGAGTGCTGGAAGATGATGAAGATATTTCCATCGTCAAAGCGGTTAGTGAAGGCATGCGCGAAGTGTCAGGGCCCATTATCGCGACCGCGTTCATTATGGCGGCTGTCTTTATACCGGTCGCGTTTCTGGGTGGCTTTACCGGCCAGATTTATCAGCAGTTTGCGTTAACCATTGCCATCTCCGTTGCCATTTCCGCGGTTGTAGCACTCACTTTTACCCCAGCGCTTTCAGCGATTCTACTGAAGCGTAAAAAGCCAGGAGAACAGTCTAAGTTTAGGCGCGCAATACAAGCGCCAGGGCGCTGGTTTAATAAAGGCTTTGACGGATTAACCCGGGGCTATATGGCCATTGTTCGCGCCCTGATCAAACTGTGGGTATTGACTCTGACCCTGACCGTCGGCGTTCTGGCACTGTCTTTCTGGCTTTTCGAGACCACGCCTTCTGGCCTGGTGCCTTCGGAAGATCAGGGCATCGCACTGGTTTCCATCAGTCTGCCCGACGCGGCCTCGGTGGCTCGCACCTCCAATTACGTAGACGCGGTCGCTGCCAAAATCGAAAAGATTCCTGGCGTCGCTTACGCGGCGGCCATTTCTGGCTATGACGTGCTTAGCGGTTCGGTAAACACCGCTCGCGGTACCATGTTCATCAGTCTGCAGGATTGGGGTAAGCGCGACCTTACCGTTACTGACGTAATCGACCGTATCAACAAGATCGGCACGGAGACGCAAGGGGGAACGGTGCGTGCATTTAACTTACCACCCATCCCCGGGCTGTCTACCACCGGTGGTTTCACAGGCTATTTGCAGTCGCTGGAGGGCGCCAACGCTAACGAGCTGGGTGAAGCAGCTAACAAAGTCATGCAGGCTGCCAACAAGCGTGAGGAGCTGGCCCAGGTTTTCACCACCTTCAACCCTAACGTGCCGGCCTACCGCGCCAAGATTGATAAACGCAAGGCGCTGAGCTATGGCGTCTCGATACAAGCGCTTAACACAACGCTGTCGAATACGTTGGGCAATGGCTTCGTCAATTACTTTTCCTACCAAAACCGCAACTTCCAGGTGCTTCTGCAGAACGAAGCCGAATATCGTCGTTCCGAAGATGATCTAAGCAATATTTTCGTTCGCGGCGGAAACGGCGACCGTATTCCATTGGCAGAGTTCATTACCTTAAATCGCATCACTGCGCCGGCGGTATCGACCCGTTACAGCGTGTACACCGCTGCGCAGTTCCAAGGTGGGCCCGCACCGGGCTACAGCTCCGGCCAGGCAATCGCCGCGATGGACGAGGTGGTCACCGAAACCTTGGGAAGCGGCTGGACTATGGGCTGGACCGGCACTGCCTATCAGGAGGCCAATACCGGAAACGCAGCGGTTATTGCGATCGCCTTCGGCCTGTTTATGGTGTTCCTGATTCTGTCCGCCCAGTACGAAAGCTGGACTTTGCCATTATCGGTATTGACCGCCGTGCCTTTCGCGTTTCTCGGCGCCGTTGGTGGGGTTGCGCTACGGGGTTTTAATTTGGGCATTTATGTCGAGGTTGGGATGCTGGTGGTGGTGGGCCTTGCGGCGAAAAACGCCATTTTGATCGTCGAATTCGCCGAACTGCAACGACATGAGCAAAACCTGTCCGTTCGCGAAGCGGCGGAGCATGCGGCAGAGCAGCGTTTCCGACCCATCGTAATGACGTCACTGGCGTTTGTATTCGGGACTCTCCCTCTGGCCATTGCAGGTGGCGCAAGCGGCGCGAGCAGCAATCAGATTGGTACCACCGTGGTTATGGGTATGTTATCGGTGGCGGTGCTGGCGAGCCTCTTCGTACCTTCGTTCTACGCTATGATCGCAGGCTTTTCCGACTGGCTGGCGAGTAAACGCGGCAAGCGCAAGAATGCCTGACGCCGCTCAACCGCGAGTTGCCTGCCCAAGTCATTTTTCAGCAATGGAGTACTGCGGATGATAGTGGTGAACCAAAAAGCTATTTTAAGACTACTCTACTAGACTGCTCATTTTATCGAGGCAAACGGAGATTCTGCATGATTACAGTTCACCACCTCAATAACTCCCGCTCACAACGTATTCTCTGGATGCTGGAAGAGCTGGGAGTGCCCTACAAGATCCAGCACTACGAGCGTGATCCCAAATCCATGCTGGCGCCTGACAGCCTTAAAAAAATACACCCGCTGGGTAAATCACCGGTGATCACCGACGGCGACTTGGTTATCGCGGAGTCCGGCGCCATTATCGAGTACCTTGCCCACACCTACGGCAAAGACACCATGCTGCCAGAGAGCGGCGGCCAGGCTTGGCTTGATTACACATACTGGCTGCATTACGCCGAAGGCTCTTTGATGCCGCCGCTGGTGATGCGCCTGGTGTTTGAAAAGGTAAAAACCAGCCCGATGCCGTTTTTTGTCAAGCCGGTGGCAAAAGGCATTGCGAACAAAACCAATGAAGTTTTCATCGGCCCGATGATCAAAACCCACCTGGATTTTGTCGAATCTCACCTGGCAAAAAACACCTGGTTTCTTGGGGACAACCTGAGCGCTGCGGATATTCAGATGAGCTTTCCATTAGAAGCCTCAGTGGCCCGGGGCATCACCGGCAATAACCGGCCCCATATCAGCGCCTGGGTAAAACGTGTGCACGCCAGGCCGGCTTACCAAATCGCTCTTGAAAAAGGCGGGGGATATGATTTTGCTTGAGTAAACGGTGAGGGGCGTTTTGCAGTAAACGGTGGAGGGCGCACAGGCGCCCTCCCCGCTTTGTGCCACTAACTCAGATCCACAGAATGCTTCTTCAGGTCTGCCAGGTCACAAACTTCCAACGCGGCGCTGTGGGTGGCCTTCAGCCGAACCCGGGGGGCACAGCCTGCTTCCAATGCTTCGCGCCAGCGGCCCGCGCACAGACACCAGCCATCTCCGGCCTTTAATCCCGGAAAGCCAAACTCCGGGCGGGCTTCGGTCAGATCGTTACCCCGGCTGCGGGAGAACGCCAGGAAATCGTCAGTCACCACCGCACATACCGTATGGTTGCCCATGTCCTCGGGGCCCGTATTGCAGCAACCGTCCCGGAAAAAGCCGGTTACCGGATCTTTACCGCAGACTTCCAATGGTTCACCAATAACGTTGGTGGGTTCTTTCTTTGCCAGCATGCTGGGTTGCTCCTTATCTATGTGGACAATATGATAACCAATATACGCTATAGACGGGCACTACATCACCCATTGACCGTCAGCAAGCGTCAACCGAGGTCGGTTTTACGTCCCACGGCTGTATTCAGGTAACCTGCCGCTCCCGGCACGTTGCACTGATAATTGACGCAGCTTGAATCGTAATAATTCCCGCCTACGGTTAATACCTAGCTCTACAAGGCAAAACGAAACACATGAGTATATGGAAAACGTATAAAGAAACCTCGCTGGTGATTAAAATGTCAGCGGGGTTTTTTCTGGGCATTGCTATCGCCATCATCTTCCGTGAACAAGCCGCTATTCTCAGCCCCTTGGGCACTATTTTTATTCGCCTACTCAGTTTAATTGCAACACCCGTAATTTTTTTGACGGTCGCGCTGGCAATTGGCAAGATGAATGTCAGGCAAATGGGCAGATTAAGCGGCAAACTCATACTCTATTATGCTGTTACTACGGCCATGGCCGTGTGTATTGGCGTATCACTGGCTCTGTTTTTTAATCCGGGAAATAATCTAAGCCTGCCCGATGTGGTTGTCCAGCAACCTGAGATACCGGGCGCGTCTGCCATGTTGTTGAAAATTGTGCCCAACAACCTGTTTGGAGCCTTTGCAGCGGGCGATTTAATGGCCATTCTTTTTGTTGCCATTATTATAGGCATTGCTATTTCAACCATGACCTTTTCACCCGACGAGCAGACAAAAGAGCAAGGCCTGTTGCTGGAGCGTTTTTTCAACGCCTTTAACGAATTATTTTATAAAATACTGGGCGGCATTTTGCTCTATGCGCCCATTGGCGTAATGGCGATCAGTGCCGCTACTTTCGGTACTCAGGGATGGGCGACCCTCAAATCATTATTAGTATTCACCGCCACGTTTTACCTAGGCCTAGCCATTTTATGGTCGCTGGTCTACACCGGGTTTTTAAAGTTCTATGGCTACGCTGCACTGCGCTTTTTTGGCGACATTAAAGAGGCTTATGCCACCGCATTTTTTACCTCAAGCAGCCTGGCGACATTACCAGTCGCTATCTCTGTTGCAAAAAAAGCAGGCGTATCGGCCAAAACCGCCAACTTCGCCCTGCCGCTAGGCGCCATTTTTAACTCCGACGGTGGCGCACTGCGCATGGGCGTATCTTTGGTATTCGCCGCTAACATCATGGGGCTGGATCTGGCATTGGTTGATCTGGTAACCATCGTGGTGATCGGAACAGTACTGTCTATTGGCACGGCCGGAGTGCCCGCCGCCGGCCTGGTGACCTTATCAGCAGTTCTAAGCATGTTTGGTTTACCGCTGGAAATAGTCGCCCTGATTGCCGGCGTAGATGCTCTGATCGGCATGGGCGGCACCGCTTCCAACGTAGTCGGCGACATCATTGGCGCCGCCGTGATTGATGAGAAAGAAGTCGTTACTGCTTAACGGTCGTGGGAAACTGGCCAAAAAACCGGGGACAGATTTCAAATCTGTCCCCTATCTTCCGTTGACAATCCGGTCAGAAAAATACGACCGCAATGTGGAATTTTTAGCGACATTTAAAATTAATCACTTGTAACTCCTACTCAAATCATTACTCTGGTACCTAAGTAATAACCGAGGTCTTACCGTTTGCATTGCCTTTCAAATACGCTTACAAAGCGCGAGATCATCTCCCGAGAAGTCTTCCGGACTCCCTCATTGGCCCCTGTGCCGTGCACGTTTAAACCCAAATGGAGTACCAACCATGCGTAAACTAACGCCCGTGGCGCTTTTGTGCGCCCTGTCTGCACCCTCGCTCGCTGCCGCCGAATGCGGTGAAGTATCCATCACCCAGATGACCTGGGCCTCCAACGCTGTAGTAACAGGCGTCGCCACATTTATTATGGAACAAGGCTACGGCTGCGACGTATCGGTAATTCCTTCTGATACCGTTCCTGCCGTCACATCGGTCGCTGAAAATGGCGAACCAGACATCGTGACCGAGTTGTGGCTGAACTCTGCCGGCGAGGCCTACCTGCGACTGGAAGAGCAAGGCAAAATCAAGCGCGTGGCCGAAGTACTGGACCCCGGTGGTGTTGAAGGCTGGTGGATTCCCACGTATCTGGCCGAGAAGCACCCGGAATTGAAAACCATCGAAGGCATCATGGCGAATCCCGAACTGGTGGACAGCCGCTTTAACAACTGCCCCGTTGGTTGGGGCTGCCGTGTCGTCAGTGACAACCTGATCCGCGCTCTCGATCTGGAAGCGTCAGGCATCACGGTATTCGATCACGGTTCCGGTGAAACCCAGGCGACTTCTATGGCATCCGCGGTTCAGAGTGAAGAGCCCTGGTTCGGTTACTACTGGGGCCCAACTGTGCCAATGGGCAAGTACGACATGACCCGCGTTAAAATTGGCGAATACAAGCCAGACGTTCATGCCCGTAACCAGACCCAAGAAGCCGAAAACCCCGGCGTCTCCGAGTTCCCTGCTGCCCCCGTTCTGACCGCAGTCACCACCAGCTTTGGTGAACGCGAGCCGGAAGTGGTTGAGATGCTAAGCAAGATGACCTTCAAAACCAGCACCATGAGTAGCTTGCTGGCCTGGATGGATGAAAATAACGCCTCCGCCGAAGAGGCTGCCGTCTACTTCCTGAGCAACAACAGCGACGAGTGGTCTAGCTGGTTGAACGAGTCAGCCAGTCAACGACTTGCCAACGTGCTTGGCCAGTAGAAGTCCTTAATAAGAGCCGGTTCGCCGGCTCTTATTTTATTTAGCCAATGAAAGTCATACCCAATACCTCATTTTGAATGCGCAAGGAATATTGAACGCTCATGGCAACCTACGACTTCCTATTTTCATCGCTCGGACTCACAGAGTGGTGCGCTGAGGGCAAGAGCAACGCGCCCATGTCGATGGCCGAGTTGCTCAACAAATCAAAAGGTACGGAAGCCGAGCAATCCCTCTGGGACGTACCGTTTCCATCCATGGATGCACTCAATGACTCCTGCGCAGCCTTCCCCCAGTCCCGAGAATTAACTCAGGGGTTAGAACAAGGTTTTCTTGCCATCAAAGACAACCTCAGCGTTGTGCTGGACCCCATCACCCAGCCCTTGAGCTGGGCCCTTGATGGCACGCTTTACGGTATTCTCACGACGCCATGGTGGATCGTTATTCCGATTCTGCTGGCGGTTGTTCTGTTTGTCACCAAATCCTGGAAGCTGGTCGGCTTCGTGGCTGGCAGCCTGTGCCTGCTCGCCTTCATCGACTACTACGAATACGCCATGCAAACGCTGGCGATTATACTTGTTTGCGCATTCATCTGTGTACTGCTGGGCGTACCTATTGGTATCGGCATGTCCCGAAATGACATGATGCAGAGGCTGACGATCCCGGTACTCGACATGCTGCAGACCCTGCCTCCTTTCGTGTATCTGATCCCGCTGATTTTTCTGTTCAGCGTGACCGAATCCAAGCTGTACGGCATCGCCATCATTCTTTACGCCATTGTGCCCGTTATTCGCATGACCAACCTTGGTATCCGGCTGGTGGACCCAGACGTGATTGAAGCGGCGAATGCCTTCGGCATGACCAGCCGGCAAATGCTGTACAAGGTACAGATTCCGCTGGCGCTTCCTAACATCATGGCAGGGGTAAACCAGACCATCATGATGAGCCTGGCCATGGTTGTTATTGCCTCTTTGGTGTCGGCGCCCGGCCTTGGCGTGCTGGTACTGCAGGGCATACGCAATCTGGAACTCGGCGTTGGCCTGGTAGCGGGTCTTGGCATTGTTATTCTGGCGGTCATTCTGGACCGGGTAACCAAAGCATCGCTGGCGCGTATTAACGCCTCGCAAAAACAGTAAGGAAGCGCATTGTGGATCGGGACATCAAGATTTCAATCCGGAACCTGTACAAGATTTTCGGCCCTACTCCCGACGTTGCCCTTGAATACGTGAAACAGGGCATGGGAAAGGCCGAACTGCTCGAACAGCACCAGCACGTGCTGGGCCTTCAGGATATTAACGTGGACATTCGCGAGGGCCATGTGACCGTCATCATGGGCCTGTCAGGATCTGGCAAGTCAACGCTCATAAGACATCTCAACCGGCTGATTGAACCCACCGCCGGTGAGATCGAAGTGGATGGCGAGAACGTGTTGATCTTTGACGAAGACCAGTTGCGCAAGCTGCGTCGGGAAAACATGTCGATGGTGTTCCAGAAATTCGCGCTGCTGCCCCACAAAACCGTCCTTGAAAACGCAGGCATGGCGCTTTCCGTGCGCGGCCATAAGATTGAGGAATTCGAAGCGGAAGCCAAAAAATGGATTGCCCGCGTGGGTCTGGAAGGCAACGAATACCAGTACCCGCACCAGTTGTCTGGTGGTATGCAACAGCGCGTTGGTATCGCCCGGGCGCTGGCCTCTAACTCACCGATCATGCTGATGGACGAGGCCTTCTCGGCACTGGACCCGCTGATACGGTCAGACATGCAAGACCTGCTGCTGGAGCTACAGGACGAGCTGCAGAAGACCATCGTCTTCATTACCCACGATTTGGACGAGTCACTGAAATTGGCAGACCACCTGGTCATACTCAAAGAAGGCTATATTGTTCAGCAGGGTGAACCGCAAGAAATACTGATGCACCCGAACGATCCTTACATCGTCAACTTTATCAGCGACATCAATCGCGCCCGGGTACTGCGGGTTCGGTCCGTCATGAAGAAAACCACGGAAGCGCCTGAAAACGTTGCCGGCGATATCGGTGAAAGAGACAACCTGGAATCGGTGATTGCGCTGTCTGGAGGCGATACCAGCCTCACCTATCGCGTGGTTCGCAAAGGTAAGCAGGTTGGGGTTCTGGAAGTCCAAGACCTGTTCAAGGCTCTGGTGCCTACCGAAAGCCCAGAAAGCGACACCCGCTCGCATTATTGAAAGAACGAAAACCGGGCCAAGTCTAATCTTCAGGATCAGGCCTGCCCGGCTTTCGAGTATTGCAGTGTCTGCTATGCCCCCGGACGTTGAAGTGCCTTATAACGCTCCTCTAGCTCCACACGAATCGCACGGCGTTCCTGGCCGTTCGCAAATCGCCTGATTTGATCACCCGTACGTGGTCCCAGCTTGGGCACCTCGACGGCTTTCCCATTCTCATCAACCGCCACCATGGTGAAAAAGCAGCTGTTGGTATGCCGGACCAGCTTTTCACGAATGTTTTCAGTGATCACCTTAATCCCCACCTCCATCGATGTGCGCCCAGTGTAATTAACGCTGGCCAGAAAGGTCACCAGCTCACCCACATGAACGGGTTGAAGAAACATAACCTGATCGACCGACAAGGTAACGACATAAGCACCTGCATACCGGCTGGCGCAAGCATAGGCCACTTCATCAAGATGCTTCAGCAAAGCACCACCGTGCACATTGCCGGAAAAGTTGGCCATATCCGGCGTCATCAAAACGGTCATGGTCAGTGTTGCAGATCCGGGTTCCATAGCGCGCTCTTTGTTATTGGGCCTTTAATCCGGGGACAGATTTCAAATCTGTCCCCTATCTTTTTGCCTTCATCCTTAACTTTATGATTGTTGGAACGGGCCAAACCGGGGACAGATTTCAAATCTGTCCCCTATCTTTATAGGAACCGGCTAGGTGTAGTAAGCTTCAACAGTGCCTTTTAGCGTGATCAGCATAGGCTGGCCACGACGATCCAATGCTCTAGGCGATGCAATTTTCACCCAACCTTCACTGATGCAGTATTCATCAACATCTTTACGCTCTTTGCCATTCAGCCGAATACCGATTTGGTGCTCGAAAAATTCTTCCAGATGGTGTGGGCTGCGAGGGTTGCCCGCAAGACGATCTGGCAAGGTTGGTTTTGAGTTTGTGTCGCTCATATTCATGGCCTGAAGTATGTGAAAGTGCGCCATTGTAGATAATGCACGGCTTGCGCTCAAGAAGCGTACTGACAACACGCTAAAGGGTAAACACCTGTAACAATTGGGCTGATCTCATAGCGCCCGTCTCCCCCTATGTGTCAGCGTAGTTGTCCAGTGCCGATGCCACCAGCAACTCACCGTCAAAACCCTTCAACAGGTAATTCTGTTGCTCAAAAGCATTTATATGAGGCGCCGCCAAGCCAATGACTTCATGCTGTCATGCACCCATGATGAGATGACCTCTAAATTTGAAAATGACGTAAGGGATAGTCAAAATATGGAGATCAACATGTCACTGAAAACTCAATTCCTTAAGCAAACAAAGCGCAGTACGGCCGAGATTAGTCGACTCGCAATGGTCGAGCGAAGTGAAGGCAAAGCAAATAATAAGAAGGTGGCTGCACCGGTCTTAAAACAAGGCGACCGGCTTATTGTGAACGGACATTCAGGTAACTTTGTCTTAGAAGTCGCCTAATGAAGATGGTTAGCTTTCGACACTCCAGCTAGGCAGCTCCTCGGGTTCAGGTCTTGTCGGAGCCTGTCAACATAGTTGGCTCGTCACCTGCACCACTGCCTCTCACATGGAACGCCGTCGTTATTTCCGTCCATTTTTGTATTGGGGCAACTCCTCAGAAAATAGGTCGCTTCTGAACAAGATGTCATCTGAGAGCAATACGTTCTCCCATCACAGCTGAATTGCTGGCTCGACACCGCGGGCTTAGAAAAGCTTGAACTTGCGGGCACGGAAAAGTTTAGGCTAGAGAAGTCTGGAGTTGCGGCTGTGACGGACGATACCCCGCCGCTCACTCTGCTTTCCTTTTTGAGTTATAACGCTGAGCGCACCGGTGCGTTTGACGTAGCAAAGCGGAGGCAAAGGCATCCGGGGGGGGCGCCTGGCTAAATTGCTATCGTTCACCCTCCAGGCTATGCCATACCCGCAGAATGATGATGGCACTGGCGTGAACTGAGTATCGAACGATGTACTTTCCGAAAACCATATCTCGAATGGAATCAGGCACCGGTGCCATTTCCACTTGTGTGCCCATGTTGGGGAAATCTGAAAGCAACTCAATTTTACCAACCAACTCGGTGGCAATCTTGGCCGCCGCCGACGGGCTGTTAACCGCGATGAACGCCCTGAGGCGCTTTAAATCTTCAATGGCTTCATCCGTGTAAACCAGTTTCACTTACCTGATCTCGGCGCATCCTGCTCGTTCTCGGCTCCCCAACTATTAAGCCAACTGTGTACCTCACTGGCATCAACCAATTTGCCTTGTGCGGCAGATTCCATTGCTTCCAGCGTTTGCGTCCATCGCTCCTGCTCAAGCTGCTGCTTTTCTATGTATTCCAACAATGCTTGATTGATTACCCAGCCTTTACTCCGTTGGAGCCTACCGGCGATGGCTTCCAGATGCTGCTCAACTTCTGCTTGAAGACGAACTGTAGTGACACTCATGACGATACCCTCAGACTCAACAACTACACTGTATTACATCATAGTCGGCAAAGGTGCGGCGGTCATCGTCAGATTCAAAAATCATCTCACGCCGGTTTCCGCGAGACGTCACATGGTACAACGCACCGGCAAATTCCAGTCGCAGCGGTCTGGCCATTCCCTGGCTCCTTCCGTGGTTCTAATTAAGGCGGGATAGACTGAGACGATTACAACGAAACGGCAAGGCAAGGGGCAAAACGCAAGACCTGACCCCGGCTCCTGCAAGCGCCACAAACCAACAAATCCAAACGGATGTTCAGAAAAGACACTTTTGCACGATGCCCGAGCGCCAGCCTGGGCGGCGTTTGTGCGATAGCCTGCACGTACATTAAGGCCAATTGTCACAGCGTAAATAAACGGCGTAATTATTTTAAGCCGCCTAACGTTTGAGGTGAGAACCGTGCCCTGGCGTGCCGGGGCACGTTCTCTCTACGGAAGGATTAGATCTCTGTGTGCGCATATTGGCTTTCGAGTAGCTCAAACCCGGAAAGAGCGGGGCACACGACAGATATGAAAACCAGCGGTTCAGAACCAGTGTTTAGTACGCCATGAACTTCACCTTTGTGAGCAACGACGACATCGCCTGCGGTGATCTGCTTTGAGCTGCCGGCGGCATCGAGTTGGTATTGACCGTGGCCGGACAGGATTGTCCAGGTGTCTTGACCTTCAGGATGCAGATGAGCTGAAACTCTTTGGCCTGGCTTTACGTACCAAGCCACGATTGCGGCTTCAACCGACTCCGTAATGACAGACCTGAAGGGCTCGCCATCAACCGGCTGAAGATGATTGGCGCTGGGGAAGATGCGTTTGATGCTCATGGGGCCGACTTCCTTTGGGGTTTGCCTGCGATTTGGGGAGACAGTGCGCTTGCGGTTGCTCCCGAGAAACCTAACGCTTATCACGAACACGGGGTCAGGTCTTGCGTTTTGCCTCATAAATAATCCGGAATACGCACTCCACGGCCAATCAACCGCAGATTGAACCATGGAAGCACGAACCGGGTTCAGCTCGATGTATCGACACGATTCCGGTAGATTGCCTTCAGGTGTTTCAATCAAAAGATGGTAGTGATTGCTCATCAAACAGTAGGCGCCGCATTCCCGGTTGAAGGTCTCACACACTTCGTCGAAAACTGACAAAAAGGCGCGGCGGCCATCGTCAGATTCAAAAATTATCTCACGCCGATTTCCGCGAGACGTCACATGGTACAACGCGCCAGCAAATTTCAGACGCAGCGGTCGATCACATTCGGAGTATCAGAGACAACCTGCGCGATATCGAAACAGAAGAACAGCGATTGGAGCGTGCCACCATGCGTTTGGAAGGCTGGCACTGACAGCCCCGGCCCATGCCCTGGGTTAGCAGGACATGGGCCGGGGAGCTTCCGTACTCGACTAGTTATCGGTGGTGGTCAGGCCCGCCAAAGATAGCGGATCGCCAACACCGAAGACATAGACCGCAAGCATGGTCAGAATGCCCGCTGCCGTTACGTAGTAGATGGTTGGCAGAATGGTCTTACGCAGCGTAATACCTTCACGCCCAAGCAACCCAACCGTAGCCGATGCTGCCACGACGTTGTGAATGGCAATCATGTTGCCCGCAGCAGCGCCGACAGACTGCGCTGCGACAATCAACGCCCCGGAAATACCCAGCAGCTCAGCTGTGTTGAACTGGAACTGCGAGAGCATCAGGTTGGACACTGTATTGGAGCCGGCGATAAAAGCGCCCAGTGCACCGACCATTGGAGCGAACAGAGGGTAGACGCCACCCACGGATGACGCGACCGCTTCGGCCATGGCGACCGGCATGGACGGCAGGCCTGACATGTTCACACCGGAGTTGATCAGAATGCGCACCATCGGAATGGTGAACACCAGTACAAAACCTGCGCCGACGATGGTGTTGGTGGACTCACCAAAGGCGCGCTTCATCTCGCTGAAGGACATGCGGTGCAGGAAGTAGGTGAGGATGACCACCATCACCAGAAGCCCACCCGGCAGGTACAGCGGCTCAAGGCTGCCCGATACCCCAGTCTCGCCCAGAATGTCGGTAAAGCGCAGGCTCAGGGAGTTCAACGCTGCCTTGGCAGTGGCGTTGGTGCGTGAAAACACCAGCAGCGCTGCCAGCAGCACATAGGGAAGCCATGCCATCCAGATAGCCACAGGGCGTTTGCCGGCGACATCGTCCAGTTTCATCTGGATGCTACCCATCCACTCGGCTGGCCAATCTTTCGGGTCGGCAAAGTCCCAGGGTTGTTTCGGGATCAGAAAGCCTGCCTTGGCAGCCGGAACCACGATCATCAGACCTACCAGGCCGCCAATCATTGAAGGAAATTCCGGGCCAAGAAACACGCCAGCCATTACATAAGGTATGACGAAGGCAAACGCCGCAAAGATCGCAAAAGGTGCAATCTGCAGGCCTTCCAGCCAGGATTTATTCTTGCCGAAAAAGCGCACCATGACCATGACCATGAACAGCGGCATGAGAATACCGACGATGCCATGTATGATGGCGACCTCCGACACGATCAGTTGAAAGAAGCTGTCCCAGTCGGAGCCCACTGTGGCTAACTGCGCGCCTATGGTAACCTGATCCAGGCCGCCGCCAACGCCCACTATCATCGGTGTACCGACAGCGCCGAAGGATACCGGGGTAGATTGCACCATCATACCGACCACGACGGCAGCCAGCGCAGGGAAACCGAGCGCGACCATCAATGGCGCGGCTACTGCGGCAGGGGTACCAAAGCCGGAAGCGCCCTCAATAAAGCAGCCGAAGAGCCAAGCCACAATGATCGCCTGCACGCGCCGGTCAGGGCTGATGCCGGTGAAACCTTTGCGGATCGCCAGAATGCCGCCGGAATGCTTGAGCGTGTTCAACAGTAAAATCGCGCCAAAGATGATCCACAGTATGGCTGCGGTTAGGACCAATCCCTGAAGACTGGAAGCGATCACGCGTATTACGGTCATGTCCCAGGCGAGCAGGGCAATGATAACTGTCACGACAAAGACGACAGGCATCGCATGTTTCGCAGGCCAGCGGAATCCTATCAACAGGATACCCGCCAGAACCAGAGGAAAAAATGCGAGGAGAGACAGGAGCGTTTGACTCATCTGGATTTCCCTTGTTTTTCTTATGAGGAGTGTGCATTCGACTATAACGCTATTTTGTAACTGTTAGATACTGCTACTGCAGCGCAGTCAGGTCTAGACGCTATCTGACTGGTAGGACCAGTTATTTTTAGTAGACCAATTTGATCTAGCTTGAAATACCATTAAACACAGTCTGTTATAGAGATGTGAGTGATATTTATAGCCAGCTTTTCAGCTGGTCAGATCAGCTGCCTGGTCGGTCATGGGGGTTATGAGAACAGGGATGAAGTGGATTGCGTGGTAAATGGCTTGTGTTCGGACAGGAGCACAAGCTATTAAGCCTCAGACCAGCTGCTCGCCTACGTGCAGTAGTTTCATCGAATTGGTGCCGCCGTGCGAGTTATACACATCGCCCTTGGTCAGGATGACCCAGTCACCGGGTTGAACTCGAGTCCCTGCACACCACGAAACATGGCAACCCGACCCGGATGTAATACAAATTCATTTCAAGATCACTCCTTTGATCGTTGAGGGAACACTATTTTACTGGAACTTGAGTAGGAAAAATGACGACCACTTTGATAACATTAACACCCAAACATCTAATGGTCGTGCGCAGCATGACACAGGGACCATTAGATGACTGTTGGACTAAGCCGCCAACGCCGCAGCTATTCAACGGGGCCTAAGGATACAGTAATTTGGAGGCCAAGCCTGAACGGGGACTCAGGTAAAGCCTTTAGTTCCTTTTTGTGCCAAAAGAATCAAAGTTAACTTCATTGAGCTCACATAGCGATTTCCAGTCCTGCTCTTTAGTGTACTCGGCATATTCTCTGTAATTTTCCATAACTTCCTCGGTTTTTTAAGCTAAAACCTCCTTGCTAAGCGGAAAATTACAATTGGCTGAAATGTGCGAGGCACGTACACTAGTCAACAGTAATTTTCTGACTGAACAACTTGTTAGCTTTGCTGTGCTACTTTTTTTCCATTGATCACATCTTGTTTTCTTTTTGCTTCTGGCAAGTCGTTGATGCAATAATTAATATAAAAAATATTAAAAGCAAATGTATAAAAACCATTCATTTTAAAATCTATTTTATGAGTATTAAGTGCATACTCTTGAATTTTTTTCTTCGCTCTAAATGCCCAAACTATGTATAGTACGCTTGAAGCGATAGCTAGAATTCCACTTATAACCTCTAAAGCTTCTTCTCCCCAGCCAGAAACAGCACCTCCTAGTCCTACACAGACCGCAATCCATATAATATATGTATCATTTGCAGTAGTAGATGACGTGATTTTATCAATCAAATTATAATTATTGTAAAGCCAAAGTATTGGATAAATACCAGCCGTTGCTACTGATAAAAGAACCAAGTTTAAAGTTTTTGTGTCAATGGCGTCTTTTAGATCCGTGATTGTTGACATAATGTCTCCTTGTTTCACTCATACTGGTTAATTTGATTTGAAAGTTAATGTACCTAATTATTTTATGACAAAGGCTCGTCGTTATAAAGCTCTTTTACAAATAGATTTATTTGTGCTTTCGACATGGTTGAGCCTAGATCCTGCACCGCTTCTTCTCCAAAAGAATTTTTAGGGAAGCTCTGAATAACTCTCCAAAATCGGTCCAACTATGGGTTTTTCTAAAGCCTCAACGCTTGATCCTCAGGGACAGGCGAAGCCTGCAAAGCAGGTATCCACAGGAGCACTCTGTTAAGTATTTTCTGTATAACGCTCGAAATATTGCTCAAAAAGCTCGCATAGTTCTTTAAAGCTTATTTTTAGCGAATTAGCTGAAACAGATATTGGGCTGCCACACATTTTGTAGTTAGTTTCCGCCATAAAGCGACGAAAACTACTATCTGCTTCAATGTATTTCTTCGGGTTGCGCAACTTTACAATTAACATTTTTTGACTTTGCATCTCGTACACCGAGAACCCAGATACATCTATCCATGGGACCAGCGTATTCGACCTAATGCCAAAAATTTCTATGCCTTTAGAAGAGAGCGCCAGACCTGGTCCGGAAGAAAATAGTTTCCAAATTCCAGCAATAGCACACAAACTAAAAAATCCTACGGACACAACACCAATGCCATGGATAAGCAATGGACTATTAAAACGGCGTCTAGACGCAATTTCCGCGGGGTCCAGGGACAAGAACGACGCTCCAAGGGCAACAAAACCAAATGCTATAATGATAAGTAATAGTATTTTTACTTTGCTGGTTTCAATTGTTTTTCTGTCAAGTGTTTCGTTGGGCTCAAGCGCAACAGACTTTTTCGAATACAAGGGCAGCGCATCGAATGAGGTCTCGGTTTTCGGTAACTCTTCGTCAACGTACGTTTCTCTTTCCACATCTTTCGGATTTGAGTAACCAGGTATTCGGAATTGCACCGGCAGAATCGTCGTGCGGCACTGATTACACATATATTTTGGATTAAGGATATCGCCTGCATGAAAACCAAGTATAAAAAATATCCAGGTTCCACCAGTCACGATAAGACTGGCTATAACCCCTAGCCAAGTGAAAGAACCCCACTCCTCTAGAAACCCAAGCCTCTCCCGCTTTACGGCTATCACCAGGTTTTGTTCAGTCAGTTCCTTACAGCCGCAAACCGCCGTGATTATTTCCACTGTTTCCTTTATAAGGCATAACACCTAAGTATTTAACGACCGTGCGCAGTATAACCTTTAAATGTCTTTTGGACTACGCCGCCAAGCCAAAACTATCAAGCGACGTATAAGGATAAAGTAATTTTGAGGCAGCGCCTGAAAGATACATTTGGAGCCAGACGTAAATCAATACCGACGGCGTTTGGTCTCATTAAATCCTGCACGCGGCTGCTCCTTCTTGTGATTCGCCTCAGATTACCTATCAGATGCCGTTTTCCGAGCCTTGAACACAGGGTCAGGTCTTACGTTCGCCAAAACAATTATTCAGGCTTTTAGAAAATGCCAACTTCGCAAAATTCATACTAACTTCGATATCATAGACGCCCAATAACTGGGGTTAATCCAATCACCGAGAGAAGCATTCTTAACTTTTCCACTCAATTCAGCACTGAATTTTTTATAATTAAT
Source organism: Marinobacter sp. LV10MA510-1 (assembly GCF_002563885.1). Lineage (GTDB taxonomy): Bacteria > Pseudomonadota > Gammaproteobacteria > Pseudomonadales > Oleiphilaceae > Marinobacter. Next base: position 4,037,185 of record NZ_PDJA01000001.1, on the reverse strand, counting down.
TTTCGTTTCTACTTTGTCAGTCAAATTCGAATCATTTTTAAGTATGTAATTAATCGTTACCAGCATAGATGCTGTCAAAGAAACAGCTATACCTGCGGCAACTGCGTCAACAACACCTGTAGGCGGGAGTATAGATTTCGCCCAAAGAAATAAGTTTCGCCCAACAGCCTGCATGGCATAAGCCGGTAAAATCGCAACCACTTGGCTTTTAGAAATCAACTCTTCTTTGTAAATATAATGAAGACGACATATAGCACCTATTTGAGTTGCCGTTATGGTCACCCCACTGCCAGGTATGAAAGCAAACCCCGCAGAGGTCACACAGGCACTACTTATAGTAACGATAGCCGCTTTCTTTTTACTCTGCTGAGATTTTAAGAAGAGCAAATCTTTATCTATTTTTTCTAATTTCTTTAAAACAGCTTTACGCGCTTCATCAACACCTTGTACTGTTCTCGGCATGCCGAAATCGTCAACAGGAACTTCAGTCTCTTCCCCACTAAACGGGCACACTATACGATCATTTTCGCCATAACCCAAGGATACACAGCAGTATATTTCTTCATTTGCATCTAAAGCTAGCGATTCCTTCCATTGACTTTTAAGCAGCAAAACATCGGCTTTAGATATACCATCGACTTTATTCAAAATAATAATAATATTGTTATCGGTATTGCGTTTTAGCACGTCAAAATTTTCTTTTTGGGCCGTATCAGCGGCCCCCGATAATACCAAAATTGCTAGATCATGACCCTTCTTCAAAAAATCCAATGTTATCTCGACATTAACGGCATCTAAGTCATTCAGTCCTGGTGTGTCCCATACAGTTACTTGAGGGCTCAATTCTATAGCTTTTGGTTTAGTAGTTACTCCAGCTTCTGCACCAACATGGAACTTAGGCTCATGTTGAGGACAACTAAAAAGTGCGTTCAGAAAGGAGCTCTTACCAGAACTAACTTTACCCCCAACTACAATAGATAGTTCGTTCTCTATCTGATGAGATAAACCATCCAGAGCATCGTCGACTGCATCATTTACGTCACTTTCCTGAAACATTCAATACTTCCTTGATCAAAGAATTTAAAGAAAGGGGTGTTACTAAAACCAGCTGAATTGAAATATTACCAATTGCCACCCTTGGCAGGCGCTGTGTTTATGAAGATCTTTGATGAATACTAGCCTATTGGAATAGCTGCTACAGCCCAAAAATTGTAACAAAATGCAACACACCCTCCCCCGGCTCAGGAACTGACGCCTGAACGAGCTCCTCGAGAATCCCCGAGGTCAGGTCTCGCGTTTTGCCTCTCGAATAACCCGGCTCACGCGAGAATAATGCAGTCCAAAGAAATCGCCGATCTCCTTCATCCTGTACCCGCCGCTTGAATAGGATAGAACGATAGCCTCGTTCCAAGAGGAAACAACATGCGCATAATGCTGTAAAGGTTTTGCCAAGGAGCGACATTGGCTGGGCGGTATCTCGCTCAGCAGATCTGGTCTCTCAATCCGTCTCTGCATGTCATCGACAAACTGGTCGCTCCCCAGATAAATCTGATTTTTCAAATGTTCCCATGGGGACTGCTGGCTCTTCCCTTCAGCCACGAATCGCTCATAACCGTTTATTGCTGCCTCACAACGCTCACCAAAAGCAGAAAAAATCCAATCCCTATCGACCCTGCTGATAGCCCACTGTCGCCCGATTGTCACCCCCCACAGTAATACTGACCCACTAGCGCCAACTTAAAACTGACCCACCTAAGGCAAAATGGCCGCCTAATCACACGATCAGAGCGGCGGCCGATGTTGTCTCAGGAGACACTTGTGGAAATTCATGTATTGCATCGTCAGGGCGAGAGTATTCGCGCCATCGCCCAGAAGCTGGGTGTATCCCGCAACACCGTTCGCCGCTATCTGCGGGATCTGAGCGCGGTGCCCACCTATCCAGACCGAACGCAGCGAGCGACTAAGCTGGATCCCTATAAAGATTATTTGCTGGCGCGGATCGAAGCGGCGAAGCCACACTGGATACCGGCAACCGTGCTATTAAGAGAGATTCAGAACCGCGGCAATGACCCCAGCAACTTAAATAAAAATTATTATGCCGCATTATTTTTTAAGTATATTGTTACAGGTAGGACTGCAATCTTCATGCGTTTTCCCTGCTCCTAGTGACTGTCTAATTTATAGGCAGTTTAAGAGTTCAGCTTATAGCTGGATAAATAATAGCTACACTAGAATTAACCTAAAAAGGAGTGATATTAGATGAAAAAACAATTACTTGTAATGGGCGTTACGTTTGCTCTTGTGCTTGCGGGCTGTGGACCGACGGGGACAGATGAAAAAGATTCCACCAAGAGCGAAGAGGTTGCCCACGAAGATATGAAAGATATGAAAGATATGAAAGATATGAAAGATATGAAAGATATGGTTCATACTAACGATGGAATTGTTCCCAATGGTCTGATGAAGGCCGAAGATTCCACATACGTTGTCGGATCTGAAGCAATTATTCAAACTGATCATATGGAAGGCATGAAAGGGGCCACCGCAACAATTGTTGGGGCATTTGACACCACTGCGTATTCCATTAACTACACACCGACAGATGGCAGTGAGAAAGTATTAGATCACAAATGGGTTATTCATGAAGAAATTGAAAATCCAGCATCTGCTCCTCTTGAGGAAGGAACTGAAGTGACGGTACTTGCTAACCATATGAAAGGGATGGAAGGAGCAAAAGCAGAAATTGAATCTGCCGAACAGACTACCGTCTATATGATCGATTATTTCTCAACAACAGACGGGAATAAGGTAACGAATCATAAATGGGTTGTTGAAGATGAGCTATCAGAAAAGTGAGCCTTTAGGCATTTCTTTACGCTCATTACCTACAAAACGTAAGAAATAACACGGGGTCAGGTCTTGCGTTTTGCCTCACAAATAATCCGAAATACGCACTCCACGGCCAATCGACCGCAGATTGAACCATGGAAGCACGAACCGGGTTCAGCACGATGTATCGACACAACTTCGGTAGATTGCCGTCAGGTGTTTCAATCAAAAGATGGTAGTGATTGCCCATCAAGCAGTAGGCGTCGCATTCCCGGTTGAAGGCCTCACACACTTCGTCGAAAACTGACAAAAAGGCGCGGCGGTCATCGTCAGATTCAAAAATCATCTCACACCGATCTCCGCGTGACGTCACATTGACCCCGGCAATTTCCTTAGACAGAGGTAAAACGCAAGACCTGACCCCGGCAATTTCCCTTCTTATAGGCATAGCCCGAGCCGTTTATGGAGCTGGCCAATGCGCTGGCATTGGTGACCCGGCGAGGGTAAATCGTCTATGTTAAAGCCCAAGGGCTTATGAATGTGGAACGTACAAACGTATGCAAGTTGTCAGATCTTATCTATAGTGAGAGTTAGCAATTCACACCGATGAGGGATCTCGGTATGTCCAGATCGTCCCTATCCCGACGCTCCTTTCTCAAAGGGAGCGCTGTTGCGGGCGTAACTGCCTACCTCGCTCCTTTGGGCAGCGATGCCTTCGGCGCCCTCTTCGAGGGTCGCGTACTGTCGCCGACCAATGAGGCGTGGCAGCTTGCGGAGGGCAAAATGCGTTTCCGTCTTGACGGCATCGCCAAGGTGACCGGCAGCAAGGTCTTTGCCCGCGATATCAGGGCGAAAGACATGCCCCATTGGCCAGATCATCAATCCCACGCCTTTATCATCCGTGCGACCCGCTGTGATCATAAGCTCAAGGACATCAACCTGAGCCGCCTGGAGCAGGCCGGGTTAATGCCGGATCGCCTCGTCACCGCGGAAGACATGGACCGGGATAAAATCGAAGTACCCCGTTTTTTTGGCCCCGACTTCTTTCTGGCCAAAGGCGATACACCACTCTACCTCGGCTACCCGGTGGCCATGCTGATCTACCACGACTTCGCCCGTTATCGGCTGGCCAAGAACCGTATCCAATTCGCCGACGATGTGATCGTTTACGGCGAGCAGACACCGCTTCCGGAAAAGCCACCCTACGGTGCCTTCCGCTACATTCGTGTTGGGGGCGACACACCCTTCGCAGAAGACACCTTCTCCGCCTTGCAGGAGACCATCCTTTATCCGGACTTCCGCAAGCGTCACCCGATATGGCCTGAAGCACTGGAGAACGGCAAAAACACCGAAAAGGCGATGTTCTACGCCCAGCAACTGCAGGACAAACTGGACAATGCGTCTGCCGACTGGCTGGTGTTCGAAGGCGAATACAACTCCCAGTACACGGATCATTTCGCTTTGGAGGCGGATAACACCAACTGTTGGTTCGACCAGAGCAAAGGCGATATGCATGTGGTCTGCGGCACTCAGTCACCCCACGAACTCGCCAATTGGATGCCGGAAATCCTATCCAAGAGCTCCTTCCAGAGCACGCGATTCTTCCTGCATCCGGCCTACACCGTGGGCTACGGTTCCAAGGATGCCAGTATCTTCCCGTATTACGGGCTAATCGCTGCACTTTACGCAGACGGCAACCCGGTGCGGCTGGCCAACGACCGCTTCGAGCAGTTCCAAGCCACCATGAAACGCCATCCCTTCACCATGAAGAACCGCCTGGCGGTGGATCGAAAGACCGGCAAGTTCCAGATTTTCAAACAGGATCTGACGGCCAACGGCGGTGGCCGCGCCAACTTCTCCAACTCTGTAGCCTTCGTCGGCGCCACGGCCGCGCAATCGATTTACTACATGCCCAGCAGCGACCTGACCGCCACGGCGATATACTCGCGCATGCCAGAAGCCGGTTCGTTCCGGGGCTACGGCACCTTGCAGACCATGTCCGCCACAGAACTGATGGTGGATGAGATCGCCAGCCAGCTGAGTATGGACCCCATCGAGCTGCGCCTCCGCAACGTGTTCAAAAGCGGTATGAAGAATACTCAGGGTGCGATTCCGGCCGGCCACCTTCGAAGTGAAGAAATTCTGCGTAAGGCCCAGAAACACGCCATCTGGACCGAACGCGAGACACGCAAGCAGGCGTATGAAGCCGCCCACCCGGAAGAGCGCTACGGCGTCGGGTTTGCGTGTGTGCATAAAGACTTTGGCCATGGCGCTGAGTCCGCCTTCTCCGAAGTTCGCCTGACACCAGAGGGCCGTATCGAGGTGCGTAACACCGGCGCCGAAATGGGCACCGGCTACTCCACCAGCCAGGCCGCCGTAGTAGCCGCCTGGCTGGGTCGTGCCGCCGATCAGGTGCGTACAGCGGAGATGGAGTGGGACGACATGCAGATGTACGAGACCACCAATCCCTACCTCATCTCCCAAGAGGAACAGGACAAGGCCGTTCAGGACCCTCGCTGGACGCCGCTACTCTTGCAGGCTTCCAGTGCCAGCAACTCGGCCTACTTTTTCTCTTTCTCCACCCTTGAGGCGGCCCGGATCATCTTCCGCCACGGCCTTTGGCCCGCCGCCCAGGATTTCTGGCAGCGCGGGATTGGCGGCGGCCAGTCGGCACCTTATGTGGTGCGGGAGGAAAACGCCCGCTGGGAAGCCGGCCAGCTGACGGCACGGGGAATGGAACCACTACCTCTAGAGTTCTTGGCCAAACGCGCCCACGAGATGGGCCTGGTAACCGGTGTCATCAGCCACGCCTTCAATCGCTGGGAATGGTCCAGGGCCGACTATGACATCAACGGTCGATCCGAAAACCTACCCCTGGACGGGCTCGCCGTCCAGTACGGCACAGGCGCCACCGACGCCCAGAAAGCCCTGATGACCAGCAAGCGGGGCTATCATTTGCTGACCCGCAAGAATACTTATATCCCACCAACCCAGCGCAATAATGCCGGCGTCACCTACTACAGTGCCTGCGGCGCTCTGGCAGAGCTGGCCGTGCATACGGGAACCGGCAAGGTCTCGCTACTGAACCATCACACGTTCCTGGAATGTGGTAACACGCTTGTGGAGCAATTAGTATCCGGGCAGATCCAGGGCGGGACAGCCATGGGTATCGGCCATGCACTCTATGAAGAAATGCCCCTATACGAAGACGGCCCCGGCAACGGCACCTGGAATATGAATCGCTACCATGTACCCCGGGCCAGTGAAGTCGCTGTGTGGCAGCAAACCTCAGAAATCCTGCCGCCGCTGTCGCGAACCGACCCACCTAAAGGCATCGCAGAGGTGGTGATGATCCCCATCGTCGGCGCCATCGGCAACGGCATCGCCCATGCCATCGGCCACCATTTCCGCAGCCTGCCCATTACGCCGGACAAGATCAGGGAGGTCCTATGACAACGGAGCAGCTCAAGACCGCCACCATCCCGGCGCGTTCACTGGAGGTCACGATTAACGGACAGGTTCAGCCGGTTGAGGACATCCCCGAAGAGCTAATGATGCTCGACTACCTGCACGAATACCGCAACCTCACCGGCACCCGGTTCGGCTGTGGTAAGGGCATGTGCCGCGCCTGCACGGTGATCGTTGACAAGCCCGACGGCAGCAGCGAGGAAGTGCGCACCTGCATCACCGGTGCCCACTACTTTAATGGCAAGAAAATCCGCACGGTTGAAGGGCACGCACAACGAGACGAAGAAGGCCATATCGAGACCCTCTCCACGGTGCAACAGCAGTTCCTGGAGCATTTCTCCTTCCAGTGCAGCTATTGCGCCCCAGGTTTCGTCAATGCTGCCACCGTTCTGGTGGAGCGTCTGCAGCGGCAGCCGATCGCGCGTTCACAGCTGGAAAACACCATCAGCGAGGCACTGGAATCGCACATCTGCCGATGTACCGGCTATGTGCGTTATTTTGAAGCCGTCCGCGATGCCGTTCTGAAGACACCGGGCACCACCAAAGAGGCGAGCTGATTATGAATTATCGCAGCATCCTCGTAACGGCCCTCGTGCTGGGCCTGAGCACCACCAGTGCCTGGAGCGCGACATCAGACAACAGCATCCTGGAGCAGGGTCAGTATCTCGTCCGCGCCGCTGACTGCGCCGCCTGCCATACTAAGGAAGGCGGTACGCCCTACGCGGGCGGAGCTCCGATAGCAACACCATTCGGGACCGTTTACGGCACCAACATCACGCCCGACAAGGAGTACGGCATCGGCGATTACAGTGCCGATGAGTTCTACCACGTGCTGACTGAAGGCGAGCTGCCCGATGGCACCCAACTCTATCCGGCGATGCCGTACACGGCCTACCACAGCATTCCGCGTCAGGATTCGGATGCCATGTACGCCTACCTGATGAGTCTTAAGCCCGTGAACATTGAGGCTCCGGAAACCGACCTCAGCTGGCCGTTCAGCATGCGCTGGACGCTTAACTTCTGGAACCTCATGTACGCCGGCGAGAGCCCCGGCGACGCCAAGGGCGAATCCAGGCAATGGCAGCGGGGTCGTTATATGGTGGATGTTCTGGGACATTGCGGGGAATGCCATACACCGCGCAACGCCTTGGGTGCGCTGGAACGCGACAATCATCTTCAAGGCGGGGTTATTGCCGGCTATGAGGCCCCCAGCCTGACGTCAGACGAACTCGCCGGCCGCGGCTGGACACCCGAGGATCTGCAAACCTTCCTGCGCGAAGGCATCAGCGACCAGGGCACCATGTTCAGTGAGATGTACACCGTCTTTCATCACAGCACCCGCTATCTGCGTGACGAGGACCTGAAGGCCATGAGCCTTTACCTGATGGGCGAAAACCCGCCGGAGGCCCGGATCGTAGACGCAGGGCAAAGTGCAGGCGCCGACAGCCCTGGCCGTCGCCATTACCTCAACGTCTGCGCCGGTTGCCACGGAGCACAAGGCCAAGGGGTGCCTAATGTGGCAGTTGCCATGGCGGGGAATACCACCTTACGTCTCGACAATGGCCGTAACCTGGTGAAGGTAATTCACGACGGTATTGGCGCCCAGAAATTCAGTGGCTTCGAGCGCATGCAGGCCATGCCCAGTTTTGCCGACAAGCTGAGCAGTGCGGAAATCGCCGAACTCGTGAACTATCTGCGCCAGACGTGGGGCGGTCTGGATGCGACCATCGATGCCGCTGCCGTGGACGAGTTGACCGCGAAGAACGAATAAATAAACAAGGGGCGCCGATGCGCAGCCATCGGGGTCAGGTCTTGCGTTTTGCCTCTCGAATTATCCGGAATACAAACTCCGTTCAACCACTTCACCCTGATTACTGACGCGCCAGCGCGTAGTCGATAGCCGCACACACTGCGGCAGCTTGTGCGGCATTGCATTGCTCGGGCGTTGTACGGGGGCTGTCGGGATAGACCTCAGTGGTGGTCTTGTATGGGGCGCTGGTAATACTGGCGCACAGGCCCAGCTGCTTGAGCGGATACTGGATAACGCCCCGAGTGACCACCGGTGTGCCGATAATCTCGCCGTTGTCATCGGCCGGAGCGATATGAGTGACCTGCTCCACCGCCGCGATCACCGCCTGTTGGAATTCAGGCTGCGGGTTCTCGCTGTCATCGACCAGATAAAAGCCATCGGGAATCCCAGCCGCCTCGAACGGCTGGCCGTCGCGGGCCGCCAGCGCGGGACGAAACTCGGTTTCGTCGGTATCGGTGGTTTCGTGCAGGTCGATATGCATCAGCACTCTATCGCGAACGGGCGCCACCAGTCGCATGAGTGCCGCCGACTCCTCAGCCGGACTGCCATGGCGGAACGAGCGGTTCGGGTCGACCGCGTTCGGGTTCCAACGATGGATGCGCTCGTAAGCCCAAGGGCTAACACAGGGCACAACCAGCAAGTTGACGCGGCCCGCGTAATCCGCCGCATGCCGATCGACGAACTGCAACGCGCCGTGAACTCCGCTGGTTTCATAGCCGTGTACTCCGCCCGTTATCAGCACGACCGGCAGATCGTCACGCCAGTCGCGACTGCGGATCGCCATCAGCGGATAGCTTTCGGGGTCATAGTCCAGACGGCTATACTGTTCCACATCGAAGCGCGGGCGCAGGCGCTCGGTCACACTCAACACCTCGGACTCGTAGCTGCGTTGCCGGGGCTGTCGTGACAACCACTCGGCGCGCTCCTCGTCGCCCCAAGGAGCGCCGGGCGTACCGATTGGATAGGGTGCGGAAGCTGTGTTCATATCGCTTTTCTCCCATGATGGCCAATGCTGGCGTAAACCCTTCAAGACTGCTGCGGTGGTGTAGGTAGTTGTACTACTCCAAAACAGGGGCAACACGCAAGACCTGACCCCGGGACTCTGCCTAGTTTGGGCTTTTTCTACAGCCTCAACGCCCAAATAACAGGCTAAAAGTAGTGGGCTAAATTGGAGTGAAGCGAACAGCCCGCTATTTTTAGTCCTTGTTGATTTTCTTATCAGATTTAATCTTACTCCGACCTTCGAGGTGCTTGCCATAATTATTTACCATAAGGGCGACTACCTCATCTATTGTAAAAAGATCTAGATACGGTGCAATTAAGATATTTTTGTTTTTATGCAATATACCTGCACTATTTCTATTTTTTAGCTTTAAGGAAGGTGTAAATATTTCTATAAAGAAACCTTCAAACATAAAGCACACTGAAACATTATTAACTTTATCAGTTTCATAAATACGACAGAAAGGAGATAAAATAAGCTCTTTTATGCTTTCAGAACTAAAACCTTTGCTTTTAGTTAAATCGATGACTCTACTAATTTTAATAGAAAATTTACTAGAAGGAACCTTTAGATTATTCAAGATCGTATTTCTTAAAAATTCATTATCTGAATCGATTACTACTACATTTTTATATGATCTGTGATTAGAGTTAGCTGCTCGCCATAGTATTGATAAAAAGTACAATATAAGCCTATGTTGATCTATCTTTGAAAACTTAATACCAAAGCTTGTTTTATCTACTGAAACCTTTATTCCTCTTAAAGCTCCTAAAGAATATGCTTCATAATTTAAGTTTAATAATGTCTCACAGTCGTTACAAAGCTGATGTTCAGCCCAGCTATCATTACTATACGAAATTGCATCGTCATCGGAAGTTAAGGAAATTGCCTTTCCTGAGTTTTTTCGATATATTTTTTTAAATATGGAATCACCTATCGCATGTGAAAATTTCAATTCTTTATGATCTAGGCATAATTTACATAAACCTGATTTTGGCACCTTAATCTCCATTTAAAGCTAACGGCGTATTAGATGGCGCTCTTCATTATTGCAAAAAATTGACCGCCGCATAACACGCAATCGTCTAACGGAAAAAATTTACTCTTCTCCATAAATAATAAGTCCCTAAAAAAGTGAAACTAAACAGCTATCTGTAATTATTTTACCGCTTCGTTATTTTAATAACGAAGAACTCTCTATTCTTCAAACCTCAAGCACTCTGAATTCCGGGCAAACTCACCACGAATTAAAAATCAGTGGCCAAAAGTTCAGGGACCACAGGTGCCGGAAAACCAAAAAAATACAGGGTCGATACAGAAGAAATCATCGGCTGTCATCCTTAATAAACAAGCGCATCCGTAGCGCTAATGCACATAAACTAGCCTACTCTAGCCCTTTTTCGACCTCCCCCAAAAGGTTAAACAATGCAATGAGAATTCTCAGGGTCAGGTCTTGCGTTTTGCCTCTCGAATAATCCGGCTTATGCGAGAATAATGCAGCCCAAAGAAATCGCCGATCACCTTCATGCCGTATCCGCCGCTTGAATAGGATAGAACGATAGCCTCGTTCCGAGAGGAAGCAACATCCGCATAATGCTGTAAAGACTTTGCCAAGGAGCGACGCTGGCTGGACGGTATCTCGCTCAGCATATCTGGCCTCTCAATCCGTCTCTGCATGTCATCGACAAACTGGTCGCTTCCCAGATAAATCTGATTTTTTAATTGTTTCCAAGGGGACAACTGGTTCATGCCTTCAGCTACGAATCGCTCATAACAGATTGTTGCTGCTTCACGACGCTCACCAAAAGCAGCAAGAATCCAATCTATATTTAGTGCATTGAAGCCCTGCTGATAACCCACTGTCGCCCGATAACTACTCCACGGCCAATCAATTGCAGATCGAACCATGGCAGCGCGAACAGGGTTTAGAACGATGTATCGACACAACTCCAATAGGTAACTGTTTTTCTCAACCAGGATCGCCTTATACCGTCCCTGAAAAACATGCCCCACCCGACCATGAGTTCGATTGAAGTGCTGCGTGTACACCCCGTTAAGTTGGCGCATACCTTTCGAAAGATTGCCGTCAGGTGTTTCAATCAAAAGATGGTAGTGATTGCCCATTAGGCAGTAGGCGTGGCATTCCCAGTTGAAAGTCTCACACACTTCGTCGAAAACGGACAAAAAGGCGCGGCGGTCATCGTCAGATTCAAAAATCATCTCACGTCGATTTCCGCGAGACGTCACATGGTACAACGCGCCGGCAAATTCCAGTCGCAGCGGTCTGGCCATTCCTTGGCTCCTCCGTGGTTCTAATTGAGACGAGACAGAATGAGACGATTACAACGAAAGAGCAAGGCAGAGGCAAAATGCAAGACCTGACCCCGGAACTACTTTCTGGCTTGGTTATGTGTTGCTTCAGGCAGCGACAAGCTTCTTAACCTTGAGCTCTTTGCGATGTTGCTCAGCATGCCAGAGTTCATATTGAGACTGCTGGTTCAGCCAACTCTCTGCCGAGGTATCAAACGCGATAGAAAGCCGAATAGCCATTTCGGGACTAATACCAGCCCTGCCGTTCAGCACGGCGCTCAGAGTTTTGCGGCTTACCCCCAATGCTTCTGCGGCAGCCGTTACAGACAAGCCAAGGGGTTCCAGACAAAGTTCTCGCAAGACTTCACCCGGGTGGGGAGGGTTGTGCATCAACATCGGCGGTACCTCAGTGGTAATCTTCGTAATTCACTATCTCGGCATCTCCGTCCTCAAACCAGAACGTCACTCGCCAGTTACCACTGACCGTCACTGACCAAATTCCGGTGCGATTCCCCGAGAGCTCGTGCAGTCGAAGGCCTGGTAAGTCCATATCATTAACGTCTGACGCTGCATTTAGCCTACCGAGAATAAGCCGAAGCCTCTTTGCATGAGCGGCCTGAATCCCTGCGGTGCTGCCGGACTTGAAGAATTTAGCCAGACCCTTGTGTTTGAAACTTCGAATCATTCCTTGAATGTACCCTGTAACGTATCGGGTGTCAAAAGCACATAACGCCCGCCGCATTCACGACTTTGGAATGAGGGTAGGCGCGGCGGTCTGGCCATTCCCTGGCTCCTTCCACGGATCTAATTGAGACGGGACAAAATGAGACGATTACAACGAAAGAGCAAGGCAGAGGCAAAACGCAAGACCTGACCTAGGTACAGTACTACCGTAGAGGGGATGCAGGCCCTGGTTAAATTGCTATCGTTCACCCTCCAGGCTGTGCCATACCCGCAGAATGATGATGACACTGGCGTGAACTGAGTATCGAACACTGTACTTTCCGAAAATCATATCTCGAATGGAATTAGGCACCGGTGCCATTTCCACTTGTGTGCCCATGTTGGGGAAATCTGGAAGCAACTCGATTTTACCAACCAATTCGATGGCAATCCTGGCCGCCGCCGACAGGTTGTTAACCGCGATGAACGCCCTGAGGCGCTTTAAATCTTCAATGACTTCATCCGTGTAAACCAGTTTCACTTACCTGATCTCGGCGCATCCTGCTCGTTCTCGATTCCCCAACTCTTAAGCCAACTGTGTACCTCACTGGCATCAACCAACTTGCCTTGTGCGGCAGATTCCATTGCTTCCAGCGTTTGCGTCCATCGCTCCTGCTCTAGCTGCTGCTTTTCTATGTATTCCGACAATGCTTGGTTGATTACCCAGCTCTTACTCCGATGAAGCCTACCGGCGATGGCTTCCAGATGCTGCTCAACTTCTGCTTGAAGACGAACTGTAGTGACACTCATGACGATACCCTCAGACTCAATAACTACACTGTATTACATAATAGTCGGTAAAGGTGCGGCGGTCATCGTCAGATTCAAAAATCATCTCACGCCGATTTCGGCGAAACCTCAAACGGAAAACGCGCCGGCAAATTCCAGTCGCCGCTGTCTGGCAATTCCCTAGCTCTTTCGTGGTTCTAATTGATGCCGGATAGAGTGAAAGATTACAACGAAAGGGCAAGACAGGGGCAAAACGCAAGACCTGACCCCGGGACCTTTGCTTTTTAGTTGATCCTAAAGCCCCGATTTGCGGCTGCTTTGTACCGTCAGCGGAAAAACAGTCCGACAACAGTGCCTTGTTACAACTTGCATCAATTGTGGCGCATTGCTACAATTGAGGCAACTCAATACAGGAGGTCCAAATGGCCACGAACAGTATTCGCTTAGACCAAAACCTAATTGAAAAGGCCACTATTATGGCCAAAGCGCTTAATCGAACCCCGCCCAAACAAATAGAACATTGGGCAAAAATCGGCGAGATGATGGAAGATAACCCCGACTTACCTTACGAGTTTGTAAGACAGGCCATCATCGCACAGGCAGAGCGGGACGCCGGAAAGCTGGAGGCCTTCGATTTTGGTTAAAGCCACCAGTGTGTTGCAGACCCCTACATTCAAAAAGGCGGTAAAAAAGCTCAAGCCCAATCAGAAGAAAGACCTTGATTTGGCCGTTAAGGACTTAATGGCCAACCCCAACATTGGCGAGCAGAAGAAAGGGAATCTGGCCTTTCTGCGAGTGCATAAGTTCAAAATGAACAAGCAACTGACACTGCTGGGCTATAGTTTTGATGATGGCGCCCTTGTTCTTGAACTGATGGCCCTGAGCTTACACGAAAACTTCTACCGCGATACCCAGCGGAAAGAGTGACGTTTGCCGAAGTCGTGTAAACGCTGCCTCATATATTCGTTATAGCGCGACAATTAACGTCACATGATAAAACGCACCGGCAAATTCCAGTCGCAGCAGTCTGGCCACTCCTTGGCTCCTTCCGTGGTTCTAAATTGAGACATGCCAGAGTCGGATGATTACAACGAAAGAGCAAGGCAGAGGCAAAACGCAAGACCTGACCCCGGCACTTTGCCTCTTCGTCAGCTTGTCGCGGAACCCTGATTCGTTGAAACTCAATATAAGCAATTATGTTCGCAGTATCGTCGTCTGTCAGCTGGCTAGGATTCTCAACGAGACGCTTCAATGAGCTAAGTCCTTTCGGCTCCAGCTCATTGCCAAGGCCTTTTTCCAGAATATTCTCATCGACGTTATCCGGCACCCAGCTCTGACAGTAATATTTATTTCGAACCATAACCTGGTTGGCTTTCTGGCGCCGCCAGAGCCCTGACCGCTTACTGTAGATATTCAGGAAGTCCGAATTAGGCTCCTTGAAACCTTCTAGGTAAGCACGTGGTACAAAATGATGTCGTTTAGGTGAGCTCATATTCGTCTTAACGCCGGCATAACGGGCCGATTTGTGGAGCGGCAGCGGAACAAAGCGGTCCCGTTGACGCGATTGTTAAAGAGATAGACATTCCTGGACCTTGAACTCTTCGGCATTTTCTTTAGATTGCGACAAAACGTATTTCAAGTTTGGACCCAAAAATATGACGGGCTTCCCATTGAGCCACTCTGACTGACATACGTTTTTCGAGTTGAAGTCCGTTTTTAGAGCTATTGACCTCGCCGCTTGTAGTTGTACCGCAGGCTGGAGCATCGTCAGTCCAAAAATTGCCGCGTAAGCGCTAAAGGCTAACACGAGCGGTAGTATTGCAGAATTGTCTTTGCTCACCTCTCTATTTTTAACCTCAGATATAAAACCAACCACCATAACAGCGCTTGAAGCAAGGAAAACGGGAATCATTAAAAGAAATAGTAAGGTGGCAACGTTAAATACAATCATCGCCGAAAAGGAAAAAGGGAAAAAGCTGGGATCGATACCAAAAACTGAATTTATTTGTGATGCAGCCGTGAAGCCCGCCCAGTATAAAACAGAAGAAGATATTGCAGCCAAAATCCACTTATTGGAGAGACGTGTTTCCGAAAACTTATAAACTCCATTTTCCTCTAAGCATAGAGAAAGCCCCCAAACCATCAGAATCGCACCAAGAATAAACAGAGGTATGGGGAAAAGGCTATCCTTAAAAAGGAGAATCAAAAACCAACAGGAACCACCACTCAATATCAATCGATCAACTGTTTTGCTTGCTTTGAAAGGCTTAGGTTTAAACTTGGACTTTAAAAGTAAAAAAAACTCGCCGTACTCATTTTTTGCCTTAAATAGGCTCCTTATTGTGAGCCCTGAAAGGATCAAAACCCCTAACCAAGACAGGGCAGCCTCTACAGAGAAAGATGAAATCAAACTGCGTTGAGGTATAAATGCTAGAGATACGATCAGAAAAAGCCAAACGAATACAAAAGATAGATTTTTAAACTTCATACCTGAATGATGTTTCCTTTAACGCCTTGAATAAGCTGCCGTTTGGGGCGCCAGCGCAAAACGGCAGCTTATTCACTTGTTAAATTTGGAGTGATGCCACTTATAGTAAGCATTACTGCCTTCCCAGTTTCCCACTCTATTTCCGGTCACCTGCGAAAGAACTTCTATAACTTTGATCGAAGTAACTTTCTTTTTAGTATGCACTACCTCACCGTCGCGGACCGATAAATATCCTTGTTCATATAAGTCATCGCAGCCTGTTTTGCACATCAACGCTGCAATATTTGATATATCTCTTTTCTCCGATGCTGAACACTCAGACCTTTTCTTTATGTGCGCAGCAACCGGTGATTTGCAACCCAGTTGTCCAAATAGCTGCACTTAAGCAGCCTGTTTATTGCGCTCAATTTCCTGCAGTTTTCCAGGGTTGAGGGACACGGCTCCGGCGACCTTCCAGTTTCGAATGTCACCAGACCAACGCCTTGGATTCAGACTCTTTGCTCGTTCATAAACCGCTTCGCGTTTGGCTAACAACTCTGCATCAACACCCTGGTGCCGTTGTGCAGGCGTCACGAAGTTGATGCCGCTGTGCAGGTGCTCCTCGTTGTAGGCCTGCTCGAACAACAGCATCCATTTGCGCACCGCCGTGAGTGATGAAAAGCCCTTGGCGGGCCACTTTGGGCAGTACTTCAGCGTCTTGAACAACGACTCTGAGTACGGGTTATCGTTGCTCACCCTTGGCCGGCTGTGCGACATCAACATACCCAATTCTGCCAGCCGCGCTTTCAACGTGTAGGACGTCATCGGAGCGCCATTATCTGAATGCAGCACCGGTGGGTTTTGCCAACATCTCTCGCGCAACAGGGCTCGATCAATGAGCTTTTTGGCAAGCTCGCCGGACTCTGCTTCGTGGATTTCCCAAGCCACGATTTTGCGACTGTAGATGTCCATGATCAGATACAGATACCAGTGCTGGCCGCGCACCTCTGAAGGACAGTAACTGATGTCCCAGCTCCACACCTGGTTCGGGCCTGTGGCGGTAAAGCTGGTGGGCTCAGGGACCTTGCGCGGCGGTTTCATGCGGCCCCGATGATTCAATTGCTGGTGCTTTTTGAGAACTCGGTAAAACGAGGACTCAGACGCCAGGTAAAGCCCTTTGTCAGCCAGTCGAGGCACGATCTGGGACGGTGGCAAGCTCTGATACTCCCGTTCATTGCAGGTGTCCAGGATGGCCGCTTCTTCAGCGTGAGTGAGCTGGTGTGGCTGCACAACGCGCTCCGCTTGCGGACGTTGATCCTCCTTCACAGCGCCATTAGTGCGTCGCCAGCGCTTCAACGTGCGCTGGCTCAGCTCCATCAAATCGGCCGCCTTGTACCGGGCTGCGCCACTGGCGACAGCTTCGTCATAGTCGTTTAAAAGCCTTGTACGCTCGGTCAGCGGTGTTAGCTGTCCTCGCTGTCCGGGTCCTCGCCGTACAAGGCTTCGAGCTTTTTTGACAGCACCAACAACGAGGTCGTTTCTGCCAGAACCCGGTCTTTACGGCGAACTTCCGCCTTCAGCTTTTTGATGGTTTTACGGGCATCACGCTGCTGTTTCTGAGCGGCTTTCTCTTGCCCTTCTTGCAGGCCGGTACCGTGAAGACAAGCCTCTTTCCAGCGCTGCACCTGCTCGGAATAAAGACCTTTCTGGCGGCAATACGCACCCAGTTCAGCTTCGGACATAGACGCCGTTTCGATCACGACGGCCAACTTGGCATCAGGAGACCACTCGTCTCCAGCATTACGATAACCCGGCACAGGCACCCCTTGTTGTCGGCATTGTTTTAACCAATTGTACAGAGTCACTTCGGATATGCCTTCCTCTGCGGCCACCGACACCACACTGCGGTTCTGCGGAGGCAACAACTTCTTCAACACGGCCGCTTTACGTTCCTCGGAATAACGTGGCATGACTGCTCTCATACCGCCCAATCTGACATGAATTTAGGCTAAATCGCCAACTGGACAACTAGGCTGGCAGAGGGGGCAACAAGCATGTCAAAGGGGAATTCATGATTACATATCGCGCAACGTCCAGAATCTTCGCCAGCCAACAAGTAGGCTCTCAAAAGACTCTGCTCCTTTCGATATTTCGACCTCGAATCCCCATCAAGATCTACTTCGTGAGAAGCCGATTTCAGAATTTCTGAGGTAGGCCGAGCATGCACGCCTTCTTCCACCTGAATATTTTTATTGATGATAAATGACGGCGCATTCCCAGTTTCCGGGTTTGACATCCGCGCCCCGAATCCCGACTCTATCAAAGCCTTAAGTTCATCAACTGAATCAACACGGACATAGTCTTCTTCAAACCGCGAGGTGGTAGCGACGTACGTCCCGTCCGCATGTTTATGGGGAAAAAGAGGCGTCCCTTTATGAACCCCTCGCGATATCTGTGCACGGATGTTAGTCCCGTATTCCCTTAAAATTTAACGAAATAGCTCATGGGACCGCAGTATGGTTCCCATGGAGCGCATGGTTAGTAAATCTGCTGCTTTGAATTTTTGAATCTAGCACTTCATCAAAATCCTTAAAATTATCCGCCGCCATTGCCGAAGCCCATCAAAAGAACGAATTTAAAAAACTAATTGAAGTTGATCCGCCGCCTGAAAAATCATAAAGGTATTACAGGCGTTATAATGCTGAGAAATGCAGCTTAACTTTCTCAATTTCATCAAAGATATACTTAAATTTATCAAAGTTAATTTTTTCTTTATTTGAACGAACAATCTTAGTAGAAAAGATATGTTTTCCATAATGCTTGCTGACATCGATATGCTTAGCTGGTGAAAATGTTTTCCCATCAATCACATTTCCGAGAGTTATAGCATCAAATAGATCTTCCATAGCGGAGTCTTTTCCACCTGGATTGAGTGGAGTCAAAATAAGGTAAAGGTTATGGAACAAATAAATAAAGCCGTTACTTTTTAGTGTGGTTAAATGATTAGGACATGATTTAACTTTATTCACTAAATGGCTTAATAAATCTCTAGGTCCTGTATCATTATCAAGTACTAGAATTACTGGATTCTTAGCTTTCTTGTCTTCAAAGTGTTTTAAATCAGAAGCATACCTTTGAACAAATCTAACAAAAGGTGTTGCACCATCACCTAGATCAAGTAAGTACATTGTTTTACGATTTAAATCAGGAAATTTTAGCTTCGGCGAATATTTTGTTTTAGCTGATTTAGGGTTAACTAAATTAGGATAGGTAGCTTGAAGTTGGCTCAAAGCACTTTTTAAATATACGTTATCAGTTTTTCCTTCGGTTAATATTGTCGGATATTCATTTGAAAAAAAATGCTTATATTGCAGAAACCGCCCATAGACTTTTTCACGTGAATTTAACTTATCACGAAATTTATTAATGCCAGTATGTATCTTAGGTTCAAATTTTGGCTCTGGCCTTTTCTTTTTTTCTAGGTTGTTATAAAAATCGACAGAATCAATAAAAGTTAACCGACCTTCAAGCTCTGATAAATGGCCATCTCTGAAAGAATCATCTTGTTTGGCAATCGTAAATTTCCCTGTTTTAAATAGAGAATGAGCCATAGCTCTGGTTAAACGCCAATATTCTGATTTAACACTTACTTTTTTATTTATTACTAAGCCAGTTGCCTCCTGCCTTGAATCTTTAAATTGCAATCTGGTTTTTTTAGGGTTGACAGAAAAGCCTGCACGTCTTATCTCACCAAGTAGTTTTGAACCTAGTGTTATATTTTCAATGTCTTTGACAATGGCTATTGAAAAGCTTTTTTTTCTAGTCGAAAAAGTTATGTCGTCAGCATATCTCGTATACGAGCAGCCATTTCTTTTAGCTAACTTTGACAGCTTAATATCAAGGCTGCTAGTTATGAGATTAGCAATCACGGGAGAGCATGGACTGCCTTGGGGTAGAGTGTCTTTGTAGCATGCTATTTGAGCAATAATGGTTGCTGTATGGGGATCTAATTTAAAATCTCTATTTGCAATAAAAAATCCACGAACCCTACCAAAATTGAAGCTTCCAAAGAAATCTGCCAAATCCAAATTTAATACATTTTTTTTAGCTCGATGAATACGAGCATTCGTTATGATAGATCTTTCTCGTTCAAAGCCATGTGAAAGAGTGCATTCAACTTTATTATCAAAATGAATAACTGTTTTACAGTCCAAGAGTAAATCAGACAATTTACGTTGTAGGTCTTTCAATTCATCTGATGGCGCACTGATTGTCCTGACACCGCCTGATTTCTTGGCAATCTCAAATTGATGGTAATGCGAGTTTACGTGTGATTTTACACCCGGTCTATACAAGGTTCTGGTTAGGAAAGAAGCAGAAACGCCCAATATTGAGGCTAATTCAGGTTTTTTTTAGCCTGCTTAAGTAATAAATAGTTTCTTCTGTGAATCAAATTATACTCTTTTCATTTAAAGAAAAAAAATAGCTCACATGCACTCTTACGCGCCGCTAGCGAGTAATTCAGGAAAGCAATATGGAGCAATCCGAGAAGGCGAGTCACTTAGACCATGTTGTCACAGGTTGCGAAACGCAACCAACAAATCTGCATGTGAGCCATATCTAATTTATATCGTTATAACATGATATACAAGCAAAAAAAGCAACATCAGTGGTACGTTGTCGGGGCTAGGCTTCGCCTTGGCATTGCTTAACGAAACTATAGCACTAAAGACTATCCGCTTTCTCGTGCGGGAACGGCTGTAATCCAATCTTGGTTTTAGATATTTCCGCTTATCTCGGTTTCCATTAAATAATACTAATCTGCACTTGTCTTTAAATAATGCCGATTTGCTCAGAATTCGCTACCTGCTTGAAATATTTTGTGCTGTAGCGTGCGTTACAAAATTTCTAACGAGGCTGTAGAAAAACCCTTTTCAGAGCCCAACCCGCAGCCGCTTTTTTGTTTTTTCACAGCCTGTGATCAACTGGCGCAAGTTTGATCATGTGACGGCAACACCGCAGCATTATTGATATCCGGCGCTGAACACTCTACACATGGCCGTCTGTGGCCTATATCTGGCCATATCCTAGCCCCAGTTTCATGCCGCCAACTGCCCATAATTCGCCAGCTTCTCAATGTTGTGCACTAGGCAATACAACTGCCACTGACCCTGCACCTTCTTTTTGCTCCGCAGGCTGAAGCGATTCAGACGTTTGTTGCTGCCGATGTTGCCGAACACGGGCTCAACCACCGACATGCGATGACCGTAAATCGCTTTGCCTTGCTGGCTATCGACTCGGTGTTTCATCCAGTCGGTATACGTTGGGCCGCGCCTGAGCTCCAGGGTGTAGGAGACCTGTCTCCCTTTTCCCTTGTGGTGATCTGCTGAGCTGGGATTCTGCATGCATTGATGCTTTTTTGGGCAGTGGCGGCACTGCAATAGTCGCCCTTGGAAGTGGGCTCTGGGTACGCCGTTTTGGTCGGTTCGGGTGCCTTGGTGGCGCAGGGATTCTCCGGCGGGACAGATGCACGTCATCGTAACCGGGTCGAACTGGAATTCACTGGCCGGAATCACGTGTTTCCAACCGCTCTTCGATGGGGTTTGCGGGCGCTTACCGTACTTGGCTTTCTGGTCTGCGAACTTGGGATCACGGCTTCGGAAGCGGTTGTCCGGGATGTAACCGTTGATCTGGTGTTCATGCAGGTACTTCATATTGGCTTCGTTGGCGAAGCCGGTGTCGGCGGTCACGATCGCGCCGGTTTGATAGATGTTGTCGGCGATGCCCAGCTTTTTATAGCGACGCTGAACGGTCTCTAACACCGGCTTTAAAGTATGGTGTTCCTGGCCTTCACCGAAGGCTTGAGCATCGATGATAATCTGGTGTTTTTTGTCCACTGTAGCCACGCCGTTATAGCCCTGGATCGTGCCTTTGCTGGTGGTCACCTTGCCGCTTTCGTTATCGGTGATGTTGCTCTTCACTTCCTTGAGTCGTTTCCCCTGGCCCATTCTTGGGCTGTTCGTCTTTAGGAAGTGGTCCACTTTTTTCATGGACTCATCCAGAGAGAGCACGATTTTCGCCCGTCGAATATCTCGGTCCAGTTCCGCTTCGGTTTCGGCCTCATCCCGCTCGTGGTGTTCATGCAGGTGATGGCGAATCAACCGTTTCAGCTTGTCCCGTTTCTCGCCCAGCTCTTTAAAGGTACCAGACCATTCCTTCGCCGCGTCTGACGACATCTTGCAGCCGTCGATGGCAAACAGTTCGTTGCCCAAAAGCCCCTGCTCATGACACACCAGCAGTATTTGCTCGAACAGTTCTTCAATCTCATCGGCGTGCTGGCTGACAAACTTGGCCAAGGTGGTGAAGTGCGGGACGGTATCGCAAGACAGCGCTTTAAAGATGATGTTGGTCTCGCAGCACCACTGGATCTCGCGGCTGGAGGTGATGCCTTTGGAGTAAGCAAACAGAATGATCTTCAACAGAATGGCAGGATCGTAGGCCAGTCGGCCGGTGTCGTCGTTGCGATATTTCGGATGAAACACCGTCAGATCCAGCTTGTGCTCAATCAGGTAATGAACGGCGTGTTCAAAAGTGCCGGGCTGGAGCTGCTCTCGGTAGTTGATGACGACCATCGTATCTTGGTCGTAGTTGTAGTGCTTGAAACGAGGCATACCGACGGCTCCCTGTCTGTTTTCTCAATACTACCAAAATCGGTCCGACTTGGGGTTTTTCTACAGCCTCAACGCGAAGCTTAGCGGCGACCTTGTAATGAAGGCGAAGCCGCAATGAAAAGGGCGTCCGGCACATCAACCCGCTCCATAAGCAAAAAGGCAGGAACGGGAGGCAAGCCGAGCCCTTTTTCTAAAATAGCTACAATTTCCTCAAGATCAGAAATTACGCGACTCACGTTTAATGATGACACAACCCGTTGCCATTTAGGTTTCGGCCAGTCCTCAGGGTTAGCATGGCTCACCGGATCATATGGGACATATTCTGTTTCGGCATGAGCTAATTGATTGCGTAACTCCATAACTTTTTTGAACGACTGAAATGGGCTACAAGAATAGTCGATATCGATTTTCCCTACCTCGCAAAGAAACTCCATTTTCCCGTTTGGAGATAACTTTGGCTTCAGGTGTTCATCCCAGGATTTCAGGATGTGATGCCCCACATGATTTAGGAACGACTCATAAGTAAATGCAGCAAAGGTGAGCAAGGCAAGTCTCTCCGACAGCTTAATGCTCTCGAAATCAACGTCCTTTTTCAATGACTCAAGCGAGGCAAACATATACCTGAAGCCATAATAGGCTAGCTTCTCCGCCACAGGTTTCTCCTACCGTTTAACGCGAAGCACAGCGGCGGCCCGTCAGGGACGTCCGGCGGCCCGTCAGGGACGTCCGGCGGCCCGTCAGGGACGTCCGGCGGCCGTAGGCCGCGCACTGCTGCGATTTGTTAGCTGGGTGTAACTGACAGCCCAGCCCCTGGCACTCAAAATGATAGCCTATTCCGCCGCTGCCCTTATGCCAAGATCCGCAGATGCACAGTGTCAAAAACACTGCAAACGATGCGGCGAATGAACCAGAACGCCAGATTAGCAGGCCAAAAACTTGCTTACGCCGGACAGCCCCACAAACAGAACGCCCAATTTTCTGTCGCCACTTTTGAACCGCTGTGCTGCCAACTGACCACCGATTTCGACGGCTTTGGCGCAACTGAAAAATATCGGTTTTGTCACCAACTCTGGGCCAAGGCCACTGGCACCGAACCACCAAAAAGGAACCACATCAATCCAGCTAACGCTTGCAGCATGCGCGCCCACGGAATGGAGCCGAAGGCGCAATGTAGTGGGCGTCGCCGTGCCTGCACTTGTTATGTGCATATTTCAAATTTTATAGATTTTTGTAAGCGTGGTAGTTATCGAGAACTTGATGATAAAGCATTGACGATTTTCTCCTTGCGGCAGGATGGAAAGCATTGATGAAGACAGTGCCCTCATTAACATGAACTCGCTCACTAACTTTTTTTAGTTCAGGGAAGACATAGCGTTTAACTTGGTCATATGTGCCGCAAAGCACAACAATGTCCGGCTTTATTAACTCAATTTGCCTTCTTACAAAAGGAGCAAATTCACACGCATGAGCATCAAACGTCTTTTTTTTGGTTCTAGCTTTCCCAGAAGTTTTTCTTATATTTATATATGCAATACCCTTAATCGCACTTTTTTCATTTGACTTAGCATCTTTGAGCGGTGGCACAGTCCCATCATAATTTTGAAGCCCGTAAGCCCATCGTCCGACCCGACGAAGAACTTTTCCTCGCCACCAACCGCTTCTCTTTACTTCAATAGCTCTATTAATCGCTATGACAATATTTTGTTTTGCTTCATTTGTTTCCTTTAAAACAAACAAAACCTTTGTACCAATACCATCCCAGCTTTCTTTTGAGATCACTCCATCTCTGTTGAAATGCCAGCCTTCTGGGAATACCTCTTCCCAAAAATTCAGCAACTGATCAACACAGTCTGTTTCTGAAACTTTTCTATTATCCATAAAGACACTCAGGTTAGCTCCTGCCCAAATTAATTAGACAAATGGGTGGATCCGTTAGGTAGCCATTCTATGTTTAAATCGCCACCGCCAAAACGTACAACACCTTCTTTTTTAGGCTGTTCATCACACTGGCCTCGATATTCAATACATTTATCAAGAAGTTCGATCAGGTGAAGTTTGAAGCCCGAGTCAGTTACTTGATCGAAAATGTCTTTTTCAAGCGTCCAAGATGTACCACTCAAGCGGTCTTCATCATCTTCTGCACGGAAAACCACCTCGCCCGTAACTTTCACAATGTCCGGATGCTGTTTTGCAAGCATCGTAAGGCATAATGCTTCAAATTTTTGATCAAAATTCGACATACCTTATACCCCTTTTGCTCATTTTGTCTTTCAGCTTACGTTACCTGAGCGACAGGTTGTGTCGGAGAGGCGCATAACACCTAAGCATTTAATGGTCGTGCGCAGCATGACCTTTAAATGTCTGTTGGACTAAGCCGCCAACTCCGCAGCTATCGAACGATGCTTAAGGATAAAGTAATTTGAAGGGCGGGCCTGAACGGTCCATCTGGGGCCGGGCGCGAAGCGATGCCGGCGGGTTTTGGTCTCATTCGATCCTTCATGAGGCGGTTCCTTGTTGTGATTCCCCTCAGATTAGCCCTCAGGTACCCGTTTTTCCAGCGTTGGCCCGCAGAAACGCACAGCTCCTTGAGAACGGCTGTTTTCCAAGCACCGAACCGTGCGGGGATGGGTTAGCCCGTTAGGATCACCGCTGGTTTAAATCGTGGGATCTGACGAATCATACGAACCAGACCGTTGTCACAGAGGGGGCAGGGCCAGCACCGCTGAGACACCGGGCTCTCCAGTGTCGCTTCTGGTTTGAGCGGCTGCGATAAACAGTGCCGGATAACCGTCAGTTTGCGGCGTCGAGTGCAGTTGCTCAGGTAGCCAAAATGGCGAATTCGCATGAAGCCTTTGGGCAGAATGTGCATCAGGAATCGCCGTACGAACTCCTGGCCATCCAGCCATTGAGTCTTCAATCGGGAATGATCCCGATAGTCCTTATAGCGGAAGGCGATCCGGTCATCCTCCATCGTCAACAAACGCCCATTACTGATGGCGATTCGGTGAGTGTAGCGAGCCAGATAATCCACCACGCTCTCGGCCTGGTTCAGGCAGTGTCGGGTGTAGACCACCCACTCGTGTTGCATCAAGCCGTTGAGCACGCCATCAACCTCATCCCTGTTGGTAACCCGGTGCAGTTCACCTGCGTTCACCGCCGCTCTTAGCAACGACACCATGCGCCCTCGAAAACGCCGGGATAAGGCCCGTACCGGGAACAGGTAGTGGCTTTTGGCTTTGTGCCAGTCACCAGTGCCGGTCAACACGCCGCCGGGGATCAAGCAATGCACGTGCACATGACGGCTCAGGTTCTGTCCCCAGGTGTGGAGCACCGCCGTCATACCCAGTTCGCCGCCGAGGTGCCGGGTGTTGCGCCCAAACTGGTTAAGCGTGTCCCAGACTGCGGCGAACAGACATCGATAGATCACGTCGGGATGGAGCTGAATCCAGCCGTTCAAAGTGTGAGGTAGCGTAAACACCAAATGAAAGTAAGGCACCGGCAGTAACAGGGAGCGCTGACGTGCGCTCCATTGTTCAGTTGCATGGCCCTGGCATTGCGGACAATGCCGGTCCCGGCATCCGTAGTAGCAGATGGAGCGGGCCTGACAATGATCACAACGCAAGACCTGACCCCAGCACCACGTGACGTCACATGGTACAACGCGCCGGCAAATTCCAGTCGCAGCGGTCTGGCCATTCCTTGGCTCCTTCCATGGTTCTAATTGAGACCAGCCAGAATGAGACGATTACAACCAAAGAGCAAGGCAGAGGCAAAACGCAAGACCTGACCCCCTTTACCAGAACCTCAAAGCATGGAAGAGGGATTGCTGAAGGTTTCGTCTCCGACAAAAAGCTATGGCGCGGCGGAGCGTTCTTATCGAGGCGCCCCTTCCCATAGGCACTCCACCAGAAGTATGATTCAGTGACGCGGCTCGGCAACTGACCTGAGGTGCTTGGGGGCTAGCCGTGGCAAACGTCAGAAATGACCTTGAGTATCTATTAATTTGGGCGGCCGTGTAACGTAGATATACCAGTTTTTTTATGTTCAGATGTTGCACCGAGGTTACATAGAATAACTTTGCGCGCCATGACTCCAACGGCCTAAATTAATGGACTGTAAGAATTCAATTTCTGAATAGGTGTCGGAAGGGAACATGCGCACTATTGGTATAAGGGTAGAACCAAAGAAGGTTACGTTTGTAATCTACGACGCCGATGCCGGCGAGGTTATTAACATAGAGGGCATTAAGATTCCTAAGGCTTTAGATGTGCCTGAAGCACTCAAGTATATCAGGAGTAATCTTCTTGATGTGATAGTCGAGTATGAAGTTCAACGTGCAGGAATTAGAGTTACCGAGCCGAGTGCGCAAAAGCCGAATATACTGCGAATTCAGATTGAGGGAGTCATTCAAGAGGCCCTCGCTAGCAGTGATGTTGAGGCATATTTTCGTGGCCAAATCTCAAGCTTGTCATCGAGGCTAAATATCAAGCGAAAGGACCTTAAGAAATACCTCGAAGGAGAGCTAGTGCTGCGTAATATTGAAGGTTGGTCAGACTTATCGACAGTTGAGAGAGAAGCGGTGTGTACTGCAATAGGAGCCTGCGATGCTTAACGCAAACACGCGGGCGGAACTGCAGTTTGAATTGAAAGAGGATATCGGAGCGGAGGGAAGGAATTCCGACGTATTCGTTGCCCACGACAAACAGCTTGACACCGAACTGGTTGTGAAAAGGATAAGGAAGAATCAAATCAATCAGGATCAGTTGGAAGAGTTCTATGCAGAAGCGAAACTGCTTCACTTAGGTTCGCATCCAAATGTTGTTCCCATTCACTATGCTTGTGAAGATGCGGAATATGTCTACATGGCGTTGCCCTACTACAGGGCTGGCTCACTCAAGAAGGTTATGAATCAACAGTTCCTGACCACTCGCGAGATTGTCCGTTACGCATGCAATTTTTTGAGTGGTCTTCACCATATCCATACGAAAGGCTTGCTGCACTTCGATATCAAGCCCGACAACATCCTTCTTTCTCACCGGAACGAGGGGCTTCTATCGGATTTTGGCTTAGCGGTTCTGACAAATGCGCACGGCTTGGCACAGCAGAAGAAATTTTACGTCAAGATGCTTCCGCCAGAACGCTTCCAAGATCGAGAGTTCAGTTCTGCCTTCGACATCTATCAGGCCGGATTGACTTTGTATCGCATGGCTAACGGTGATCGTAACTTCGATCAACAGTTTGAGCCGTTCGTGATTGACGAAAGTTTTAATAGTGAACTATTCATTGCAGCCGTGTGTGAGGGACGATTCCCAGATCGAAACGCATTCTTGGAGCACATTCCTCAGCGTTTACGTAACGTTATAAAAAAGTGCCTTGAGGTAAACCCAGATCGACGGTACAAATCTGTACTCCATATTGTAAACGATCTATCTGATATCGATGGCGCTGAACTTGACTGGCGGTATGAGGAGAACCAAAATTGTCGACAATGGTTTAAGGAAAACAAGTCAGGCGTAAATTATCGATGTGTAATCGAGAATATGGACCTACATGCGGTGAAAGTTAGCTCAACTGGCGCCGAACGACGTATCATCCCGTACTGCAAAGAAAGAGCAACTAGGGCGGACATTCAAAAATTTTTGAGAAGTCATTGAAATGAATAAGAAAATCCGTATTAGAAGAGGGTCATTTATAACTCGCTCTCACCTTGCGATGGGGGGAGACGCGCTCACATACAGACAAAGGTTGAGCAGATTAGGTGCTGTAAAACGGCCCGAAAAAGTTTTATTGAACTTAGAAAATGGTTGGTATGGCACTATTAGCGAAGCATAGCGCCTGACACAATGTTATCCATCAGCTGCCCCATCTTTAGCAATAGTTTCCATCGCCTGCTGAAACTATATTGTTCGTTATCCCTAGCGAAAATGTTAAAAATCTGCAGCTTAATCTTACATTAGCGTAATTCGGACTCCCGCCCTTACTCCCTTTTTACCAACTTAAGGTAAAAATAGGCTTCGCGCCAGTCATCGGGATCAGGTCTTGCGTTTTGCCTCTCGAATAATCCGGCTTATGCGAGAATAATGCAGCCCAAAGAAATCACCGATCGCCTTCATGCTATACCCACCGCTGGAATACGATAGAACGATAGTCTCGTTTCGAGAAGAAGCAACATCCGCATAATGCTGTAAAGGCTTTGCCAAGGAGCGACGTTGGCTGGACGGTATCTCGCTTAGCAGATCTGGCCTCTCAATCCGTCTCTGCATGTCATCGACAAACTGGTCGCTTCCCAGATAAATCTGATTTTTTAATTGTTTCCATGGGGACGGCTGGTTCTTCCCTTCAGCCACGAATCGCTCATAACAGATTGTTGCTGCTTCACGACGTTCACCAAAAGCAGCAAGAATCCAATCTCTATTGAGTGCATTTAAGCCCTGCTGATAACCCACTGTTGCCCGATAACTACTCCACGGCCAATCAATTGCAGATCGAACCATGGCAGCGCGAACCGGATTTAGAACGATGTATCGACACAACTCCAATAGGTAGCTGTTTTTCTCAACCAGAATCGCCTTATACCGTCCCTGAAAAACATGCCCCACCCTACTGTGAGTTCGATTGAAGTGCTGGGTATATACCCCATTAAGTTGGCGCATGCCTTTTGAAAGGTTGCCGTCAGGTGTTTCAATCAAAAGATGGTAGTGATTGCCCATTAGACAGTAGGCGTGGCATTCCCAGTTGAAAGTCTCACACACTTCCTCGAAAACTGACAAAAAGGCGCGGCGGTCATCGTCAGATTCAAAAATCATCTCACGCCGATTTCCGCGGGACGTTACATGGTACAACGCACCGGCAAATTCCAGTCGCAGCGGTCTGGCCATTCCTTGGCTCCTTCCGTAGTTCTAAATTGAGACGTGCCAGAATGGGATGATTACAACGAAAGAGCAAGGCAGAAGCAAAACGCAAGACCTGACCCCGGTACCTGACCCCGGTACCTGCGGGGCCTGAGGTGCTAACGATTGACTTAAACCGCGCCGCTTTCTGGCGTCGGTTTGAATGACTTGTTAGGCTTTACATTAATACCTATGTGTTTGTAGCGTGCATAAACATATATGCCGTCCCAATCAGTTGGCATGCTTCTTACTAAGCCTGCGTTGCTTAACTGTTTGTCTTCACTTTGAGTGATTAAGACCATTACTGTGTACTTGGAAACAAGATTTATTATTTCTTCAAGCGTAGAATCTTTCAACTCTTCGAACTTTCTCAGAGAGCGACTCACTGGAATAGCATGATCAGCAATAAGACTAGCATTTGGATTGTGAGTTAGTTCCTCCTCGGCAGAAGGTGAGATGTAACGACAATTTTTTCGGTTACTATTACCTTTATATTCCTTGTTGGATTTGTTAATTGCTTCTCTAAGCACTGTACGAATAGCGAATTTAGTTGCTGCGTTTACCGGCATTGTTTTTTTAATAAGTAAAGCAACTTCGCATAAATTTCTTATTCCAGTTTCGTTATCTACACGCATACAAGTTTCTCCAATTATGCCTAACGCGAAGCTTAGCAGCGACCTTGTAATGGAGGCGAAGTCGCAATGAAAAGGGCGTCTGGCGGCCATCGGCCGCGAACTACCGGGGTACAACGCGCCGGCAAATTCCAATCGCAGCGGTTTGGCCATGCCTTGGCCCCTTCCGTGGTTCTAATTGAGACGGGAAAGAATTAGACGATTACAACGAAAGAACAAGGCAGAGGCCAAACGCAAGACCTGACCCCGGCATCTCCGTTTAATGCGTGAACAGTTACGATTTGAGTTTGAAAAGCCCAAAAATCATAGAAAATAAATCTGTCCCGATTTTAGCTTTTTTACGTTATCCTTTCAACAACCTCATTATTTCTCTGGCTTTGCTCAACCCAGTAGCCGATAACCGATATCGTTTTTTACTAGACTCTGCAGAAATCCGAAAATAAGGATAAAACCCCATATTAAAATATCTACTCACGTTATCTTTATGAGTCATAATTAAAGACCCACCTTTAGATCTGGAAACTGAATTATTAATGAATTTACTGATTTGTGTCGTCGTATAATATGTAGAATCTTTCTGATTAATAAATAATGCACAAATTATCGCATTTTCCAATGATGCTCCAATCACAAGTTCTCCTACGGATTTAAACAGAGAAACCTTGGGAGTGTGTTCAAGAAACATTTCTACAAAATCATTCTTAAAAACTTGCAGGCTAGATTCATTTAAAAACTTAGTTCCCCGGGTATCAATTTTTAATTCAGAAAGACCCATTTCTAGCTGCATATCATCTCTTGAAACAAAATCAGCATAATTTTCCAAAGAGTCGACTCTCGCTCGGGTTCTATTCCTAGCAAAACGAAGCTCTCGACTTGAATTCAAATAAACAAGATTAACAACACCTGCCTTTATTTCATTCTCAAAGGGAATCAGCTCAGCCGGAGACCGAAATCCAGATATAACGTATCTTTTATGGCCAAAACTATTTCTCTCTTTTTTAATTTCACTTGCAACTACTTCAGGCTTTTCATCAAGAACCTTTTTTGCAAAACTGTGAATTCCTGTCAGACTTGAAATGTCACTGAATTGTTGGTAATACAAAAGGTGCATATAATCACTGGCTTCGATGTGAAAATAACCGTAATTTTCAGCTAAATATTCAGAAACTGTACTTTTTCCACTACAAGTCGGACCACAAATAATTAAATCTGACTCACCAAACAACGACTCTTGAAAAGCCGTATTCGTTGGTTTTGGTTTTTTTTGTTCAAGAATTTTTATTTTATAAAGAAAATCTAACATCTCATCAATTGCGGAGCGTCTAAAATCAAATTTTAAAGCTTCATCTATTGAAAGAGTGCTAAATATTGAGTCTACGCCATCTGGAACAAACCACTTATTAAAAGTCTTATTATCGAGCCACGGGTACAAAGAATTTGTTTCAAAAAGAGATTCCCGATCAACAACGCTGCCAAAGGCAACACCGGTGAAAACTTTATAGTTTTCTTCAATTTTGGATCGAAATTTTCGAGGTATATAAAGCACGATGTCGGACCTAACTGTAACCTTCCTATTATTACCGTTCTCTCGTAACTGCTTGTCCAACTGTGCAAATGATGTTGCGCGCATCCAGTATTTTACATCAACTCCTGGAACTTCATGCTCTTTACTTAAAGCTTCAATTATTACTGAAGTATCTTCAATAATAAAAAATCGGTCCTGCATTATGTCAGCTATATTTCGTCGCAATTCTAATTCATTATCTTCTATAACTTCAAAAAGGTCATCGCCAATTGAGTTTTCACCTGGCTCTCTTCGAAACATTCGAGTGTTCGCGCTTTCAATACTCTTCCGAAGTAACTTCTCACGATCAAAAATGCGCGGCTCGTGATAAGGCCGTCCGTAATCAGGCGAAGGCTTTAAGCGCACAGCTTCGCTTCTTAGCATATAAGATAAGTGTGCGAATTTTACTCTATTCGTGGTTAAGAAATATAAATCTAACATCGCACTACCTTTCGCCCAGCATTATTTGGCGATACCATTTTGACATCACCAATAGAATTGTTATTGATATTATCGACTGGAGCATCGGATAAAAAATAGACCATAGGACCCATGCTAGATAAACCAGCAGTCGTGACACCTTTCGCCATTAAAGCGGAAAAAATATGTGGTAACAGATCACCGTACTGATCAATCTCCGACTTTTTCCATTTTGTTTTTTGAATTGAATTAATTGCCAAGGAGAACTTTTCAAAATTTCTTTCAATTATGCCGGGTAAAAGTCCAAATATTAGAAAAAAACTAATTTTGGACATATCACTTACAGTCAAATTACAATTATTCTGGAAAAATTCGGTCTCGTCTATATAATGCTTGGGCAGCAATTTCTGGCAAGGCTCAATAATTCCAATGTTCCAGTCAGGAAAATCCCATCTACCGAGCTTGAGTGGAAGCGCTTCGGATCGTAGGCCCATAGACGACTGGACCAATTTATCTTTTGGTGGGTGCCCCAAATCTACGACAAAGCCACCCTCAAAATAAGTATGGATTCCTACTCCAGATGTTCGTCCTCGTCGCGTTGAATTAATTATATCCGAAGGCTGGTAATCAACATTGTTTATCAGATATAGAGCCTCAATACAGCTTAACTCCAAACTTGTTCCCGTTCCAAACCCAGAGTTTCTCTGAGGCAAATCTTCAACACAAATTGCTGCTGGCGAAAACTTGTTAATCGTGCAGAAATCAATCAAATACGCCTCAAGATCTAAAATTTTTTTCTTCAGTGAATTCTCAAGCTTCAATACTCCTTGCACCCTCAGTTTCATCTTACTAGACTTAACGGCTTTTACAATCGTATCAAAACCAGATATCGCAAAGCCAGCGCCACCGTTTGATCTGAAATTATTACTCCCCATACAAACAAGTGATATATGGACTCTTGCTGGTGAATGAATTTCTACGACATTATATGAGCTCACTTTGCTTCCATTCAGCTTCGAAATTTTCTAAATACACTTTAGATATTATTGAGTCTTTGTCAGTCTTTAGGGCTGGGGTGTCTTTACTCTTTATTTGATCAAAGATGGGACCAATCAAACAAATATTGTCACACAACATAATATTATGCGATGCCTTTCCGGCTAGCAATCTTAGCTCAAAAAGATGAGGGAAAGTTGTTTTTAATTTTTTTGCAGCTATCAACGTTTTTGTTTCAATAGCAGCTTTATCGCCGTCATTTATTAAGGAATCAGGATTTGATATTAGAAGTCTAACTCTAACCGAACGCTCCAGCGCTCTTATTAAAGCGTTCGAGCTACCAACTTCAAATTGTGCAAAATCTTCAACCAATCTTGAACAAGTATTACCCATTACATCGATTACCTGAAAACTTCCTTCAATTAGGTCCCGATAAATATTTTTATCATCCCTATCAGAAAATACATCATGAATCTTTAGACTTTCGTAGAATGAAATTTTCTTTTGCTCAACGATAGTAATGAAAAGCTGCAGTGTCGCTACGCCAAAGCCCACGCAACCACCACCTAATAAGGTTGCTACTTTTATATCTACTGAGCTCTCAGAATTAGGATCAAAAATAATATATGAAACTACGAAAGCAATAAATAGGAGAAAGAATACAGAAAATAGCACCTTGTAAGTCGGAATCCGAACTTGATGATTTAAAATTTCCATTTTACGGCAGCCCAATTATGATTATTTCTGTTTTACTTCCAGGAGAAAGGACATGATTGAGCTTACAGGATGAAACAACAACTTTTTTAAATTTCTTTTGAAAATAAGAAATCAAATCTTTCTGACTTGGATATCCGCTCGACACATAAGAGAGTACTACGATTGATTTTTTATGGGCATCTACTAACGAATACAATCGATCCCTAAATGTTGACTTTCGATTCCACTCATATAATCCAGCACTCTTTTTTAAATTTCCAATTCTTGAGTTTTCGTCAATCAAATATGGCCATGTGTCATAGCTTACAAAGCCCTCGAGGAAATGATAACGATCCAAATAGTCAACTTGCCCGCCCGAACCGTTCGAAATATAAGGTGGATCCAAGTATACGAGATCGTAAACACTTGAAATAGATGACGCATCAGAGGGTTCTAAAAATTCAACTGTATGCTTACCTCTGAAGTTTGCTTTTCCCAACTCGGAAACAGCATCTAGCATTAACTCTTGAAATGTTTTTTCCCAGGTTTTCCAGTTCCCAAACTTCGTATTTCTATTGCAGTTAAGCCTAAAGTTCAGATTTCGTCGATGAAATATGTTGAATGGTCGTTTTTGAAGGCATGCTTGAAGCAAACAGTGTGTTAGTTGAACATTTTTTAAGCCAGCGTATCTCTTAAGACTAAGCGCTGCACCGTCTAACCAAGAATTCTCGAAATCAGTGTAATAAAACCCTTGAAATTTTTTGCTTATGAAACCAAAATTCGGCACCACAGAGCCACAAAACTCTAATATGTCTTTCTCTTCTATCGCTGTATGATCCGCAAGAATACTTTTAGCAGTATAATTTGAGCTTTTTAGTATTTCATTATAATAAACTTTTTTTCCTGCAATTTTTTGAGAAAGAGATACAAGACCAGTACCTCCAAATGCATCAAGTATTGTGTGGTAGTTAAGAGGCTGTAAAAGTGACAAGACCCACTCAATAACTCTTTTTTTGCTTCCGTAGTATCTAGTTTTAGGATAATAAAAATTCCCGGCATCACAATTAAAGCGATCAAGTTGCTCAATTTCCGGCACCAAAGAGTTCGAAGAATCTAATAACATAACCTTGTCTTCCAATAGCGATCTTGTATCCGCACTTACATTCAATAATTTTCACAACAAAAATGACGGACATTTTTGAATTTAAAAGCTATGTAATAAAACCTAATTTTAGCTGTCAGGCGTCAGACATACTATACGTCCAAGTCGTCACTTATAAAACTGGGGCAAGCAGGCTCGATTATAATTCATCTTAAATAGGCTTCACCGACACATCAGAGGCAAATACCTAGATAATCACCCTTATAATCAAATTTCCGGCTTCAACTTCCATCGATCGTGAAATTTACAATACCATCTTAAAATTCATCGACATACAAAAAATGACAAGTAATCTTTCCCCTAGGGGATAAAGCCATCCACATACCTTATCGCCCTTAATGTCTACAATGACGGTA
Source organism: Marinobacter sp. LV10MA510-1 (assembly GCF_002563885.1). Classification (GTDB taxonomy): domain Bacteria; phylum Pseudomonadota; class Gammaproteobacteria; order Pseudomonadales; family Oleiphilaceae; genus Marinobacter. The sequence continues at coordinate 4,002,459 of NZ_PDJA01000001.1, read as the reverse complement.
TTTTTATCTTAGGCGCTAGTTCTAAATCTTGCTTAGCGCACATGCGGTTGATCGAAAGCACCTCGTGCGACAGTTTTGAAAAGGAAGCTGAGAGTAGTAGCCGAGCTGCAAACGGACCCTTATTAGTAAGAACCATTTTACAGCCCCAAGTAGTATACTGGCTTAGAGCTGTGAATTTTAAAGCCCTTACCTCACCTTAGGATCCAGCGTCCTAGTGTCATAAAGCTCATACATCCGCTCAAGATTAATAGGCTTAATCTTGCTGGCATTACCCGCGCAGCCAAACGCTTCATAACGCGCAATACAAATATCTGACATGGCCACCATGGTGGCTTTCAGGAATTTTCGTGGGTCGAATTCGGCTGGGTTTTCGGCCAGGAAGCGGCGTACGGCGCCGGTGCTGGCCAGGCGCAGGTCGGTGTCTATGTTGATTTTGCGCACACCGTGCTTGATGCCTTCCACGATTTCTTCCACGGGTACGCCGTAGGTTTCGGGGATTTGGCCGCCGTATTGGTTGATGATTTTCAACCATTCCTGGGGTACAGAGCTAGAGCCGTGCATCACCAGGTGGGTGTCTGGGATGCGTTTGTGAATGGCTTTGATTCGCTCTATGTCCAGGGTGTCGCCGGTGGGTGGGCGGCTGAACTTGTAGGCGCCGTGGCTGGTGCCAATGGCAATGGCCAGTGCGTCTACGTGGGTCTTTTTCACAAAATCAGCGGCTTCTTCGGGGTCGGTCAGCATCTGGCTCATGTCCAGAGTGCCTTCGGCGCCAATGCCGTCTTCTTCGCCGGCCTGGCCGGTTTCCAGGGAGCCCAGGCAACCCAGCTCGCCTTCTACCGATATGCCACAGGCGTGGGCCATTTCTACTACGCGGCGGGTAACGTCTACGTTGTATTCGTAGTCGGTCGGGGTTTTACCGTCTTCACCCAGGGAGCCGTCCATCATCACCGAGCTGAAGCCCAGCTGAATGGAACGCTGGCATACGGCGGGGCTGGTGCCGTGGTCCTGATGCATAACCACCGGAATGTGCGGAAACTCTTCTACGGCTGCTAAAATCATGCGGCGCAGGAAGGGGGCACCGGCGTATTTGCGGGCGCCGGCGGACGCCTGAACAATCACCGGTGAGTCGGTTTTGTCCGCCGCTTCCATAATCGCGCGCATTTGTTCCAGGTTGTTCACGTTAAAGGCTGGCACACCGTAACCATGCTCGGCGGCGTGGTCCAGCATTTGCCGCATCGAAATCAGGGCCATTAGGTTGTCTCCTTAAAATTTGTACGATTGGTTAAATGCGTTTTACGCGCCACGCTCTTCCAGCATGGCGACTGCGGGCAGGGTTTTGCCTTCTACAAATTCCAGAAAGGCACCGCCACCGGTAGAGATATAGGAAATCTTCTCATTTACACCGTACTTGTCAATGGCTGCCACAGTATCACCGCCGCCGGCGAGTGAAAATGCTGCGCTGTCGGCAATGGCGTGGGCCAGCACTTTGGTGCCGTTTTCAAACTGGTCGAATTCAAATACACCTATCGGGCCGTTCCATAAAATGGTTTTGGCGTTTTTCAGCAGCCCGGCAAACTGGCCGGCGGTTTCGGGGCCTACGTCCAGAATCATGTCGTCTTCGGTCACGTCTGAAATGTTGCGAATGGTGGCGGTCGCGGTTTCAGAGAACTCACTGGCAACAACTACGTCAACCGGCAGCGGGATTTCAACGCGGGAGGCGATGTCTTTGGCGGCGTCCATCAAGTCGTGCTCGCATAGTGACTTGCCTACGGGATGACCTGCAGCGGCCAGGAAGGTATTGGCGATGCCGCCACCGACGATAATCTGGTCACAGACTTTTTCCAGGGCGTTGAGTACGTCCAGTTTGGTGGAGACTTTGGAGCCGCCAACAATGGCAACAACCGGCCGGGCCGGGTTATCCAGGGCTTTACCCAAGGCTTCCAGCTCACCCGCCAGCAGCGGGCCGGCACAGGCTTCGGGGGCAAACTTGCCAACGCCGTGGGTAGAGGCCTGGGCGCGGTGTGCGGTGCCGAAGGCGTCCATCACGTAAATATCGCAAAGCGCGGCGTATTGCTTGGCCAGGGCTTCGTCGTCTTTCTTTTCGCCTTTGTTGAAGCGCACGTTCTCGAACAGCACCACGTCGCCGTCGGCCAGATCCAGATCTTCGCCGTTCAGGTAGTCTTTGATCAGGCGTACGTTCTGGCCCAGGGCTTCACTCAGGTGCTCAGCCACGGGCTTAAGGGAAGCGGCTTCGTCGTACACGCCTTCTTCCGGGCGGCCAAGGTGCGACATCAGCATAACTTTGGCGCCGGCGCTTGCAGCCGCCTTAATGGTGGGCAGTGCGGCGCGAATACGTGCGTCGCTGGTGATGCTGCCGTTTTTCAGCGGTACGTTCAGGTCTTCGCGAATCAGTACGCGCTTTCCTGCCAGATTCAGGTCGGTCATTTTTTTGATGGCCATACTCTTTTTCCCTTCAACAGTTCGTCAGCGTCAAATGTGAATCAGGTTGTTCGTCAGATCGCGAATCAGATCATAAGTCAGTGCGCGGCCAGCCAGTGCCGGCTGACATCCAGCATACGGTTGGCAAAGCCCCATTCGTTATCAAACCAGCACAGCACTTTCACCATGGTGTCCCCGGTTACTCGGGTTTGGCCGCCGTCGACCACGCCGGAACGTGAGTCGTGGTTAAAGTCGGAGCTTGCCAGCAGTTCGTTGGTGTAACCCAATATGCCCATCAGCGGTAAGGTCGTCGCCGCCCGCTGCAGTATGCCGTTAACGTCAGCGACGGTCACCGGCGTACGTACGTTCAGCACCATATCAATGGCAGACACGTTCAGCGTAGGCACGCGCATGGCTACGGAACTGAAGCGGCCCTGCATGTGGGGCAGCAGGCGTTCAATGCCAAGGGCCAGCGCGGTGTCTACCGGCACTATGTTGTGCAGCGCGCTGCGGGTGCGGCGCAAATCCTGATGATGGTACGCATCAATCACCGGCTGGTCGTTCATCGCCGCGTGAATGGTGGTGGTGGTGCCTTGCTCTATGCCCAGCGCATCGTCCAGCACTTTGATCATCGGCACCAGGCAGTTGGTGGTGCAGGAACCGGCAGCCACAATGCGATCACTGTCTACCATTTCAAGATGATTGATGCCGTACACCACGGTGCGGTCTACATCGGCTTCGGCCGGCTGCGAAAACAGCAGCCGTTTGGCGCCAGCGGCCAGGTGCTGTTCCGCCGTCGCGCGGTCAGAAAACGCACCGGAGCATTCCAGTACCAGGTCAATGCCCATTTGTTGCCAGGGCAGTTCGGCCGGGTCGGTGCTGTTTAAAACACGAATAACATCGCCATTCACCCATAGACTGTCGCCTTTTACCGACACCGTGCCTTGAAAGCGGCCGTGGGTGGAGTCGTAGCGGGTTAAGTGCGCAATTGTGTCGATGTTTGACAACTCGTTAATCGCGACCACCTGGAAGTGGTCGCGATAACCGTTTTCATACAGCGCCCGCAGCACGCACTGGCCGATGCGGCCGTAACCGTTAATGGCGACACGATAAAATGCGGGCTGGGTCATCAAGCTTCCAATAGCTCGGCGGCCACGTCCAGGACGTTATCGACGGTAAAGCCGAATTCCTTGAACAGTTCGCCAGCGGGTGCCGATTCACCAAAGGTGGTCATGCCCACAATGCGACCGTCCAGGCCAACGTACTTGAACCAGTAATCGGCAATGGAGGCTTCCACCGCGATGCGGTTGGTGACGTCCAGCGGCAATACCTGCTGCTTGTAGTCGGCGCTTTGCGCATCAAAGGTGTCGGTCGACGGCATAGACACCACGCGAACGGCTTTGCCCTGCTCGCGCAGCTTGGCGGCTACGTCTTGCGTCAACGCAACTTCGGAACCTGTGGCAATTAGAATCAGCTCTGGCGTGCCTTCGCTGTCTGACAACACATAGGCACCGCGGGCAACGTCGGCAAGTTGCTGTGCAGAACGGTCCTGATGGGGCAGATTCTGGCGGCTGAAGACCAAAGCGGTGGGGCCGTCGGTACGCTCAAGCGCGGCTTTCCAGGCAACGGCGGATTCTACCGCGTCGGCCGGGCGCCAGGTGCTCATGTTGGGCGTGGTGCGTAGGCTGGCCAGCTGTTCAACGGGCTGGTGCGTGGGGCCGTCTTCACCCAGGCCAATGGAGTCGTGGGTGAACACATAGATGGCGCGCTGCTTCATCAGCGCGGCCATGCGTACGGCGTTGCGGCAGTATTCCATGAAAATCAGGAAGGTGGCGCCGTAGGGCACGAATCCGCCGTGCAGGGCCAGGCCGTTCATGATGGCGGCCATGCCGAATTCGCGCACGCCATAATTGATGTAGTTGCCGCTGGCGTCTTCTTTAGTGACAACGTTACAGCCACCCCAGATGGTCAGGTTAGAACCGGCAAGGTCAGCAGAGCCGCCCAACAGTTCCGGCAGCATCGGGCCGAAGGTATTCAAGCTGTTCTGAGACGCCTTACGGCTCGCGATGGTTTCGCCTTTGTCCTGAACGCTCTGGATGAAAGCCTGGGCTTTTCCAGAGAAGTCGGCAGGTAAATCACCGGCCATGCGGCGCTTGAACTCTGCGGCCAGTTCCGGCTCGGCTTTCTGATACGCGGCGAAGGTGTCGTTCCAGGCGCTTTCGGCGGTCTGGCCTTTTTCTCTTCCGTTCCACTGGGCGTAAATGTCTTCCGGCACTTCGAATGCGCCGTGTTTCCAGCCCAGTGCTTCGCGGGTCAGAACGATTTCGTCTTCGCCCAGCGGTGCGCCGTGGGCCGATTCGCTGCCTTGTTTGTTGGGCGAGCCAAAGCCAATCACGGTTTTGCAGCAAATCAGCGTGGGCTGATCGGTGTTGGCGCGGGCGACTTCAATGGCCGCACTCAGGGCGTCGGCGTTGTGGCCGTCTACGTCGGCAATCACCTGCCAGCCGTAAGCTTCAAAACGCTGCGGGGTGTTGTCGGTGAACCAGCCGTCTACTTTGCCGTCAATGGAGATGCCGTTGTCGTCATAGAAGCAGATCAGCTTGCCCAGCCCCAGAGTGCCGGCCAATGACGACACTTCGTGGGAGATGCCTTCCATCAGGCAGCCATCGCCGACAAAGGTATAGGTGTAGTGGTCAACAATGTCGTGGCCCGGCCGGTTGAACTGCGCCGCCAGGGTTTTCTCAGCCAGGGCAAAACCCACGGCGTTAGCCAAACCCTGGCCCAAAGGCCCAGTGGTGGTTTCAACACCCGGGGTGTAGCCGTATTCCGGGTGGCCCGGGGTTTTGGAGTGCAGTTGGCGGAAGTTTTTGATGTCATCAATGGAAACGTCGTAACCGCTCAAGTGCAGCAAGGAGTACTGCAACATGGAGCCGTGGCCGTTAGACAGCATAAAACGGTCGCGGTTGGCCCACTGCGGGTTGGCAGGATTGTGGCTTAGGTAATCATTCCACAGCACCTCGGCGATATCAGCCATGCCCATGGGCGCACCCGGATGGCCGGATTTGGCTTTCTGAACCGCATCCATGCTCAGCGCGCGAATGGCGTTGGCGAGATCTTTACGAGAGGGCATTAACATTTCTCCAATGTTTTTCAAGGACGTAAGGATAAATCCCGGTCTGCTGACCGCAGTTCAATAAAGCAGCCACAGAGCGCTCAAAAATAAGGCGTATATTTTCGCCGATTACGGGGTGTGGGGGCAAATCGACTTTGCATTAACAATCTATATCAAAAAACTTTGATATAGCGCTTGCCTGACTCAGAAAAGCTCCTTACACTGCATCCTATGACAAACACCGGCACTGCTATTCCCGATACCGCTCCGGCGGACGCCCTGGCCACTATCTACAAAGCCAGCGGTGACCCTTTGCGCCTGGAAATTATGCGGGTATTACGGCGGGACACGTTTGGCGTGCTGGAGTTGAGCCAACTGTTTGATATGCGCCAGTCGGGCATGAGCCATCACTTGAAGGTGATGCACAAGGCCGGCCTGGTGGAGCCACAGCGCGAAGGCAATTCTATTTTTTACCGCCGCCCGTTAAACCTGACCGTGAACACCCTGACTGGACAGACCATTCGCCAGGTTTTCTCCACCGTTGATCAGGTGCCGCTACCCATACATTTGCAGCAGAAAATAGATGTGATTCGCGGCCAGCGGGCCGATCAGTCCCAAATGTTTTTCTCCCGCCACGCGGCGCAATTCCGCGAGCAGCAGGAACTGATTGCACCGTTCGAGCTTTACGCCAAGCCCGCAGCAAGGCTGATACGCCAACGTGCGCCTAAAAAGAGCTGGCCAACCGCGTTGGAAATCGGTCCCGGAGATGGCAGCTTCTTGCCGGTTTTGTCGCCGCTGTGCCATCACTTGGTGGCTCTGGATAACAGCCGCGACATGCTGGCCAAAGCGCAGCAGACCTGTATTGATGAAAAGCTGAACAATGTGAATTTAATTGAAGGCGTAACCGACACCCTGCTGGCCCGCGGCGACGGTTTTGATCTGGTAGTGGCCAATATGGTGCTGCACCACGTACCTAGCCCTGCGGATATTTTTCTAGACGCTGCAGCTCTTATGAACAACGGCGCCTGCCTGATTATCAGCGAGCTGTGCCGCCACGATCAGGTTTGGGCGCGGGAGAATTGCGGTGACCTGTGGCTGGGCTTCGAGCCTGAAGAGTTAACCGCCTGGGCCGCCGATGCGGGCCTGCAATCCCGCGAATGCATATTTATCGGCCTGCGCAACGGCTTTCAGGTGCAGGTTCGGGAGTTTTGGAAGACCACTGCAAAGCGGTAAACACCGGCCTTGCAGGGTATTGAAGATGAATATCAAAAAACTTTGATATAGGTGTAAGTGTTATTACGTATACCTATTCAAAAGTACAATTTTGGACCGCTCACATAATTTTAGATCGCTCATAGATCGCTCATAGAAGGAGCCACCGTTAATGTCTGACTACAGTGTTTTCACCTCCGAATCCGTTTCGGAAGGCCATCCGGACAAACTGGCAGACCAGATTTCGGATGCCGTACTAGACGCCATCCTTACCGAAGACCGGCACGCCCGTGTTGCCTGCGAAACCATGGTGAAAACCGGTGTGGCTATTATTGGTGGTGAAGTTACCACCAGCGCTTGGGTAGACCTGGAAGATCTGGTGCGTGGCGTGATTAAGGACATTGGTTATACCTCGTCTGACGTCGGTTTTGACGGCGACACTTGCGGCATTATCAACATCATCGGCAAACAGTCAGTGGACATTGCCCAAGGTGTAGACCGCCAGAAACCAGAAGACCAGGGTGCCGGCGATCAGGGCCTGATGTTTGGTTACGCCAGCAACGAAACCAACGTGCTGATGCCCGCCCCCATCACTTTCGCTCACCGTTTGGTAGAGCGCCAGGCCGAAGCCCGCAAAAACGGCATATTGTCGTGGTTGCGCCCAGACGCAAAAAGCCAGGTGACCTGCCGCTATGAAAACGGCCAGGTTGTGGGCATTGATGCGGTAGTACTGTCTACCCAGCACGACCCAGACGTCAGCCAGGCAGATCTGAAAGAAGCCGCGATGGAAATGATTGTGAAGCACGCGTTGCCGCCAGAATTGCTGCACAAAGGCACCCAGTTCCACATCAATCCCACCGGCAAATTCGTGATCGGTGGCCCGGTCGGCGACTGTGGCCTGACCGGCCGTAAAATCATCGTAGACACCTACGGCGGCATGGCGCGCCACGGTGGCGGTGCCTTTTCCGGCAAAGATCCGTCAAAAGTTGACCGTTCCGCCGCTTACGCTTGCCGCTATGTGGCGAAGAACCTGGTGGCTGCCGGTTTGGCCGAGAAATGCGAAATTCAGGTTTCTTACGCGATTGGTGTGGCACAACCCACGTCTATCTCCGTAAACACCTTCGGCACTGGCAAAATCAGCGATGAAAAAATCATTGAACTGATACGCCAGAACTTTGACCTGCGCCCTTACGCTATTACCAACATGCTGGACCTACTGCACCCGATGTATCGGAGCACAGCAGCCTACGGTCACTTCGGCCGCGAGCCGCAGCAAGTCACCGTAAATGGCGAAACATTTACCACATTCCCATGGGAAAAAACCGATCGCGCGGCAACTCTGAAAGACGCAGCCGGCATTTAATCGACAATGAACTGGAGAACACCTGAATGAGCACTCCCGCAGAAAAAATGAACACCGCTGAAGACTTTAAAGTACGTGACATCTCGCTGGCCGCTTGGGGCCGTAAGGAAATGAACATCGCCGAAGGCGAAATGCCGGCACTGATGGCGCTGCGCCACAAGTACAAAGCCGAACAGCCTTTGGCCGGTGCTAACGTGCTTGGCTGTATCCACATGACCATTCAAACAGCCGTGCTGATTGAAACCCTGATCGAGCTGGGTGCTAACGTGCGCTGGTCGTCGTGCAACATCTTCTCTACCCAGGACCAGGCCGCAGCTGCCGTTGCCGCCGCAGGCGTTCCGGTGTTTGCCTGGAAAGGCGAGACCGACGAGGAATACGAGTGGTGCCTGCATCAAACCGTAGGCGCAAACGTGGAAGGCTGGGCGCCCAACATGATTCTGGACGACGGCGGTGATTTGACCGAACTGCTGCACAAAGAATACCCGGCAATTCTGGCCAACTGCCACGGCGTGACCGAAGAAACCACCACCGGTGTACACCGCCTTCAGGAAATGCTGCGCGACGGCACCCTGAAGATTCCGGCGATCAACGTGAATGATTCCGTCACCAAGGCCAAGAACGACAACAAATACGGTTGCCGTCACAGCCTGAACGACGCGATCAAGCGCGCCACCGACCACCTGCTGTCTGGTAAGAAAGCACTGGTTATTGGCTACGGCGACGTGGGCAAAGGTTCTGCTGCTTCCTTGAACCAGGAAGGCATGATTGTAAAAGTCACCGAAGCCGACCCCATTTGTGCCATGCAGGCCTGCATGGACGGTTTTGAAGTGGTTTCACCGTACATCAACGGCGAAAACGACGGCACCGAAGCCAGCATCGACAAAGCCCTGCTGTCTAAAATCGACATTCTGGTCACCAGCACCGGTAACTACGACGTGTGCGATTCCAACATGCTGAAGGCTCTGAGGTCTGGTGCGGTTGTGTGCAACATCGGTCACTTCGATAACGAAATTGACACCGCGTTCATGCGTAAGAACTGGGAATGGGACGAGGTTAAGCCGCAGGTTCACATTGTGTACCGCAACAAAGCGGCCAACGACCACCTGATTCTGCTGTCTGAAGGCCGTCTGGTGAACCTGGGTAACGCAACCGGTCACCCGTCGCGCATCATGGACGGTTCTTTCGCCAACCAGGTGCTGGCTCAGATGTATCTGTTTGAGCGCAAGTTTGCTGACCTGCCGGAAGAAGCCCGCGCTAAAGGCGTGTATGTGCAGGTTCTGCCCAAGCACCTGGATGAAGAAGTGGCTCGTGCCATGGTCGAAGGTTTTGGTGGCGTAATCACCAAGATGACCCAAAAGCAGGCCAACTACATCGGTGTTCCGGTGGAAGGCCCGTACAAGCCGGAAAGCTACAAATACTAGTTATAAAGGCTATCTACAAGTACTTGTATAAGCACTAAGCCGCCACGGCGGATGTGATCACGGGCCAGCTTCGGCTGGCCCGGTTCCAACCTTACATTCTGGACAGCAACATGGAATCCCAAAAACAATTCAAGCGGCGGTTCAGTTTTGAGTTCTTTCCGCCCAAGACCGAACAGGGCAAAATAAAACTGCAAGGCGTTCGCGACGAACTGGCAGCCGTAAACCCCGATTTCTTTTCAGTGACGTTTGGCGCCGGTGGCTCTACCCGTGACCGCACACTGGAAACCGTTTTCAGCCTGCACCAACAGGGCATTTCTACCGCCCCGCACCTGTCTTGCGTCGGTGGCACCCGGGCAGAAATCAGTGAGCTGCTCGACACCTATAAAGAAAAAGGCATTAATCGCATTGTGGCGCTTCGCGGCGACCTGCCCTCAGGCATGGGTGCAGCCGGTGAATTGCGCTACGCCAACGAGTTGGTGAGCTTTATTCGCGAGCACAGCGGCGATTATTTCAATCTGGAAGTGGCCGCCTACCCGGAGTTTCATCCTCAGGCCCGCAGCGCCGAGGAAGACCTGAAGAACTTCGCACGCAAGGTAGAAGCCGGCGCCAACAGCGCTATTACCCAATATTTCTTCAACGCCGACAGCTATTTCTATTTTATTGACCGGCTTGAAAAATCAGGCATTACCATCCCGGTGGTTCCCGGCATTATGCCCATCGTTAATTTCTCCAGCCTGGTACGTTTCTCCGACATGTGCGGCGCCGAAATTCCGCGCTGGATACGCAAGCAACTGGAAGCTTACGGTGACGACAGCGTGAGCATCCGCCAGTTCGGCGAGGAAGTGGTTACCCGCATGTGTGAAAAACTGTTGAAAGCCGGTGCGCCCGGCTTGCACTTTTACACGTTGAACCAAGTTGAACCCAGCCTCGGCATCTGGAAAAACCTTGGATTGGGCGAACGTGAAAAAATATCGTTTTAACCGATATAAAAACCCGTAATAGCTTATAACCATTTACTAATACGGGTATTTTTTTGCCTTAGAAAAGCCTTTCCGAGTTTCACACATTTGATTTTGCACCGCTGTCTGAGTAATAGTCTAAAGTGTACTGAGTGCAGTTCTAAACATGGCTCTTAGCATAGTTTTGAACCCAGCTCTTAACGTAGCTCTTAAAATAGCCCCGACAATTCGCTCCGGTTATCCCTTGCCCTTACCGGCTCGGAAAACTGTTCATATTGCGACAGCCGGGGTCCTATAAAAAACAAGGAGAAAGCATGAGCACAAAATGGCTGAAAACACTGACGGCTGGTCTGGTTCTGACCGCAGCAGCTGGCACCGTGAGCGCAGAAAAACTAAAAATTGCGACCGACCCCAGCTTCGTACCCTTCGAAATGCTAGACGTAGAAACCGGCGAAATGATCGGTTTTGACATGGAAATCATTGCCGAAGTCGCCAAACGTGCCGGCTTCGAATATGAAATGAATACCATGGACTTCAACGGTATTATCCCGGCCTTACAAACTGGCAGTATTGATATTGCTGTTGCTGGCATCACCATCACTGAAGCTCGCGAGAAAATCGTCGACTTTTCTGACCCGTACTACGATTCAGGCCTACGCCTGCTGGTGCGCGTTGATAACGACGACATTCTGGAATTCAAAGATCTTGAAGGCAAGAAGATCGGTTCCAAAATCGGCAGCACCAGCTACGATTACCTAACCGGCAATCTGGAAGATAGCGCCGGCGTAACGCCCTACCCGGGCAGCGCAGATATGTACCTGGCGCTGATGTCCCGCGCTGTTGATGCGGTGTTCTACGACGCCCCCAACGTGGCCTATTTCGCCCGTACCAAAGGCGAAGGCAAAGTAAAAACCGTTGGCGCCCTGTATGAAGGTCAGCAGTACGGTATTGCTCTGAAGGCCGGTAGCGAATGGGTAGACGAAGTGAACTCTGCCCTGGCAGAAATCCGCGAAGACGGCACCTACAAAACCATTTATGAAAAATGGTTTGGCCCCCTGCCCGACGCTAAGTAAGCTCTGGGTTTAACGATCTGTTCTACTGCACCGGGGCCAAGAGCCCCGGTGTTTTATCTCGCTAACTCCTGCGGAGACATTCACTGTGGAATCACAGTTCCAATTTGACTGGCAAGCCGCCATAGATTCCATACCCTTCCTGGCGAAGGGTATTCCTTACACGTTGATGATTTCGTTCGGCGGCCTTGCTATTGGTTTTCTCCTGGGCATTCTGTTTGGCCTGTTGAGCATTAACAAACACTGGTATTTCCGCTGGCCCGCAACGACTTATATTGAAATATTCCGCGGCACGCCCATTCTGGTGCAGGTGCTGTTCATATTTTACGGTTTACCCGACCTTGTTGGCGGCCCGATTGATCCGCTTGTCGCCGGTATTGCGGCCATCGCTCTGAACTCGGGTGCCTATATCTCTGAAGTGGTTCGTGGTGGTGTGCAGTCTATTGACCGCGGCCAAACCGAAGCTGGCCTGTCTCTAGGCCTGTCCCGTACCCAGAGTTTCTGGTCGATTGTGTGGCCCCAGGCGTTTCGCCGGATGATTCCACCCCTCGGTAACCAGGCCATCGTCAGCATTAAAGACACCTCGCTGTTTTCTGTTATCGGCGTGGGTGAACTGGTTCGCCAGGGCCAGGTGTACATTGCCAATACCTTCACCGCCTTTGAGGTGTACTTTGTAGTGGCCCTTATGTACCTCGCTATAACCCTGTCACTGTCTATGGTTCTGCGCTATATGGAAAAGCGCGGCCGGGCCTCTGTGTGAAGGAAACTGACTGATGACTCATATTGTGCAGCTCAAACGCATGAACAAGTACTTTGGCAAGCTTCACGTGCTGAAAGATATTGATCTGGCCGTAGAGGCCGGCGAAGTAGTGGTGATTATCGGCGCCAGCGGCTCCGGTAAATCCACCCTGATCCGCTGCGTTAACGGTCTGGAAGAATACGAATCCGGCCACCTGGAAGTCGACGGCCATAAACTAGCGCCCAAAGGCGGCAACCAGGAATCCCTGGCTGAAATCCGCAAAGAAGTGGGCATGGTATTCCAGCAGTTCAATCTGTTCCCTCACCTGTCGGTGAAGAAGAACATTATGCTGGCGCCTATGAAGGTGAAAAGTGCCGACAAAACCATTGCTAATGCCACTGCAGATCGTTTGCTTGAGCGTGTTGGCATCAGCGATCAGGCCGACAAGTTCCCCAGCCAACTGTCTGGCGGCCAGCAGCAACGGGTAGCCATTGCTCGCGCCCTGGCGATGGAGCCGCGAGTAATGCTGTTCGACGAACCCACCTCGGCGCTAGACCCGGAAATGGTTGGCGAGGTGCTGGACGTTATGCGCGAACTGGCCAAAGAAGGCATGACCATGATGGTGGTGACCCACGAAATGGGCTTCGCCCGCGAAGTGGCCGACCGGGTGATTTACATCCACGAAGGCCAGATTGTGGAAGAAGGCAAACCCCACGACGTGTTCGATAATCCCCAGAACGAACGGACCCAGGCATTTTTGTCACGGGTACTGGGAAACTGATGAATTGTTGAAGTTGATTTACAGAGTTACAGCATTAATTAAAGAGTAACAACAAAGCCCCCGTATTCGGGGGCTTTGTTGTTTTAAGCCTCGTTCACGGGCCGGGTCAACATAGTCAGCAGGAACTTCGAGCAAATCTTACTTGAACGCGCCATTTGTTGATGCTAATTTTGATGCATATGGTCATCAAATTAAAGATCAGGAAGCGTCATGCGGACAACAGTAACCATCGACGACGAGTTATACCAGCAGGCGCTCAGCATGGCTGATCCCGGCATGGACAAGGCAGAACTGTTTCGGGAAGCAATAAAAGTGTTTGTAAGAACTCGCGCAGCCAAACGCCTGGCGGCGCTGGGTAGTACCGCACCCGAAATGCAAGACATCCCTCGCCGCCATGAAGACGCTCCGGCGTCATGAATGTACTGGTTGATACATCAATTTGGGCAGAGCACTTTCGTAATCGCAATACAACGCTTACCAAGCTGTTGCTCTCAGCTGTGCCAGCAAACGACGATCAACACGATCCGTTTCCCGAGTGAGATTCACGCCCATTGTCACCTGCGCCACACCCATCAATTCTTGCTTAATAGCGCGCTTCTGCTTCTCTGAAAACCACGCCAGCACATCTGCCAAATGCCAGATAGCCGAAGTGCCGTCATGCAATGGCAGAGGAAAACTGGCGAAGTGAGTCTGAATAAGCTTGCGCATATTCTGGCGGGAGAAACCCAGGATTCCTGCCAGATCAGATACGCCAACCAAGTCAGGCGCGGCCTCAACAAGACCGGCATGTGGCAGAGCTGCTTTGACGTTCCGCAGTGCGCTTAGAATCGCGACTTCCGCTGATTCAGCCTCACGAGTGAAGTTCAGGGCAAACCGCCCTTTTTGGCCGAACCCAATGATGGCGTCATCGCAGCCAGCCTCAAAGAGCCGCTCCTCCATTTCATCCACACCAAGAGTCTCTGAAATCGCAAAGGTCAGAGTAAAATCAAAACTAGGACTCATGGCCTTTCTCTCCCGTATCGTCATAGCGACCCGCGCAGTTATCCACGATGCGACGGATCTGCCGGGCATGATTGCCTGTATTCCTCGGTGTACTCCAAATGCTGGCCACGCAAAACTCACCACACCGGCACGCCGCGTCATTAAAGGGGCAATACATCCGCCCCCAAGCATGGCCACCGCGCATTTCTATACGCCAACCCTTTGCTTCTGCATGGAGAATAGCGGACTCAATGTCTTTATTCGTGTGGCGTTTTCGCTTCACGATCGGCTGCACCTTTATTAAACAATACTCTTAAAGTTGTCAGATGACAACCAAGCAGAAAGCGAGAATCTGCTATTCCCCAATCACCACCGAACCAGACCCAATAGCCACGCCCCCACAGGAAATCGCGCTGCCGGTTACGGCCGCCGGACTTCCATTTATGACAACGGTGGAAGAACCGCCAGCAATGGTACGGGGATGGGGAGAATGCTTGGGTTTTGAGTGCGGCGCTAAAGGGTCGCCCAGGCGGGCAACGGGTTTGCCATCAATTAAAACATCGGGGGAGCCGGCAATGACCGGCGTTGGCGGGAATCCACTATGATCGGAGCCCAAGTCTCCGAGAAGCACCACTGCTTTGCTCATGTCGCATCCTTTGCGTTGAGTTCGTCCCTAGTTATTTCTTCTACGCGCCGCGAACAATCCTAGTCCAACAAACGCGTGCGTTTATGTTATCGCCTTCAGTGCTTCTTGCAAAGCGGTAGCCTGAGCCCGCTGTTAACTGTAAAATTTAAAAAGGTTAACAGCCGATTCATCGCAACCCGAAATTCTTGTTTGCCCGGAGCCCCTCAATGCGCAATGCCGATCTTGTCGCCCGCGATCTTAAATCCGTGTGGCACCCCTGTACCCAGATGAAAGACCACGAAAGCCTGCCGCTGATCCCGATTAAAAAGGGCAAAGGCGTGTGGCTGGAAGACTTCGAAAACAACCGCTATATCGATGCGGTCAGCTCTTGGTGGGTCAATCTGTTTGGCCACTCCAACGATCGCATCAACAACGCCATCATCGAACAGATCGGCCAGCTGGAACACGTGATTCTTGCCGGCTTCAGCCATGAGCCGGTGGTGAATCTTTCAGAGCGATTGATTGAGGTAACGCCGGAAGGACTGAACAAATGCTTTTACGCCGACAACGGTTCATCGGCTATCGAAGCGGCGCTGAAGATGAGTTTTCACTACTGGAAGAACCAGGGCCAACCGAGCAAAAAGAACTTCGTGAATCTGGCCAACAGCTACCACGGTGAAACCTTGGGCGCGCTGGCGCTGGGTGATGTAGCGCTTTACAAAAACACCTACCAGCCATTGTTGATGGAGGTGATTACTGCACCCTCACCGGACGCCTACCTGAAAGAGCCCGGTGAAACCGACGAAGCTTTCGCCCTGCGCCAGTTCGAGGCGATGAAAGCGCTGCTGGCAGAAAGGCACCATGAAATCAGTGCGGTTGTGGTTGAGCCGCTCATTCAATGCGCCGGCGGCATGCGCATGCACCACCCGGTTTACCACACCAAACTGCGCGAAGCTTGTGACCGGTACGGCGTACATCTGATTGCCGACGAAATTGCCGTGGGCTTTGGTCGCACCGGTACCCTGTTCGCCTGCGAGCAGGCGGGCATCACACCGGATTTCATGTGTTTGTCAAAAGGCCTGACCGCAGGCTACCTGCCATTGTCTGTGGTGCTGACCACTGATACCGTTTACAACGGGTTTTACGACGATTACGAAACCATGCGGGCGTTTTTGCACAGCCACAGTTACACCGGCAACCCCATTGGCTGCGCCGTAGCACTGGCAACTCTGGACATTTTCCGTGATGATCGGGTCATCGAAAATAATCGTCGCCTGTCGGCCTGTATGGCCGAGTCGGTCGCGCATCTGGCTGATCACCCCAACGTGGGTGATATTCGCCAGCACGGCATGACTCTGGCCATCGAAATGGTTAAAAACAAAGCCGACAAAACGCCCTTCCACTGGAAAGAAAGGCGCGGTTTGAAAGTGTACCAGCACTCACTCACCCGCCAGGCCTTGTTACGCCCGCTGGGCAATGTGGTGTATTTTATGCCACCCTATGTGATCACCGAGGATCAGATTCAGCATCTGGCCCGGGTAGCCACGGAGGGCATCAATATCGCTGTGCGCGACTGAGTTGCGCCTTTAAGGAAAACTGCGTTGCGAATACCACGAATCTACACCGACACTCCGTTACAGGCCGGCGCAGAAGCGCAGCTGGACGACAGCGCCGCACAACATGTGGGCCGGGTATTGCGCATGCAACCTGGCCAGGCGCTAAGCCTGTTCAACGGCGATGGCCAGGACTACCCCGCACTGATTGCCAGCGCCAGCAAGAAAAACGTGACGGTTCAGGTGGGGCAACCCACTGCAAACAGCAGTGAATCAACGCTGGAGATAGTGCTCGGGCAAACCCTGTCAAAGGGTGACCGCATGGATTACGCGGTGCAGAAAGCGACGGAAATGGGCGTTAGCCGAATCGTGCCTCTTTCAACCGAACGCTGCGATGTACGCCTGAAAGGCGACCGCGAAGACAAGCGCCTGAGCCACTGGCGTTCGGTAGCCATCAGCGCCGCCGAACAATGCGGCCGCGCACGAGTGCCAGACATTTTACCGGTGATGAACATCACCGAATGGCTGGATTACAGCCAACACTGCGATGTGCGCCTGGTGCTGCACCACCGCACCGAGCAGTCACTGGATTCTCTGGCCAAACCCAACAGCGTTGCCCTGATGATCGGCCCCGAAGGCGGCCTGAGCGCCGACGAAATTGCCCAGGCCGAAAAATCCGGCTTCCTTCCGGTTGCGCTCGGCCCGAGAGTGCTCCGCACGGAAACCGCGCCGGTTGCCGCCATGGCACTGTGCCAGTGGCTGTGGGGTGATTTTGGTGCCTGATCTCCGTATGTGCGTTCCCAAACTGGCTACATCATCCACACGTCACACAGTTAAGACGTGCAGATGACAAGCCTGGCCACGTCCATCGAACTTTTGCAGTACCTCAGCATCCCGGTGATCGCGGCATTAATCGGCTGGGTCACCAACTGGCTGGCCATTAAAATGACCTTTTACCCCATCAAATTTTTCGGCTGGCCACCGTACCTGGGCTGGCAAGGCATTATTCCCTCCAAAGCCCGCAAAATGGCGCTCATCAGCGTAGACACCACCATCGCCAAGATTGGCACCGTGCCAGAAATTTTTCAGCAGCTGGACCCCAACGTACTCGCCACCCAACTGATCCACACCATAAACCCGCGACTTGAAGGCTACGTAGACGAGTTGATGATGCGCGAGTCGCCGGCGTTGTGGCAAAGCTTGCCAGGCCCAGCCAAACGGCTGGTGTACGAGCGCGCCCGCAAAGCCTTGCCCGCACTGGTGATGCAGGTAATGGACGACATAGCGCAAAACGCAGAAGAGTTGCTGGACATCAAAACCATGGTGATAGACCAGCTCACCGCCGACAAAACCCTGCTAAACCGCATATTTTTGACCTGCGGCTACCGTGAGTTCCACTTTATTGTGAAGTCAGGCCTGTATCTGGGTTTTGGCTTTGGCCTGTTACAGATGCTGCTGTGGTACGTATTTCCAGTGTGGTGGGTGCTGCCCCTGGGTGGTTTAGTGGTGGGCTTTGCCACCAACTGGATTGCCCTGAACGTTATTTTCCGCCCGCTGTACCCGGTGCGAATTGGCCGTTGGCGCATTCAGGGGCTGTTTCTGAAACGTCAGCCAGAGGTTGCTGAATCCTTCTGCCACATTGTGGCCCACGACATACTCACGGTGGGCAGTATTATAGAGGCCATACTGGATGGGCCGCGGGGCGGGCAGGCTCTGGATATCATCAAAACGCACCTACGGCCGCTGCTGAACGCAGACGCAGGCGTCAATCAAACTCTGGCACACATGGCGCTGGGCCCCGTTGCCGCTGCCAGCTTACGCAACCAGCTGGAAAGCAAAGCCGTTGAGCTGTCCCGCAGCGCGTTAAGCCAACCGGCTTTTCAGAAAGACCGTGCGCGAGCCATTGAATCCATTATGGTCGAGCGCATGATGACGTTGTCTTCTGGCGAGTTTCAGGATTTGCTGCGACCGTGCTTTCAGGAAGATGAAATCAAACTGATTCTGGTGGGTGCGGCGCTGGGTATGCTGGCCGGTATTGGCCAACTGCTTCTGGTGTTTGGGCAAGCCTTGACGTAGGCCACCCCGCAAAAGTGGTAAACGCTGAGTGCCTATGTGGAAGACACAGAAACGATGGTCGGGAACCTGGATGCCAATTTATACTGCTTGATCCGGCGTTACCGGGTTCTGTCTGTCTTCACCGGCCAGCAATTCAGCGAAGGTAAGCTCGTCGCCCTTCGTGGACCGGCCAAACAGGCTTTTCGGTAGCAGCGCCGGCAACCGGGTCACCACGTTATCTTCATCGTTACGCACCGCCTTCAGTACGTCACCCACCGTAATTCGCTCGAGCGATCTGCCCGGATGCAGGCAGTCGCCGTCGCTGCCAGCCAGCGTCAGCAGTTTGGCGCGAATGAGCTTGTCACTGATATTACGGGTGACCTCCCCCGGAACTCTGAGCTCCTGCTCAACCACCTCCTGCCGCGGCGCGGGCCGGCCCTCATGAAACGGCTTCGCCACCATCCACATCAATGCCAAGGCGACATGTTCCTGCAACTCCGGCGCCAGCTGCACCTGATGGCGCTTGGCCACTGAGCCCGGGTTCTGCAGATAAAAACTCAGACTTGCGCCCAGCAGAAGTATCATCCAGTTCAGATAGAGCCAGATCAGCATGATAATGCCGATGGCAAAACTGGAATAAATGGCGGCGTATCTGGCAGACCCGGCCACGAACGACGCAAACAGCATTCCGGCGGCCTGCCAGGACACACCCGCAATCAGGCCTGCCAGAAACGCGTAACGTACCTTCACTCGGGTGTTGGGAATGAACACGTACACAAACGTGAATGCACCCACTACCAGGAAGAAGGGTGTAAAGCGGCTGATCAGTAAAATCACCGAGCCGAAAGGTTCTATCGCAATCAGGGTTTGCACAAACGATGAAGAGAAAATGGTGGCGCTGATACCAATAGCGGACACCATCAGCAGCGGCCCAACCATGATAACGCTTAAATAGTTACTGAAGCGCTGCGCCAGAGATCGCATCTCTGGCACCCGCCAGATCATATTAAACGAGCGCTCTATTTTCTGCACCAGCGACACCACCGTGTACACCAGCACCGCCAGGCCTACCGAGCCCAACACACCCACTTTTATATTGTCCACAAAGCCCAAAATGCGGTCTGCCATTTCAATGCCGTCGGGCCCCAGCGGCTGGAAGAACTGGTACAGGAACGGCTCCATTTTCTGATGAACGCCCAAAGCCTTCAGCACCGAAAAACTGAGGGCCAGCAACGGCACAATGCTCAGTAACGTGGTGTAAACCAGGCTCATGGCGTGAAGAGTAAGCTGCCCGCCGATAAAGTCCCGAATCAGCGCATACAGCGAGCGCCCGGTTTTATAAAGCCAGGTCCAGGGCCAGTGTTGCGGCGGATTAGGATTTGCCAGGATCCATTTTTCAGCAGCAGCAAGACGTTCCTGTATCTGAAGAGAAGCCACTTTTTGTCCCGTTGCTAGAATGTGCCAGAGTTTGAAAGTGCCGGTGCGCGCCAGATTTTGAAAGTGCCCCTGCTTGAAACAGGGACATACAGATTCAAGTATGGCTCAAATGAGTGCCGGGGGGGAAACCAGCCGCTGGCGCACAAGAAACCGCACCTTCAGCCGCAGCCGTTTACCAGGAAACGGATTCATTGGACCCACGCTTGATAATGGGCGTTTCTACCTCCCAGGTTGCCAGACCAGTCGCCAGGTCGGTCAGAGACAGCTGGATGTAATATTCAACCTGCTGCTCTTTACCTGCTTTATGGTTGCGCTGCAGAATCTTGCCCGACAGGCTCAGGTCTGGCGCTATCAAAGTGCCTTTGCGTTGCACACCCGCCTGGTCAAACTCTTCAGAATCACGCAGCTCACGCACGCGCGCGCTCATTTCATCTTCAGCACCATCAAGGCCTACCGCTGTGGTGGTCACGACTTTGCCGGAGCGCAGCAGCGCCACACGGATCTTCTTGGTGAGCTGATCTGTGTCGATACGCTGCATGGTGTCATTGGTAACGCGACTGACCACCATGATGTAACGCTCGCCATTGGGCTTACTAACGGCGCCGCTGGCAAGCATGTCATCAACGGCCTCGGTGGCCGCTTTTTCGAAATCCCGGTAATCCATGGTCATGGTCACAGGCCCATCGTCAGCAGCCGGGTCGATATATCGGGTAGGCGTCGCGCAGCCGGCAAGCATGAGCATGCTGATACAAAACACAATGGGAAGTTTGAACATACAGAATCCTTATTGCTGGGGCTCACGAAGATGGAGCTGATAATCGGTAACGCGGGCGTGGGGCGCCGTTGCGGTGAAATAACGGGTTTGACCGGTTAATAACGAGACTTTTCGATAGCCCTCGCCAACGCCTTTTACGACCATGCCGTTGGGGTCAAACCAGGTCACTTTCCAAGCCAGATCGCCGTTGGAGCGTGCCTCAATAGCGTACTGGATTTGCAACAGGGTTTCTCCGCCAGGCTGAGCAATACGCTGGCTTAGCAGCTCTGTTACGGCCACAAAATAGTTTACTTCCGGGTCGATCTGAAGTTGCTCGCGGTCGATTGCAGCTGCTGTTTCGGCGGGTGGCTGGATAGCGCAACCGGCCAATACCAGTGCGCAACTGAAGGCGATGATCTGTTTTTGAAATTTCATAGTTCGGGTTCTCATAGCTTGTCCCTGATTGGGCTCATTGAGTAGCTGTCAGCAAATCATTCCCCGACAGTTGCACCGTTGATGCCGGGTTACGCCCTTGCAAATCAAGCGCGACGACGCTGGCCGGGCCAGCCAAAGTGGGCCGTTTTACGTACAGCAAGGTAAACGGCTGGTCAGGTAGAACAATAGTACCCAAAGAACGGCCATTTGTGCCTGTTAGCGTTAGTTTACCACTCTCGGGGCGATCGATCCGAGCGGCCTGCCAGTGGTCAGGCAACGCCTGCCAGCTGCGTAAATCAGCCTGGGTAGTGGCAATGGTCAGCGCGGCAGCACCGAGCTGACCCCAAACGCCAAACTTTTCTGCAGCTTCGTTCTGGATGACCGCTTTTATCACAGCAGACGATACTGCCCGTGCTAAAACACCGGGGAATCGCTCTTTCATTTCAGTGCGAATCACCGACCCCATGTCCGATATGAACTCTGTTTGCACCGCAACATCAGCGCCGGCAAGCACCCCCAGGCTCCCCGGAACAGCCGCACGGTCTCTGTATCTGGGCAGTGCAATGCCAAAGTAAGCGGGTGCCTGCTGATTGCCATGAAACAACAGCAAAGGCACATCAATCCGGGTTTCTTCCAATACCGGGCCCAGACCGTTTTCATAAACAACCCACACCTGCGGGCCAAGTTCAGCTATCGACTGCTGGCCTGCGGCCAGCGCCTCGGCAAGTTTGGCGTCACGCTGCAGAACACCACTAGCGCTGTTCATAGCGGCAACACGTGTGAGGGACGTGGCGGCTTTTTCGTAATCGGCGCGGCCACCGGCGTTGGCCAGGAAGAACAGGCCATGCAGATATGTGCTGGCCGGCACAATAAACTCAGGCAGCACCGACCACTCAGATCCTCCCTCGTAGCGCTGCGACACCCCATTGCGCAGGCTTTGGTTACTCAGACTGTTGCGAACCATAGCTGCCGTGTTTTGTCCGCTCTGCGCCTGCTGGTTCAGCGCCGCCCGCTGTTCGGTGATTTCCTTACTGAAGTATTCCACCGCACGCCGTGTACGGTCATCCGCCCGGTTAAACTCGACACGCGCAAATTCGTTATTGCCCTCGGCCAGAAACGCCAGGCCCTTGTAGGTGTTGACGAGAATCGCCTCCGACATCAGCGCTTGATAGTCGCGCTCGGAGTCGTTCACCATCAACGCCATGAAGGCCGTTGACGATTGTTCCAGAATATTGGCCAGGTCCAGGTTCTTCATACCCTCTTCCGCCAAATCATAGGTGTTGGTGGCCTCCTGATAGCGGCCCAACAACCGGTATAACTCGGCCTGATGCAACAGATCCAGCAAATGTTCATCGGGATCTACAGCCTTACCCTTGGCGGTTTTGAAGCTCACCGCTTGCAACGCAAGGTCGTAATCGCCTACCGCGTAAGCATCATTAAACGCGTTCATCTGATTTTTTTGCTGGAACGAAGAACACCCCACCATCAGCGTTGCTAGAAAAGCGGCCACCAAAAAACGAAACACAACTTCCACTCAAACACTCCCTGAGCTTACAAGGTGCGGCCCAAGCCGCCCAATTTTGCCTATACTGATACTATTCCTAATATCATCATACGGCGAAATTCTGCCCCACACGTCAAAACCAATCGCAAAAGGCGAAATTATGGATCATGAATTTTGGCATACCCGCTGGGAACGCAAAGAGATCGGATTCCACCAAGAGTCGGTCAATCACTATTTGCACGAGCACTGGCCAGACCTGACAGGGCCGGAAAAAAGCCAGGTTCTGGTGCCGCTGTGCGGTAAATCCCATGACATCTGGTGGCTTCACGATCGCGGCCACCCCATTCTGGGCGTAGAGCTCAGCAGCATTGCCTGCAAAGATTTTTTTGAAGAAGCCGGCGAAAAAGTAATGGTGACACCCGGTTCGCCGTTTACCCGTTTCTGCCATGACGACACCCTGGAATTGTGGTGCGGTGATTTTTACCAGCTATCTCCGGCGGACGTAAAAAACGTGCGCTGGGTATACGACCGTGCCGCGCTGATTGCCCTGCCACCGCCTATGCGCCAGCGCTATGCCAGCCACCTGAGCGCTATCTTGCCTGAGAGCTGCGACATACTGCTGATTACCCTGGATTACGACGGCAGTGAAATGACCGGTCCGCCGTTCAACGTGACTGACAGCGAGGTGTACGAACTGTTCAGCGATGACTTCACCGTTGAGCGCCTGCGCCAAAACAGCATGGGGAAAGACGATCCCTTCGCCAAACGCAAAGGCCTGGGCAGCGCCACGGAAAGTGTGTTCCGGCTACACAAACGCTGATTGGGCGGATTTATCGGTTGGCCACGGAACCGCCACCGTTAAGCCACTGTCCAAACAGGCAAAGCTAAACTAAGCTTCCGATAAGTAGGCCAAAAACAAAAAACAACTCTATAACTAGTCATAGTACGCACGTCGAGCTGAGGGCAGTCCGGCCCAGGCGGGCGGCAACAACACATAATGAGGAATACGCGTTACGAACGGCTAAACCATTGCAAGCGAGGGGCATTCATGAGCATTCTGCAACAGTATAAAAACCGTTACGAAAGGACTCAAGAAGAAGAATTTTCTCTAGAGGAATACTTGGAGATCTGCAAAAACGACCCCGGAGCTTATGCTAGCGCTTCCGAGCGCCTACTTTTGGCTATTGGCGAACCCGAACTGATAGACACCTCACGTGATACCAGATTGTCGCGTATCTTTTCCAACAAAGTAATCAAACGTTACCCGGAATTTTCCGAGTTCTACGGCATGGAAGAAGCGGTGGAAAACATCGTGTCTTTCTTCCGCCATGCAGCCCAAGGGCTAGAGGAAAAGAAACAGATTTTATACCTGCTGGGCCCGGTAGGCGGTGGTAAATCGTCACTGGCGGAAAAGCTCAAATCCCTGGTGCAAAAGGTACCGTTTTACGCCATCAAGGGCTCCCCGGTTAACGAGTCACCACTGGGATTGTTTGA
This sequence comes from Marinobacter sp. LV10MA510-1, assembly GCF_002563885.1. Lineage (GTDB taxonomy): Bacteria > Pseudomonadota > Gammaproteobacteria > Pseudomonadales > Oleiphilaceae > Marinobacter. The sequence continues at coordinate 3,978,525 of NZ_PDJA01000001.1, read as the reverse complement.
TCCAGCCGAAGACACCGAAATTCTGCACGAAGAATACGGCATCCCCCCGCATTATCTAAAAAGCATCATGTCGCCTTGGGCCGTGAAGCGCCTGCACGAATTTGGCGGCGACGTCAGCCAGTTCCGAGTGGTGAAACGTTATCCGTCCATTCTGGACCAGGTAGGCGTATCCAAAACCGAACCGGGCGACGACAACAACCAGGATATTTCCGCCCTGGTGGGCAAAGTGAATATCCGCATGCTAGAAGACTATTCCCAGGATGACCCAGACGCATACAGTTTCAGCGGCGGCCTGTGCAGATCCAACCAGGGCTTGCTTGAATTTGTAGAGATGTTCAAGGCGCCCATCAAAGTTCTGCACCCCCTGCTAACCGCCACCCAAGAAGGCAACTACAACACAACCGAAGGCATGGGTTCTGTGCCCTTTGATGGCGTTATTCTGGCTCACTCTAACGAATCCGAGTGGCAAACCTTTCGCAACAACAAACACAACGAAGCCTTCCTTGACCGTGTGTACATTGTGAAAGTGCCCTACTGCGTGCGGGTAACCGAAGAGGTTGATATCTATCGCAAGCTGCTGGAACACAGTTCCCTGGCGGGTGCGCCCTGCGCACCGGACACCCTGGACATGCTGGCCCAGTTCTCTGTGTTGTCACGCATAAAAGACCCGGACAATTCCAGTATTTTCTCGAAAATGCGAGTCTACGATGGCCAGAACATCAAAGACACCGACCCCAAGGCCAAATCGATTCAGGAATACCGCGATGCGGCCGGTGTGAATGAGGGCATGGATGGCCTGTCCACCCGTTTCGCCTTCAAGATCCTGTCAAAAGTGTTCAACTTCGACACCAACGAAGTTGCCGCCAACCCGGTGCATCTGCTGTATGTGATTGAAAAACAAATTGAACAGGAACAGTTCCAGCCCGAAATTCAGGAGCGCTACCTGCGCTACATCAAGGAATTCCTGGCGCCTCACTACGTGCAGTTTATTGGTAAAGAAATTCAGACTGCGTATCTGGAAAGCTACAGCGAATACGGCCAGAACCTGTTCGACCGCTACGTCACCTATGCCGACCTGTGGATTCAAGACCAGGAATTCCGCGACCCGGACACCGGGGAAATTCTGGACAGAGTCTCTATTAACGAAGAACTGGAGAAAATCGAGAAGCCGGCGGGCATCAGCAACCCCAAAGATTTCCGCAACGAGGTAGTCAACTTTGTGCTGCGTGCCCGTGCCAATAACCAGGGCGACAACCCTTCCTGGCTGAGCTATGAAAAACTGCGCAGTGTGATCGAGAAGAAAATGTTCTCGAACACCGAAGACCTGCTGCCGGTGATTTCATTCAATCCCAAAGCCAATAACGAAGACCAGAAAAAGCACAAGCAGTTCGTTGACCGGATGATAGACCGCGGCTATACCGAGAAACAGGTGCGGTTGCTGGCAGAGTGGTACCTGCGGGTTCGCAAATCCCATTAACCGATAGCGGATGCACTGAATAGCGCGCTTTATGGCGCACTGTATAGCGCACTTTATAGAGGGAAGCGTTATGGGAAGCACCCACATTATTGACCGGCGCCTGAACGGTAAAAACAAAAGCGCAGTGAATCGGGAACGATTCCTGCGCCGTTACCGCCATCACATAAAGAAGGCCGTGGCTGAAGCGGTGAAAAAACGCTCCATTACCGATGTGGAGCACGGGGAGAGCGTGAGCATTCCCAACCGCGACATTCAGGAGCCGATTTTTCACCACGGCCAAGGTGGGCGCCAGGAAGTGGTGCACCCCGGCAACCAGGAGTTTCTGGCCGGCGACACCCTGCCCAAACCGCCTGACGGTGGTGGGCAGGGGCAAGGCAATGGCCAGGCCAGCCAAGATGGCGAGGGAATGGATGAATTCGCCTTTCAGATTACCCAAGAAGAGTTCCTGAACTTCCTGTTTGACGATTTGGCGCTGCCTAATCTGGTGCGCAAACGCCTGAAAGACACCGAGTCGTTCAAATACGTACGCTCTGGTTTTAGCACTCAGGGGGTGCCCGCCAAGCTGGATGTTATTCGTTCTTTACGCGGAGCCCACGCTCGCCGCCTGAGCTTAAGCGGAGCCCGCCGACGTAAAATCCGCGAACTGGAAGAGCAGCTTGCGGCGCTGAAAGTTGCGCCGGATGACCTGAATACTGCGTTCAGCCACGCCGACCAGATTCAGGTTCTGGAAGAAGAAATTACACGGCTGAAAGCCAACGTGAAACGCATTCCGTTTATTGACGAAATCGACCTGCGCTACCGCCAGCACCTGAAGCAACCGCAACCGGCCACCAGCGCGGTGATGTTCTGCCTGATGGACGTATCCGGCTCTATGACTCAAACCCACAAGGACATCGCTAAACGCTTCTTTATTTTGCTGTATCTGTTCTTGCAGAAGAACTACAAAAAAATCGACGTAGTATTTATTCGCCACCACACCAGCGCCAAAGAGGTAAACGAAGAAGAGTTTTTTTATTCGCGGGAAACCGGAGGAACCATTGTGTCCAGCGCCCTGAAGCTGATGCAGAAAATCATCGACAGCCGCTATTCACCGGCGGAGTGGAACATTTACGCCGCCCAGGCATCCGACGGCGACAACTGGAATGACGACTCCCCGGTGTGCAGCAAACTGTTAACAGACCGGCTGCTTCCGCTGGTGCAGTATTACGCCTACATCGAGATTACGCCCCAGAACCACCAGATGCTCTGGTACGAATACGAGAAGATTCTGGCGCGCTTTCCGCACGCATTCGCGATGCAGCAAATTGCCGATGCCAGCGATATTTACCCGGTCTTCCGCCGGCTGTTCGAGAGGAAAGCCGCATGAGTGAACACGACGACCGCGCACCGCGCGTTGACACCCCGCCCGTGCCGCCTAAGGCATTAAAAGCACGGGAGCCGATTTCGACCGGGTCAGAATGGACCTTTGACCTGATACAGCGCTACGACGAAGAAATTGCAAAATGTGCAGCCGAGTTCGGCCTGGACACCTACCCCAACCAGGTGGAGGTGATCAGCGCTGAACAGATGATGGACGCCTACAGCTCTGTGGGCATGCCGGTAGGCTACAACCACTGGTCGTTCGGCAAGCAATTCCTCAACACCTCAAAAGGTTACCAGCGCGGGCAAATGGGGTTGGCCTATGAAATCGTCATCAATTCAGACCCGTGCATCGCCTACCTGATGGAAGAGAACACCCTGCCCATGCAAGCGCTGGTGATTGCCCACGCCTGCTATGGTCACAATTCTTTCTTTAAAGGCAACTACCTGTTTCGCACCTGGACCGACGCCAGTGCGATTATTGATTATCTGGTTTTTGCACGGCACTACATCGCCGAATGCGAAGAACGCCACGGTGTAGACGCGGTGGAAGAGGTACTAGACTCCTGCCACGCGCTGATGAACTACGGAGTGGATCGCTACAAGCGGCCGTCGCCCATTTCCGCCGGCGAAGAAAAGCTGCGCCAAACCGAACGCGAGGAATACCAGCAGCGCCGCATCAACGATTTGTGGCGCACCATTCCCCTGCCCACCGATGACAGCGACTCTGAAAGTAAGAAAAAGCGTTTCCCGGAGGAAGCCCAGGAAAACATCCTGTATTTCATTGAAAAGAACGCACCTTTGCTGGAAACCTGGCAGCGGGAAATTATTCGCATTGTGCGTAAATTGGGCCAGTACTTTTACCCTCAGCGGCAAACCCAGGTGATGAACGAAGGCTGGGCGACTTTCTGGCACTACACCCTAATTCACGCCCTGTACGACAAAGGGCTGGTAACCGATGGTTTTATGCTGGAACTGTTGGCTAGCCATACTGCGGTGGTGTACCAACCGCCGTTCAACAGCCGTTATTATTCCGGCATAAACCCCTACACCCTCGGGTTTGCGATCTTTACCGACTTGCGCCGACTTTGTGAGCAGCCCACAGATGAAGACCGCGAATGGTTCCCGGACATTGCCGGCTCCGATTGGCGGGAAACCCTACATTTCGCCATGAAAAACTTCAAAGACGAAAGCTTTATTCAGCAGTTTCTGTCGCCCAAGGTGATGCGCGATTTAAAGTTGTTTGCTATTGAAAACGACGATGAGGAAGACGCTTACCTGGTGACCGCCATTCACGATGAAACCGGGTACCGCACACTGCGTGAAAAGTTGGCGCGGCAATACAACCTGAGCAGTCGCGAGCCGGATATTCAGGTGTGGAATGTGGACTTGCGTGGCGACCGCTCGCTGACCCTGCGCCACATTGTGAATGAACGTCGGCCGTTAGCGGACGACAGCGAAGAAGTGCTGCGCCACATACACCGGTTGTGGGGCTTCGATGTGCATCTTCAAAGCGTAAGCGACGGCACGGTGGTGGAGGAATATCAGTGCCCGCCGGCAGCGCCAAGTGCTTAATGGCGGCGGTTCAGCCGCGCTCAATCAGGCGGCCGTCCCGTTCCAGCCTCTGTTCTCCCGCTTTCAGTCTTGCCGTTTCTACAGAATTTTCTTGTGTCAGCATTCGTTTATCGTGACAGTACCTCATATACTGACAGATCAGGGCTCACCGCCCTTTTTTCATGTTCCAGATACAGTAGGGGTGCGCACGGAATGAAACGCCTGGCAACATTGGATGCGTCTTGGCTAGCGGTCGAGTCTGACGATACCCCCATGCACGTGGGCAACTTGCAAATTTTCAGCCTGCCCGAAAACGCCGCGCCTACCTTCACCGGCGACCTGGTCAAAAGCATGAAGCAAGCCGGTAATGTTGAGCTCCCCTGGGGATGCAAGCTGGTATGGCCAAGTTTTCTAGGTCGCGTTTTAGCGCCCACCTGGAAGCACGACAAGCACATTGATCTGGACTATCACGTACGCCACTCGGCCTTGCCAAAACCCGGCGATGAACGGGAACTGGGAGTACTTGTATCGCGCCTGCACTCCAATCCGCTGGACCTGTCGCGGCCGCTGTGGGAATGCCACATGATCGAAGGGCTGGAACACAACCGTTTTGCCCTGTACACCAAGATGCACCACTGCATGATTGACGGCATCAGCGGCGTGCGACTGCTGCAAAGAGTACTGAGCAAATCCCCCGACGAGCGCGGCATGCTGCCGCCCTGGTCAGTAAGGCCGGAAAGCCGGCGCGGCAGCAAGACCGACAGCGAAGCCAGCGTACCGGGCGCCATTTCCCAAGCCATGGGCGCTCTCAAGCTGCAGTTGGATCTGGCGCCGCGGCTGTGGCAGGCCAGCAATCGCCTGATTCACTCGGTGCGCCATCCGGAAGACGGCCTGACCGCTCCTTTCACTGGGCCGACTTCCAAAATCAATCATCGGGTTACCGGCCAGCGCCGTTTTGCCACCCAGCAGTTCCGGCAGGCAGACATAAGAGCCATGGCCAAAGCGTCTGGCGGTTCAATGAACGACATTGTGCTGTATTTGTGCGGCACCGCGCTGCGGCGCTTTCTTCTGGAGCAGGACGACCTGCCAGAAACGTCGCTGACCGCAGGTATCCCGGTTAATATTCGTCCTGCAGGCGACGACGCCACCGGCACCCAGATCAGCTTTATGATTGCCGCCCTGGCCACCAACGAACCCGACCCGTTAACGCGCCTGCAATCCATCAAGGAATCCTCGTGCAAAGCCAAAGAGCACTTGCAAAAGTTGCCTAAAAAAGCGTTGACCCAATACACCATGATGCTGATGTCGCCCTACATATTGCAGCTGATGTCTGGCTTGGGCGGGCGCATGCGACCGGTATGGAACGTGACAATCTCTAACGTTCCGGGGCCCACCGAAGATCTTTATTACGAAGGCGCGAAACTGGAGGCCATGTATCCGGTGTCTCTGATTACACACGGCGGAGCGCTGAACATTACTTGCTTGAGCTATGCCGGATCGTTGAACTTTGGCTTTACCGGTTGCCGCGACACCTTGCCAAGCATGCAAAAATTAGCGGTGTATACCGGGGAAGCATTGGAAGAACTTAGAACCCTGGTGTTAGCGCCAAAGAAAAAGCCCAGCCCGCGCAAGCCTAAACCGGCTGCAAAAAAGAAGCCGGCTGCGAAAAGCGACACTAGCTGATCTGTAGCAGCCGCAGCAACTGCGATTGCTGTGGCTGCTGCACCACATCGGCCAGGGTGTAGGTGTCCAGGGTTGCTAAAAAGGCCTGCAAGGCTTCCCGTAACATCGATTGCAAACCGCAAACCGGGGTAATGCAACACTGATTGTTCGCGGAAAAGCACTCAACCAGATTGAAATCCGGCTCGGTATCGCGCACTAAAGCACCAATATTGATGGAGCTCGGCAGACGCCGCAGCCGCATGCCACCATTTTTGCCTCTCACTGTTTCTATGTAGCCCTTAATGTTGAGCTGGTGCACCACCTTCATCAGGTGGTTCTTGGAAATATCATAGGCATCGGCTACGTCCTGAATGGTAACCAGCCGGTCGCCACAAGCCGCCAGGTAAACCAGCACTCGCAGGGAATAATCGGTATAACGGGTAATGTGCATAAACTACTCCAGCTAGCATACAACTGACATCAATAGGTCGGACGGGTCAGCAAATAGCATGCAACAGCCACCAGCGTAATCCCCACTATTATTAAAACCAGCGGCTTAGCGCCGCCCCAGAACAAAAAACCCCAGCTTAGCGTCATCATCGAGCAGGCAAGCGCTTTGGCACTGGCCGGAACGGCCTGGCGGGTGCGCCACTGCAAAATAACAGGGCCAAACTTAGGGTGATTATCTAACCAAAAAGCAAAGGCCGGCGACCCCTTGCTGGCAAAGAAAGCAGCCAGCAAAACAAAAGGGGTGGTCGGTAACACCGGAAGAACCACGCCGACCATCGCAAAAAACATCGAGATATACGCGAGTACACGGAATCCGGTTTTGCGATAATGGTTACTCATAGTGCTGATCTCACAGCCATTAAACTATAGCTTCAGTATAACCTTGATCAGTGGACCGGTCTGCCCAAACGACTCAGAAAAACCAGCCTCACAATGTAGGCAATTTTGATACCCACCGCGAACAACAAGGTGCCAATGTGGGCCAGAACCTGCAGCATCATTGGCAACCAGCCCGCCAACGGGTAAGCCAGAGCAACGCTCACCAGCAGGCCCAGCACCGACCAGACAATTGCGCTATTGGCACGAAACAGCATCTTTTCCATCTTTTTACCCTCTGCCATCTTTAAAGATCTATTTTATAGTTATCTTTAAGAAAAGCACAATCTTTTCTGACCTGCGAATGATCTAGATGATGTGCCCTCCAAATTCAGGCAAAGCTACCCCGCCAGTGGTATCGGATTTCACGCTGTGGTCTGCGATACTCTGTGCTATAACTTCTGAAAGATTCGAACTGGCTGCTACGGGAACCGTGCCAATGTCTAACACTAAGCTGACAGATCGCTTCGGGCGCACCATCAATTACGTGCGTTTATCGGTGACCGACCGTTGCGACTTCCGTTGTGTTTACTGCATGGCAGAAGACATGACGTTTCTGCCCCGTCAACAGGTACTCACCCTGGAAGAAATCGCCAGGCTGGCGCGCAATTTTGTGGAGCTGGGCACCGAAAAAATACGCCTGACCGGCGGTGAACCACTGGTGCGAAAGGGCATTGTTGATCTGGTAAAAGAAATCGGTAGTTATGGCCTGCGTGATTTCGCCATGACCACCAACGGCAACCAGCTGTCCTCCATGGCAGAGCCGCTGCGCAAAGCAGGACTTCATCGCCTGAACATCAGCCTGGATTCGCTAGACGCCGATAAATTTCACAGCATTACCCGCACGGGCAAACTGTCAAAGGTGCTTGACGGCATAGACGCCGCCCGCGAGGCCGGCTTCCGTGGCATTAAACTGAACACGGTAGTGATGAAGGGCCGCAACGATCAGGATGTGCCCGAACTGGTTGAGTACGCCCGCCGCAAGCAGGTAGACATCACCTTTATTGAAGAAATGCCCCTGGGCGAGATTTCCGAACACGATCGCGGCGAAGCCCTTTGCACCAGCGACGAAGTGCGCGAGATCATTACCCGCCATCACGAGCTGGTGCCTGCCACCGCAGACTCCGGTGGTCCGGCGCGCTATTACCGCATGACAGACAGCCCGATTCAGGTTGGTTTTATTTCACCCCATTCCCACAACTTCTGCTCTACCTGCAACCGGGTGCGGGTCACCGTGGAAGGCCGCCTTCTGCTGTGTCTGGGCAATGAACACTCCGTGGACCTGCGTCGAGTACTGCGCGCTAACCCCATTTCTGACCAACGCCTGCAAGATGCCATCGCCCAGGCGATGGATTTAAAACCGGAAAAACACCACTTTTCCGTCAACGGTGAGGTGCAGGTGCTGCGTTTTATGAACATGACCGGCGGCTAAGGCGGACCAAGGCGCGCTTCAAGCAGACCTCAGACGCACTCCAGGCAAACAAAAGCCTCAACAGAACCGGAAAACCCCGCATCGCGGGGTTTTTTGTTGGCTAGCCCCATTAACTTCAACTTCGCTTATTTTTCACACAAACTTTGCGCGGTTGCTATGCTGTTCTAACGTGCTCTTTAACAAAACCAATCATAAAACGCCATGAAAAACTATCAAACCGACGTTGCCGTGATCGGTGCCGGCCTGGCCGGCATTGTAACCGCGCTGGAACTCTTAGATTGCGGCTATACCGTTGCATTACTGGACGGCTCGCCAGACGGAGCTCTGGGTGGCCAGGCCAACGATGCCTTCGGTGGCATGCTGCTTACAGGCACCGCGGAACAGGCCCGTAACCGCATAAAAGACAGCCCCGAACTGCTACTGGCAGACTGGCTGCGCGCCGGCGAATTTCAAGCCGACGACCACATAGCCTGGGGCTGCGGCCGCGGCATCGCCAACACCGTGGTGTGCAGTGGCGGCATTAACGGCAACCTGGAAAAAGTACGCCAAAACTGGGACACCTGCTACGGCCCGCCGCCATTCGTCAACGCTTGGTCAGCCGCAAAAGCCTTGGCGGCATCCCCAAGCGTTTTCAGTAAAAAATGGCGACAGAACAAAATCAGAAAAGTGCTGGTTGGAACCGCCTCACAAAACTGTGCAGAGCCATGGATGGCGGAGCCCAAGCCGCACAGGGACGTTTTAAGGCGTGTTTTGGGAGTCAGTCCGCCAAGCGGTCTGCCCCCCTGGTTGCGGTGTGATCAGTGTTCCATCGAACCGTGATTCATGGAGCCTTGCCCCGTAGAGCCATGATCCATAGCTGCCGGACGGGCAGCGTTTAAATCATCCATTGTAATGTCAGCAAACGCTTTTACCTGGCCACCGAATTCAGCGGCAAAACCGTCGGCAGCCGTGCTGTCTGCAAACGACGCCAGCGTGGGGCCCATGGCGCCCAAGCGCTCGGAGCCAATAACGTAAAACGCCTCGCGGGCATCGATTAGCGCCGTATCCACCGGGCTGTCCCATTCGGATTGCGCCATGTCGTGAACGTACAGAGTGTGATCGCGCTTTACGTTTTCTGGCTGCAACACCCAAGAGAACATGTCTTTTGTGGAGCAAAACTTGTGTACCTGCTGTTGCTTCTCGGTAATCACCTCCCCTTTCGGCCCGGGGAAGCCTGTTATTGCCATACCGCAAACGTGGCACTCGTCGCCGTCTTCCATATGCACCGCCGCCGGTTTTTCTATTGTGCTTTGCGTTGTCGGCTCAGAACAGCCTGCCAGCGCGAAAAAGCCCGCGAGCAACAGCAACAATCTCAGGGCGGGCACCCTGGTAAACCGACGACCTTCGTTAACGATACTCATCCGGAAAAACTCCATTCTAAGGAACAGTTTTTGAGTGACAGCAACCTGAAACACATGCAGAGAGCTTTAAATCCGACGCTTGCGAAATAACGCCCAGGCGAGAGTCAACGGCGCTACGCACCACAGCACCAACCCCAGCCAAAGGCCGCTTTGGCCGATGGGCAAGTCGTTGCCAAGACTCAGCACTCCACTGAGCTGACGACCCTCACCAAAGGCCAGAATATTCAACAAACGGTAGATATCTGTCGGGTTCAGCATCAGCAACCAGGGCAGCAGTTCCGGGTTTAGCTTGCCTTCGCTGGCCACCAGTGAGCCCAGTAGCAGTAGGTCGAACACCAGCACAAAGAAAAACCAGATCGCCAAGGCCAGGCCCGCGGCAACCGGCTTCTCGCTAGCGCGCACGCTCACCACATAAGCCAGGGCTATAAAGCCCCAGCCCAACAAAATGGTAGAGCCAATAAATCGCAGCATCGCCAGTGCCAGGCTTATAATGCCTACGTCTTCTACCAGCACGGCAATGGCAATACCCGCTACACCAAAACCCAGAATCGTGGCAAACGCCAAAGTCAGGCCGTGGCCCAGAAACTTGCCGAACAACAACTGACCGCGGCTAAGGGGATAGGTCATAAGCAGCAATAAAGTGCCGCCTTCGTCTTCGCCAACGATCGCATCATAGGCCAGTAGCAGCCCGATCAACGGAATCAGGAAGATGCCCAGGCTGGCCAGGCTGGCGATGGTCGCGGGGGTAGATGCGTAGCCGACCTGACCGGACGCAGCCGCACCAAACCAGGCGATGCCCACGGCCAGAACAGCAAACACAACAGCAATGGCCAGCAGCCAGCGGTTACGCAAGCTGTCGCTAAGCTCTTTACGGGCGATGGTCCATACGCTGTTCATTGCAAACCCCCACGGTGAGCCAGGCCACCGGAGCCAATAAAGTGCACGTAAATGTCCTCCAGGGTGGGCTGGTGAATGCCCACGTCCGCCACTTCGCCGGAGGCCATTAGCGCCGTCAGCAGTGGCATTTTATCGGCGGGGCGTACATCAACCTGCAAACGGTTGTTCACCGATTTCATCACCGGGCTGGTGGCGCTTTCGCACTGACGAATGACGTTTTCCAGGGAATCCAGAGAGCCCGTCGGCTCCAGCATCAACGTGACCGGCATATTGGCCTGGCGCCGCAGCGCTTCCAGATTGCCGGTGGCCTTCAAGGCGCCGTCGGTCAGAATCGCCGCGCGGTCGATATAAGGCTCCACACCCGGCAACACGTGGGAACAAAGCACAATGCCGGTGCCGCTATCACGCAAGATGCGCAGTAGTCGGTACAGATCGGCGGTCGCGACCGGGTCAAGCCCCACCGTGGGTTCGTCCAGCATCAGCAGTTTTGGCTTGCCCAATAACGCCTGAGCCAGGCCCAGGCGCTGGCGCATGCCCTTCGAATAGGTTTTCACCCGCGCTTCCATGGCATCGTCTAACCCAACCTGGGTCAGCAGCTCCGGCACCTGGCGCAAGTCTGCACCTTTCAGACGAGCGAAGTGCGCCAGAATTTCACGGCCGGTCAGCTGCGGGTAGAACATCACGTTTTCCGGTAAATAACCGATGTGCCGGGTTACCTGGGGGTCGCCCGCACTGCCATCCAGCACCGACAAAGAACCCCCTACCGGCTGCATTAGACCCAGAATCAGCTTGATGGTGGTGGTTTTACCAGCGCCGTTGTGGCCAAACAGGCCCAGAATTTCCCCAGGCTCCAGGCGCAAATCCACACCCTGCAGCACAGTGGCTTTGTCGTAACGGTAACTGACATTTTCAAGACGAAAACAGCTCATTGCGGCTCCGCAGAATTCGGGTTAGAAACAGCCGATGGAACGCGTTCGGGCTCAGGTGGATACATCAGCGGATGGGAATCCTGAACCCCGGCGGCCTTGATCACCGGAAACGCATCCTGCACCCAGCGCAGGGTATCCACCGCCGGGCTGAACATCAGCACTTTGGCTTCCGGATAGGTCCATAGAAGACGATCGACGTTATCATTAGGCTCGTAAGGAACGTCACCGGTGCCGTCCTGGTTACGATCCCAGCCCAGGTAGTCACTCCAGTAATTACCCACGCCGTCTTTCGACCACTCCTGGGTGCGGGTGGCCACATACTTTACCTGGCGCTGGTTATTCACGAAGGCATTGTTGAACATCGTGTTGTCTTCCGAACCGGCGGTTAAGTGAATGCCAATATTGCTGTTGGCAAACACGTTATCGGTAAAGATGTTGTACAGAGAGTTGTAAATAAACACCGCCTTACCCTCGGCACCGGACATCGCCGCCCCGGCAAACTGCCCCTTGGACACACCGGTAACCACATTACCCCGCAGCTCGGACTGGGTAATAAAATTCATCAGAATGCCGTAATTCTCATCGTTCTCGGAACGGTTGTTCAGCACCGTCAACCGCTTACTCTGCATCAACGCATAGCCGGTGCGCGTATTACGGGTAACATTGTTTTCCAGCAGATTGTCCATCGAATACATGTAATGAATGCCATAGCGCAAATCGGCCATCACATTGTTACGAATGCGGTTGTTGTTAGAGGTTTCAATATAAATCCCATCGCGGGTCTGACGAATATCATTGCCTTCAATCAGCGCGCCCTGAACATTGAACAAATGAATGCCATTGCCCCGATCGTTGGAGCGCATACTGGCATCGCCACGAATCACATTGCCAAGAACCGTCGCATCCGGCGTAGCATCCAACCACACCCCAAACGCCGGACCCTGCAAGTTATTATCCGCAACCGTAACGCCCTGAGCCTCACGGGCCACAAAAATTGCCGCGTCCAGCTTGTTAAGGTCTGAACCCCAGTTACGCACCGTGCAGCCGCTAAACGTCACACCTGTCGCCACAATATGAACAGTTCTGCCCTCACCGCCGCCATCAATCACAGTATCGGCATGGCAGCGAACCGTCACATCCGCCACCCGGATAACGATCGGTGAAACCTGTTCAGGCGGCAGCTCAAAAACCACCCCCGGTTCCAGCGCATCCAGCTGTTGCTGGATATCCGCTTGTGCGGTTAGCGGTAGCAAAACGACGGTAAAGACCGCTACTACGCGTAAAAGTTGGTGCATCAATGATTACTCAGTAAGGTAAAAACCGCCAAACTCTGGCGAAGCAAGAGAAGAAGGCTTTCCAAAACTGTGCGGAGCCATGGATGGCGGAGCTCAAGCGTCCCATGGACGGGCTTGAGCGTGTTTTGGAAAGCCTTCTTCTCTTGATTCGCTTCTCCGAAATACCGTAAAAAACCGGAGCCTTAGAACAGGGCTCCGGCCAAACCACTTAATCAGGCCTTTTCGACCAACATCCGCCCCGTCATCTCCATATGGAGAGCGTGGCAGAACCAGTTGCAGTAATACCAATGAACACCCGGCTTATCAGCCACAAACGTCACCGAAGACGTCTGCTGCGGACTGATCTCCATGCTCACACCGTGATTCACCACCGAAAAGCCGTGAGTAACGTCCTCAATGGTGTCCAGGTTGGTCACATACACCGTCACCTCGTCACCCTGCTTCACCGTGAACTCGGTTGTGCCAAACATAGGCGCCACCGACGTCATATAAACGCGCACTTTTTTGCCGTCGCGGATGATCTTGTTATCGCCTTCCAGCGTGATACCGTCTTTCTCGGCCTGGGCGCGGGCACTGGCGAAGTACGGATCGTCACGGGTATAGATTTTCTTGGTTTTGATCTGATCACGACGCACCATAATGCAATCGTGTGGTTCGGCGAAGGCCGGGCCATCGTGCACCAGCTTCATTTCATCGCCAGAAATATCGATCAGCTGATCGTTCTCCGGGTGCAAAGGGCCAACCGGCAGGAAACGGTCTTTCGAGAACTTCGACAACACCACCAGCCACTTGCCATCGGCATCGCGGGTTTCAGTCAGCGACGCGTGGTTGTGGCCCGGCTGGTAATGCACATCCAGTTTCTGGCGCAGGTAGTTTACGTCTTCACCGTTGTAATGCTTGATAGCATCCGCAATGTTCCACTTCACCACCTGGCTGTCGATAAACAGCGTGGTGTAGGCGTTACCGCGGCCATCGTACGTGGTGTGAAGAGGCCCGAGACCCAGCTCGGGCTCAGCAACAATCACGTCACGGAGCTCGATTTTGTCGTCAAACACATCGTCCAGTTTGTCGATGGCAATCACCGAACAGGTTGGCGACAGCTTGCCAGCCGCAATGAAGTACTTGCCATCCGGTGACGTGTTCACGCCGTGCGGGTTCTTCGGCACCGGAATGTAACGGGTCAACGGGGATTTGCTGCGGCCATCCACCACGGGCACTTTGGAGTCGCCCAAGGTTTTGAAGTCGCCGTTTTTAACCGCTTGCTCGATGCGTTCAACGTTAAACACCACCACCCAGTCGCGATCGTTACGCATGGTACCGGCCAGGTCTTTCGCTTTCTCAGAGTTGTAGCAGGTAGAGGCCGCGTATTTGCCGGTGTAGTCAGCGTCAGTGTTGTCCAGGTTGCCGTCGACAATCACCTGCCAGGCCACTTCCATGGTTTCCGCATCCAGGGCGTTGAACATGGTGTAGCTGTTCTCCATCGAGAAATCGCTGCCATCGTTCGGGTGCGGAATCACATATTCGGCGTTGCAAAACACGTATTTGGTGTAAGGCACTTTCTGCAGGCGCAAACCGTGAATGGCCTGCACGTTAGGAATGTGGGTAATCTTGTCGCACTTCATGATATCCAGACGGATACGGGCCACGCGGGTGTTGGCTTTGTCGTTGATGAACAGGTACTTACCGTCGTAACGGCCGTCGGTCATGGAGATGTGCGGGTGGTGACAGTCGCCGTTCAGAAATTTGTTGTCGTGGCCCAGTACGTCTTTGCTTTCGTTGGTCAGGCCCCAACCGGTTGCTGAATCCACGTTGAACACCGGAATACGCATCAGCTCGCGCATAGACGGTATACCCATTATCCGCACTTCGCCCTGGTGGCCACCGCTCCAGAAACCGTAGTACTCATCCAGCTCGCCCGGGCCCACCTCAATGTTATTGCGTGCTTCTTTGGCTGCGGCTGCAAAAGCCTCACGGCTCATGACTGCGCCGCCAAGGCCAGCTACACCGGCAACACCAGCCACCGCGGTGGCGCCCAGAAAACGCCGGCGACTCAGGCCGAGGTGTTCTGTTTTCGCCAGTTCTTTATGACCTTGCTCATGGTCTTTGCTCATGATGCTCAACTCCGTTTCAGTTTTGGGGGTTATTCTTTTTTCGTTATGGCACTGCTTTTCATTTCACTTCGACGATTGGAATCTGTTCCGGGCGCCCCGGCGAATTTTGGCCACGGCGCTTGCCGCGGTGCTTCACAATCAACGGCGGGCACTTGTTGTCGTCGAAATAAGTCACCTGGCAGTCAAGGCAGTAGTGGCATTCCATGAAATTGATGGTGCCGTCTGGGTGAATAGCCTGTACCTCGCATTCTTTTTCGCACAGGCGGCAGGGGGTGCCACATTCCTTGCGACGCTTGAGCCAGTCGAATACCCGCAGCTTGGTGGGCAGCGCCAGCGCGGCGCCCAGCGGGCACAGGTAGCGGCAATACACCTTGCGGGTGAACAGGTTGATCACCAGCAACACCACCGCGTAGAGCACAAACGGCCAGGTGCGGGCGAAATGTAAGGTAATGGAGGTTTTGAAAGGTTCGATTTCCGCCAGTCTTTCTGCCATCGCCATGGATTCCAGCGACACCCCGAAAAGCACCAGCAGAATGATGTACTTGATGGCCCAAAGGCGTTCGTGCACGGCAAACGGCACGCTGTACTGGGGTATTTTCAGCTTGCGGGCGATTTCATTCAACAGCTCTTGCAGCGCACCAAACGGGCACAACCAACCGCAATAGACCGCGCGGCCCCAAAGCAACACAATGCCGGCTACCACAGCCCACAATATGAACATGATCGGGTCGATCAGGAACGTCTGCCAGCTAAAACCAGACATGAAACTGTGCACAAAAGTCAGCACGTTCACGATGGACAACTGGCCCAAGGCGTACCAGCCAATAAA
Organism: Marinobacter sp. LV10MA510-1; assembly: GCF_002563885.1. Taxonomy (GTDB): domain Bacteria; phylum Pseudomonadota; class Gammaproteobacteria; order Pseudomonadales; family Oleiphilaceae; genus Marinobacter. Next base: position 3,962,695 of record NZ_PDJA01000001.1, on the reverse strand, counting down.
GAACAGGGTGTAGGTAAGAAAGCCGTGGCGAATCCAGCGGGTTAAATTGGGCCGCTTTACCAGCCAGTCCTGGAAGAACAGAACAAACATCAGCACCAATATGCCTGCGCCCAGTACCACAATCTGGAACTGCTTCTGGTACCACACTTGCACCCACATGGGTTGGGTTTCCAGCCATTCTTCCTGGCTGACCACAACGTCCGCACGGGTGTAATACTGATCGGGCAGTTGGTATTCCAGCGGGAACACCTGGAATTTGCTGTCCAGCGGGCCGGTCTGGCGCTTTACTGTCAGTTCGAGGGTCCAGGGCGTACCCGGGTCAAAGTTGTACTGTTGGCGAATGATGAAGATCGCCATTTCGGAAAAGTCCGGCATGCCTTCGCTGTACACATCGCTTAAACGATAGAAGTCGAGGTCGCGGAAGTTGAAGGTGTCACCAAACTGGCGAATCTGAATGCGGTCGAAAATGCCGCCGCGCACATAGCCGGAGCCCTTGAACGAATAGGAGCCGCTGGCCATCACCGCAATGGCGTGTTCGCCTTCTTTCAGCAGAGAGTTCAACCATTCGTACTGGCTTTCACCCAGCAGATTGCGACCAATGGTGGGGGCGTCCAGATAGGCTGCATACAGGTCTATCAATGCGTCTTCACGCTGATCGGGAGCGGCGGCCTCTACGCCTTCCGCGTCGGTGCCTTTAAACGAGTCATCCACTTGGCCACGGGTCAGTAGCAGGCGGCGAATGGAGCCATCGTCCGTCAGTTGCTGCCAGTTGGCTTGCTGAAACTGCTCGTTATTAACCGCCGCAATGGGTGGTCGCTTTACGCCCGCATCTTTCACCAAGCCAAGTTCTACGCCAACTCTGTGGGCCGTGCGCATGATAACTTCGTTCACCACCATCACCGTAACGGTCGCGCCGGACAAGCCGTCGACTGCCACCTTGCGCTCGTTGGTGTTGCCGCCCACAGTAACCCGTTGGTCAGCTTTCAGGCCGGTGTACTGGTCGGTAAAGTCGTGCAGCTTGTACTCGGGAATGCCAATCAGCAGAATTGGCTCGGAGTGATGAATCACGCGGGTTTTAAGGATTTCACCGGCGGTATTCATCAATACCTGAATGTTCAGGGGTTTGCCCGAATAGGCGGGGGTTTGCACGAAGTCGAGGCTTTGGTAGGTGTAGCCCACCAGCTCTTCGCCAGCGAAGAGTTCGCCAATGGCGCGATTGCTCTCGCGGGGGCGCACCTCGGTGACCTGAGGCAGGGTTTGCGTGATCACCTGGCGGCCTGAAACAGGCTGGTACTGGTCAACGGGGTCGGCTTTTACATGGTCGACGCCTGCGAACAGTGCCAGTACCAACGCCATTACAATCAGATTTACGATATTGCTAAAACGGATACTCACAACATGTCCCCGCTGACTATAGTTGTTGCACAGATTAGATTATTTAAAAGTAATTAGAATACCTCTTATGGGATACACCTAGGAGGCTGTTGATACCGCCCTATCTCTGATTAGCGCCGATGGCAGACGGCCATCAGCGCTTACAGCTAACCCAGGCTAACGGCTTCACCACTGGCGTCCAAAGGCAAGTAATTGCCAACGTGGCCCATACGAATGCTTTCGACCATCATGGTCATCGGCTGCTGTGTTTCGTCGCTGGACGGAGGAACGCCGCCACGGCCAGACATAGCCGCCACGAATACGACGTCCCAGTTCTGACCCGTGTTGCGGGACTCGTCCACCAGCTGACTGAAATCTGCGACTTCGGCAGGGGGTTTATCAACGCAGACCACCGGCGAAAGTGCGCCGCCTTCGCCTCGCTCAAATGCTGCGCGTTCGTCGGCATTGGCATCGTCTGGCAGCTCGGCGCGGCAGAACACAAACAAAAGACGCTGGGGTTCGTGTTCTTGTTTGGTAGCGGCAATCAATTCGCGGTAGTTGCTGATCATTTGATAAATCCTTATAAATAGTGACTATTGGCTTATCTGAATCAGCTTGCTCGGGTCGGAAATAAACACCCGGCTGCGATTTACCCGCACCAGGCCGTTGGATTTCAGGTCGGCCAGAATGCGCGAAAAAGTTTCCGGCTGCATGGCAAGGCGCGACGCCACCAGGCATTTGGGCAGTGGCAATTCCACTTCACCACCCTGCTCGCTGCCTTCTGGCAACAAATCTACTAAATAGCGAATCAGCCGATCGCGGGCGCTCTGCACGGTCATGATTTCCAGATCGTGAAAACGAGTCACTGCGCGCATAGCGTAGTGGCGCAAAGCGGCCTGGGTATAGCTGTGATGGGTGTCCAGCAAGTCCTGATACGCTTTCACCGGAATCATCAGCACTTCGCTGTTTTTCAGGGCTTCGGCGTAACAGGCGTAACGGGCGGGATCGGCGTATATCATTACTTCGGCAATGCAGTCGCCTGGCGCGATGCTGTCCAGCGTGCGGTCGATGCCTGATGCATCCAGCCGGTACAAGCGCAAGCGGCCGGACAACACAAAGAAGAAGTGGTGGGCCGGCATGTCCTGGCGATACAGCAACTGGTGATGGCCCAACCGCAAGCGGCGGGCATGATGCAGGAGCTCTTGTAGGTCATCTTCTTCCAGAGCGCTGAACATGGCGTGGCTGCGCAACAGCGCCAAGCTGTCTTCGTGGTCACCAGGCTTAACCGCCACCAGAACCGGTTTTGAGTAGTTCATGGGGGTGTCCTGCGTGCGAGTATCGGCAGCCTGTATCAGCGCCATGGCGGCATCCTCTTTAGCGTGTTCATGCATTCATAATCTATGTATGAATACTAAAGGGATCAACTGTAAAAATCGCTCCCTCTTCGGAGGTAACCCATTAGCAGTGCGGCCTGCACTGTTTCCAGCCAGGCCGCACATATTGCTTTTAAAATCCGCAACCGGATCTATTGCATCAGTGGTGAATCCGGCAATTCCAGATCAACCCCTTTAACACCGGCTTCGGCCGCTAACACCTGCAAGTACTGGCGGCAGGCGCGGCGGGTCACACTTTCGCTCAGGTACTGGCGGATTTTTGGTTTTACATGCTCGTAAGGCAATGGCTGGCCATCAATGCGCTGGTCTACGCGCACAATGTGGTAGCCGTAACGGGTTTCGATCAGCTCGGAATGCAGGCCTTCCTTCAAATTCAGCACCGGGCGCTCAAACTCGTCGACGGTCTGGCCTTTGCTGATCTGCCCGAGGCTGCCGGCTTGATGGCGAGATTCGCAGGCTGAATACTGCTTGGCCAGGTCATCAAACCGTGAACGACCTTCAAACAGCGCTTTCAGCAATTGATCCCCTACTTCTTCCTGGCGCATTAGCTCGGCCACGTCATCCGGTGCCGCCGCCAGCAATATGTGGCTCACGGCCATTACCACCGGGCTGCAAAACCGCCTGGGGTTGGCGTTAAAGAAGCGCTCGCAGTCCTGCTCTGTCGGGTCTGGAACACCCAGCTCTGATTCAAGCACTTTGGCGATACGGTCTTCTTCATCCAGCTCTTCAGGCAGGTTCAACAGCGTGGCCTGGTCTAGCAGCAGCTGGCGTATTACCAGGCTTTTGGCCGCGTCGTGCCAGGCGGTTGCGGCTTCATCGGCGGGGTGATACTGCATTTCCCGCGCTATGTCATCTTCGTTGATCAGCGTGTCGCCAACGGTCACCGGTGGGAACCGGTTTCTGGGTTTTTCGGCTTCGCCGGTGGGTATCAATTGCATGGCATTTCCCTCTTCACGATGAAACTAAACTCGCTTGCGCACCACTTGGTACTTGCGGCCGAAATACTCTACCGGCACGCTGAGCATGTGCACCAGACGCGTGAACGGGAAGAGCACAAAGATCGTCAGGCCCAGAGCCATATGGGTTTTGTAGATCCAGTGCACATCCGCAATGTGCGATGCAGCATCAAACTGAAAGGTAAAGATGCCCTGAGCCCAGGCGGCCAGCAACAGCATGGTGCTGCCATCCAGATGGCCCAACGTGGGGTAAATGGTCAGCATACCCAGCGCCAGCTGAATCATCAGGATGACGATAATGGCGTCGTCAGCAAAGGTGCTGCTGGCCCGGACCCGGGGGTCCGTTAGCCGACGCATTGTCAGAACGCCGCCGCCGATAAGGGCCATGGTGCCAGCAATACCACCCACTACGATGGCCATAATCTGCTTTGTGCCGGCCGACATGAACCACTCGTATGCAAAATGCGGCGTTAACAACCCAACCAAATGGCCAAAGAACACGATCAGTATGCCCACATGGAACAGAGCGCTGGCCCAGACCATGTTTTTCTTGGTCAATATCTGGGTGGACTGAGCCCGCCAAGTGAACTGGGCGTTGTCGTAGCGCGCCCAGGTACCAACAACCATCACAACCAAGGCGATATAGGGATAAATCCCAAACACCAGTGTATGTAAATAGGACATTGTCATCTCCTCCTACGCGCTCAGGCGTTGTTCACCGGTTGTTGAGCCGGGCGAGGTGTAACATCCGCCATCAGCTGATCACTCAAGTGAATGGTTTGGGTTTGCTCCAATTCACGACGCCGCTGACCTACCACACCGCCGGTGCTACAGGAGCTGCCCTGATCATCCACAAACTTTACCATTTCCTCTTCCCACACTTTGTCCAGCGCTTCGGGGGTGTCGTCGCGCTCTTCCGAGGCCACAATCTTCGCCAGTTCCTTGCGGTCGGTTTTGCGGCCAGACAGTTCAAGCAGCGAGTCCATAATTCCGTGGTACACGCTTTCACGCTGGTATAGGCGCTCACCCAGCAAGCCAAGAATGTGGTGAATATCTTCCAGCCAGTTTTTGATCTCTTCCCAGGGCCGGGTAGACAGATATTCCATGAACAACGGCAGGTAATCCGGCAGTTCGCGGGCATCAATCTCCAGACCGTTGGTTTTGTATTGCTCCATCAGGTCTACCATGGCCTGCCCGCGATCGCGGGATTCGCCGTGCACGTGTTCGAACAACAGCAGGGACGTGGCGCGACCCCGGTCAAAAGTGGCTACGTAGCTTTCCTGCAGGTCCAGCAGATTGCCGTCGCAGAGCATGTCAATGCAGCGCAGCAGCTGCTCTTTGTTTTTGCGCGGCAAGCGGCTGTCTTCCAGCACCGCAGCCGTCAGCTCATCGCGGCCACGCTGTAGATCGGCGTTCGGGTATTCCAGCAACAACGCCATCACTTTTAGAATTTTCATAATCTGCTCCTCAATCCTGCAGCTGTTTCGGGTCAACCTGTTTCACCGTGGTCAGTTTTTGCACCATGGTGGAGGTCTGGCTTTTGCCGCCGAACATGTTGAATTCACTGGTGCTGCCACCACAACCGTCACCAAAGCTGAAGCCACAGCCGCCCCGTTCAGCGTATGCGTCAGGGAATGCTTCCTTTGCAAGCTCACGATGGCCGGTAGGAATCACGAAACGGTCTTCGTAATTGGCAATGGCCAGATAGCGGTACATCTCATCCGCCTGAGCTTTGGTCAGCCCGACTTCTTCCAGTGCCCGCAGGTCTTCCACGCCGTCTACGGTTTCCGCACGTTTGTACAGGCGCATGGCCATGATGCGTTTTAGCGCACGTACGATGGGCTTTTCGTCACCGGCGGTGAGCAGGTTGGCCAGGTATTTCACCGGAATGCGCAGGCTTTCGATTTTTGGCAGTACGCCATCAAACTCGACCTGGCCAGCTTCGGCAGCTGACTGAATCGGGCTCAGGGGCGGCACGTACCACACCATGGGCAGAGTGCGGTATTCCGGGTGCAACGGCAGGGCCAGTTTCCACTCAACCGCCATCTTGTAGACCGGGCTGCGCTGGGCCGCGTCGATCACGTTCATCGGCACACCGTCTTTCGTTGCCTGGGCAATCACTTCCGGGTCAAACGGGTCGAGGAAGATTTCCAGCTGTTTCTCGTACAGCTCGTGCTCGCCGGGAGTGCTGGCCACTTCTTCGATGCGATCAGCGTCGTACAGCAGCACACCCAGATAGCGAATGCGGCCTACGCAGGTTTCCGAGCACACGGTGGGCATACCGGCTTCAATCCGCGGATAGCAGAAGATGCACTTCTCGGATTTACCGGTTTTCCAGTTGAAGTAGATTTTCTTGTACGGGCAGCCAGATACACACATGCGCCAGCCGCGGCACTTGTCCTGGTCGATCAGCACGATGCCGTCTTCTTCCCGCTTGTAGATGGCACCGCTTGGGCAGCTGGCCACACACGTGGGATTCAGACAGTGCTCGCACAGGCGCGGCAGGTACATCATGAACGTGCTTTCGAACTGGCCGTAAATGTCGGCCTGAATCTGGTCGAAGTTTTTGTCCTTGCGGCGTTTGGCAAACTCGGTGCCCAGGATTTCTTCCCAGTTCGGACCCCATTCAATTTTTTGCATGCGTTTGCCGGTGATCAGCGAGCGCGGCCGTGCAACCGGCTGATGCTTGCTGTCAGCAGCGGTGTGCAGGTGTTGATAGTCGAAATCGAACGGCTCGTAATAGTCGTCAATTTCCGGCAGATCCGGGTTGGCGAAAATATTCGCCAACACCCGAAACTTGCCACCGATGCGGGGGCGGATTTTGCCGCTGGGGTCACGCAACCAGCCGCCCTTCCACTTGTCCTGGTTTTCCCACTCTTTCGGGTAACCAATACCGGGCTTGGTTTCAACGTTGTTGAACCAGGCGTACTCCATGCCTTCACGGCTAGTCCATACGTTTTTACAGGTCACTGAACAGGTGTGGCAACCAATGCACTTGTCCAGGTTCAGCACCATGCCTACTTGGGAACGAATTTTCATTTCACACTCTCCTGAACAGTGTCGTTGCCCTCGCCATCAAGCCAGTCGACGTTCTTCATTTTGCGCACCACCACAAACTCGTCGCGGTTGGAACCCACGGTGCCGTAGTAGTTGAAGCCGTAAGAGTACTGGGCATAGCCACCAATCATGTGGGTGGGCTTCGGGCAGGCCCGGGTAACCGAGTTGTGAATGCCACCGCGGCTGCCGGTAATTTCCGAGCCGGGAATATTCACAATGCGTTCCTGAGCGTGGTACATCATCACCATGCCCGGCATCACCCGCTGGCTAACCACCGCCCGCGCTGACAAAGAACCGTTAGCGTTGAACACTTCTATCCAGTCGTTGTCTTCCACACCGATGTCGCGGGCGTCGTCTTCACTCAGCCACACAATGGGGCCACCACGAGACAGGGTCAGCATCAGCAGGTTGTCGCTATAGGTACTGTGTATACCCCACTTCTGGTGCGGCGTAAGGAAGTTCAACGCCTTCTCCGGGTTGCCGTTGGGCTTGGCGTTCAGCAGCGGTGCGGCCGCTTTGGTGTTGATGGGCGGGCGATATACCAGCAGGCTTTCGCCAAAGGCGCGCATCCACTCGTGGTCTTGATAGAACTGCTGGCGACCGGTCAGCGTGCGCCAGGGAATCAGCTCGTGCACGTTGGTGTAGCCGGCGCTGTAGGACACATGCTCGTCTTCCAGGCCAGACCAGGTTGGGCTAGAGATGATTTTGCGCGGCTGCGCCACTATGTCGCGGAAGCGGATTTTCTCGTCTTCCTTGTTCAGCGCCAGGTGTGAGTGATCCATCCCGGTGAATTCAGACAGCGCAGCCCAGGCTTTCACGGCAACTTGGCCGTTGGTTTCCGGAGCCAGGCTCAGAATCACTTCACAGGCATCAATGGCCGTATCAATTTTCGGCCGGCCGGCATTGGCGCCTTCAAGGTGCTTGTGGTTCAGCTCACCCAAGAAGGTCACTTCTTTTTCAGTGTTCCAGTTGATGCCTTTGCCACCGTTGCCCAGTTTGTCCAGCAGGGGGCCAAGCGAGGTAAAGCGCGCGTAAGTGTTCGGGTAATCGCGCTCAACCGTCATGAAGTTAGGCGCGGTTTTGCCCGGAATCAGTTCACATTCGCCTTTTTTCCAATCTTTTACATCAAACGGCTGACCCAGCTCAGCGGGTGCGTCGTGCAACAACGGCACCGTAACCACGTCTTTTTGGACGCCCAGATGGCCTTCAGACGCCTTGGAGAACGCCTTGGCAATGCCTTTGTAGATTTCCCAGTCGCTGCGGGATTCCCACGCCGGATCCGTAGCCGCTGTCAACGGGTGAATGAACGGGTGCATATCCGAGGTATTCAGGTCGTCTTTTTCATACCAGGTAGCGGTAGGCAGAACGATGTCGGAATACAGGCAAGTGGTGGACATGCGGAAGTCCAGCGTTACCAGCAAATCAAGCTTGCCTTCGGGTGCTTCGTCATGCCATTTCACTTCCTGCGGCTTGACGCCACCGTCGTGACCCAGGTCTTTGCCCTGCAAACCACTCGTCGTACCCAGCAGGTACTTCAGCATGTACTCGTGACCCTTGCCGGAGGAACCCAGCAAGTTAGAGCGCCAGATGAACATATTGCGCGGGTGGTTTTCCGGGGCTTCCGGATCTTCCGAGGCGAATGCCAGTGAACCGTCTTTCAGGGACTGGGTTACGTAGGCTGGCACGTCCATACCGGCGCTTTCCGCTTCGGCGGCAAGGCCCAGCGGGTTACGGTTAAACTGCGGCGCAGATGGCAACCAGCCCATACGCTCGGCGCGTACGTTGTAGTCGATCAGGCTGCCACCGAATTTAGATTTATCCGCCAGCGGCGACAGAATCTCGCTCACATCCAGCTTCTCGTAGCGCCACTGGCCGGAGTGGGCGTAGAAGAAAGATGTTCCGTTCATCTGGCGTGGCGGGCGCTGCCAGTCCAGACCAAACGCCAGCGGCTGCCAGCCGGTTTGCGGGCGCAGTTTTTCCTGACCTACATAGTGGGCCCAACCGCCACCGCTCTGGCCGACACAGCCACACATGATCAGCATGTTGATCAGCGCGCGGTAGTTCATGTCCATGTGGTACCAGTGGTTCATACCGGCGCCGACGATGATCATCGACCGACCATTGGTTTTGTGGGCAGTCTCGGCGAACTCACGGGCAATACGGGTCACTTTGTGGGCCGGTACGCCGGTGATCTTTTCCTGCCAGGCGGGTGTGTACGGCTTGATCTGGTCGTAGTCGGTAGCGCCGTCGTCTTCACCCAGACCACGGCTGATGCCGTAGTTGGCGATCATCAGGTCGTATACGGTGACGACCAGGGCGTCTTCGCCGTCTGCCAGTTCAATTTTACGGCTGCCCAGTTTGTGGGTCAGGGTGTCGCTGATCTCAACGGATTTGAAGTGCTCGTGCTTGATGCCACCAAAATACGGGAAGGCAACGTCCACAATTTCGTCGTGCTTTTCAACCATCGACAGCTGCAGGTTCACGTCTTCTGTTTTTGCAGTTTGCTTCAGGTTCCACTTGCCTTTTTGACCCCAGCGGTAACCGATAGAGCCGTTAGGCGCGGTTAGCTGGTTGGTGGTTTCATCAATGGCAATGGTTTTCCACTCGGGGTTGTTCTCTTCGCCCAGTCCGCCCACCAGATCGCTGGCGCGCAGGAACCGGCCCGGCACATAACGGCCGTCTTCCATTTTGTCGAGCTTCACCAGGTACGGCATGTCGGTGTAGCGGCGCACGTAATCGGTAAAGTAGGCGCTGGGGTTATCAACGTGAAACTCTTTCAGAATCACGTGGCCCATGGCCATGCCAAGCGCGGCATCGGTGCCCTGCTTGGGGTTAAGCCACTCATCGGACAACTTGGCAACTTCGGCGTAATCCGGGGTGATGGCAACGGTTTTGGTGCCTTTATAGCGCACTTCGGTAAAGAAGTGGGCATCCGGAGTACGGGTTTGTGGAACGTTGGAACCCCAGGCAATGATGTAGCTGGAGTTGTACCAGTCTGCGGATTCAGGAACGTCGGTCTGTTCACCCCAGGTTTGCGGGGAAGCCGGCGGCAAGTCGCAGTACCAGTCGTAAAAGCTCAGACACACGCCGCCGATCAATGACAGGTAACGGCTTCCCGCAGCGTAAGACACCATAGACATGGCAGGAATCGGCGAAAAGCCGATGATGCGGTCCGGGCCGTGCTTTTTGGCGGTGTACACGTTAGACGCTGCAATCAGCTCGTTCACTTCGTTCCAGTCGGAACGGACAAAACCGCCCAAACCGCGGCGTGGCTTGTATTCAGCGGTTTTCTTCGGGTCTTCCACAATTGAGGCCCAGGCATCGACCGGGTCGTTAAACTGAATACGGGCGGCGCGCCAGAGCTGCATCAGATGCTTGCGCATCAGCGGGTACTTCAGGCGATTCGCACTGTACATGTACCAGGAATAACTGGCACCGCGGGGGCAGCCACGGGGCTCGTGATTGGGCAGATCCGGACGGGTACGGGGATAGTCGGTTTGCTGGGTTTCCCAGGTGACCAGGCCGTTTTTAACGTAGATTTTCCAGCTGCAAGAGCCGGTGCAGTTTACGCCGTGGGTGGAGCGCACAATTTTGTCGTGCTGCCAGCGCTGGCGATAGCTGTCTTCCCAGTCGCGGTTTTCGGTATGGGTTTCGCCGTGGTCGCCAGAAAAGGATTCACGCTTTTTGCTGAAGTAGCTCAGCTTGTCGATCAAATGACTCATGGTCTCTCTCTCCGTTTGCCGGATCGCATTAACGATTTGAGACCATTGTGTGACAACCCAATAGCGAAAGCAGCGTGGTTACTACCTCTTAACCAGCCCCTACCACCAGGGGGGTAGAAGGCACCTAGACCACTCGGGGCTGTGCGAACGAGAGCTTGCGGCGCTCACGCCGCCGGGTGTTTCGGGCGAACAATAAAATACAGACCGCCAGCATCACGAACAGCAGCATGAACACAGCAGAACGCACATTCAGCCAGGCGTTGATGGCGGCGAATACAATGGGCAACACGAATGCCACCGCAAACGCACCCAGCAGTAAAACGCCCGCCATTACCGCGGCCGCTTCACGGCTGGCCAAAATAATCATCCGCTGCAGAGCACCAATAGCTGAGCCCAAAGCTGCGCCGAGCATAATCATCACACCGCCTTCCCACACCCGCGGCAGCAAAAGCTCTAAATGATAAGAGCGCCCCACGCCCTGTATCGACAGCGTCATCGGCGGGTACGACAACACAAATAGCGCCGCCAGCGCCAACAGCAAAGCCCACATAACCACCCGGCTGCTACCTAAACGATCGGCCAGCGCGCCGCCCGCAATCTGCGCCAGAGCGCCCGGCAATACAAACCACAAAGCCTGATGCGCACCCAAGCCTACCGGCAGGCCCGAGCGTGCTGACAGGTAATCCGGCAGCCACAGAGCCAATGCAAAAAAACTGCCGGCAATAACGGAAAAATAACCACACAAATACCAAACTCCTGGCGCACAACATTTGCGCCAGGCCGCGGTATTGCTTACAAAGGATGTGGTTTGGTCGTCGGGCTCGGTGAGCATCAGAAACAGTGCCAATATCAGCAGCAGCACAATGACATAAGCCAGAGGAACGCCTTGCCAGGAGTAGGCTTGGTGCAGAAGCGGCACCAGGTAATAATTGAAACCGGCGCCAGTAATACCCGCACCAAAAACACCCAACACCAGCCCCAGCCGTCGCGGCCGGCAATGAAGGGTCACAAATTGCAAACCCGCACTGTAGAAACCACCGGCCAGGCCCAAACCGCCAGCCGCCACAATATAACCGGCAAAACTGTCGGCGAAGAACACCAGCGTCATACTTAGCGCAAGACCTGTAAGGCACCACAACATAACTTTTCTGGCACCCCACTTACCCGCAAACAGTCCTGCCGGAACCGCTAGCAATGCGCTCACCGCCATCGGCATTGCCAATAACAGGCCAAACTGAAGCTCACTCAGCTGAAAATCGTTGCGCAGAGTCACGCCGACCACTGCAAACAGGGTCCAGCAAGCGGCAGCAATAATGAAACCGGCCAGCGCTAGTGGTAACACTAACAACAGCGATGCATAGCGCTCCTCATCCCGTTCGTCATCCGGTTCGGTGCTGTCGGCCGATAGCTGTAACGCTCGGATTTCGGACGGCCCTGGCCCCACATTCATCGATTTTATCCTGTTGGCAGACGTGCCTTTGAGTGTCTTACTTTGCCTGTCTGGCGGTCAAAGACTATGATGGCTTAACAACCTCGTGGGTAGCTGTCTATCCGTAAAGAGGTAGTTGGCATTCAATCAATACCCACTCGCCACCTAAAAAACCCTATGACCTCCAGAAGTTCACTGGTTCACCGGATTGCCATCGCCGTCAGTGCGATTGTACTCACCGCCATTGTCAGTATGGGGGTCACTCTGGGGGTGTCACAAAGCATTGCCGGTAACGCCACCGCCATCAACCTGGCGGGCACTCTGCGTATGGGCGCGTATCAGTTGTTGGCGCAGGTAGCGCGACTGGAAGACCAGAATACCGCCAATGCGCGCCAGGCCCTGGACCAGATGGTAAGCCTCTACAATCAACGCCTGGTACACGCTGATATTGTCCAGTCATTACCACTTACAACCGATCACCCGCTGGCGCAACGCTACCGCGACGTAGTCAACCAGTGGAACTCCAGCGTCGGCCCCATGCTGGCACAACACCGGCCCGGAGACCCGCTAACAGACTCTATGATTAACACCACTCAAAGCTACGTGGACAATGTCGATGTGCTGGTGTCTATGCTTGAACATCGCACCGAAGCCCGCATCCGCCTGCTGGACCTGATACAGGTGATCAGTCTGGTGTTCGCTATCCTGATCGTATTGGCGTTGTTTCTGGACTTGAAAAAGCGAGTTCTACGGCCGCTACGAAAACTGGTGAGCATTGCCGAATCCGTGAGCAAGCAAGATTTTTCCCGCAAGGCCGAGCTGCGTGGCTCTGATGAGCTGGCGCAGCTCGGGTCGGCGTTTGACCAGATGACCAGCGAGCTGGCGCTCACTTACTACGAACTGGAAAGTAAGGTCCAAGCCAAAACCGAAGAGCTGGAGAAAAGCCACGCTGCGCTCGAATTACTGCATTCGTCCAGCCGCACTCTGTTTGCGAATCACAGCTTGTGCGATGGTGCAGTGCCCATGTTGAAACAGCTGGAGCAAATGCTCGGCATAGGCCCTATCAACCTGTATCTGCACGACAAAGCCTCCGCAGAGCCTGTTCAAGCCGTCACTACTGCTACCATGGTGCGCCCATTTTACTGCCGCGATCACAGCTGCAACGCCTGTCTGGTGACCGAAGAGGAACATGACGAGCTGCCAATGGCCGGCAATGACGGGCGCCGTTTGCTGCTGCCCATTCGCACCCCGGGCCAACTACTGGGCACACTGGAAGTCTGGTACCCGGCCTCACAGGAGTTGTCTAAAACCGCACGAAGGCTGTTGGAAACTCTAAGCGATCAGCTGGCCACAGCCATATTTCTGGAGCGGCAAATTACCGAAGAACAACAGCGGACGCTGGCCGAAGAACGCACCGTTATTGCCCGCGAGCTCCACGATTCCCTGGCCCAGTCTTTGTCATACCTTAAAATCCAGGTTACTCGATTGCGCAGAATGAACATGGACGGCCCACAAAAAACCGGGTATGACGCAGTATTGGACGAACTGAGCACAGGTTTAAGCAGTGCCTATCGTCAGTTGCGGGAACTGTTAGCAACCTTCCGTTTGAAGCTGGACACACCGGACCTCGGCGCCGCACTGCGCCAGACCGTGCACGAATTTTCTGAACGCATGGCCAAACCCGTCAATCTGGTGTACAAACTGCCTGCACAGACGCTGTCGCCCAATGAAGAAATCCACACGCTGCAGGTTGTGCGCGAAGCGCTGGCCAACGCGGTAAAGCACAGCAAGGCCGAGGCCGTGTGGGTTGACGTCAGTTTCGAGTCCCCGCAGGTTAAGGCTAAAATCCGTGACAACGGTCGAGGGCTACCCGACTCAGGCCAGCCAGAGAACCATTACGGCATGATCATTATGCAGGATCGCGCCCGCTCACTGGGCGGCCAGCTAACGGTTGCTAATCATCCGCAAGGAGGTGTGGAAGTGAGTTTGCATTTTATTCCCCAAGCCCGGAACCTGATCCCGGTTAAACCGGCCAATAACCCGCAAACCGCGGATTCCATTTGACGGTTTACCCCTATAAAGAGAGAGCCATGTCTGACACACCTGCAAGCATACTGTTGATAGATGATCACCCTTTGTTACGCAAAGGCATCAAGCAGCTAATTGAAATGGAACCAGACCTTGAGGTAGCAGGCGAGGCAAGCAATGCCACAGACGGTGTGCGCATTGCCCTGGAGCTGGAGCCAGACCTGATTCTGATGGATCTGAATATGCCAGATGTGAGCGGTATTGAAGCCTTGCGGCAGTTACGAGCCCACAACATCAGCTCGCGCATTATTATGTTCACGGTGTCAGACCAGCAAGACGATGTGGTTGAAGCATTGCGCGCCGGTGCCGACGGCTATCTGCTGAAGGACATGGAACCGGAAGATATGATTAACCAGCTGCACCAGGCCGCCGTAGGCAAGCTGGTCATCAGCGAACGCCTTACCTCCCTGCTGGCAGAAGCACTGCGCAATAACAAACCGCAAAAGCCGGCGCGGCCAGACTTCGACAGCCTCACGCCAAGGGAAAAAGACATTCTGAAGCTCATTGCCGAAGGTCTTTCCAACAAGATGATCGGCCGCAAACTGGACATCAGCGACGGCACTGTGAAAGTGCACGTAAAGCACCTGCTGAAAAAACTCAACCTGCGCTCGCGGGTGGAAGTCGCGGTGTGGGCCGTGGAAGAGGGTCTGCACAAGAGCTGAGCTATATCAACGCGGCACGGGCCAGCCTTGGTTAATGTAGGTGTTTCTGAACACGCCCTTAGTGGCGTGTTTGATCACCAACGGAGACATTCATGGCCCTGCACATGCCAACCTTTTTGCCGCGCCCCTCGCTACCCGCATTTCATACACTGCCAGGCATGTCACGCGCGCAAGCTGTTAGCCAGAAACTGGCCGCTAACCCGCTAATGACCGATTCACTGGCGCTAGTGAAAGAGTATTTACCCTCGCCTTCACCACTGCTGGCCGCTATTGACCAGCGCCTGCCGTTGGTATTAAAACAGCTGGTCGTCGAAGCGCCGCTGAACCGGTTGTTTGCCGAGGCCATTGCTGACGGCGAATTTGATGATTTTGAAGGGCACAGAATTCGCCTGGAGCTGAATGGAGGTCAGCCCGGTGTTACCTTTGGATTCTGGGCCGGCAGGCTGCGCATTGTAGACGGCCCAGGTGAGGCGACCATTCGGGGCTCTCTCAGCGCTTTCAAAACCTTGGCCGAACGGAATCAGGACCCAGACCAGCTGTTTTTCCAGCGCCGCCTGGTGATTGAGGGCGACACCGAACTGGGCCTGGCACTGAAAAATCTGCTGGACAGCCTGGAGTGGAAACTTAATATCCGCCAATTGCTTTTCTTCTGAAATCTTTCACTGTTGGAGCCATCAGCTATGTCAGGCAGCTTTCGCAACGAGTCATAGCGGGCGCCTGAGAGCGTGGGGGCCAAAACGGGCTGGAGTTCCGGCTTACTACGAGTCAGCAATTCGAGAGCTCGTTTCTTGCCCCTTGCTCAACCTCCAGGATACATTCCAAATGACTCGTTCTATAAAAGTCTATCAAAAAGCCCCGGTTACGGTTGGATTCTATGCCGAACCGCATTGAACCCCTCGCGAAATACTACCTCCCTGTGCGGTCCCCAGAAAACCGGAATGGGTTAGCCATCAATGCTTAATCGGTTTAAAATCCGGGTCATTAAAATAAGTGATGTATTTTCCAATCGCCCCGATCACCTTTACCGCACCATCCTGCGCATTGGCTTTGCTTTCCATCGCCGTTGAGCCTTCCATCAGGTCCACAATGATCAGGTGCAGCTGAGCATCTGCTTCAGGCTCAAGATTGCAGTTCTCAACCATGTAAGCGACTTCATTGGTGACCTTCGTGGCCAATGCAGCGTACTTTTCGCCTGCTAGTTGATTGGAATGGATAGCCTCGTAGTCTTTGTCCACGGCATTTCGGATATTAGTCATAGCCCGACTTAGCGGTGCATCGATCGCCCACTTGCTGCCGTTATCGAGCCTAAGTTCCGCCACACCGTCGCCGTGGTCATGATCGTTATTTGCCGGCGCAGCTATTGCGGTAGCCCCCAGCAAACTCAGCACCATGCCCGTGATGGTTGCAAAGTTCGAAAGTCTGGATTTGATATTCATAAAATTCTCCTGTGGGTAACACCGTGTCTTCGGCGTTAAAGGAGTATCTCAGACTCACCTTAATCTAAGCTTAAGGAAACGGATTACCGTCAATATAAAATGTCGACCGCCCTTATACTGACATCGCCCTGAAACACACGGTTGCAACCAGGCCTTTCCCCGCATCACCATCTTCAAGCGTTAGCGATGCTCCATGCAGTTGGGCTATACGCTCTACAATCGATAGCCCCAGTCCACTTCCCTCCTCACCACTGCCAAGCACACGATAAAAACGCGACACCGCCCCCTTTCGCTCTTTCACCGGAATTCCGGGTCCGGTATCAACAACCTGAAGTAATACCTGACTGCCAATCCGTTTGACTCGAACATCAATCAGTCCACCGCTCGGCGTGTAACGAACGGCGTTATCAATGAGATTTCGCACCAGAACTGCCAGCAAGGTTCGATCACCAAGGACCAACCCTTCATCATTTGCCTCGAACCCCAGGTCTACGCCCTTGCGTATCGCAACCGGTGCATGCAAGGCGACACACTCATTCACCACTGTAGAGAGTTTGACCTGGTGTTGATCAACCGGGGTTTTCTCGGGATCAAGACGCGAAAGCACAAGCAATTGTTCGATCAGATGAGCGGCACGGTCGGTACCACTGATCACCTTTTTCAACGCCTGCTCCCGTTGGCTCGTATCAAGTGCAGCATAGGCCACCTGCGCCTGTGTTTTTATGACGGCAAGCGGTGTGCGCAGTTCGTGGGCAGCATCCGCTGTAAAACGACGCTCGTGCTCAAGTAAAGCCTGCAAGCGGATAAAAAGAGCATTGAGAGCATCTTGCAACGGTAAAACTTCACGGGGGGTATCCGTGATATCGAGCGGTTCAAGCTTGTCGGGCTCACGCTTCTTTACCTCACGAGTAAAGCGGGACAGGGGCGCAAGCCCTGCACCGACAGATATCCAGATCAGTATGCCCAGTGCAGGAACCGCAAAATACAAGGGATGCAGCAGATGGGTGGCTATGCTTTCGGCAAGTGCGTTGCGTAATTCATAACGCTCGCCAACGCGCACATTACGATGACCGGCTTTGTCCCAATGGCTATAGATACGGTAGCGAGCACCATTGATGGTGGCGTTTTCAAATCCATCATACTGTGTGCCCAAGCGTTGTTCAGGAGCCGTACTTGAATTCAAAAGCAAGGTGCCGTTATGCAGCCATACCTGCAGTATGGTGTCGGTATAGTCAGGAATCTGTTGTGAGCCCATGCTTTCTAAATTCTCTGAACTCGCAACCTGCACTGAGACACGTTCAGCCGTTTTCACCAAGCGGGCATCAAGCATGGCGCCAATTTCACTGCGCGCATCAAGGTAGGTAAAGAACGCCGTCGCAATCCAGGCAAACAGCACTGATACCGCAAGAATCGCAAAAAGACGCCAACGCAATGACGACGTCATAGCCCAGACTTCTCAATCATGTACCCAACACCGCGGATCGTACGGATCAGTTGCGGGTACAGTTTTCGGCGCAAATGATGTACGAAAACTTCAATTGCATTGCTCTCGACTTCCTCCCCCCAGCCGTACAAATGCTCCTCAATTTGTGCCTTTGACATAACTCGCCCTGCGTTGAGCAATAGTGTGTGGAGAATGGCGAATTCACGTGCAGAGAGATCGACAGTGCCGCCAGACAAAGACACCGAATGACTGGCTGGATCGACTCGGAGCTCCCCGTGACTGATGATCGGTTCAGCGTATCCTTTGGAGCGTCGCAGCAATGCCCGGAGCCGTGCCTGCAACTCATTGAGATCAAAAGGTTTTACCAGATAATCATCGGCACCCGCATCCAGGCCAGCGACTCGGTCCTCCACGGCATCACGAGCAGTCAGGATCAAAATCGGTAAGATCTGCCCTCTTGCCCGGACCCGTCTCAAAAGTTCCATGCCTGATAGCCGCGGCAGGCCGAGGTCAAGAACGGCAGCGTCGTAGTTGCCCGTGGCGAGGGCCGTATCAGCCTGTTGCCCATCCAATACCCAGTCAACCACCAGGCCTGACTGGGCAATGCCGACAGCAATTCCGTCACCGAGTAGTTTGTCGTCTTCAACGAGGAGAATTTTCATACGCAGCAACTGGTAAGGTGAATGCTGTTAGCCGGAGAAGGTCCGGACCAACCCGATTGCGTCGGGAATTTTGCCAGAGTGAATGATTATCAAATCTGCCTCCGTACACTTTAGCTCCCAACGTGCTAATACTACTTAGTTGACCGACCGGAATACGCAGTCTCTGGATAAATATGGGCGCCGCCAGTACCCATGAAAGGGCGGCTGCTCTGGGGCACTCAATGAAAATGAGAACAATTCTTGACAACCTATAACATCTATTATATATGTATGTTAAATGGAAGAGGAGAATCAACAATGAACTATCAGGATATTCTCGGCTGCTACCACGACACTACGGTCGCCCAGCTCATCAACCAATGCCCCCAAACCGTTGATATATTGTGCAAGTATGTGCCTGATCTTGACGCGCATCACCAGGCCACCGTTGAGGCCGTCGCATCTATTGCCGACATCAACCCGGATCAGTTGTGCCAGGAGCTGTTCGATACGGTAATGGAACAGACACCGATTGAGACGTTAGATACAGACGTGCTGCTGGAGCTCATCCTACGCGGCTACGACGTCGGTCATGTTGAACAACTGTCGAAGCTGCACCGGCTCGCTCGAAAGATCGAGGCTGTCCACAGAACAAATCCTGACGTTCCTAAAGGCATCACGCTGGCCATTAAAAAACTGGAGCGCAGCCTCACCGCCCACCTTGAACAAGAGAACGCTCACGTTCTGAAACGAATGCTGCATGAGCAGCCACTCAATTTGGAAGCGCCGATCGCTCAGATGAACGAGGAGCATTCGCTCATTAAGTTGCAACTGCGTAAGTTGCGTCAGATGACCCAGAGCTATAGCGCTCCAGAATCTGCCTGCCGGTCGTGGCAGCGGTTTTATCGAGAACTGAAAGCTCTGGATTTCAGGCTGTCTGAGCGAATTTATCTTGAACGGGATGTGTTATTCCCAAGATTTCAGCTCTGAAGACGAGGATAAAATCATGGCGTTTAAACATTTCGCTTGTTTGTGTTCGGCGACAATTAGGATGACCGGTCGGACAGGATAGTTGACGCCGAACATGTTTGTATGGATCATCGGCTAACCTTCAAACTGAATACTTCTTTTTCGAGTGCATCAAGCCGATGCGCGGGAGTGCAACGTCATGAGTGATTTTATCGTCAGGCTATACCGCTATAACCCCGAGCAGGACGACATACCGTACAACCAGGATGTTGAGGTGGGCGACGAGTTTCGGAGCCGCATGGTGCTGGATGTACTGGAGCACCTGAAAACCCGGGATACCACGCTCACGTTTCGGCGCTCTTGTCGAGAAGGTGTCTGTGGCTCTGACGGACTCAGCATGAATGGCCGCAATGGCCTGGGTTGCATTACTGCGGTAGCGGACGCTTTGGGTAAGAAGAACGTTCTGGAGATTCGCCCACTACCAGGCATGCCAGTGATCCGCGATTTGGTGGTTGACCAAGCACTGTTCTTCAAACAATACGAACGTATTCAGCCATGGCTGATCACCGACACACCAAATCCGGCGATTGAAAGACTGCAAAGTCCGGAGGACCGCGCAAAACTTGATGGATTATACGAGTGCATTCTCTGTGCTTGCTGTTCATCTGCCTGTCCGTCTTGGTGGTGGAATCCGGAAAAGTACATCGGACCAGCAGGCTTGCTTCAAGCTAACAGATTTTTGGTGGACTCACGGGACACTGCCACCCGCGAGCGTTTGGCAAAACTGGGCGATCCGTTCAGTGTGTTTCGCTGCCGTGGGATAGGTAACTGCATGGCGTACTGTCCGAAGGGGCTCAACCCCATGAAGGCCATCGGTCACATCAAAACGATGCTGCTGCGGGAACAGATATAATCGGCCATGGCCCTTTGTTGGTTCAGATCATTTGACCCAATATCCGCCAATTGCTTCCGTTCTAACTATCTTTGAGCTCATCACGATTGCTACAGTGGCGACCTCAACAGTCGCCACCGCATGAATTATTTCCAGTAGTTATTTGCGGCCGCCACGGTTTGAAAATGAACAGCAATCACTTCCGATGCGTGTCTGGACCTTCTCGTTCCAAAGTATCGTTTTCAGCTATCTAACCTCTCGCAACCAAGCGGCGCAAGCGCGCCATCACGTCCAGGTTGTTGCTTTCCATGGCTTCCAGGGCCTTTAAAGCATCCTCTGCGCGGCCGTCATGATGAGCTCGCACAGCCTCTTTGGCATAAATGTGCACCAGCCGGTGGGGCTTTTCAATGGTTCTAAAATCCACTTGGCCCGCATACTGTTTATGGCCTCCTCCCTGATAATACCATTGCCCCAATGCGCACTCCGTGGCGTCAGGCAAGCTGTCGGCTGCCCTGTCAGAAAGGCCTGCCAGAATCTGGTATACAGTCAGCTTAATGTCGAGCTCTTCAAGATTGGCCAACTCAATTTCAGACAATACAGCGGCGTGCCCCAATGCATCCGAAGACGTACCAGCCATATCAATCAACATCAGCAACCGTTCGCGTGCGCCGTCAGCCTCTGCAGCAAGCTTTTCCATTTCTTCGCTATTAGAACGGCTGGCCCCGGCCACAATTTTCGTCTGCGCTCGGATACGCTCGATGGCTGACTCAATTTCTTGGGTAGCCTCGCCTGCACGAAGGGCAAGATTTCTGACCTCTGTTGCCACCACACTGAACCCGCGCCCATGTTCGCCAGCGCGGGCAGCCTCAATGCTCGCATTCAATGCCAACAGCGACGTTTGGTCAGAAACACCGTCAATCACATCCACCAGTGATGTAATGCTGCCAGTTTCAGATTCCAAAGAGTCCATATCCCGTGCCGAGCTGGCAGCACTATTGCGGGCATCTCCTAGTCTTTGCACCAGCGATACCATCCGGTCTCTTACTTGTCCGGATTCATCTCGTGTCCTCAGCGCCTCACTGCGGCGAGACCCCAGAAGCTGCGACAATTCACTGAAAGAACCCTTCAGTTCTTTCAGTGAATTGCCAAACTGGCCTAGCCCTGCCATCAAACGTCGGCTCAACGCCTGCTGCGTTTTTACCTCCTCTAGCGCGCTGGCTTCTGCTTCGAACCGGAGTTCAAGAAGACGCTTGTCTTCGTTGAGCTGCGCCACACTGTTATGTACCGCAGACAACTCCAGCTCAAGCACTTTAGCCCGCTGTTTGTACTGCCAAAAAAACATGGTGAGGCTCCGACAACAAAATAGATTTATATTATATACATGTTTTAGGCGCAGCGTAGGGAAATTTAATGACGCTTTATAACATCGGTGCCCAAAGCCGATCCGCTACCAGATCCATCCCCGGTTTGCCGTACCAGTAGCCGTTACAGGGGGGCGCTTCCACCAATTGCAGTGGGTCAATATCTGGCATTTCACCCCGGCGCACCTGATCAAAGCGCTGCACCACCTCAGCCATACCTTGGTACTCCGGGCTCAAGCGCACGGTATCAACACCCATGGCGACCATATCCGGAAGCTCCCGCAACAAATCATAACGGGCGCCAGACAAGGTAGACGTGCCGTTCAGGCGAAACAGCTCCTGGGCTTCACGGGACCGCAATTCCAAACCATCCGGATGCTGAAGGCAGCGGAATTCACAGTTGTCTTTTGGCAGGTTGTAATGGCGTGCGGTAAAGCAGCGCGACGACCAGGCCAGCGGCAAAAAACCCCAGGCAAACACTTCAGCCGGCAAATCCAGGCCTTCGGCTTTTAACTCTGCAATCAACTCGACCAGAGTTTCACGGCCCAACTCCACGGGCAGGTTCCATCCCTTCAAACCCCGCTTTGCCAGCACCTTCAAGGTCGCAACGTTGTAAATATTCAGGCCCGGCCCCGTTACAAAGGGCAAATTATTGCTACTGGCCAGCTGCAGCGCGCTTTGGTCATTGGCTTCAATCAGATAATCCTGTTGACTGCAAATGCGGCGCAGCAGGCGCAGGTCGGCTTCGGATTCAATCAGGGTTTGGGTAGACAACACCACCTGCTTGCCGGCGTCTTTCAGCACGCCCGCGATGTCTAGCCAGTCGGCGAGTTTCAGTTCGCGGCGGCGGGCGCATACGGTTTCACCCAGGTACACCGTATCTACCGGCCATTCCGCAGCGTTGGCGTAGAAATCAAACACGGTTTGCCGTGACCAAAACCAAAGTACAGGGCCTAATGAGAGTTTGAGCATAGAATATTCCACCTTATTTCCATTTGCGGTGATAGGCGCCGATGGTGGTCAGTCCGCCTTCTGACAAACCTGCCAGGGTGGCATTCCAGGCCGGGTCTACCGCAAATTCAGCGGCGCTATTTTCAAGCCTGTCCAGAGCCTGGCGCCAGGTGCGGGCCACGTCGGCGATATAAGCAGGACTGCGCTGGCGGCCTTCAATTTTCACCGCGCTGATGCCCAGTTCCTGCAACTGCGGTAGCAGGTCTATGGTGTTCAGGCTGACCGGTTCTTCAATAGCATGGTAAACACTGCCTTCTACTTCAAAGCGACCTTTGCACAGGGTTGGGTAACCGGCGGATTCGCCCTTGCCGTAGCGGTCAATCAAGATGCCATTAAGCCGCGATTCCAATCCCTGGGGAGTTTCCTGCCAGCGCACGGCTTTGGCCGGCGAGCAGGCACCGCGGGTGTTAGGAGATTCATCGGTGATATAGGAAGACAAGTAACAGCGGCCTTCGGCCATAATGCACAGGCTGCCAAAGGCGAATACTTCAAGCTCTACCGGGCTGTGCTTCGCCAGGCCGCGAATCTGGTCCAGCGATAGCACCCGCGGCAACACCGCACGGCGAATGCCAAAATTATCTTTATAAAAGCGTAACGCTTCGTAGCTGGTGGCTGACCCCTGTACAGACAAATGTCTGTCTATTTGGGGGTAGCGACTGGCGGCATAATCCAACAAACCCATGTCTGCCAGTATCATCGCGTCTATGCCCAGCGTTGCGGCTCGGTCTACCGCGGCGGTCCAGGTTTTCCAGCCCTGAGGCTGAGGAAAGGTGTTGATTGCGCAGAACACCCGCGCGCCGTTTTTGTGGGCGTACTCAATACCCTCTGCTGCGCGTTTGTCATTAAAATTCAAACCTTTAAACTGGCGAGCATTGGTGCTGTCTTTAAAGCCAAGGTAAACCGCGTTGGCGCCGTTATCCACCGCTGCTTTCAGCGCCGGCAAGCTGCCGGCCGGACATACAAGTTCCATAATCGTCTTCCATACATAGAGTTACGAAACCATACGCCGTGCAATCTGCAGTGCATTGACCTTTGTCAGGGGTTCAGCGAATACTTCTAAATAGGTATTCTGCGTAGTATTACTAAGCTAGACGTTACTCTGCTTCTTTCTTAGACTCCCACCAACGTCCACATCTTAAGTTGTCAGATTCCCATGAGCACACTTCTCCCGACTGGTCTTGGTCTAATCCTTTACACCAAAAAGACAGGCACGCCTGACTCACCATCAAAAACCGGCCCTCTGCGCAGGAGAACGCTATGAATTGGCTTAGATCGTTATCTATGCGCAGCAAACTGATAGCTCTTGTTTTACCGGTGCTTCTGGCCATGCTGTTGTTCGCCAGCCAAAGCGTCATCAGCAACTATGGTGATTTAAAAGGGATGCGTGAACTGCAGGGCATGACTGACCTCGTGGCCCTTGCCGATCCTGTGCTCGACGCTCTTCAAGTAGAGCGCGGCCGTTCCGCCGTTGTCTTGTCCAGCGTTGCCGGCAGCGATGAAAGACGCGCCGCAGTGCAGACGCTGCAAACCCAGCAACAGCGCACCGATCAACAGCTGGCAGAATACCGTCGCCAGCTACCCGATATGATGCAGGCCCAAAAATTTGATCCTGGTGTTCTATCCACTATCGAAGAATCTCAAAGCAGCCTGTCGAACCTGGCCACTTTGCGTCAATCCGTACTGGATGGCCGCGTGACACCCCCGGAATCAGCGGCGCGCTATACGGCTTTGATCCGCCAGCTGATTGACCGCATTCCATTGATTATCCGCCGCACCGACAACGCCGAACTGACCCGCCAGGTAAACGCTTATTTGAATATGGCAGAAGCGGCCGAGAATTCAGGATTAGAAAGAGCCCAAGGCGCAGCATTGATCAACACCGGCGAATTCAACCTGAGCCGCCTGCATCAACTGGCTGCATTGGCCGGTGCACAAGACGGGCATATAAGCGCAGCCATTGCCAGGCTGCCAGCTGATTCACCCCAGCGCCAAAGCCTGGTGGATTTTGAAGCGTCGAATCAAAGCCTCGCCATGACTGAAATGCGCAACACCCTGTTCAGTTCAACAGCTGGCATGTTCGACCTTAATTTCGCTGAGTGGTTCGACACAACCACCAACCGTATTCAGGCCATGAACCAGATTCGTACCCTGATATTGGATGAAGCCCACAACATGGCTCAGCGCCACCTTGACAGCGCCCGCTCAGAACTTATTACTGCCGTCGTGCTGGCGGGTTTGGCAACGCTGATTGCTCTGGCGCTGATGGTGCTGATTATTCAGGCGATTAACCGGCAAATAACCAATTTACTCGACGGCATCCGTTTTGCCATGGACAACAAAGATCTGCGCCAGCCCATTGTGATTACCAGCAGCGATGAACTTGGCTCCTTTGGCAAAGCCACCAACGAGCTATTCAGTGTGTTCGGGCGAGCTCTGAAGCTGATCGACCAGTCCAGCATACAGCTGGCCACGGCGACCGAAGAAACCAGCTCCACCGCGAGCCAAAATGCGGGGCAAATCCGCAGCCAGCAGCAACAGATCGAGCAGGTTGCAGCAGCGACCGAAGAAATGTCTGCCACGTCAGAAGAAATTTCACGCAACGTGCAGCAGGTGGCAGATGCGGCCAACAGCGCTATGGCGAAAAGCAAAACCGGCGAGCAAGTGCTGCACAGCAGTGTTAGCGGTATCCGCTCGCTAGCAGATTCGGTGCAGCAGGTTAATAAGGTGATTGCAGAGCTGGAGGAGCGCAGCAGCCATATCAGTGACGTAGTCAATGTGATTCGTCAGGTAGCAGAACAGACCAACCTGCTGGCCCTAAACGCGGCTATTGAAGCCGCCCGCGCCGGTGAGCACGGCCGCGGCTTTGCGGTAGTGGCCGACGAAGTACGCACCCTGGCACGCCAGACCCATGAATCGACCACCCGCATCGAAGATATCATCAAGGGTGTGACGGATATGACCGCAAGCGCCAGCCGATCCATCATAAGTAGCCACAAGTTGGCGACGGAAACCAGCCAACAGGCCGAAGAACTGGAGCAGACCTTTGCCGACATTCTGGCCGACGTTAACAACATTTCCGGCATGGCGACGCAGATTGCCGCTTCTTCTGAGGAGCAGGTATCAGTCACCCGAGAGGTCGCCGGCAATATGGAATCGGTTAGCGAATCAGCACTGCTGACCCTGACCGGCTCCCAGGAAATCACCCAGGTGACTGAAGAGCAGGCTCGCCTGGCGCGCCAACTGCATGACCTGGCCAACGAGTTCAAGGTTGCCACAGCTTAGATTTAACGGTGAAAAAAAAGGGTGCCGTGAAGGCACCCTGTTTTATGTTCCAGATTGCTTTAACAGAAATCAGGGTAGGCTTACCAGAGTAGAACTGCCCGAATAAACATCAGATAATTCGCGAAAACCGCTGAGTGGCGCCTTCTTTGCGATAGGCATCAAAAATCTGACAGATAGCGCGAATCAGCAGGCGACCGGCGGGCTGCACCTGCAGCACGCGGCCGTTATCTGCAATCAACTCGTCTGCCACCATTTGCTTCAGGCGTGACAGCTCATCGGCAAAATACTGGTCAAAGTCTTCGTTCCATTCGGCGGTAAATTGCTGACGGTCCAGACGGAACTGGCAGATTAACTGGCCGATTACCCAGCGCCGCAAGCGGTCGTCACGGGTCAGATTCACACCTTTGGTGATGGCCAGCTGGCCCGCGTCTATCGCGGCCTCCCAGGATGGCAAATCGTGGTTGTTCTGAAAGTACGCATCGTCAGTCTGGCCAATGGCGGACACACCCAGCGACACCAGATCGCAATCCGAGTGGGTGGTGTAACCCTGAAAATTGCGATGCAGGCGACCGGCGCGCTGGGCCAACGCCAGGCTGTCATCCGGCTTGGCGAAGTGGTCCATTCCGATGTATTCGTAACCGGCATCCAGCAGTCGATTAATGGTGTTGTGCAAAATGGTCAGCTTCTGCTGCGGTGTGGGCATGGTGTCGCCCTTGAGCCGTGTTTGCGGATAGAACCGCTCTGGCAGATGGGCGTAGCTGAACACCGATAGCCGATCAGGCGACATATCGATCACTTCTTCCAGTGTTGCCGCAAAGCTGTCCGGGGTCTG
Organism: Marinobacter sp. LV10MA510-1; assembly: GCF_002563885.1. GTDB lineage: Bacteria > Pseudomonadota > Gammaproteobacteria > Pseudomonadales > Oleiphilaceae > Marinobacter. The sequence continues at coordinate 3,936,145 of NZ_PDJA01000001.1, read as the reverse complement.
ATACGGCAGGCCGTAAATCAGGTCCAGGTTAATGGAACCAAAACCCAGGCGGCGCGCTTCATCCAACACCCCGCGGGTCATTTCCTTAGGCTGTATCCGGTTGACCGCTTTTTGCACCTCGGGATTTATATCCTGCACGCCCAGGCTGATACGGTTAAAGCCCAACTCCCACAGTGTGGAAAGGGTGTCTTCATCCACTTCACGGGGATCGATTTCAATACTGTAGTCGTGACTGCCATCGGTCTGCAGATTGAACAGTTCGCCGTAACCGTGCATCAATTCGCGCATCACATCGCGGGGCAGGAACGTTGGCGTTCCACCACCCAGATGCAACTGTTTCACCGGCCGGTGAGCACCGAATAATTCGGCTTGCATGGCCGCTTCTTTTAGCAGGCGCTGCACATAAGGCTGGGCATTATTACGCTTTTTGGTGATGACCTTATTGCACGCGCAGTAGTAGCACAGGTGCGCGCAAAACGGGATGTGGGTGTACAACGACAGCGGTCGGCCGGTGGCCTTGCTGCGTGCGGCCGCCTGCACCATATCGTTAATCGGATACGTCTGATTGAATTCCACCGCCGTAGGGTAAGAGGTATAGCGCGGGCCGCTCAGGTCGTAGCGGCGAATCAGCGCGTCGTCCCAGGTAAATTCGGGCAGAATAATGGTGTCAGAAGACGGAAGTGCGGTTGTGGAAGCCATAAATAGAAACTCTGGACGCCTTGGATATGGAGCAGGCTGTAAACCGGCATCGTAACCGTGTTTCAGCGCAGCCATCTTGATTCGAATCATCTGTGAAACCGGCAACAGTATATCAAGTCAGAAATAACCCAGCTGTTGCGCTTATTGAGTATGTTGCCTACCCCTTTTGGAACACACACTGTCTGGATAAAGCACTATGGCTAACCTGATTTTGATTCTCGCAGACCAGCTAACGCCAGGCCTGAGCGCTCTGGAGGGCGCCGATCGCGATACCGACCGCATCGTTATGGCGGAAGTTCACAGCGAAGCCAACTACGCCAACCACCACAAGAAAAAACTGATACTGCTGTTCAGCGCCATGCGCCATTTTGCCAGCCAGCTCGAAGCCGACGGCTACAGCGTGCATTACCAGCGCTATCACCCGGATAACACGGCGCAAAGCCTGGAACAGGTGATGGCCGAGCAGATAAAGGCCCACCAACCCGAACGCATTATTACCACCGAGTGCGGTGAGTGGCGCCTGCACGACATTATCAGCCAATGGCATAAAACCCTGGGCGTAACCACAGAAATTCGCCCGGACAGCCGTTTTATTGCCACTAAACAAGAATTTGCCGACTGGGCCGAAGGCCGCAAACAGCTGCGCATGGAATATTTCTACCGGGAAATGCGGCGCAAAACCGGGCTACTGATGACCCCGGAACAAAAGCCCGAAGGCGGCGAATGGAACTACGACGCCGAAAACCGCCGCAAATGGACGGGCAAACCGCCGGCGCCCGCGCCGTTTCGGATTGAACCGGATGCCGTCACCCAAGAAGTCATCGAGATGGTTGAAGAACACTTCAGCGACCATTTCGGCAGCAGCGAGGATTTCCATTTTGCAGTAACCGCCGCCGACGCCGAGCAAGCTATGGAACACTTCATCGATTACGCCCTGCCCTGTTTTGGCGATTATCAAGACGCGATATCTGACCACGAAGACTGGCTGTTCCATTCCATATTGTCGCCCTATATTAACTGTGGCCTGCTAGACCCACTTATGGTGTGCGAGCAAGCGGCGCAAGCCTGGTACGCCGGGCGGGCGCCCATCAACGCGGTGGAAGGGTTTATTCGTCAAATCGTCGGCTGGCGCGAGTTTGTGCGCGGTATTTACTGGCTGCACATGCCCGAGTACGCCCGCAACAACCAGCTGGGCAATGACCGCGCCCTGCCCGGATTTTACTGGACCGGCGACACCCGCATGCGCTGCATGCACAAAGCCATTGATGGCACCCGCCGTAATGGCTACGCCCACCACATTCAGCGCTTGATGGTGACCGGCAACTTCGCCCTGCTGGCCGGTATTACGCCCGATGAAATTTGCGACTGGTATCTGGCGGTGTATGTGGATGCCTACGACTGGGTGGAACTGCCCAACGTGCTGGGCATGGTGATGCACGCCGACGGCGGTTATTTAGGCTCAAAACCCTACGCCGCCAGCGGCAAGTACATTCAGCGCCAGTCTGACCATTGCAGCAACTGCCATTACAAAGTGGCCAAAGCCACCGAAGACGACGCCTGCCCCTTCAACTCGCTGTACTGGCACTTTATTGACCGCCACCGTGATCAGTTCGCTAAAAATCCGCGCATGACTATGATGTATCGCAACTGGGAAAAACAAAAACCGGAGCGCCGCGACGCTCTGCTGAAACGCGCCAACTATTTGCTGGACAACCTGGACAGCCTGTAAAACTCCCGGGCAAAACCAACAACAGGGAACCGATGCAATGAAAATTGGTGAGGTATCCGGGCACGCATCCGTTCCCGTGGAAACGATTCGCTACTATGAAAAATCAGTTTGCTGCTAAAGCCGGATCGGGACGCCAGCGGTTACCGCGTTTATGGTAACGCACACCTGAACCGCCTTTTGTTCATCAAACGTTGCCGTAACCTTGATATGACTCAGGACGAAATTCGGGAGTTAATTCGGCTGTCCGAAAACCCCGAAGCAGACTGCTATGAAGTTGACGCCCTTCTGGCTCGTCACCTGAACCACGTGCGCGACCGGTTGAATGAACTCGCAAACCTTGAAACGGCTCTGCAGCAACTGCAACGGGCCTGCTCAAAAACAGGCACCGTTGAGCAGTGCGGCATTATGGGGGGGGCTGAGTTCAGAGTTGGGCGACCTGTCTGGCAACAACACAGACCAGCGCAATCACGTGCCCGGAACTCACAAACCAGGTAGCCACTAAATCATGTGACTACTAAACCGAGTAACCATTAAAACTTTTCGAAAACAGCTTGCCAGACATTGACCCTGTAGTAACTACAGGGTTTTTAATACACACCTACCAAATAGAACGAGGTGTTTATGGCGTGCGGTTGTTCTGGTCCAGTACTAAAATCCCCGGCTCCGGGTTTTCGTCGCGCACTGTGGATCGCCCTTTGGGTTAATCTGGCCATGTTTTTTGTGGAAGGTGCTGCCAGTTTGCAATCTGGCTCCGTTTCCCTGATGGCAGACGCCATCGACTTCTTTGGCGATAGCGCCAACTACATTCTGTCACTTTCCGTTCTGTCCCTCGGCATGCTCTGGCGCGGGCGCGCGGCCATGGTGAAAGGTATTACCATGACGGCGTTCGGCATTGTGGTGTGGGCCCGTGCGCTTTGGGTGATGGAACAGGGCGTTATCCCCGAACCCTTTACCATGGGCACCATTGGCCTGCTGGCCCTGATAGCCAACCTGAGCGTTGTACTCCACGCTCGAATCGATATTTCTGAGGCCAAAAGCCCCACTGGCGCCAACGTGAAGACGGTGTTCCGCTAACCGAAAAACCTGCTAACGCTGCCGCATACCTCTTTAGAGGTAACTCCCCTGCGTGCTGGCATGAAACGCCATGACGACCGATAATATTCATTACTGATACATCTTTTTGCTCATTAATGAGCTCGTCAGGTATTTCAAACCAACCAAGGGGGCAGTCCAATGGCCGAACGCTTTACCAAAAGCATGGCCAGAAACATCTATCTGGGAGGAAGCACTTTCTTCATCCTGCTGTTTCTGGTTCTGACTTTTGACACTCAATCGCGGGCGATGCCCGAGCGGGATAACCGGGACCAGCTCACCGAGCAGGTTGTTAATGGCAAACACATTTGGGAAAACAACAACTGCGTCGGCTGCCACTCCATTATGGGCGAAGGCGCTTACTTTGCACCGGAACTGGCCAACGTATTCGACCGCCGCGGCGCCGGCAACAGCGACGTGTTCAAGGCGTACATGAACGCCTGGATGAACGCCATGCCTACCAAAGCACCCGGCCGCCGGCAAATGCCGCAATTCAACCTGACAGACCAGGAAATCGAAGATCTGGCATCGTTCCTCGAGTGGACGTCCAAGATTGACGATAACGGCTGGCCACCCAACATCGAAGGCTAAGGGAAAAAATATGAAATTCGAGTCTCAACGGGTCGCCATGCCCTACTTCATCTTTGCCTTGATTCTGTTTGCCGGCCAAATCCTATTTGGTCTGATTCTGGGCCTGCAATACGTGGTGGGTGATTTTCTGTTCCCGGAAATACCCTTCAACGTTGCCCGGATGGTTCACACCAATCTGCTGATCGTCTGGCTGTTGTTCGGCTTTATGGGTGCAACCTATTATCTGGTACCGGAAGAAGCGCAAACCGAGATATACAGCCCGCTGCTTGCGTGGATTCTGTTCTGGGTGTTTGCCGTTGCCGGCACGCTGACCATTCTGGGTTACCTGTTTGTGGATTACGCCACGCTGGCGGAAGTCACCATGAACAAACTGTGGCCCACTATGGGCCGGGAGTTTCTGGAACAACCCACGATTACCAAAATAGGCATGGCTCTGGTGTTCATCGGGTTTTTGTTCAACATCCTGATGACCGCCCTCAAAGGCCGCAAAACCGTGGTCAATATTATACTGATCACCGGTCTGATCGGCCTGACCGTGCTCTGGATGTTCTCCTTCTACAACCCCGAAAACCTGACCACCGACAAGTACTACTGGTGGTTCGTAATACACCTGTGGGTTGAAGGCGTATGGGAACTGATCATGGGCGCCATCCTGGCCTTCGTGCTGATCAAAATCACCGGCGTAGATCGGGAAGTCATCGAGAAGTGGCTGTACGTCATCATTGCCATGGCGCTGATTACCGGCATCATCGGCACCGGCCACCACTTCTTCTGGATCGGGGCACCCGAGTATTGGTTGTGGCTGGGCTCTGTGTTCGGGGCACTGGAACCCCTGCCGTTCTTTATGATGGTGCTGTTTGCCTTCACTATGATCAACCGGCGCAAGCGTAACCATCCCAATAAGGCAGCAACTCTGTGGGCTATGGGTACCGCTGTGATGGCTTTTCTGGGCGCAGGCGTGTGGGGCTTTCTGCATACGCTGGCACCGGTAAACTACTACACCCACGGCAGTCAGATCACTGCGGCCCATGGCCATATGGCGTTCTACGGCGCCTATGTGATGATCGTGCTCACCATCATTTCCTACGCCATGCCAATCATGCGGGGCCGGCCTTACGGCAACAGCAACGAGGCCCAGGTGGTGGAAATGTGGGGATTCTGGTTGATGACCATCTCCATGGTGTTCATCACTCTGTTCCTGACGGGTGCAGGCATACTGCAAATCTGGCTACAACGTATGCCAGAAAGCGGTGAAGCATTGTCGTTTATGGTCACCCAGGACAAGATCGCGGTGTTTTACTGGGCGCGCCTGATCGCTGGCTGCTTCTTTTCAGGCGGATTGGTGGTGTACTTCTGCAGCTTCTTTATCAAGGGACAGGCGTCCTTTGATGAAGAAGCTCGTGGCCCTGTACTTCAGGACGCGTAAGCCCGCCACCCTGAAATCCATAGGGTAAATCCATAGGGCCGGAACATGTTTCCGGCCCTGCTTATCCGGAACGCAATTGTGACCGTGCAGCAAGCAAATCCCAAAGACACACTCCAGGACAAGCGGCTGATCACCCGCGCTGCCTTCTTTGGGTTGTTCCTGCTGGCACCGGTACTGAATATCTTTCGCTATGACCTGACGGAAACCCGATTTGTATTGCTCGGTTTTCCGCTCTCGTTCAATCTGAATCTCGACTGGGTGGTGCAAAGTTCTCCTGTGGACGTCGCCAGCCAGATACTGCTGTGGTTCATTCTTCCCATTCTGGTGCTGGTTCCCCTTGTACTCTGGGTTGCCTGGAAGTGGGGACGAATATACTGCGGCTGGCTGTGCCCGCATTTCTCTGTGGTGGAAACCATCAACCAACTGATGACACGTATTACCGGCCGCCCGACACTCTGGGAAGCCCTTAAAAAAGGCCGCCGCGGCAAGGTTATACACTGGGCGGGCTTGACCCTGGTTTGCGGCCTGATTGGTTTTTCCTGGGCCCTCGCTCTGCTTTCTTACCTACTGCCACCTATTCCGTTATATACGGACTTGATCACTGGCAACCTGGCGTTTTACCCGGGTATTTTTCTGGCCGCCGCAACCACGGCCTTCACGCTGGACTTTCTGTTTGCCCGCCATCTTTTTTGCAAATACGGTTGCGTGTTCGGCGTCGTACAGAGTGTTGCCTGGATGGCCCATGGCCGCGGGCAGCTAGTGACCTTTGACACCAGCCGCGCCGCGGCCTGCCGCGACTGCACAAAAGCCTGCGACGAGGCCTGCCCTATGCGCCTGCCTACTCGCAGCCACAAACGCGCAAAATTTTCCTGCACCCAGTGCCTGCAATGCGTAAGCGCCTGCCGTGAGGTGCAAAAAAACAACCCAGAAGGCAGCCTGCTGCATTGGCAACCGGGCGAGCCCAGCCGGCAGACTGTTCTGATCCCCAGCCACCAGCTTGACAGCAAACCCGCCAGACCGCGGGCTTAACAGCACCTGAAATGACGATGTATCTTAGGTAAAAAGGAGCCTGAAATGGAAGAATGGGTCGGCTACAAGTGGCACGAATACATTACCCGCCAGGCTCTGGGGGAATTCCCCGAGCACGCCGTTTATCTAAAAGACGAAGCCCGCAGCCTCGGCATTGTGTTCCGCGCCTTCGGCGGCGATCCGGCGCTCAGCCTGGTGACGGCAGAACCCAGGCACTTTCGACTGCGCCGACGGTTTTTGCACAAAATTGCCGGAACACACCGTAAATTTGAGCTGGCCTGGCGGGATGAACAAAATCTGCGCCTGCCGGAAAAAGTGGCTAAATTCCCGTCCAAACGCCTGAACCGCGAACTCTATATATGGCTGGCCGCACTCGCAGCTAACCCGGCTCCGGCTGATAGTGACTGGTTTACCGGCAATCAGGCGCTGGTTCAGGATGTGATTGCGCGTTGGCCGGGGCTGGAAAGTGTTTACCAGCGCCTGGTGAAACAGGTTCTGCGCTGGCGCCCGGATCCAGAAGGCCTCTCGGCCGAGGAAGCCATCCGTGAACAGGCGATCCGCCAGGCGCTTATCCATCCGGGCAGTGTTCCTGCCCTGCCCGCTGCTGGAACGGATCCCTGGCCGGTCATTCTTTGGTTATACCCGGCGCTGGAACAAGGAAAAGCTAACGGACCGGTAACCGGCGATGAAGACACTCAATCCAGCCCCGGAGGGCTGACCAAGAAGAACAAGCGCCGCCAGGCAGAGCGCGTGGAAGCCTTCGACCGCGATCAGGGGCTGATGATTTTCCGCCTGGAAAGTCTGTTTTCCTGGACCGACTTCATTCCGGTTGACCGAGCGGGTGACGACACCAAAGAGGAAGACGCCGAGGCCGTTGCAGACGACATGGACATGATCTCTGTGTCCAATGACCGCAAGGAGACGTCGTCGTCTATCAAGTTTGACCTGGATCTGCCCTCGGAAGAACACGACGACCTGCGCCTTGGCCCGGGTATTCATTTACCGGAGTGGGACTGGCGCAGCCAGAGCTATCGGGAAGCCTTCTGCTGCGTGCAGCCTATGCTGGCAAAAGACGTTAAGCCTGCGGAGCTTCCGGAAGAGTTGCGGCGGTCCGCCAAACTTCTTCAGCGCCAGTTCAGCGCGCTAAAGCCCCTCAAACAGTGGCAAAAAAGGCAGCTGGACGGAGACGAGCTGGACCTGGACGCCTGCCTGGAACGGGAGGTTCAAAACCGGCGCGGCCAGGGCGCGATCGATCAGAAGCTGTTTCGCCGCTGCCAACAAAGCCAGCGCGATCTCGCCTGCCTGGTGCTGGCGGATGTGTCGCTGTCAACCGAGACCTATATAAACAACCATCAACGGGTCATCGACATTGCCCGGGACGGTCTGCAACTGCTCAGCGAAGCCCTACAGGCCAGCCGCGATCCCTTCGCCCTGTTTGCATTTTCATCACGACGGCGTGACCACGTGCGCTTCCATCACCTGAAGGGTTTTGATGAAGCTTATACCAGCACCATTCGGGGCCGGATTCAGGCGCTGGAACCGGGTTTTTATACCCGCATGGGCGCCGCCATTCGCCAAGCCACCAAATTGCTGGAGGCCCGCCACGAACAACAAAAGGTTCTGCTGCTGCTGACCGATGGCAAACCCAATGATCTGGATATCTATGAAGGCCGCTACGGTGTTGAAGACACACGAATGGCGGTACAGGAAGCCATCAAAGCTGGCTTGACGCCGTTTTGCGTCACCATTGATGACGATGCCAGCGAGTACCTGCCCTATGTGTTCGGCAGCAACAATTACGTGGTAATCCGCGACCCGGCACAACTGCCCTTGCAGCTGCCCAAGCTCTACCTGAACCTGACACAGTGATATGACAGGTCTGATTGGTGAGCCAGAGCCCGATTGCCATCAGCTTCCCGGCGATATCGCCGTATGGCTATTCATTTTCGCCGAGCTGGCGGTATTCGGAATCATGCTCATCGGTTTCGCCGTGGCGCGCAGCCTCGACCCAGCCACCTTCCACGCCGGCCGCGATCTTCTGCACCCCTGGATCGGGCTGCTGAATACCGCTGCACTGATCACCTCCAGCTATCTGGTCGCGACTGCCGTTCACCAGTTTCGTGAAAAGCTCTCCGGCGTGCAGTGGCGCCTGTGGCTGGCGGTTGCGGTCTCCTGCATTTACACGGTTGGCAAACTTTATGAATACGTGGATCTGTACAGCCAGGGCTATAATCTGGGCACAGATACCTTCTTCATGTTTTATTTCTTCCTGACCTTTTTCCACTTTATGCACGTGATACTGGGGCAGATTGTTTTGATTGTGCTTGCCGTAAAAATAGGCAACGGAGACGACGATGGCTCTGACATGAACGGCATGGAATCTGGTGCCTCTTATTGGCACATGGTGGATCTGGTATGGCTGGTTATATTTCCGGTGTTTTACGTAATGGCCTAGGGAGGGTTAACAATGCTGACGGTTTATTTTGCTCTGATGATTTGCACGGCTTTACCGGTCATTGCACTTAAGGCAGGTATAGGCCCTGAATTTCTGGCCTGGCTGGTTTTCGGGATGGTGATCGTGAAATCCTTGCTGCTGGTGGATCACTTCATGGAGATGAAGAATGCACCCCGTGGGTGGCGGTTGGCGGCTCAACTATGGGCGCCGGTGGTAATTGTTGCGGTTGCGGGATTTCATGCGATTACGTGAATATAAGCAGCCCCCGAAACCGATTACTGGGGGCGGACATCTCTCAAAATTCGGCAAGCTAATAGGCTAGAGCCACTTCGCGGGAAATAAAGGTCTTTTATCAGACATGGCTTGCGCCAATGAAATCATTCCCCAGAGCACAAAGCCAGTATGCAAGGCGATGGCCCACACCAAAGCAAAGGTCCCGAAATGCCCTACATCGGCGAAGAACATCCAGCCGATAGCAACGCCCGAGCTGATCAAAATAAAACCAATCAGTGACATATAAAGAGCCGCTCGCGTGTGAGCACGGCGCAGTTCGTTAACCCCGGAACTTCCGACATACATCCAGAGCAAGATCACAAATCCGATAACCGGCATTGCCAATAAATTCAGCAAGTACCATATAACCGGTACAACCGCTCCGCTAGCGGGTTTCGTCTGGGCGCCCGAATACTGCATATACCACCTCCATCAATGAACTGACTGTTGCTTCGTCGTCTGAAAGCGGCTCGATCATGCCCGCGCGGCAGGCGACCGCTGTTGGCAAACCTGCCCGTATCAGCAGAGCTGTGTGAATAAGCAACCGCGTGGATGCGGCTTCTTCCAGGTCGTGGTCTTTCAGGTTGCGCAGCGCTGTCGCCAGGCTAACCAGTTGCTTTGCAAGGTCGCGGTCGCAACCGGATTCTTCCATCACGATGGCTTGTTCTATCTCCTCCGAAGGGTAATCAAACCGCAGCGATACAAATCGTTGGCGGGTGCTTGGTTTCATGCCTTTCAGCAGGCTTTGATAACCCGGGTTATAGGAAACCACCAGCATAAAGCCCGGTGCCGCCGCCAGCAGCTCACCGGTGCGCTCAATCGGCAGCTCGCGGCGGTCATCCGCCAGCGGATGCAGTACAACCGTGGTGTCTTTGCGCGCTTCTACCACTTCATCCAGGTAACAAATGCCGCCTTCACGAACCGCGCGGGTCAAGGGCCCGTCTTGCCAGTAGGTGCCTTGCGGGCCGATCAGATGCCGCCCAACCAGGTCCGCGGCCGTCAGGTCGTCGTGGCAGGCGACGGTATAAATCGGCCGGTTCAGTTGTTCGGCCATGTAACGAACAAAGCGGGTTTTGCCACAGCCTGTGGGGCCCTTGATCAGAACTGGCAGGCCGTTATTCGCGGCGGCATGGAAAAGTTCAACTTCATTACCTACAGGGTGGTAAAACGTCATCTGCAGAGATCCTTTGCGGCTGGTGCAATCTATAAAATTCATATTGAATATTGGTTTAAAAGCCTGCTCTTCACAACCTTTTTTTGGTAATACCTCCGGTTAGGTAGGCCCTGTACTTGAAATAAAGGCAAGGGCGGTCAACACTCTACTAAGTAGAACAACAAATCCGTGCCAACGCTTGCAACAGAGCAATCCCGAGTAGCACCTATGAACGGCGTTAATGCCCTGCTGCCCTACGATTTTTCACCTTTGACCATTGCCAGCTATATGCTGGTATTGATGTTTTATGGCGTGGCGCTGATACGCATGCCCGATGGCGAACGCCCCGGCCCCGGGCGCATTATTACGTTCGTGCTGGGCGTGGTGATGTGCTACGCAGTGATGCAAACCGCTTTCGATTACTATTCCCAGTACATGTTTTTTGTTCACCGGGGCCAGCACCTGATACTGCATCATCTGGGCCCGTTTTTGATCGCGTTGTCTAACCCGTTACCGGTGATGCGTTTCTGGGGCCGTAAAATTCCCCAAGCTGCACTGCCGTGGCTGGAACCCGTGCGGATCAGTTACCGGGTTTTGCAAAATCCGGTAGTAGCGCCGGTGTTGTTCGTGGGCCTGGTTTATTTCTGGCTGTCGCCCGGAATCCACTTCGACGCAATGCTTAGCCGCCAGCTTTACTGGGTAATGAACTGGAGCATGTTGCTCGACGGCCTGCTGTTCTGGTGGCTGATATTCGACCCCCGCTCCCCTTACCTGACCAACGCTCTGGGCTACGGCAAACGAATGCTTTTGCTTGCGGTAGTTGCGGTTCCGCAAATGCTGCTAGGCGCCTGGATCGTGTTTTCCCGGGGCATGGTGTACGACGTTTACGAGGTGTGCGGGCGCGCCTGGCCGCTGGCACCAGAGACTGACCAACTGCTTGGCGGCCTGCTGACCTGGATTCCGCCGGCGATGATGAGCGTGCTGGGCATTCTGATTATTTTACGCCGGGCCATGTACGAAGATGGCCGTTACCCAAAACAGGCCGCAGCGCTGGCCCAACCGTCAGGGCACATGAACACCTGAGAGAAACACCTGAGAGGAGCACACCGTTATGCCGACTTTCGTTTCAGGCAAAAGAATCGCCGGTCTAATGGCGCTATTGCTGGCTGCCTTTGCGCTGGCGGGCTGCAATCAGAGCGTCAGCGAATGGCACGGCAAAGACATCAGCAATTTGATGCCGCCTTTAGAGTTCGAGCTCATAAACACCGAGGGCGAAGCGGTCAACGCCAGCGATTCCGAGGGCCAGGTGCGGTTGGTGTTTTTTGGTTTCACCCATTGCCCGGACATTTGCCCCACCACGCTGGCACGGCTGTCCCAAGCCGTAGGCAAGCTGCCAGAAAACGAACGTGAACGGGTAACCATTATGTTTGTCAGCGTAGACCCGAATCGTGACACACCCGAACAGATTGCCGCCTACACCCGCTTCTACGGTGACCGGATTGCCGGCGTGACCGGCAGCGAGTCCCAACTACGGCAGCTGGTGAAGCGCTATCGCACCACCTTCGGTTACGACGAGCCGGATGAGAACAACAACTATAATGTGTCTCACAGCGCCGGTGTGTATGTGTTCGATACTCGTGGTAAGGCGCGACTGTTGCTAAGGCCCGACCTGACCGTGGCGCAGATTCGTGATGACATCAGCGCGCTGGCCCAGGAGCACCGGTCCTGAAGCGGCTCTTAAAACCAACCCTGAAACCGGTCCTGAAACTAGGCCTGAAACCGGGCCTAAAACAGAGACTCAGCGGTTTTCTTCAGCCTCCTCATTGTTAGACGGGTTACTGCTGGCCCCAGCGCTTTCCGCCACAGCTACAAACGGCATGACCAGCACTGCGCAGGGCGCATTCACGGTAATGTATTCCACCGTTGCCCGGCGCAGGGGCCAAAGCCCACCCGGACCGCGGGACACCAGCAGCAACATATCGACTTCCGCCTGTGCCGCCAATGCCACCAGCTTTTCCGACGGTGTGCCGCACATCACATGTAAGTGTGCTGCCTGGTTCATCGGCAGATATTTACGCGCCAGCAGGTTCAGCTTGTCCCGCACCACCTTCTCGCGGTCTTCCGGTGTATCGTCACTCACGTGGGGAAAGAAGCCTGACCCGCCCGGGCTGAACACGCTGGCCAGGTGCAGCTCGCCGCCCTCAGACAGCAAGCGAACGCCTTCAGCCAGAGTGCGTTTGGCTTCGTCGTCGTCTTCGGTGTCAATTGCCAACAATATTTTATGAAACATCGTGATGCTCCTGTTTAACGTCTTTGGTAGATGACACTGTGTCGTAGGCACGGCCTTGAACTAATTCATCAACCGAATAACCGCGGCTGTCTGCTCGCAACGCTTTGAACAGAGACACCGCCATAAAAATCAGCAAAATACAGAACGGCAATCCCAACGCCGTAATTACATTCTGCAAGGCATCCAGCCCCCCTGCCAGTAACAGACTTGCCGCCACCACGCCCTGGGCGGCAGCCCAGAATATGCGCTGGCGTATCAGCGATGGCTGATCGTCACGGCGGGTCAGCATATCAATCACCAGCGACGCGGAATCCGACGAGGTGGTGAAGAAAATCACGATAATGATGATGCTCAGCGATGATGAAAACTGCGCAAGGGGCAGCGCCTGCAAAAAGGCAAAAATAGCCACGGCAGGGTTTTGTTCAACCTGCGCAGCCAACGCGACCTGGCCGTTCATCTCTACGTGGATGGCCGACAAACCAAATACTCCAAACCACACCAAGGTGAACACCGTAGGCGCAAACAACACGCCCGCAATGAATTCGCGGATGGTGCGGCCGCGGGAAATTCGCGCAATAAAGATGCCCACATAGGGCGCCCAGGAAATTGTCCAGGCCCAGTAAAACAGAGTCCACTTGCGCTGCCAGTCGGTTTCACTGAAGGTTTGGGTCCAGAACGCCAGCCATGGCAAAGCGTCTAAATAGTCACCTATCCCTTGCACCATGCCTTCGGCTATAAACACGGTTGGGCCGACTAGCACCACAAACGCGACCAGAATCCCCGCCAGTATGATGTTCAGCTGCGACAGGCGGCGTACGCCCTTATCCAGCCCCAGTGCCACCGACACCGCGGCAATACTGGCAATAACCGCAATCAGCATCACCTGCACAGAACCGGATACCGGCACGCCCAGCAAATAATTCAAACCGCTGTTCAACTGCAAGGTGCCCAGGCCTAGCGATGTTGCTACCCCGAACAAAGTGCCCAGCACCGCAATCACATCTACCGCCCAGCCCAAAGGCCCGTTGATCCGGTCGCCTAGAACCGGATAGAACAGACTGCTGATACGCATGGGTAAGTGGTGGCGGTAAGCAAAATAAGCGATGGCGAGACCGGGCATGGCGAAGATCGTCCAGGTGTGAAGCCCGAAGTGGTACAACGATATGGTCATCGCATCGCGGGCGGCACGCTCACTGCCGGGGAGTACATCTGAAAAGGGCGGGTTGGCAAAGTGCGACACCGGCTCAGCCACGCCCCAGAACATTAAAATGGTGCCAATACCGGCGGCAAACAGCATGGTAAACCAGGTCAGGTTGGAGTAATCCGGCCGCGAGTCGTCTGCACCCAGCCGAATCGAGCCGAATCGGCTAAACGCCAGACCCAGCAGAAACACCAGCAAAAAACTGACGGTGGCGATGTAAAACCAACCCAGATTACGTGCAACCCAGGCCGTCAGGCCGCCAAAGAAACCGGCTACCGCCTCGTCAAAAGGAATAGCCAAAGCCACAAACAACACGGCAATACCTGCCGAGGTAAAGAACACCCCCGGAATGGTCTGTAATCCCAACAGACGCTGTAGCCGGTTAAGCACGATATTTCTCCTTATGTCGTGTGCAAAGCTTTGCTAGTTACCCTACCATAGACTAGCAGGTGAAAAGCTCCGGCACCGTCCAAACGAGGTTGACATCCATGGCAACGGTGACGGCATAACGGAAACGTAGACGCAGCACCTAAAACGCTATCGCCACCATGATCGGAATGGTCACCAACGCCACTACCGTAGACAACAGCACTGTACCGGCGGCCTGTTTTACCGATGTTTCCAGCATGGTGGCAATCACCACCGTATTGGCCGCAATCGGGGTAATGGAAATCAGGAAAATGGCCTTATGCACGGCTTCTGAATAGATGCCCATATGGGTCGCGTCCAGCCACCAGAAGGCACTGGCCAGTAATGGCCAGGATACAAACTTTCCGAAAAACGCCAGCGCCGTGAACCGCAGGTCGCCCGCCAGCCCGCGAAAGCTGGATATGCTCATGCCAATAATCATCATGCCCAGAATACTGTAGGTGCCGCGCAAATTATCAAACAGCGGCTCGAAAACCTGCGGGATATCAGCGCCCGAAAGATTCAGCATTACCGCCAGCGCAAACGCATACACAGACGGCAACCGTGCCACCCGTTTAAGCGCATCAGACACGCTGTAACGGCCCCGGGCCGCCAGATAAAAACCCACCGAGCTTTCGTAAAGCGACGTGCCCAGCACGCACACAATATAAATTGCCAGCCCTTCTTCGCCGAATAGCAGCAGCGCCACCGGTACGCCAAAATACCCGCCATTCGGGCTGCCCACGCACAGGGGCATAAGCGCAGCGCTACTGTCGCCAATCCAGCGCCGGGCCAATGCCTGGTGGGTAATGCCCAGAAAACAACAAAAACCGAACACCAGAAACGGCAGCAAAATGATTTCAGGGGACAAGGGTGCCGCCATCACGCCGGAAAACATGATAGACGGCGTTACGATATACAACATGATGCCGGCAATGTGACGGCCACTGGCCTGCAAATAGCGCCCGGCCACCCAACCCAGCACCACGGTGACGTAGAGCGGTGTCAATTTGAAGAAAAGCGCCAGCGCCGCTGCCATGAAGACTCCATCCCGATTCGTGAAGCGCGCAAGTCTAGCACCGCACTCACCCCAAAACAGCTTCGAAAAGCAGTGCAGAGCTGAACTATTAGCGGATTTTTGCGTATTTAAGACATGATCATTTATAGCAAAATGGCATCAGCGATGCGTTAATGATCAGAGCCATCTCGAGTACACGTTTTCTGTTAGGCTATTTGAGTCATTGCATTAATGAGGAGGAGGCAACGCCATGAACAGTATTTTTCGGCCTGATGTGTCCTCATCGCCTTGTCTGTTGTCGGAGCAACATCCGGATATGGTTAAGCTGCCGCACACGCCCCCCGAAACGATTTTGCTTAACAGCTTGAGCCGGGTTTTTGGTATCCGCCTGAGTGACGACAAGACGGCGCCAGAAAGCCTGCTTTTGAGCGATTTGGCACGCTTATTCAGCGTACGCAAAATAGATGCTGAAACGGTTATGGAAAAACACGACCGCCCTTGGGCCAATGTGTACCTGATTCAGCACGGCGTAGTGCGAATGTTTCGCGAAACCGCGAGCGGTAAAGTAGCCATTCATCACTTTTTTTCGGAAGGCGATATTATTTGGCCGGTGTTCGGTCGCAGCCGTACCATACGGAATACCTTATGCCTGAACAGCAGCATGCCGGTCACCGCGTGGGTGGCAGATTTCGCCGCATTCCGCTCGGAAGTGCAGAGCCACGGTGAGGGCCAATGGCCCAAATTTGCGCTGGCGCTGACAGAGGAACTGGCCGAATTAGCCAGTATGCGCGAGTTTCGAAAACACACCATGCCCGCAAGCGAGCGCTATGCGCTGATGCAGGAAGAGTACCCAGAACTTACAAAACGGGTGCCAGACAACCAGTTAGCTGCCTGGCTCGGGGTTGTGCCCGCGACATTTTCGCGCCTGAAAAGCGCGGCGTCAGGCCGCCATATACATGGTTAACTGAAATGACAAAGCTGGCTCTGCAATGGTCCGCAGAGCCTCAGGCCACCCGCCGCACAGGCTTGCCGGATCGAAACGCTTCCGCGTTTTCTGCTACCTGAGCCACTATCCGCTGCCGCGCCTCCTGGCTACCCCAGGCAGTGTGCGGTGTCACAATCAGCCGTGGAATATCCTGCGCCAATAACACGTTGCCATCCACCGGGGGCTCTTGAGTCAGCACGTCCGTTGCCGCGCCACCCAGGTGGCCCCGGCGCAGTGCGGCCGCCAATGCCTGCTCGTCAATCAAACCGCCGCGGGCGGTGTTCACAATGAATGCGTGGGACTTCATCTTCGCCAACTCTGCCTCCCCGATCATATGCCGGGTGTTTTCATTCAACGGGCAATGCAGCGTAATAGCATCGGCCTGCTGCAGTAACTCGTCCAGGCTTACCCGTCCTGCTTTTGGCGGACGGCCCGGTAGATTGGCGGCAATCACCCGCATACCCAAAGCTTCGCCCAGGCGCGCGACCGCGCTACCAATCTCACCGCTGCCCAGAACACCCAGGGTTTTTCCATCCAGCTCCACAATCGGAAAATCCAGAAAGCAGAAATGGGTAGACGTTTGCCAACGCCCCTCTCGAACCGCGCTCTGATAGTCCGGCAGGCGTGTCGCCATTGCCAGCAGCAACATCAGGGTGTGCTGAGCAACGGTGGCGGTGCCATAGCCCTGACAATTACACACCGTAACGCCGGCTTCTTCTGCGGCTTGCAAATCCACATTATTCAAACCCGTAGCCGACACCAGAATCAGTTTCAGATCCGGGCAAGCCTTCAGCACATCGGCACTGAGAACCACCTTATTCACGATCGCGACTTGGGCGCCTTGCAGGCGGGGAAGGATCTCGGCGGAAGAGGTGTGCTCGTAACAGTCAAGTTTTGAGAACACATTGCGCAACGGGTCCAGGTCAAGATCGTTCTGGTTCAGAGACGTGGCATCAAGAAAAACGGCGTTAAATGCAGACATGGTTGAACACCTGATAAGTTAGAACGTAAATAATCAGCCGCGGGAATTAGCGCTATAACGTTGCGCCTTTTCTACTGACTGGTAGCCTGACGGATACATCGACTACAGCGGCTCAATTTTAGTAACCTTAGCACCTGTTCCAAAATACTTTGTGGATGCTTTAATGCCAACCCGTCGCCCCCAGGCTTTCTGGCTGTTTTTTCCCGCCGCAGCGCTTCTGGCCGCCGCCGCAGTGCCACTGTTGGTATGGGCGGTGCTGGGCGGTGGTGGCTGGCCTGCGGGACTGCTGAATACCGGCCATGGCCACGAAATGATTTTTGGCTTTGCTCTGGCATTGATTGCCGGCTACACCTTGGGGCCGCAATCGCCGGAGCGCCTGTATCTGTTATTTGCCTTGTGGCTGGCAGCAAGAATCAGCTGGTGGTTTATGCCCGGCACTCTGTTAGCCAATGCTCTCAGCCCGGCGTTTGCCCTGGCTTTGGCTGCGGTGGTGCTGCCGCGGTTTCGTGCCGCCAAAAAATGGCGCAACAAAATGGTCGGGCCACTTATCGGCACTCTGGCAATCATGGCGGTTGCGTTCGGCCTGAGCCGCACCGCTATCTGGCAAAGTGAAATAGCGGAGGTCGACCCATTTCGCATCATGCACGCAGCCATTATTGGCCTTTTATTGCTGATGACGTTTATGGGCGGGCGCATATTGGCGCCTTCGGTGGCCAACACACTGGATAAAAAAGGCGTTGCCTTGAGTGCTCGCCTGCAACCGCGGGTGGAAGGTACGTTAATTATTCTGTTGGCCGCAGCCCTGCCCTTTTCCCTGATACCTCCGCTGCGGCACGCGGCCGGAGCCCTGCTGGTTGCAGCGGCCCTGATCACCACTGTTAGGCTTGCGCGCTGGAAGCTCTGGCGCTGCCTGGAACGGCCCGATCTGATGGTGTTCGCAGCGGGTTACAGCTGGTTGGTGGTCGGCGGCCTGCTCTCCGGTATTGCGCTAGTGAGCGGGCGCCAGATGAGCGCCAGCCTGCACCTGATTACCATTGGCGCGCTGGGCACACTGGCCGGCAGCGTAATGCTGAAGCTGGCCTGGCAGCGCGCCTGTCGCCAACTGCCGCCAGCGAACCGCACAGTGCCACTGGCTGTTGCTATCGCCGCAGCCACCTTACTGCGTTTTGTGGCCGGTACCGAACCCTTCAGTCATCCACAGATACTCTGGTGGTCGGCGGCTTTGTGGGCCGGAGTATGGCTGCTGATGACTGTTGAACTTCTGCGACTGGGCAAAATGGCCCGGCAACGAGTGGCTACCTCTACTGCGTCAGCCTGACCCAGTAACTACCTAACGCTAGGTATTACTCTTTCAAGCCTATGATTTATATTAACAAAAATGATCACCAACAGGCTTGAAAAGTCTTTTGGAAACACCTCTCGGAATACCGCTCCTAATCCTTGATTTTTCTCAAGTCTGACTACCCACCGCTCTCTGCACAATAGTGCCAAGTAGTCTGCTAGCGCGTTTGCGCGTCGGCAGGCCGGGTATCATAAGGAGCACGATTATGGGCAAACTCAACGGCGACATTGAACACTGGGATGTCGAAAACGAAACCTTCTGGCAGCAGACTGGCAAGAGCGTTGCGTCCCGCAACCTGTGGATCTCTATCCCCAGCTTGCTGATGGGTTTTGCGGTGTGGCTGATGTGGGGCATGATTACCACCCAGATGAAAAACCTGGGATTCCCCTTTACCATCGACCAGCTCTTTACTCTGTCGGCCATCGCCGGCCTGGCCGGCGCGACACTGCGCATTCCGGCATCGTTCATGATCAAGATTGCCGGTGGCCGTAACACCGTTTTCCTGACCACCGCACTGCTGATGATTCCGGCGGCTGGCACAGGGTTTGCGCTGATGGACCCGGGTACGCCTTTCATCGTGTTTCAGGCACTGGCGCTGCTGTCCGGTATTGGTGGTGGGAACTTTGCCTGTTCCATGAGTAACATCAGCACCTTTTACCCCAAAAGCAAACAGGGTTACGGGCTGGGCATGAACGCCGGGCTGGGCAACTTTGGCGTGACCACCATGCAGGTGGTGATCCCGCTGGTGATGACTGTGGGCATTTTTGGCGCTCTGGCGGGTGATCCGCTAGCACTGCAAAACCCAAGCGGCACAATTATCGGCCGTATTGAAGCGGGCACAGATACCTGGATTCAGAACGCTGGTTTTATCTGGCTGGTGTTTTTGATTCCGCTAGCCTTCCTGGGCTGGTTCGGCATGAACAACTTGAAGGTGGTTACTCCGAACCCGGGTACGCCGGCGTCTGCCTTTGGCAAGATTCTGGGCCTGTATGGCGTGGGTCTCGCTACCTCGATTGTTGGCGTATGGGCTCTGAGTGTGCTGAACATGTGGCTGGCGCTGCCGCTGACCATCGTGCTGACCGTTGTTCTGTTGCGACTGATTCCCGGCGATATCAAGCCCAGCATCAAAAATCAGTTTGCGATCTTCAGTAACAAACACACCTGGTCTATGACCGTTCTGTACATCCTGACTTTCGGTACCTTTATCGGCTTTTCCGCTGCACTGCCCCTGTCCATCAGCGTTATTTTCGGCAATATGATGGATGTGGCCGCAGACGGCACCATTACCCGCATTGTAAATCCGAATGCGCCAAGTGCGCTGACCTGGGCCTGGATTGGCCCGCTGGTAGGCGCTTTGATTCGCCCGGTGGGCGGCTGGATTTCCGATAAAGTGGGTGGATCCATTGTTACCCAGATCATCTCGGTGATTATGGTGGTCGCCTCTGTAGCCACCGGTTACGTGATGATGCTGGCCTACAACTCCACCGACCCCAACAGCCTGTTCGCGATCTTCATGATTCTGTTCGTGGTGATCTTCGCCGCCAGCGGCATCGGCAACGGCTCTACCTTCCGCAGCATCGGCTACATTTTCGACCAACAGCAGAAAGGCCCGGTACTGGGCTGGACCAGCGCGATTGCCGCCTACGGCGCCTTTATTGCACCCAAGCTTTTGGGCCAGCAGATTCAGGCGGGCACCCCAGAGTACGCCATGTACGGCTTCGCGGTGTTCTATACCCTGTGCCTGGTGGTGAACTGGTGGTTCTACTTGCGTAAGGATGCTTATATCAAGAATCCTTAATCTTAAAGCGCAAATAAAAAACCCCGCCAGGCATCGCTTGACGGGGTTTTTTATTCAGAGCGAAATGCAATTCGCTCAGCAGGGCCATTGCACCCGAATCACTCCAGCCGTACTTTTTTCAGTCGCTAGTTTCACTAGCCTCTTCCGGGTTATCCTCCAGACTATTCTATTTAAAGAACAGGATGAGCCCCAGCGTGAGCGAGTTACTGGCCAACCTCGATATCCACCCGTTACGGGGTGATTTCTATGACGAGCTGCATTCTCGCCCGTTCCAGATACTTCCCTCGCCTGCGCGAGTCAGCCACATTGCGGTGCTGACCACTCCAGAGCAACGCCAGCAGCAGTTCCAACATTTGCAAGCCCTTCATACATTGCTTGGCCATGTTCCACCCCAGCAAGAAGTAGGCTGTTTTGAGCAAACCTTTGGTGACCTGCGGGTTAGGCGGGAAATGCATATGGAATTTGCCTCATACACGTTTGTGAATCTGGCCCCCAACCGGTCTGTAGCTTTTTCCGAAAACGCCATTAACCTGTTGCCAGAGGGCTGGCTCGCGGAATTAAGCGGCACCGTCATAGCTGCATTTCATCTGGATGTCCAGAAAGGCAGTGCTGATAGGGCCCGCGAAAACCCCGACTACGTGCGTACACATTTCGAGGGTTTGCGCCTTATAGGCAGCAGTCCGCAGGAGGGAGCCGCTAAGGTTTGGAGTACGTTCCAGCTGCACAGTGACGGCTTCGGGCGATTTATGGTAATAAATCACAAAATGTCGAACAGCCAGCTAGGGCGACTGACCCAGCGCCTGATGGAAATAGAAATTTATCGCCTGATGTCATTGATGGCTCTGCCCGTCGCTCGCGAGATCACACCCTCGTTAAATGATATGGATCAGCAGCTCGCACTGGTCACCCAAACGTTGGCAGACAATCAAGATGTAGACGAGCAGGCGCTGCTAACCCAGTTGACCCACATTGCCGCGCGCATTGAAGCCTTTCGCGCCCGCGCTACCTTTCGCTTTTCAGCCACAAGGGCCTATCACCAGCTGGTAATGACACGTCTGGAAGAACTCCAAGAAGATGAACTGTCTGGGCACCTTACCCTGACCGAGTTTTTGACACGGCGCCTGACGCCGGCGGTAAAAACTTGCGAAGCCGTTGGCGAACGCCTCGAAGACCTGTCGAGGCGGGTAGACCGTGCCTCAGACATGATGCGAACGCGGGTAGAGCTGGCGATTCAAAGCCAGAATCAGCAGTTGCTGAATTCTATGGATCGGCGTTCCAAAATTCAGCTAATGATGCAACACACCGTTGAAGGTTTTTCAGTGGTTGCGATTACCTACTATTTGATAGGGCTGCTTAAACTGGTGCTCGATTCCGTTTATGAAGCCGGTATTGTTTTTAACAAGTCTCTTGCTCTGGGCATCGCCATACCGGTAACTCTGGCTTTGGTATATCTCAGCGTGCGTCTTGTTCACCACCACTTTATTCGAATGGCGAAAAATCAATGAAAATAGACGCTTACGCATCCCTGCTTGAAAAGCTTCTACCCATCGTTCATAACGCCGGCAACGCCATAATGAGCATTTACGCCGGCGATATTGACGTCCGCACGAAAGACGACGCATCGCCAGTAACGGAAGCCGACGAGCTGGCTGAAGCTCTTATTTTGCCGGCCTTGCAGGCGCTGGACAGACGAATTCCTATTGTGGCGGAAGAACAGGCTGCCGCCGGCAATACGCCAGAAACCGGCGACCGCTTCTGGCTGGTTGATCCGCTGGACGGTACCAAAGAGTTCATCAACCGCAACGGCGAGTTCACCGTTAACATTGCCTTGATTGAAAACGGCGTGCCGATACTGGGCGTGGTTCTGGCGCCGGCGCTGAAGCGCCTGTTCGCCGGTGGCCTGGGGCTGGGTGCTTTTGTAGAGGAAAACGGCGAGCGCAGAACCATTCAGTGCCGCCCGGCGCCAGCGGCCGGGTTAACCGTTGTGGCCAGCCGCTCCCACGGCGACGAGGCTGCTCTGGCGCACTTTTTAGCCGGTTCCAAGGTGGCCAGCCAGACCAGTGCGGGCTCTTCACTAAAGCTGTGCCTGCTAGCCGCTGGTGAAGCGGATGTGTATCCCCGACTGGGACCCACCATGGAATGGGACATTGCCGCCGGTGACGCTGTGCTGCGTGCAGCCGGTGGCCGACTGATTACCCTGGACAACACGCCCATGGTGTACGGCAAGCCAAATTTTGCCAACCCGCACTTTTCAGCCTGGGGCTTGAAGGCTAGGGACAAATCTTAGACGGAAACCGGGGACAGATTTCAAATCTGTCCCCTATTCTGGAGTTTACAGCCCACCAGCGACAGATTTGAAATCTGTCCCTTATCCTCGGAATCTCTCAGCTAAGAGAAGCCTTGCGAATACGATTCTCTTCCTCGATCTGCAAGTCTACCGACGACACCGCGTACTCATCGGCGAAACCCGATTCCGGCTCTTTCAGCCACATAAAGCACAGTACCCAGCTTATAAACGCTCCAGCGGCGATAATGTAGAAAAACTGGGAGGGGGTCACAAACGTGAAGATCGTCAAATAAACCACCGCACCCACGTTACCGTAAGCGCCGGCCATGCCGGAAATCTGCCCGGTCAGGCGGCGCTTTATGGACGGGATAATACCAAAGGTAGCGCCTTCTGCACCCTGCACAAAGAACGAGGTAAACACGGTGACCACTACAGCAATGATCAGCGGCCAGCTAGAATTCAGCATGCCCATCATCGCAAAGCCCACCGCAATACCAAACATATAACTCAGCATTACAAACCGGCGGTTACCCATGCGGTCTGACACCAGGCCACCCATAGGCCGGGCAACTAGGTTCACAAAGGCGAAAGAGGCAGCCACCATTCCGGCGGCGGCAGCGCCCAGGCCCCAGGTTTCCTCAAAGAACATCGGCAGCATGGACACCACCGCCAGTTCCGCACCAAAGTTGGCAAAGTAGGTGCTGTTCAATGCGGCAACGCTGTTAAACGGGTACTTGTCGTCTTCCGGTACGCCCTTTTTCAGGATAGGAACGTTAACCCGTAGAATCTGCACAATCTGGTAGCAAACGATCAGGCAGATTACCGCGTAGGCAATAATCGCGCCGGTTACGCTCAAATAACCCATGTTCTGAATTCGCCACACCAGAATGGCCAGTACACCAATCAGCGGAATGGTCCACAGAATCAGCTTGACCATGTCGCCCCAGGTACTGACTTCCATCGCACTCGATTTACGGGGCTTGCGATGTACGGTTCCCACCGGGCCATCGGTAACCGCAAACCAGTAGTACACGCCATACAGCGCCATCACGATGGCGCTCTGGGCAATGGCCCAGCGCCAGCCATCATCACCGCCGTACATTTGCAGGGCAACGGTCGGCAGCGTCAGCGCAGCAGCGGCCGAACCAAAGTTGCCCCAACCGGCGTAGAAGCCCTCGGCAAAACCAATGTCACGGGGTTTGAACCACATGGCGGTCATGTGAATACCCACTACAAAGCTGGCGCCAATGGAACTGAGTATCAAACGGCTTACCAGCAGTTGGGTCATCGTGTTACCGAAAGCGAACGTCAGCGCCGGTATTGACATCAGCACCATCAAAATCGAAAACACCCGGCGCGGGCCGAAGCGGTCCAGTGCCATGCCCACAATAATCCGTGCCGGTATGGTCAGCGCTACGTTACAGATGGCAAACAGGCGCAAATCGTCGGCGGTCAGCCAGTTCACGCTTTTTAGCATGCTCGACGCCAAAGGCGCCATGTTGAACCACACGTAAAATGTGATAAAGAACGCGATCCAGGTCAGGTGCAGCGCTTTGATCTCTGGATTTTTAAAACCGAATATAGCAGCGACTTTCATTTAAGCCTCCGGGGGCTCGTAGTTCTTGCAGTACTAGCGGCCATCAGCAGCTAGGCAGAATAAGCAGTGGGCATTGCACCCGGCGCGCCAGAAACGAACTGACCTTGCCGAATGTCATGTAGTCCAACTCATCCACGAAATAAGTCAGTGAGCGGGCAATAAAACCGCCGTCGGGCTCTTCACTGTGGCGGGCAATCACCAGCATGTTTGGCTGCACTTTACTCTCGGCTGCGTAGAGCAACATCTTGCGGGCATCTCCCTCAAGCAACAGGGAGTCGGCACTTATGCCTTCCTTGACGCACATTTCCAGAGCTTCTTGCAGGGCCTTTTTCAAACTGGCCAGCTCTTCCTGAAACAAGTCCTCGTTGCTTGCGCTTATGTCCCGCGGGTTCTCGGCCACGGCAACCAGGCTAAGGGTAGGCTTGAGCTCGTGAAACATGGTGATGGTTTGTGCCAACGCCAGTTTGGCGTTGCGCGAGCCATCGTAGGCGATCATTATTTTCATAAGGCGTTTTCCGGCGAATTCATCGGCACCGTTACAGGCGTTGCGGTGATCTATGAGTGTATTAGCCCACACTTAACAGTCGCTTATAATTGACGTATATCAACGTTAATGGCGCCTACCCCACCAGAGAAATCAAGACTCTATCACCCTGCACCTATTGCCACGCAAAAGCCTACCCCACGGCTCCCCAGCAGGAGGTACCCCTGATGCCTCGGCCCCAAAATTTATGATTTTGGTAACATCTGCACATGGTAAAAATTTGTTTAAATGAGGCCGCGGCGTGCAAAAAAACCGCTTTCAATCCCATCATCAAGCGCTGAAAATGCCGCTTGAGCCGGAGCTCGCACCAAAAACATTGGCATACCTTTTGGGTGCCTTTGCGCTACTGCTTTGTGGGATCAGCGGATTAATACTGGAAAACCGATTGCACCTGCAGGCAAACACCCTGAGCCTGACATTGGGGCTGGCTGTTTTGGCAGGCTCTGCGTTACGCCTGGCGTTCGCAATAAATCTTGACCGGCGGGTAATGCTCTCGCATGTCATAGGCGCAACAGAAGTTACGCACGATGCCGGAACACCTTGCGCTCAGCAAAGCCGTCTGATGTGGCGTTTTGCAGTGTCTTACAGCGGCGTGGCTGCCAGTTTTATTGTTCTTTCGTTGTGGCTGCCGCATTATTTGGCGGAGCTGTATCAGCTTGATGTTGCTCACGCAGCGCTTACCGGCTTGCTTTGGATAATACCCGCCGCGCTATTTCATGCCCCCGCCATAAAGCTGGCGCGGCGATTCGGCGCGCGGCGAATGATGTACCACAGTCTGACCGGCATATTGATTGTGACGTTCATACTCAGCTACCCGCCCACCCATTATCAGGTGCATGGCATCGACCGCGAGATTCTCTTTACCCTAAGCCTCAGCCTGCCACTTTTTTCCATGCTGATGATTGCATTGGGCTTATGTCTTGCTCTTGGCCAAGCGACATTATCTAGCCAAATACCACGGTACTATTCTCAGTACTACTCCCAGCACCATCCCCACAAAGTAAACACGGCAGCCGCCATACTCACGATGGCCGGAGCCATTCTTGCCGGCCCGATGCTACTGGCATTCGCCGCCATCAGTGATATAACCGGCGTCTGGCAAACCAGCTTCATGCTGTTGTTTGCTCTGGCGCTGCTCACACTGCTGCGCATGCACCTGGCCATTCGCAGTGCCGAGTGCAAAGAGTCGGCCAACGCGGCAGAATCCGCCGACCTTCCGGAATTATTCAGCGGCCGTTAAAAACCCCGAACAGCGTTAGGAGAAGAGTATCGGCTTGGCAGTCGCCAAGTGGAATATCGCGGCTATCTGCACCAGCGCAAGCACCGCTGCGACGATGCGTGCGCGCTTATCAACACTGACTTTTAAAGCGAACATCCCGGCTATGATGTAACCCACCAGCAAGATTATCTTGGCTGTTAACCAGCCGTGCACTAACGGCATCCACGGCGTTACAAACACTAGGCTGATAGCGCTGACCAGCAGCACCGTGTCGTTAGCGTGGGGAATCCAGCGCAAAGGCGTTTGCCGCCAACCGGGGCGGCCCACTGCATCCATCAGCAAGCGCAGTGCGAAAAGCGTCACTGTGAGATACGCGGTGAGCATGTGAATGCTTTTTAAAGTCATGTACACAGGCGGGGTTCCTTGATTTCGATGAAGTTGATTATAAACCGCGCAAAATAGTCTCTCTCGGCCCAAATCGAAGGGCAAAAGCGCGACGACAAAAACGTCATTGTACGCAGACTACTCCTATTCCGGGTATGTCATTTGAATTGGCCTTCCTTTAACATATACATAAAATACCACTATTAACGGAGATCCCCAATGGCAATTCCGACACCATCCGCCGACCGCGCCAGTATCGGTCAGTTGTTCGGTTACCCTTTTCGCATTTTCTTCCTGTCTATGGCCCTGCTGGTTGTTGTTGTGTTGCCGGTATGGGTGCTCCAGGCAACAGGCACCCTACAACTGCCACTAGCCTTGCCCGGGGTGCTATGGCACCAGCACGAAATGCTGTTCGGGTTTCTGACCGCCGCTATTGCGGGCTTTCTGCTAACGGCCGTGTGCACCTGGACGCAGACCGATCGCATTCATGGGCTGCGTCTGGCTCTACTGTGGGGTGTGTGGCTTGCTGGCCGGCTATTGCTGGCCTTTGGCGGTGATCTTCCGGTTTGGCTGGTTCAGGGTGTGAACCTGGCCTTTCTGCCGTTAGTGATGCTCGATGCGGGCTGGCGTGTCTGGCACGCGCGGCAGAAACGCCAACTGATGATACTGGTGGTACTGGGCCTCTTATGGCTGATGCAAATCGGCTTCGTTGCCCGTCTTGATCCGGTTTACAGCTACGGTGCGCTGCTGATGGGCCTGGCCCTGATCAGCATTGTTGGCGGGCGTATCACACCGGCCTTCACCAGCGGTTATCTAGGCCGCCAGGGACTGAGCCCTACGCTGGTGAAAAATTCAGCCAAACTGGATATGGCCAGCGTATTTGCGATGATTGTGCTGCTGGCAACACTGGTGAGCGGCTGGCGCACCCTTGCTGGAGTGATGGCCATCGTTGCCGCTGGTATTATGCTGGTGCGGCTTTACAATTGGAAAGGTTGGCTGACCCATAAAGAACCGCTGTTATGGGTGTTACACCTGTCGATTCTGTGGGTGCCGGTGGCGCTGGTTCTGTTGGCGGGCCATCTGTTATTGGAATGGCCTTCAAACGCCTGGGCCCACGCTGCGGGTGCTGGCGCCATTGGCTGCCTGATATTTGGGGTTATAGCACGGGTAACCCTGGGCCACACCGGCCGGCCGCTGGTGCTGCCACGGGGCATGGTAACCGCCTTTGTATTAATCCAGCTGGCCGCGGTGGCACGGGTGCTGACGGCCTTCAATATTCTGGGCTGGCACGCCGGTATTGGCGTCAGCACTCTGCTATGGCTGATCGCCTTTGGTGTCTTTCTGTGGCGCTACACCCACATATTGGCTAGCCCACGGCCAGACGGTAAAATCGGGTAAACATTGCGCAAATTTTGTAATTATCCACTAATGGTCAATAGCATCAGGCGAATTTCGAGCTAAAGTTATAGGAAATCATCTTGCGAAAGAGACACCGGCACTATGGATTCCAACCCCTACCCCAACACGTTTAGCAAACAAGACCTGATCGACTGCGGTCACGGTGAATTGTTCAAGGGCGCTGGCATGCGCCTGCCCATTGATGAAATGCTGATGTTCGACCGCATCACCCACATTGGGAGCGAAGGCGGGCTTTACGGCAAAGGTGGCCTGACCGCAGAGCTGGATATCAATCCGGACCTGTGGTTCTTCAAGGTTCACTTTGACAGCGATCCGGTTATGCCGGGCTGCCTGGGCCTTGACGCCATGTGGCAGCTGCTCGGTTTCTACCTGGCATGGACAGGTGGCCGGGGCAAAGGCCGGGCGCTGGGTTCCGGTGAAGTGAAATTCTTTGGCCAGGTTCTTCCTAATGCCAAAAAAGTCACTTACCATCTTGATTTCAAACGTCTTATAAAGCGCAAGCTAACCATGGCTATCGCTGATGGCCGAATGGAAGTGGACGGCAAGGAAATTTATATGGCCAAAGACCTACGGGTAGGCCTGTTCACCTCCACCGACAACTTTTAGGAGTGACTGACATGCGTCGCGTTGTAATCACCGGGATGGGCATTGTGTCCAGCCTTGGAACCGACTTAAAGGCTGTAACCAAATCACTGCGGGAAGTGAAGTCCGGTATCGGCTTCAGCGAAGAAGCCCGCGATAACGGCCTACGTAGCCAGATTTGCGGTCAGATCAACCTGAATCTTCCAGAATTGATTGACCGCAAGTTGTGGCGTTTTATGTGCCCGGCTTCCGGCTACGCCCACCTGTCTACGGTAGAAGCCCTGGCCCAGTCTGGCCTGACCGACGAGCAGATCCGCGCCAACACCACCGGCGCCATTTTCGGCACCGGTGGCGCATCTACCGTGGAGCTGATGGACGCCATCGACACCCATCGTGCAAAAGGCATTCGGCGGGTTGGCCCTTACCGGGTACCACGCACCATGGGCAGCTCTATCAATGCCAGCATTACAACGGCGTTCGGCATTACCGGTGTTAACTACGGCATTACGTCGGCCTGCGCCACCAGTACCCACGCGATTGGCCACGCGGCGGACCTGATTGCCATGGGCCGCCAGGACGTGATGCTGGCCGGCGGTGGCGACGATATCCACTGGAGCCTGAGCATGTTGTTCGACGCCATGGGCGCGCTGTCCACCAAGTACAACGACACCCCGGAAAAAGCGTCGCGCACCTACGATGCCAACCGCGACGGTTTCGTGATTTCTGGCGGCGGCGGCACCCTGGTGCTGGAAGCTCTGGAGCATGCACAAGCCCGCGGCGCCAACATTTTGGCGGAAATTGTCGGCTTTGGCGCAACCTCTGATGGCGCTGATATGGTCGCCCCCAGCGGCGAGGGTGCAGTACGCTGCATGCAGCAGGCGATGAAAAACATCGACGGCGACATCAGCTACATCAACACCCACGGCACCAGCACACCGGCCGGCGACATCACCGAGCTGAAAGCTATCAAGCAGGCCTTTGGTGACCGCATTCCGCCGCTGAGTTCTACCAAAGCACTGAGCGGCCACGCTCTGGGCGCGGCAGGCGTGCACGAAGCCATTTACAGCCTGATCATGCAGCGTGAAAGCTTTATTTGCCCATCTGCCAACATCGAAAATCTGGATGAAGGCGCAGAAGGTTACCCGGTCGTGCGCGAAGTGCGCGAAAACCAGAACCTGGAATATGTGATGAGCAACAGTTTCGGCTTTGGCGGCACCAACGGCAGCCTGGTGTTTAAAAAGTTCTAAGCTCGATTCAGGAAAACCTGACCGAGCGGTATTCAGCCGGCGACGAGCCCATCCAACGCTTGAACGCCCGGCTGAATGCACTCAGTTCTGAAAACCCAAGCTGTTCGGCAATTTCTACCAGCGGCTTGGTTTTATCCTGCATGTAAGCCAGCGCCCGCTTGCGGCGAACGTCCTCCAATATACGTGCGAAGGTCAGCCCTTCCGCTTTCAATTTTTTATGCAAGGTATAGCGGCTCATGTGCAGCTGCGACGCAACCACCTCTACACCTACCTTTCCTCTGGCCAGCTGGCCGTCAATCAAAACACGCACGCGGATACTCAAAGATGCCCGCGCAGCCTGCTGCTGCCCGTTTACAGCCATGAAACCCCTCCCGACTCAGAATTTATTGTCATCTTTTAAAAATTCGGTGGTGAAAGATAAACCATCAAAGCATTCAGCGTACAGATGTTAGCTGAAATTAATCCATAATACCCTTGAGCGAGGTCAACTGAAATTCTGATTGGCTCGGGCACAATAGTGCGCTCGCTACGCTTGACAAGCGCCCTATCCTCCACATATTCATCCCGGAGCCCGTTATGAATACCCCTGAACTGCTTGCGCCCGCCGGCACCCCCGAGCACCTTGAAACCGCCTTTGCCTATGGCGCCGATGCGGTTTATGCCGGCCAGCCACGCTATTCACTGCGGGTTCGCAACAACAGTTTCAAGAACGCAGCCGACCTGGGCGCTGGTATCGAGCGCGCTCACAGTCTGGGCAAGCAGTTCTATCTGGTCTCTAACATTGCACCCCACAATGACAAGGTTCGTTCCTATCTGAAAGATCTGGCGCCGGTAATAGAGCAAAAACCCGATGCGCTTATCATGTCCGACCCAGGTTTAATCATGCTGGTAAAAAAGCAGTGGCCAGACCAGCCTATACACCTGTCTGTCCAGGCCAACGCGGTAAACTGGGCAACAGTAGAATTCTGGCACAGCCAGGGCATCAGCCGGGTGATTCTGTCACGGGAACTGGCACTGAACGAAATTCGCGAGATTCGCGAGCGGGTGCCGCAGATGGAACTGGAGGTGTTTGTACACGGCGCTCTGTGCATGGCTTACTCCGGCCGCTGCCTGCTGTCGGGCTATATGAACCACCGCGATGCCAATCAGGGAGCCTGCACCAACGCCTGTCGCTGGAACTACAAACCGGTGGCACACAGTCACGATCAAACGGGCGACCTGATCGCCTGCTCTTCTGACAACCCTGTGCAGGAGGCTTTACCCAGGGAGATAGAGCCCAGAGAAATTCTGCTGGAAGAACCCAACCGTCCCGGCAGCTTAATTCCCGCTTATGAGGACGAACACGGCACCTACATCATGAATTCCCGCGATCTGCGCGCGGTTCAGCACGTGGCCGCCCTGTGCGAAATGGGCGTGCACTCTCTGAAAATTGAAGGCCGCACCAAAAGCACCTACTACGTAGCACGCACTACACAGGCCTACCGCCGGGCCATTGACGAAGCTGTGCAAGGCAAGCCTTTTGACATGAGCCTGATGGACGAGCTCGAAGCCCTGTCGAACCGCGGTTACACCGAAGGGTTCCTGCGCCGCCACCTGCCCCAAGAATATCAGAGCTACGAGCAGGGCTCGTCCTATCTCGGCAGCCAGCAGGTGGTGGGCGCCATCGCCGACGCCAACGACCAGTGGCTTACCATCACTGTAAAAAATAAATTCTCCATCGGTGACCCGCTGGAACTGGTCACCCCCAGCGGCAACCTGCGATTCACCCTGCCTGCTATGGAAAATCTGAACGGCGGCGCCGTGAATTGCGCCCCCGGCAGCGGCCACATCGTGCGCATTCCTGTGCCGCCAAACACTCCGGCGCAGCTTGCTCACAGCTATCTGACACGTATCCTGCCGAATGGCACGCAAGGCTGAACTGCACGTATAATAACTCGAACTAAACACAACCCAGACGCGCAACCCGCTTTAAAAGCAGTTTTCGGTATAATATATTTTTCCTCGATTTAATACCTGACTAAATTAGTCTGGTATTGTACAATCAGCATCAACAAGCAACAGATCAGCCCTGCAACTTTCGCGGTTGCTGGCAAACTAAAGGGCATCACAGCCCACGATAAAAGAACACGGAGCGACGATCATGGCGACCACAGACAAAGAGGTAAGAGAACTCATCAAACGGGACTACGAACACGGGTTCGTAACCGAGATTGAGTCAGACACCTTTGAGCCGGGCCTCAATGAAGACGTAATTCGCCGTCTTTCTGAACTCAAGCAAGAGCCAGAATTCATGCTGGAGTGGCGCCTGAAAGCCTATCGTCGCTGGCTCGAAATGGAAGAGCCAGACTGGGCTCACGTTGATTACCCAAAGGTAAAATACAACGAAATTTCCTATTATTCCGCGCCCAAACGCCCGGAAGATATGCTTCAGAGCCTCGACGAAGTCGATCCTGAGCTGCTGCGCACCTATGAAAAACTGGGTATTCCGCTGCACGAAAGGGCCAAACTAGCCGGCGTTGCAGTAGATGCGGTCTTCGACTCCGTCTCTGTAGTCACCACCTTTAAAGAACCACTGGAAAAAGCAGGCGTTATCTTCTGCCCGATTTCAGAAGCGATTCAGAAATACCCGGAGCTGGTGAAAAAGTATCTGGGCAGCGTGGTTCCCGCCGCTGACAACTACTTCGCCGCGCTGAATTCGGCGGTATTCTCCGACGGCTCCTTCGTGTACATCCCCAAAGGTGTGCGCTGCCCGATGGAACTGTCGACCTACTTCCGCATCAACGCTGCCAACACTGGCCAGTTCGAGCGAACCCTTATTATCGCCGACGAAGGCAGTTACGTCAGTTATCTGGAAGGTTGCACTGCACCCATGCGCGACGAAAACCAGCTGCACGCTGCAGTCGTCGAACTGGTGCTGCTAAAAGACGCCCAGATCAAATACTCTACGGTACAGAACTGGTACCCCGGCGACGAAAACGGCAAAGGCGGTATCTTTAACTTCGTCACAAAACGCGCCGCCTGCATCGGTGACAACTCCAAAGTGTCCTGGACCCAGGTCGAAACCGGTTCAGCCGTCACCTGGAAGTACCCCAGCTGCGTACTGCGCGGCGACAACAGCGTCGGTGAATTTTACTCAGTCGCGCTGACCCACAACTACCAGCAGGCCGACACCGGCACAAAAATGATTCACCTGGGCAAAAACACCCGCAGCACGGTGATTTCCAAGGGTATTTCTGCCGGTCGCAGCTCAAACACCTACCGCGGCCTGATCAAGTTCAACCCGGGAGCCGAAGGTGCACGAAACTTCACCCAGTGCGACTCCCTGCTAATTGGTGACCGCTGCGGCGCCCACACTTTCCCGTACATAGAAAGCAAGAACAAGTCGGCCATCGTGGAGCACGAGGCGACCACGTCAAAAGTCAGCGACGAACAGATGTTCCTCTGCCGCCAGCGCGGTATTAACGCGGAACAGGCTGTATCCATGATCGTCAACGGCTTCTGTAAAGAAGTCTTCAAAGAGCTGCCCATGGAGTTTGCGGTAGAAGCCGGCAAACTGCTTGAAGTCAGCTTGGAAGGCTCGGTCGGTTAAGCTTTATAGAAGCCCAAAATTTGATTAAAACGAATTCAAAAGCTTAAAAGAGAGAAATTACACATGCTGAGCATCAAAAACCTGCACGCCTCCGTTGAAGGCAAACAGATTCTCAAAGGCATCAACCTGGAAATAAAAGCCGGCGAAGTTCACGCCATCATGGGCCCCAACGGCTCCGGCAAAAGTACCTTGTCGCAGGTGTTGGCAGGCAATGAAGCATTTGAAGTCACCGAAGGCGACGTTACCCTCAACGGCGACAACCTGCTTGAACTGCCCACCGAAATGCGTGCCCGCGAAGGTATTTTCCTGGCGTTCCAATACCCGGTTGAAATTCCCGGCGTCAGCAACCTGCAGTTCCTGCGCACCGCCGTTAACGCCATGCGCAAGCACCAGGGCAAAGACGACATGAACGCCGCTGAATTCATGAAGCTGGCCAAAGAGGTCTCCAGACAGGTCGACCTGGATCCCGCCTTTCTCAAACGCGGCGTGAACGAAGGCTTCTCGGGTGGAGAAAAAAAGCGTAACGAAATAATGCAGGCGCTGTTGCTGCAACCAAAATTCGCCATTCTTGACGAAACTGACTCCGGCCTTGATATAGACGCCCTGAAGGTCGTTTCCGACGGTGTAAACGCCTTACGTGCTCCCGATCGTGCCATTCTGATGATTACCCATTACCAGCGCCTGCTGGACCACATAGTTCCAGATTACGTACACGTGCTGGCTGATGGCAAAATCATCAAATCAGGCGGCCGCGAACTGGCTCTGGAACTGGAAGAAAAAGGCTACGGCTGGCTCGGCGTCAAAGATAACGTAACTGCCAGCCACTGATCAGGAGGTCGCGACATGAAATCTGCATCTACGCTTTCCAGCGCCTTTCTGCAATCGGCGGGTCAAGCTCTGCCCGAGCCACTGCTGGCGCTGCGCGCTAACAGAGCCAGCGCTCTGAAGGATTTGCTGCTGCCCACGCGCAAAACTGAAAACTGGAAGTACTCGGCCAAGCATCTGAAACTGACCGATGAAATGGCCAGCTCCTTGCCGCTGAGCGCCAGTGCCGGCGCCGAGGCCGACATTCAGGGTTACACTGTGGTGCTGGTAAATGGCGTTGTGCGCCCCGAAGCCAGCAACTACCCAGCGCTGGAAGGCCTGAGCATAAAGCGCTTCAGTGATTTGAACGGCGATGACGCCGAGCTTGCCGCTGACCTGCTGGGCAAATCCATCAGCGATCAGCCGGCAAAACACGGTTCAATAAACCTGTCACTGCTGAACGCTGCGCGCTTTGAAGACGGTCTGCTGATCCAACTGCAGCCCGGCACCGTGCTGGACCAACCGCTGTTTGTAATTCATCACACCAGCGCCAGCCACAGCGGGTCTGCCTTTCCTTGTATTCTGGTAGCCGCAGGCAGCAACAGCCAGCTCACCCTGGTGGAAGATTATGTTTCCAGCGGCGAAAGCCCGGTGATGGTCAACACCGCCACCGAGTTTAGCCTGGGCGATGGCGCCAATGTCACCAGTGTGCGCCTGAATACCGAAGGTCAGAATGTGCAGCACATAGGCACCACCGGCGTGCGCCAACAGCGCAACTCGCGTTTTGCAAGTCACAGCGTTGGCTTTGGTGGCACCTTGCGCCGTCACGACCTGCACGTTCGCCTTGAAGGCGAAGGTGCCGAGTGTAAACTCAATGGCGTGGTGGTTACCCAAGGTACCCAGCATTACGACAATCACACCACCATTGAACACATTGCGGCCCACTGCAACAGCGAGGAAAGCTATCGCAACATTGCAGCAGATAAATCCCACGCTATTTTTAACGGCCGTATACACATCCATCAGGATGCGCAAAAATCCAACGCCAACATGAGCAACAAAAATCTGCTGCTCACCAACGGTGCGGAAATCGACACCAAGCCAGAACTGGAAATTTACGCCGACGACGTAAAGTGCGCCCACGGCGCGACCATCGGCCAGCTT
Organism: Marinobacter sp. LV10MA510-1; assembly: GCF_002563885.1. Taxonomy (GTDB): domain Bacteria; phylum Pseudomonadota; class Gammaproteobacteria; order Pseudomonadales; family Oleiphilaceae; genus Marinobacter. The sequence continues at coordinate 3,900,838 of NZ_PDJA01000001.1, read as the reverse complement.
GATAACGAATCCATATTTTATCTGGTGTCCCGTGGCCTTAGCCCCCGCGATGCAAAAGTTCTGCTGACCATGGCGTTTATCAATGAACTGGTGGCCCAGATTCCGGTGGAGCAGGTGCGTGACACCGCCAACACCGGACTGAACCAGTTCTTCGACCAGGCATTCCAAGAGGTATAACCGGTTATGAGCACTTTGTCCGTGGCCAAAACCACCCAACCGCTGTTTGACGTACACGCGGTACGCCGGGATTTTCCCATACTGTCGCAACAGGTAAACGGCAAACCGCTGGTGTATCTGGACAACGGCGCTTCATCACAACGCCCGGAAGCGGTGTTGCAGGCCATGGACAGCTATTATCGGGAAATGCACTCCAACGTTCACCGGGGCGCCCACACCCTGGCTGACCGTGCCACTACCGCCTTTGAAGGCGCGCGCAAGAAGGTCCAGCAGTTTTTAAATGCGCCCAGCGCACGGGAAATTATCTGGACCCGCGGCACCACCGAAGCCATCAACCTGGTGGCCAACGGCTTGGCTCCGCTGCTTAAACCGGGCGACGAAATTTTGCTGAGCCAGATGGAGCACCACGCCAACATCGTGCCCTGGCAGATGCTGGCAGAGCGCACCGGTGCCAAGGTACTGCCGATTGATGTAACGCCGGAAGGCGAGCTGGACATGGACTCGTTTCACTCACTGTTGAGTGAGCGCACCCGCATTCTGGCCATCACCCACGTGTCCAATGCGTTAGGCACGGTGAACCCGGTGGCTGACATGGTAGCCAAAGCCAAAGCACAGGGCGTAATCACCCTGGTCGATGGCGCCCAGGCCGTGGGCCACTTCCAGCCCGATGTGCAGGCGCTGGATTGCGACTTTTACGTGTTCTCGGCCCATAAGCTGTTTGGCCCCACCGGTATTGGCGTGCTTTATGGCAAAGCCGAGTTGCTGGAAGCTATGCCACCCTGGCAGGGCGGCGGCGAAATGATTGAACGGGTGAGCTTTGCCGGCACTACTTACAACACCCTGCCTTACAAATTTGAAGCCGGCACCCCGGCCATTGCCGAAGCCGTGGGCCTGGGCGCCGCTATTGATTATTTGGCTACCCTGGATCGCAACGCAATGGAAGCGGCCGAAAACGCTCTGCTCCAGCGCGCCAACGAGCTGGTGGCTAGCGTGCCGGGTATGACCGTGATTGGCACCGCGCGCAACAAAGTGCCGCTGATATCCTTTAAAATTGACGGTCTGCACCCCAGTGATATCGGTACTCTGCTAGATCAGCAGGGCATTGCCATTCGTACCGGCCATCATTGTGCCATGCCGCTGATGGAGTATTACGGGCTTCCTGGTACAGCGCGGGCCTCGTTTGCGTTCTACAATACTCTGGAAGAAGTAGAGCAATTGTTTGCCGCCCTACAAAAAATACAGCGTTTGTTTACCTGATGGAGGTGAAATTATGACAGCCCAAGTATTCACCCCAACGATTGCGGTCACCATGACCCCCAGTGCGATTAAACACGTCCGCAAGCAGTTGGAAAAAAGGCCCGAAGCGCTTGGCATTCGTCTTGCCATCAAAAAGAGCGGATGTTCCGGCTTTAAGTACGAAACCCAGTGGGTGGAAGAGTCCGGCAGCGATGACCAGATATTTCATATCGACGGTGTAGACCTGTTTGTAAAAGACGAACACATTCCACTGGTGAACGGTATTGAAATTGATTTTGTTACCGAAGGCGTAAACTCCACCTTTGAGTTTCGCAACCCCAACGCCACCGCAGAATGTGGCTGCGGCGAAAGCTTTACAGTGGTATGACGGAGTAACAGATGCAAGAACGGGAAGTTGTACTGACCAAACGAAAAGTGGAAGCCCGCCTGGTTCCCTCCGGAACGGAAATCATGATTCCTTCGGATACCTTCGTAACCATTACCCAGTCATTGGGCGGAACCTTTACAGTGGCCGTTAATGGCAATTTGGCACGCATTGAAGGCCACGACGCCGACGCTTTGGGCAAACAGCCACTGGTCAGTAATTTTGATACTCCGGAAGACGGTACGGTAAACGAAAACCAGATGTGGGAAGCCCTGCGTAACTGTTATGACCCGGAGATTCCGGTCAACGTGGTAGAGCTGGGGCTAATCTACAACTGCTCCATCGAGCAAGAACCAGAGCACGGTAACCACATTCACATCACCATGACTCTTACCGCCGCAGGTTGTGGTATGGGCCCGGTGATTACCGAGGATGTGAAAACCAAATTGGAACACGTGCCCAACGTTGATAAAGTCACGGTAGACCTGACCTTTGACCCGCCCTGGACCAGCGACATGCTGACCGACGAAGCCAAACTGGAACTGGGGATGTTGTAATGACCACCAGCGCAACCGATTTCACGAAAAATCCGCTGGGTACCAGCACCACAATGGAAGACGTGTTTGAGGCCTTCGAGCTTTTGGACGACTGGGAAGATCGCTACGCGTTCATTATCGACCTGGGCAAACAGCTACCGCCGTTTCCGGATTCCGAACGCAACGAACAGAATTACGTGCACGGCTGCCAGAGCCAGGTATGGCTGACTCATCATTATGATGAAGCCAGCGGCAAGCTGTTTCTGCTAATCGATTCTGATGCCATTATTGTGCGTGGGCTAGCGGCGATCATCCTGGTGGCGCTGAACAATCACGAACCCCGTGAACTTCTGGCCATAGACATTGATGAGCTGTTTGAACGCCTGGATTTATTCCGCCATATTTCCCCGACTCGCGGAAACGGTCTGCGTTCGATGATCAGCAAAATCCGTGATGTCGCGTCTAAACAAGCCGCATAATCTGCGCTACCACACCACGGCAATATCGTCCTGCTGGATATTGGTTTGGCCACCATGGGCCGACAGCTTGCCGGAGGCGAATTCCGGGTGAACGTTGTTGAGTGTGATGCTGACGCCGGTTTCACTCAGCTCCGGCGTTGCGTCCAGAGCTTCAAAGTGTTGTGCACTTCGGTATACCTGCAGCGTTGCTGACGGCCGCAATCCGGAGGTAGCACCCGATTCAATAGTGGCAAGGTCACCGTCAACACGGCTGATGCGGGTCATAAACGGTTGGCAGTTCAGCGCATCCGTCACGGATTGGGCCATGTCATCCATCACCTGCGCTACTGCCTGACCATAGTCGGTTTGCTCGAAACCGGCGGAAGCAAAGCCCTTGGCGCTGCCAGGGCCAGCGTTCCATTGCGCGCGGGCACTGAAGCGCTGCTGGTACACCGGCGCCCCACTAAAACCATCATAAATCACCATATCCGCAATAAAGCGTCGACTCTGATCTACTGCTCTCACGCTACGCTTCAATTTGCCGAGTACCGACGTATTCCAGGCCGCAGGGTCAGCCACGTCCAGATCCCGTATAACCCCGCTGACCACAAACTGAGCACCCAGCTCCCGCGCCAGCTGGCGTACGTTGGTCAGCCGATTGTCGTCCTGCTGGGCTGTGGGTGCGTTCAACAAATCGTCATACATCCTCAAGCTTGTTGCCGAAAGAACCTGCACGCTGCCGGCGTTACGCAAACGGGCCTGTAACTGTTGCGGCAGCATTTCACCAGCATCATCCAGGCGCCCAACGCGGGCGTGGTCAGGGTACAACAATGGAAACCCGGTAATCGCCACGCGCTTTTTTAACGTGGACGCCGCACCTTTACCGCAACTGCTTTGCTGGGCGGTCATTTCTGCGCGCAGGGTCAGCCGCAACAGCTGGCCGCTGCGAAACTCATCCACCACCTGCACATTGCGGGCGCTGACATCGCTGGTAACGCGCAAGCGCGAACTGATTAGTACACCATTTTCAACCGTGTCGCTGTTACTGATGCGGGCGTCGTATTGCAGTGCCATATCGCGCATAGCCGCCTGCCGTGCCAGGGCGCGGGCGCTATCAATATCACCATTGTGAATGCTGGCATGGCCTACGCCCTCAACAACTGCGGCCAGCAGCGGCTGGCTGGCAAAAATCAGTGCCAGAGCACAGGCAGCGGCGATTGAAATACATTGCTGTAACCTTCGGTAGCAAGCAGTCATCGCTTAATCCAGGTAGTAAAGAGAATCGGTGTTGCCGCTGCGAACATCGCTGGCACTGTCATTTTCGCGGGGTAAGGGTAACGAGCAATAACGGGCAACCTGGGTGTCGGGCACACATGCAACGCACTGGCGAAAGCGTGGCTCCAGTTTCAATTCGACGACCGTTTCCACAACGCCGTCACTGTGTTCGTTCACAGATACGGTTTTCATACCGCGCAAATAGCTGTCAACGTAGGCTCGAAAATCATCGTTCTGCAGCACAAAATCGTTCACCGTCGCACCGCCGTAAACCACCGTAAACCACCGTACCGTAAACCCGTTCCGCCAGATTGCGATAGGCATCAAGCTGGGAGGCCCTGCGCGCCATCAGGCGCTTGCGCGTGTCCAACCGGTCTTTTGTGGCGTCTTCATAGGTGCCATAGCCGCTAACCCGCAGGGTAATCGGCGCGAAGCGGTTAGCGTCTGCGTTGCGGCCGTGCTGTCCCGTGGGCGCGCAAGCTGTCGTCATCAACAGCACCAGTAACGCGGATATAACGCGAAGTGTCATTACTAATCTCCGAAAATGCGGTTTGGCTGTTATATGAAAGAATCGGGCCAGGTTATGCAAGACACTGACTCAACTTGCATTTTTACGCAAACGCTTAAATATCCCCAGTGTAAACGGCAAAAGACCGCCGCGTCGGCGTAACCGGCAGCGGCTTGTGTGGCAGCGGCTTCTGGCCTAATCTGCGCCACAACTTCTCGATATTATGGGGACCTTTATGGACATCTACCTGGTTGGCGGCGCAGTGCGCGATCAACTGCTGGGCCTGCCAGTTAAAGACCGCGACTGGGTGGTGGTGGGCGCTACGCCCGAAGCCTTGCTAGCACAAGGTTTTCGCCAGGTGGGCGCTGATTTCCCGGTGTTCCTGCACCCCCATACCCACGAGGAGTACGCGCTGGCGCGCACCGAGCGCAAGCAAGGCCATGGCTACCACGGGTTCACGGTGTACAGCGCACCCGACGTAACCCTCGAAGAAGACCTGAAACGCCGTGATCTGACTGTTAATGCCATGGCGCAGGCCGAAAGCGGCGAGATTATTGACCCTTTCGGCGGTCGGCAGGATCTTCAAGACCGTCTGTTGCGCCACGTTTCCGAAGCTTTTGCAGAAGACCCTCTGCGCATTCTGCGCACCGCACGTTTTGCCGCCCGCTTCGCGCCCGAAGGTTTCGAAGTCCATCCCGACACTCTGCAATTGATGCAGGCCATGACCGACGCCGGCGAAGTCGGCCACCTGGTGCCTGAGCGGGTATGGCAAGAGCTTCAGCGCGCCTTGCACGAGGCTTCTCCGGTGACGTTTTTTGATGTGCTGCACAGTTGTGGCGCGCTGATTGAACTACTGCCGGAATTTGCCGCGCAGCCAGTACGCCAGCAGGCCCTGAACGCCCTGCAGCAATTACATCAAAACTTACCCGACGCCAACACAGCACAACGAGTTGCCGCGTTGTTACTGCCGCTTTCAAGTGCACAGACCAGTAACCGAGTGGCTTTGCTTAAGGCTCCAAAAGCTTGCCAAGAGCTTGCCACCCTGGCCGGCACTCTCCGCGGCTCATCCTGCATGAACAACACTGACAACCAAAATGACCTGCCCGAGCAGCTGCTGGAAGCGCTTAACGCCGCGGACGCCTGGCGCCGGCCCGAGCGCCTGCAAGAAGCGCTGCAACTGTTACGCGTTACCTTGCCTCTTCAAAACGGCCCCGACCTGCGTTTACAGCAGCTCGCCCTGCAACAGCTTGCAGATTCGGCGCAGGCGGCTGCGGGCGTGCAAGCCAAAACCTTACTAGCCCGAGGTTACCGTGGGCCGGAACTGGGTCAGGCTATGGACCAGTGCAGGCTGGAGGCCATCCGCAATGTCATACAAAAGCATTAAATCCGTCGCGCACTAAGCGGTTGGTGCTCGCCAGTCAAAGGGCTACACTGTGAACAGTTTCACCTAGGCGCGGCAAATCTGTCGCCCGCATGCTAAAAATGGAGAATGCTCATGCGTGATGTTGTCATTGTTGCCGCCAAGCGGACGGCGGTTGGCGGTTTTGGTGGGGGATTATCAACCCTGCGCGCTGACCAGCTTGGAACGGCTGTCATTAAAGCGCTGATGGAAGAAACCGGTATTGCCGGTGACCAAGTCAGCGAAGTTGTTATGGGCCAGGTGCTCACCGCGGGCTGCGGCCAGAATCCAGCGCGCCAGGCAGCTATTAACGCCGGGCTGCCGGCGACTGTGCCGGCTATGACCATCAATAAGGTTTGCGGTTCCGGCCTGAAAGCCGTTCACATGGCGGTACAGTCTATCCGCAACGGCGACGCAGAAATCGTCATTGCCGGTGGCCAGGAAAGCATGAGCCAGGCGCCCCACGTTCTCCCCAACAGCCGTAATGGTCAGCGTATGGGCAATTGGGCGTTGGTAGACACCATGGTCAATGACGGTCTGTGGGACGCGTTCAACGACTACCACATGGGCATAACCACCGAAAATATCGTTGAAAAATACGGCATCAGCCGTGAAGAGCAGGATCAATTCGCAGCTGCGTCTCAGCAAAAAGCCATAGCAGCACAAGAAGCCGGTCGCTTTGACGGCGAAATCGTGCCGGTTTCGATTCCCCAGCGTAAAGGCGACCCGATTATTGTCGCTAAAGACGAAGGCCCGCGTGACGGCACGACCGCCGAAGGCCTGTCCAAACTGCGCCCTGCGTTCAAAAAAGACGGCACAGTCACCGCCGCTAACTCCTCGACCATCAACGATGGCGCAGCCGCCGTTATGGTGTGCAGCGCTGAAAAAGCCAAAGAACTGGGCTTGACCGTACTTGTCACCATCAAAGCCCAGTCCAGCGCCGGCGTAGACCCCACTATTATGGGCACTGGCCCGATTCCGGCCAGCCAGCGCTGCCTGAAATTGGCGGGCTGGGACGTTAGCGATCTGGACCTGATTGAAGCCAACGAAGCCTTCGCGGCCCAGGCTATTGCGGTCAACCGCGATATGGGTTGGGACGTTGCCAAGGTTAACGTGAACGGCGGCGCTATTGCGATGGGCCACCCGATCGGCGCCTCCGGCTGCCGTATTCTGGTCAGCCTGTTGCACGAAATGGTGCGTCAAGATGCCAAAAAAGGCTTGGCAACACTGTGCATCGGCGGTGGCATGGGTGTGGCGCTGGCGGTTGAGCGTTAATCTAATATGCTGAATGTCGTGCTGTACGAGCCGGAAATTCCTCCAAATACCGGGAATATTATCCGGCTCTGCGCCAACACCGGTTGTAAGCTGCATCTGATTGAACCACTGGGGTTTACTCTGGAAGACAAACAGATGCGCCGGGCCGGGCTGGATTACAGCGAATACGCCAGTGTGAAAGTACACGAAAGTTACCCGGCGTTTTTAAAATCCGAGCAGCCGCAACGGCTGTTCGGGCTGACCACCAAAGGCAGTCACTACTATCATGAGGTCAGTTACCAGGACGGTGACTACCTGATGTTCGGGCCGGAAACCCGCGGCTTGCCCGCACCGGTTCGCGATGCCCTAGCCGATGGCCACCGTCTGAGAGTGCCCATGTGCGCTCACAGCCGCAGCCTGAACCTGTCGAATACCGTCGCGCTGGTGGTTTATGAAGCCTGGCGGCAATTGGAATTTTGCGGTTCTGAATAAAAAAACCCGGCTCTTAAGCCGGGTTTTTCTTGCTCGCCCAGAAAGTCAGTGAGTTTTGGGCTCACTGGTGGCTTCTGCAGCCTTCGCTTCTTCTTGCTTGCGCTGAAGCGCCTGGGCATAAATCGCGTCGAAGTTAACCGGCGCCAACATCAGTGCCGGGAAGCTACCACGGCTTACCAGGTTATCAATGGCTTCGCGGGCGTAAGGGAACAGAATGGTCGGGCAGTAGGCGCCCAACATGTGGCCCAATTGCTGAGGATCCACACCGTTTACCAGAAAAACGCCGGCCTGTTGGATTTCAACAATATAAGCGACTTTCTCTTCAATCTTTGCCGTTACTGTCAACGACAGCACAACTTCGTACTGATTATCGCTGACTTTGGAATGCCCTGTGTTCAGGTCAAGATTGACCTGCGGCTTCCACTGCTCCTGAAACACCGTTGGAGCGTTGGGGGATTCGAAAGAAAGATCTTTTACGTAAATGCGCTGCATGGCGAATTGTGGTTGGTTCTGGTTTTCATTGCCTGCTGCAGCTTGCGAATTCTCAGCCATGTTCAGTCCTTTATTATCTGTCTGGGCTAGGTTGCCCGTAAATTAAGCGGCGTGCTGTAGCGCTGGGCGGCGACACAACCCTTCGTTATTTCTTTACCAGCGGCAAATTACTGGCCTTCCAGTCGGCAATGCCGCCGCTGAGGCGAACCACATTAGCAAAACCATCAGTGTTCAGCTGTTTGACGGCCATAGCAGAATGCTGCCCCATCTTGTCGACCACAATCAGCTGCTTTTCTTTGTGCTTCGACAGCTCACTGCTACGGCCTTTCAGCGCGCTCAACGGGATATTCATCGAGCCGGTGATGCGCCCTTCGTTAAATTCTTTGCGATCACGGATATCCACCACCACCGCTTCGTCCCGGTTAATAAGGCTCACAGCGCCTTGGGCGGAAATTTTAGCGCCACCGCGGCGGGTTTCCAGCGCCAGCAGCGCCAGCAGCAAGGCAACGAATACCGACACCAGAATGTAATGGTTAACAACAAATTCAAACAAGCGATCCATGAAAACACCCTGCAAAATAATTTGGCAAGATTATACACACCCGCGGCCCTGCGCAGAAGGCAACCAGCATGGCATGGGTAAATGAAAGCGGTTAGAATCTTGAGTCTCACTCTTATCAACAACAACACACTGCCAACAACCGGAGCACGTTATGACAGCGACTCGCACGCCAACGGCACTCATCATTCTTGACGGCTGGGGCCACCGCGACCCCGCCGAAGATAATGCCATCAGCAACGCCAATACACCGTTCTGGGATAGTCTGTGGCAAAACAACCCGAAAACGCTGATTAACACCTCCGGCATGTTTGTAGGCCTGCCCAGCGGACAAATGGGCAATTCCGAAGTAGGTCACATGAATCTTGGCGCCGGTCGCGTTGTATACCAGAACCTGACCCGCATCGACAAAGACCTGAAAGACGGCGGTTTCCAGACAAACCCGGCCCTGTGCAAAGCTATCGATGCCGCTGTAAGCCAGGGCAAAGCCGTTCACCTGATTGGCCTGCTGTCGCCAGGCGGCGTCCACAGCCATGAAAGCCACATTCTTGCCGCGGCAGAAATAGCCGCAGCCCGCGGCGCTAAAGCCGTTTACCTGCACGCCATTCTGGATGGTCGCGACATGCCTCCGCGCAGCGCCAAAGCGTCATTGGAAGAAGCCACGGCCAGCCTCGCCGCACTTGGCGTTGCTCGCATTGCAAGCGTGACCGGGCGTTACTTTGCCATGGACCGCGACAACCGCTGGGACCGCGTAGAAGCAGCCTACAATGTGATGGCTCTGGGTGAAGCTGAATACGCCTGCGATGACGCGGTAGCCGCTCTGGAGCAGGCTTACGAACGCGACGAAAATGACGAGTTTGTAAAACCAACCCGCATTCAGGCCGAAGGTGACACCACTGCCACCATTAACGATGGCGACGCCGTGTTGTTTATGAACTTCCGCGCAGACCGTGCCCGCGAGCTGACGCGCACCTTTGTTGACGCTGATTTTGACGGCTTCAAACGCAAAAAAGTGCCCCAGCTGGCCGACTTTGTCATGCTCACCGAATACGCCGCCGATATAAAAGCCAGCTGCGCCTATCCGCCAGCAAAGCTCGTTAACTGCCTGGGCGAATACCTGGCCAACGCTGGCAAAACCCAGCTGCGAATTTCGGAAACCGAAAAATACGCCCACGTTACTTTCTTTTTTAACGGCGGCCGCGAAGAGCCATTTACCGGGGAAGACCGCATTTTGGTGCCATCTCCAGACGTTGCCACCTATGACCTGAAGCCGGAAATGAGCGCTCCGGAAGTCACAGACAAACTGGTTGAGGCCATTAAAAGCGGCAAATACGATCTGGTCATCTGCAACTACGCCAACGGCGACATGGTTGGCCACACGGGCAAGCTGGACGCTGCCATCAAAGCGGCCGAATGCCTGGACGCCTGCGTAAAGCGCGTTGTAGAAGCACTTGCGGACGTGGGTGGCGAAGGCCTGATAACCGCTGACCACGGCAACTGCGAGCAGATGCAAGACCCGGTATCCGGCCAGGTACACACCGCCCACACCATTGGCCCTGTGCCCCTGGTATACACCGGCCCAAAACAGATAATGTTGAACGACGGTGGTGCCCTGAGCGATGTGGCGCCTACGCTGCTAGCACTAATGGGCGTGGCTCAGCCCAACGAAATGACAGGCCACAGCCTGGCTGAGATCGGTTGACTGTAAACGGACAAGCTACCATGTTGCGCGCGCTACTGGTTTTACCTGTGCTGCTACCCATGTTACTGGTGCTGGCTTTTGCCAGCGCAGCCCCGGTAGCCGCACAGCAAGCAGCTTCTCAACAGGTAACTCCGGCCCAGGTTGAAAAGCTGAAAAAGCAGATTGGCGCCATTAATCAGTGGTTGACCAAAGCGGAGAAAGACCGCTCGCAACTGCAACAACAGCTGACCGGTCTGGAACGCAGCATCAGTGACCTGACCCGAGAATCTCGCGACCTGAAGCAGCAGGCCACCAGCCAGCAAACACAGCTGGCAGAACTGGAAACCCAGCAACAGCAGTTGACTCTTATCCTTAACGGCCAGCGCGAGCAGTTGAAGAAACTGCTGCGCCAGGCTTGGATGGAAGGCGACGCCAGCGCCTTGAAAGTACTGCTCAACGAAACCGACCCCAATAATATTGCCCGCACCCTCACCTATTACGAATACCTGGGCAATTACACAGTCGGCCAGGTACAGGCTTTTCAGGCCAGCCTCGCAGAGCTGAACCAAACCCGCGCGCAAATGCAGAACACCCGCGCCAGACTGGCCGCCACCGAAGCCGATGTCGAGCAACGCCAGCAGAAACTGGCGCAAACCCGTAAACAGCGCGAACAGACACTGGCAAGCTTGAACGCAGACATCGGCCAGCGCCGCAGCGAACGCGACGAACTGGCCGCCGATCAAAAGCGCCTTGAGGCCCTGTTAAAGGAAGTGCAACAGGCCATTACCAGCATACCTGCGCCAAATGCCAACCAGCCCTTTGCGAAACTGCGCAAAAAAATGCCCTGGCCCGCTGCCGGAACCGTAGCCAGCCGCTTTGGCGAAACCTATGCCGAAGGCAAACTACGCCGTAACGGCCTGCTAATGCACACCGACACAGGCGCCGAAGTCCACGCCATTCACTACGGTCGTGTTGTATTCGCCAATTGGTTGCGTGGCTTTGGGCTACTAACCATTATTGACCACGGCGATGGTTATATGACTTTATACGGCCATGCCAGCAGCCTTTACACCACGACCGGGGACTGGGTAGATGCCGGCGAGGCCATTGCTCAGGCCGGCCAGACCGGCGGCACCGACAAAACCGCGCTGTATTTTGAAATACGCCACAACGGCAAGCCCGATAATCCGTCACGCTGGCTGGCCGGGCAACCGGCCAAACCCGGCAAGAGCTGACAAACGCCAGCGCTCCCGCCATACTGTGGCGAATTAGCGGCAACCCGCCAACTAGCGGCATAAATACAGGATAAGTGAATGAAACTTGCCCAACGCACTCTTCATGCTTTACCGATGCAGGCCCTTGTTATGGCCTCCTGTTTTGCCGCTTCCGGTTGGGCTTTCGCCCAGCAGACGCCGACCAACACCATAGCCGATCCTCACGCGGGCATTGACATACCTGCAGAACGCGAGCAGCTACCGCTGGACGACCTGCGTAAATTTACCGCCGTTTTCAGTCGCATCAAAGACGCTTACGTGGAAGAAGTCACTGACAGCCAACTGCTTGAAAGCGCCATTAAAGGCATGCTGTCAGAGCTAGACCCGCATTCAGCCTATCTGGCACCAAAAGATTACGAAGACCTGGAAGAAAGCACCAGCGGTGCCTTTGGTGGCCTGGGCATCGAAGTAGGCATGGAAAACGGCTTTGTTAAGGTCATCACTCCCATAGACGACACTCCGGCGCAAAAGGCCGGTGTGCGGACTGGCGACGTGATCATAAAACTGGGTGAGCAACCGGTAAAAGGCATGTCTCTGCAAGACGCGGTAGAGCTGATGCGCGGCGAACCTGGCAGTATTCTGCAACTGACGATCATTCGCGACGGCGAAACAGGGCCGCTGGTCATTCCGGTAGAGCGCGCCATCATCAAGGTCACCAGCGTGAAATCCCGCATGCTGGATGACGGTTACGGCTATGTACGCATTACCCAGTTCCAGGCCGAAACCGGCAGCCAGTTCCGCGACGCCCTGACGGCACTGAAAAAAGACGCCGGCGGTGCACTCAAAGGCGTAATTCTGGATGTACGCAACAACCCGGGCGGCGTTCTGCAGGCCGCCGTTGACACCGTAGACGCTGTGCTGAACGAAGGCCTTGTGGTCTACACCGAAGGACGCATACAGAGCTCACGCCTGCGTTTCAGCGCCACAAAAGGCGACATACTGGCCGATACGCCAATGGTGGTCCTGATTAACGGCGGTTCCGCGTCTGCATCAGAAATCGTAGCGGGCGCCTTGCAGGACCATCGCCGCGCCGTAGTGATGGGCACCCAGTCATTTGGCAAAGGCAGCGTGCAAACCGTGATTCCACTGGATGAAACCCACGCCATAAAAATGACCACAGCCCGTTACTACACACCGGACGGCCGCTCCATTCAGGCCACCGGCATCAAGCCGGATATCGAAGTAAAACCGGCAGAGCTGAAAGAACTGGAGAGCCAGCCGATGTTTACAGAAGCTGATTTAAGCGGCCACCTGGAAGGCAAGAACGAAGCCGAAAACCGTAAAAACGCAGCTCAGGATGAGAGCGCTAAGGATGTAAGTGATAACACCAAGGAATCCGCTGAAGCGGTTCTGAATCGTGACTACCAGTTGCGCTCAGCGCTGAATCTGCTTAAAGGGCTGAACATCATCAGCCGCGCCGGCACGTCCAGTGCTCAGCAATAAGTTGCTTTCCGTGAGGCACTTTCCAAGGTTCAGTTTGTGAATCCGCAGCGGTCGAACACGTCGGCTGGCATGCTGCTGACCATGCTTCTGGGCCTGGCCAGCAGCATGGTCAGCCATGCAGTGTTGGCCGGGCCGCCACCCACCATTGCCATCATCATTGATGACATGGGCCACAACCGTACTGAAGGGGAGCGCCTGGCACGGCTGGAGCAGCCAATCACCCTGTCGTTTCTGCCCTACCGCCGCCATACCGTAGAACTGGCCAAACTGTCACACAGCCTGAATAAGGAAATCATGCTGCACGCGCCCATGGCCAACACCCAGCATTTCGGCCTGGGGCCCGGCGGCCTGACCGAAGATATGGACCAGGTCCACCTTACCCGCACATTGCGACGGGCTTTGCAGTCGGTGCCCCACGTTCAGGGCGTGAATAACCATCTGGGCAGTCTGCTAACGCAACGCCTGCAGCCTATGGACTGGGTGATGACAGAACTGGGCCGCTACCCGCTGTACTTCGTTGACAGCCGCACTATCGCAAGCTCTATAGCCGGCGATGTCGCCCGCGCGCACAGCATTCCCAGCCTTACCCGCGATGTGTTTCTGGACCACGAACAAACCGAAGAGTTTGTTGACCGACAATTCAAACTGTTGATTCAACGTGCGCGGCAACAGGGCACGGCCATCGCTATCGCCCACCCCCACAAAGTCACCGTAGACTATCTGGAAAAACACTTGCCTCTGCTGGACGAACAAGGCATTGCCGTAGCAACTATCAGCGGCGTCTGGGCTATTCGCAACAGCAACAAAACCATGTTTGCAAACGAGAAAAAGCAGGCCATAGTGCCTGCTTATGCGAAAAAACCAGAATCGGACAGCAGCGCTGCCCGATTGTAATTGTCTGGCGGGCTAGTCCCTCACTTCAATTCCCTGGGCTTTCATAAACGCTTTAGCTTCCGGAATGGTGTGCTCGCCGAAGTGAAATATCGAGGCCGCCAGCACCGCATCCGCGCCACCGATGGTTACGCCATCGGCCAGGTGCTGTAGGCCACCTACCCCGCCAGACGCAATCACCGGCACCGTTACCGCATCGCTAACGGCGCGGGTCAGGCCCAGGTCAAAGCCAATTTTTGTGCCGTCGCGGTCCATACTGGTTAGTAGCAATTCACCGGCTCCCAAGGCCACCATCTTTTGCGCCCATTCCACCGCGTCCAAACCCGTTGGCTTGCGGCCACCGTGGGTAAAAATCTCCCACCTGGGCTCTTCGCCCTCGACGCTCACCCGCTTGGCATCAATCGCTACAACAATACATTGGCTGCCAAAGCGCTCGGCCGCGGTTCTTACAAATTCGGAATCAAACACCGCCGCGGTATTGATGGCCACCTTATCGGCACCGGCATTCAGCAGTTTGCGAATGTCTTCCACCGTGCGCACACCGCCGCCGACGGTTAAGGGAATAAACACCTCTGCCGCCATGCGCTCTACGGTTTCATAAGTGGTGTCACGGCTTTCGTGACTGGCGGTAATATCCAAAAAGGTGATCTCATCAGCGCCCTGCTCATTGTAACGGCGAGCTACTTCCACCGGGTCGCCAGCGTCGCGGATATCCACAAAGTTCACGCCTTTCACTACCCTGCCCTTGTCTACATCCAGACAGGGAATAATGCGCTTGGCCAGTGCCATGGAAATGCTCCGTTCAGTCAGAAAGTCACAGTGTCAGAAGATCAAAAATCAAGCGTTCAGGCTGTCGCAGTAAGCCTGAGCTTCGGCTACATCCAGAGTACCTTCGTAAATCGCACGGCCGGTAATGGCGCCCAGAATACCCTGATCGGCCACAGCGCCCAGGCGCTTCAAGTCGTCCATATTGGTCACGCCACCAGAGGCAATCACCGGTATGCCACAGGCCTTAGCCAGCGCCGCGGTGGCTTCTACGTTCACGCCCTGCATCATGCCGTCGCGGGCAATGTCGGTGTACACAATGGAGTCTACGCCGTCGTTCGCAAAACGCCGGGCCAGATCGGTTGCCATAATCTCAGACACTTCAGCCCAGCCGTCGGTGGCCACGCGGCCGTCTTTGGCGTCCAGGCCCACAATAATATGGCCGGGGAAACGTTTGCACATTTCGGTCACAAATTCTGGTTCTTTCACCGCTTTGGTGCCAATGATCACCCACTGCACACCGGCCTGCAGGTAGGTTTCAATAATTTCTGCGGAGCGGATACCACCACCAATCTGAATCGGTAAGTCCGGATACTTGCGCGCGATAGCCTTCACAATTTCACCGTTGACCGGCTCACCGGCGAACGCGCCGTTCAAATCCACCAAGTGAAGACGCCTTGCGCCGGCATCTACCCAGCGGGTTGCCATATCAACCGGATCGCCGCCGAACACTGTGGAATCGTCCATCCGGCCCTGACGCAGGCGAACGCATTTACCGTCTTTCAGATCGATAGCGGGGATAATCAGCATAATGGTTTTTTTCCAAGATATTTTTAAATTATTTTCCGGCCCAGTTTACAAAGTTCTTAAGCAATTGCAGGCCTGCATCGGCACTTTTTTCCGGATGGAACTGCACCGCAAAAATATTACCCCTGGCCACCGCCGCCGCAACGTCGACGCCGTAACGGGTGCGGCCGGCTATGTCGACGTTATCTTCGGCCTCGGCGTAATAACTGTGCACAAAGTAAAAACGCTCATCGTCAGCGATTTTGTGCCACATAGGGTGATCTTGTACCTGCTGCACCTGGTTCCAGCCCATGTGCGGCACTTTTAAACGCTCGCCGTTTTCCGTCAGTTTGTGGCCGAAGAAACGCACATGGGCGGGGAATACGTCAATGCAGTCAACGCCCCCGTTTTCTTCGCTGTGGGACATCAGCGCCTGCATGCCTACGCACACACCCAGCAGAGGGCGATCGCGGGAGACTTCTTTCACCAGTTCATCCACGCCCAGCCGACGGATTTCCGCCATGCAATCGCGAATGGCGCCCACACCGGGGAATATCACCCGGTCGGCGCTGCGGATAAGGTCGGCGTTGTCGGTCACCAGCACCCGGGTATCCGGGGCTACGTGTTCTACGGCTTTGCTCACGGAATGCAGGTTGCCCATGCCGTAATCAATGATGGCAACGGTTTTCATAAATTCATCAGTCCAGCAGCTGGGAACAGTCTAGGGCGCCTCGGATCAGAGGGTGCCTTTGGTGGAGGGCATAATACCGGCCATGCGGTCGTCAAGCTCAACGGCCATGCGCAGTGCGCGGCCAAATGCTTTGAACACCGTTTCAATTTGGTGATGGGTATTTTTGCCCTTCAGGTTGTCGATATGCAGGGTAATCAGCGCATGGTTCACAAAGCCCTGAAAAAACTCGGCGAACAAGTCTACATCAAAGCCACCCACGGTTGCCCGGGTGAAAGGAACATCCATGTGCAGGCCGGGGCGACCGGACAGGTCCAGCACTACCCGCGACAAAGCTTCGTCCAGTGGCACGTAGGCGTGGCCGTAGCGGCGGATGCCTTTTTTGTCGCCCACTGCTTTAGCGAACGCCTGGCCCATGGTAATGCCCACATCTTCTACGGTGTGGTGGTCGTCGATATGCAAGTCGCCATCACACACCACATCTAGATCTACCATGCCGTGGCGGGCAATCTGGTCCATCATATGATCCAGAAAAGGCACGCCAGTCTGAAAGTTGGTTTTACCGGTGCCATCAAGATTTACTTCAACACTGATCTGGGTTTCAAGGGTATTGCGTTCAACCCGAGCCTTGCGTTCGACCATGTGAACTCCGTAACTGACTGTTTAAAATAGTTTTAAAAAATTTTCGGCTTCAGAGACGCCAATGAATAATTGCGCCAAGTATACCGCTTATTCGTACCGGAGTACTGCCGGTGGATTTATCGCAACCATTACCCTGCGCTATGCAAACACTTTCTTCAGATTGCGCATGTACTGGTCTACCAGCGAGTTGAACTCGTGCTTGATAATTGGGCTGATGGCCAGTTTCAGCAGGCTCGGCAGCGGTAGCGTTAATTTTGCATTGGTTTTAAACTTCAGGGTGGACATGGTATCGCCCTTGGCGGTAATAACCCAAGACCCGTTCACCACGCCATTGCCCTGGCCCGCAACAGGCTCCCAGCGAATAGTGCCGGCATCGCGGTCTGACACATAATGGCAGGCGTAAGCCGTTTGGATGGAGTACTTGTCAACGCCTACCTTCTCCATTTCCCAGAGGTAGCTGTTATCGCCCAGATCAGTCAACTTATGCACTTTCGGAAAGTGACTGACAGACCGGGGCACATCCGCCAGCAGGTCAAACACTTCATCGTAACTGCCATCAATTTCCAGCTCGCGGCTGAGTTCTATTGATACGTTTATGGCCATTGCCAACTCCTTGTTGTCATTATTAGAGACTCTTGTTCTCATTATTAGAGATTACGATCGTCACAGAAATACGGCGGTATTTTGGCCTAACACTACGGCATTGTCATACACTCACGCTGTTAATTTGCTAACCCTGCGTTATCCTTTGATAAATCGCACATTGATCTGAACGAACAGGACACACCCAATGAAAGCACTACGTTACCTGCTCATTACTATTGTGGCACTGATTTTACTGGCCGTAGCGGCAATAGTCGTCGCCATGTTGGTGATTGATCCCAACACCTACAAGCCGCAAATTGAGCAGGCCGTAGAAAAGCAAACCAATCTCGACCTGATTCTAGACGGCGACATCAGCTGGTCGTTCATTCCCATCGGCCTGGAGCTGAACAACGTTGAAGCCAAACTCGACGGCGAACGCTTCATTGCGCTCGATCGTTTAGTCGCAGAGATCGATTTTTGGTCACTGGTCGCCATGTCGCCTCAGGTGAATAACTTTGTACTGGACGGCCTGGACGCGCATCTGAGCGTTAACAAAGAAGGCCAGGCTAACTGGACCCGCATAATGCCGGAGAAAGACGCGCAGCAAGCGGCCCCCAGTGAACCGGCTCCGGACACAACAGCGGCAGCGAGTGAAGGCTCCGCGGAACCGCTGAACTTCAACGTCAGCAACGTCGAAATCGCCAACGCCCGGGTGCGTTACACAGACGCCACCACCGGCCAGGAAATCACCTTGGAAGATTTCACTTTGGGCGCCAGCGACATCACTCTGGGTTCCGAGTTTCCGTTAGACATCAGCTTCCGGGTAGAAACCGCCGAGCCGCAAATGAGCGTAGAAGGCAGCATTGCAGCCCGCCTGTCGGCCAACCAGGCATTAGATACATTTAGCGCATCGGGCCTGGACGCAAGTTTCGACATAAAAGGCGAAGCATTCGCCGGTAAAACCATCACCGCTAAAATCAGCGGATCACTGGCCGCCAACCTGGCTAACGCAACCGCGAATCTGAAAGATATCAGCTTCAGCTTTGCCAACCTAAGCGCCAACACCAATCTGACTGTAGAAGGCTTTGGCGACAAGCCAAAATTGGCGGGTAACATCGCCATCAACGAATTTTCACTGAAAAAACTGCTGGAGAACCTGGGCCAACCCACTATTGAAACCAGTGACGGCGACGCGCTCACCGCCCTGGCCTTCAGTACTAACATTGGCGGAGCAGCGGGCAAGCCGGAGCTAACCGACTTAACCCTGAAACTGGATGACACCACTTTCAACGGTTCAGGCAGTTATAACCTGGCCAGCTCCGCACTTGTTTTTCGCCTGACCGGTGACGAGCTAAACGCCGATCGCTACCTGCCGCCACCATCGGGCACCCCGGCGACTGAAAGCGGCACTGGCTCTAATTCTGGCTCTGGTTCTGGCACTGCGGCAGCCCAAGCAGACCCGGACTCGCAATTGCTGCCCCTGGACACCCTGCGCGCGCTGTTATTAGACATTGATTTGGGACTGAACAAGCTAACCGTCAGCAATCTCCAGATTAATGAGATAAAAGCCAGCACCCTGGCCAAAAACGGCGTGCTGGAAATCGATGACTTCAGCGGCAAACTCTACTACGGCAGCTTTAACGCCAATGCCAGCATCGATGCCCGCTCCGACACTCCGAAATGGGGCATCAATACCGACGTAACAGACGTACAAACACTGCCGCTACTCAACGACCTGGCGGAAGTAGACATGCTCTCTGGCGGAGCAAACCTCAAAATAAACGCCAAATCCACCGGCAACACCATGGCCGCATTGCGCGGTAACGCCGATGGCAAAATTACCTTTAACCTGGCGGAAGGCGAGTTCCGCCGCATGAACCTGACCCGCCTGGCATGCCAGGGCATTGCACTGGTCAATCAGGAAACCCTGGGTACGACCGACTGGGGAACTACCACACCGTTTAATGACATGCGCGGCACCCTGGACATTAACGGCAACACCCTGAACAACACAGAGCTGCTGGCATCGCTTGCCGGCATGCAGCTGGAAGGCCAAGGCAGCGTGGATATGCAGCAAACCCTTGTGGACTACGAACTCGGCCTGCGTATTGTGGGTGAAATCCACCGTGACCCAGCCTGCCGGGTAACCGACACTGTGAGAAACGTGGTTATACCCCTTGAGTGCCGCGGCAACCTTAGCGATGACCCAGCAGGGCTCTGCTCCTTCGACGGTTCGCGCTTCCGCGACAGCCTGCAAGACATCGCCAAAAACGCAGCCAAGGCCAAAGCAGAAGACAAAATAAAAGACGCGCTAAAAGGCTTCTTTAACTGATGACTGACAGCTTTGCCCCAGCCCTGTTGAACTGGTTTGATGAACACGGCAGACACAACCTGCCGTGGCACCACAACCGCACCGCATACCGAGTGTGGGTATCGGAAATTATGCTGCAACAAACCCAGGTAGCCACGGTTATACCTTACTACCAGGCGTTTATGCAGCGCTTTCCAGACGTTCACTCGCTTGCGTCAGCACCAACAGACGACGTGCTCAGCCACTGGTCCGGCCTGGGTTATTACGCCCGCGCCCGTAATCTACAAAAGGCCGCACAAGCCGTGGTGCAGGAACACAACGGCGAATTCCCTCGCGAC
This sequence comes from Marinobacter sp. LV10MA510-1, assembly GCF_002563885.1. GTDB lineage: Bacteria > Pseudomonadota > Gammaproteobacteria > Pseudomonadales > Oleiphilaceae > Marinobacter. The sequence goes on along the minus strand of NZ_PDJA01000001.1, from coordinate 3,880,663 downwards.
CAGCAACAACTGGAAGCACTGAGCGGCATCGGCCGTTCAACCGCCGCCGCCATTCTGGCGCAATCCTGGGATATTAAAGCCGCCATACTGGACGGTAACGTCAAGCGGGTACTTGCGCGCTACCACGCTGTAGCCGGCTGGCCGGGGCAAACTGCGGTACAACAGAAACTCTGGCAGTTCGCCGAACAACACACTCCAAACGAACGGATACGGGACTATACCCAAGCCGTAATGGATTTAGGCGCGTTAGTCTGTACCCGCAGCCGACCGGCCTGCGAACGCTGCCCACTGCAACAAAACTGCCAGGCCTGGGCCAACAGTGAAACCGCTCTATACCCCGGCTCGAAACCGAAAAAAACCAAGCCCGAAAAAACCACCTGGATGCTGATACTGGAAGACAGCGAAGGCCGCATACTGCTTCAGCGCCGGCCACCCAGTGGCATCTGGGGCGGCCTATGGAGCCTGCCAGAGCTTGACCCGGCATTGGGCGAAGACGAACTACAGCAGGCATGCGAACTACAGCTAGGCCTAAGCTGTGGTGATCCACAACGCATCAGCGGTTTTCGTCACACCTTCAGCCATTACCACCTGCACATACAGCCAGCGCGAATGAGCGCCGAACCCCAAAGCCGCGTTGCCGACGACAATCACCGCTGGCTGCACCGTGATCAAGCATTGAGCCTGGGCTTGCCAGCACCCATACGCACACTACTGACAGACCCCGAGCAGACCACGCTGCTGTAGCAGCCCGGCAGCCTTATTACTGATATGATGCGTTAAATACTAGTTGCCTCCAAACATCCCAAAATACCCACAGGAGCCCCCATGAGCCGTAACATTTTCTGCCGCAAGCACCAGAAAGAAATGGAAGGTCTGAACAACCCCCCAATGCCCGGCGCCCGCGGCCAGGACATCTACGACAACATCTCCAAAGCGGCATGGGAAGAATGGCAAAGCCAGCAAACCATGCTGATTAATGAAAAGCACCTGAGCCTGATGGACCCGAACACCCGCAAATACCTGCAGGCACAGATGGAACGCTTCTTTAATAACGAACCCTTCGACAAAGCCGAAGGCTATGTACCGCCGGAAAAATAGCCCATTGGTCCAGCCCAACAAGCAGCACTGAAAACTTTAACAAATTTTCAAAAGCCCTCTTGACTCAGTGCGGCCAAACCGGTTTAATAGCGCCCCGTTGCAGCACAGTATTGCAACATGCCCGGATAGCTCAGTCGGTAGAGCAGAGGATTGAAAATCCTCGTGTCGGTGGTTCGATTCCGCCTCCGGGCACCATTAGATTCAACGACTTAACCCGCCTAGTGCGGGTTTTGTTCTTTCTAAAACCTGAAATGTAAGCAATATGTAAGCAGATTTGGTGAATACCCATCAGGTGCAAACCGCTGTTGCTTAAATAGTGATAAAGGACTCAAGGGAATGAAGAAAATTGCGGCAACCCTGCTGATTGCTACTGCCATCGCTGGCTGCACTACTGCCGGCCCATATGTGACGAACATTTCAAGTGATGGCAATAACGGCCTCAACATTGAAAAGTGCGCGGTGAAAATGAACGCTTTTATGGGCACAGTTTCCACAGTGGACTGCTCGTCTCAGCACGTTAGACTCAGTCGCAACTGATTCAGAGCCTTCCGCGTACAATGGAAATTCTGTTCATGAAATATCTTCACGTCAGACATATTCTTTTCGTTTTTATTTTATTGCTTGGTTTTTCTGTTAGTGCTGAAGAGCAATTAACGAAGGGCTCTGTCGAGCTTTCGGGTGTTCAATCTTTAGTGTGGGGGGAGTACACCATTAATCCAGTGAAGCACACTGAAGAGCAGTGGAATTTCTATGTGGTGGTGGTCCCCAAGACGGTGAGACAGGGCAAATTAATTGAGATAGCTCGGGATTTTTTTAAACGATTTCCCCATACACGAGTGAGATTCTTCAGTGATACCGAGCACCTTCAACAATACATTGATAGAGACCGTTATTTTAACGACAGCACGGGGACGGTGAGAGAAGTGTCGTTCCCTGACTCCACGTGGATACAGGATCATTTCCTAGCAAATATTAATAACAGGTCGGGACAGCGCAAATGGATACTAGAAAACCGCTACGGAAGTAAAATCCATAGCCTGCCGTAATTTGGGGCTGCAAAGCTTTCTCAGCCAATCCAAGCGCCATTAGATTCAATGACTTTACCCGCCTCGTGCGGGTTTTGTATTTTTCTAAAGCCTGAAATGTAAGCAAATTTTGGTACTGCGGGCTACTCTAACCGCTTGTCTGGATTCGCAGGCCCTACCACCGTTCCAAACCGTGTAAACACAACGTAAGCATCCATTGCGATCATCCTGCCCTCGTACTTCATCAAGCAGTAAACGATATATTCTGAACTATGCGTGACTGATTTTCGATATTTGTAGTCAGGGCAAAAAGCACCGCTACCCTGCAAGGCTCTACTCAAGCCCGCTAATGGCCGACTGTCCCACGATCCGTATACTTGCCCTTCGTATCGCACCCCACCGGGGGGAACTTCTGGCGGAGGTGGTGGGGGATCATCAAAACTACCTACCTGCCAACTAATCAATATCCACAGCATCGCCCCAACTAGTAAAGCAACGACGAGATTAGTCACCCACACAAAAGCCCATGTGTTTCGAAGGCTCTTACCGCAATGTTCGCATCCGAATGCGGCCTTATGTATTACCTCGTTGCACATAGGACACTTTCGATACTGATTTTTTATAACCATCTGGCTCTCCATCAGTCTGCTGGCGGCATCACTCAAGAAATACTAGGTGCTCACTTACGCCACCCTTGTTGTACACCAACTGCCAGCGACCATAACCCGCAGTAGATCTATCGTGGATAATTGCTATCAGATGCTGCTTTCGCCACTCTGTTGGAAACTCAGCTCGGACAACGGTGCCGGTGGTATCCCAAAAGAAATTCTCGGCGTCGATGTATTCCTGAATCTTCTCAGAATCATCAAAAAAGCGGGATCTAACATTGGAATGTTTTGCGAACGTTTTCCTCGCAACGGTGATCAATTCATTACGGGATAAATTTTCAGGAATGATGAAAACCTTCCATTCCCATCCACTTGTGGATTGATAGTCACCCCAATGTGCAATTTCCACCGGTGCAACAGCGGCAGCCGGTTGAACTGGTGCAACCTTCACAACACGCGCTTCTGTTGCAATAGGTGCAGTCGAATCTGATGATGAACTTCCTTCACTATTCTGAAAGTAGATCCCGAAACCCACGAAACCCACGGTCCAGAAACTTACAGCAATAAAAACCAGTAACGCTACGGGGTAAGCGCGGTAAGGAACATAATTTGCCGTTGCTGCTTCACGCGTTAATCGCTTCTTCTGTTCTTTGGCTAAAGGATCAATTTCCGAACCGCAGTGCTTACACTTTACAGCTTCAATCTTTATTGCTTCCGCGCAGTACGGGCACTTCCGACTAACCTCACTCATTAGGCTATCCCTTTCCAGCTTACTGTCTCTGAAGACTACATGGCGTTACGGGTCCTTACCACCGGGTTTGGCCACCGGGGGGAACGCGGAGCGCGGTATTCGGTTATTTTCAAAAAACCTATAGCACCACAATTTGAGTTTTAGCACCGGTGGGTTCAGTTCGGTTCGCATGTTCGGTACCCCTAAAGGGGGGGTACACCGAACGAACTTGCGGGAACACCGAACCACCGAACCGAACAAAAAATACCAACGGTGCCAGACCCCTTGCGGCGCAAGGGCTTGCGGAAGTTCGCTTTGCCGAACTATGGAACCGAACTAAACCGAACTATCAGAAAGGAAAAAAGATAGTTCGGTGGGTTTTCCGAACTATCAGAAGGGGTTTTAATCAAAAACCGGGTCGTTCAAATGAATTTTTACTGCTTTTCCTTCCTTGCTCTCGGTGATTAAATCTTGCTCTACAAAAACCTTCCGGGCTTCACTAACCCGGCTTTTATTGATCCCCTCACCTTCGCACAGTTCGACCAAGGTTTTATTCTCCAAGGCTTCACCGCCAGCATCACGAACCCCCTGTTTCAGTAGTTCCCATATTTTCATTTCTTGCGGTGCCAACTGGAGCAATGAATCATCAGCAAATTTATCAGCCTGGACCACTACCGCACTATTGCCTATTTCTCCCAGGTCTACACCGTGAAGCCTCAGCAAAACCGGTTCGGCTAATTCTGCATCCTTCATTTTTGTAGTCTGAAGCGCGATAGTTCCGCCAGCCCTCGCTTCCACCCGGAGTTCAATGTCTGTTGCCCCCTTCAAAGCAATAGAACCTCTTGCGCGGCTTTTATCTCCCTGACCGGTATGGTGAACGACAAGAATCGTGGTTTGCAGTTCATGCTTTAGCATGTCCATGTGCTGAACAAAAACCCCCATGTCTTTAGTGCTGTTTTCATCCAGACCGCCAAAATTCCTCGCCAGCGTATCAACCACGATCAAAGCAGGAACGCCATATTTATCAACCATCGCCCTTATCGTCCTGACCAAGGCTTTCACACTCTCAGCATCAGTCAACGGAACGGCAGTGTTACTAACCATTACATTTTCCGGCACCAACCCCCGGTGTAGCGACCAGGCCTTGAGCCGACGACCAATACCAGCGTGTCCCTCCCCGGCGATATAAAACACAGCTCCCTCCTTCACAGGAAATCCCTGCCAAGCTTCACCGGTACAGATACAACAAGCCATGTCCAGCGCAATGAATGATTTTCCAGCACCGGGTTCACCAAACATGACAGTCATACTGTTTGCTTCAATATACCGCTGTACAAGCCACTGAACGGGCTGAATATTGGCTATCAACTCACCACCGGGAATAAAGCGGAAGCCACGGCGCATCGGTGGGCGTTCTTTTCAATTCCGGCAGTGGCGAGTCATCGAACTCATCGGCAAACCCTCGACTTTTCGCCAGCACTCTTGCCAATGTGTATTTCCACACCCATTCCTTTGCTGACTTAACGTTATTCTTCCGCTCCCCTAACGACTTACCGGCCAAAAAGTAATCCTTGTCAGTAAGCACCGTCAGGATTGATTCTTTATTCACACCGGTGGCAACCATTTCCTGACACACTGCTTTCAGCGCATCAGAACGGTCTACATCATCTGAATCATGCTTAGGAAAGCGCGGTGCCAACGGCCCTTCACCGTCCCTGACAAGAACTTTCCAATCTTCACCTATTGCCATATCATCCAAGGACACCACCGGTGCTTCTCGATCCCAATCCAGATCACCCACGGTGTGCTTTTCATCATTGCTAGCGGATTGTCCGAACCAGTCTGAATACAGCCTTTTGAGGGCGGCACCGCCTGCCTTAACGGTGCCTAACCCTTCCACCATGTCAGCCGTAATCGTGAAGAACCGGCCTTCCTGATACATCTCCCGACCCACCTTGTTGTCACAGTGGCCACCACCGGGTAACTCCCCTTTGCAGATAATATGCAGACCGTTGCCAGACGGTGATCTTTCGGTGAATGATTGCAGTTCATCCACTGCCTGCCGTGCGTCATCCCGCAGGGCTCCTAACTCGTCAAAGCAGTTATCAAGGTCTACCCCTACGAACGGATCATCAGCGGTGAAAACAAAGCCTATACCGGCATAACCTCCCATCAGATATGCCTCACAAGCTTCATCAAAGATTCCCCAGTCTCCCCGTATTTTCGTGCTGGCCTGCCTTCCGGTTTTCGGGTTATGGGGAACCTTCGATACCTTACCGCCACCCTTGTTCACGGCTTTCCAAACTACCCATTGCGGGCATTCCTGAAGCTCACCAGGCACCGCGTCCAGGTTCGGGGGTATCAACCTCGGTGTTTTAGCCGGGGCGGTTTGTTTAGTGGTTTTCATACTCACCCACCTTAGTTACAGGCCGGTATGTGAGATAACTCCCCGGTAACGCTCGAAACCAGCTTTTAGCCATTTGTTCGATATTTTGTATGGCGGTGGCAAATGACTGGCCATCTGGCGATAGTGTTTTAACCCACTCGACTGGCACTAAAGCGGCATCACGGCGGCGGTAAAGCTCTATTCCGTCTGCATTCAATCGGTCAATCAGCACATCGAGATCCACCATTGAAATACGCACATCAATTAAAAGCTCGCCCTTTTCGTCAATCGCCAAAGTCAGTGGGTGACTAATTGGAAAGCCCATCTGAATTGATCGCAAAACAACAACATCGGATTGAGTTTTACTTTTGTGCATCATTTGCCCCTTTTTCCTTTGTTCATTGATACAAACAGATCCCTTCAGCGCACTTGCTCCGCGATACCTTTGCATAGTCTGTCTCCCTCACGCGTTCCGGCTGTCAGTGGTGGATTTATCCAACAACCGTTGAACGGCGTCATCAGGCCAAGCCAGAAAGCGATTAGGAAGGCGCACCGGGCGCAAGCCGCACCAATGCCCTTTTCGACATAGTGAGGTTCGGATGGTGTTCGGTTTAACGTGGAATTTTTCGGCTAATTGTTCAGTAGTAAGCATGGTGTTAACCCCTAATTGAATATGATTTAAATTCATTCGGGGTTAATGATGACGGCGGGTATTACAGGGCTTGGGACAAAAGAGTTTCAGTAGCCGTTCGGCTTGTCTCTATCTGCCCGTTTTCGCAGTCGTTCAATTCCTTGTGGTGTATTCGGCGTGGCACCGTCAGCAGTCCAACTTTCAGGCCAAGGGATAGCCCCATCATCAGGCATCAGTGAAGGAAACCTCGCGTCTTGCATTTCAGCATCGTAAGTCAACGCGTTTGTTGCTTCACGAACAGAAACTAGACCAAGGCCATCCTTCTCAGCTTCCATCAAGAGCCGATAGGCGTGTACCAGATTGATTAAGTAATTGATAATTTCTTTATCCGCCCGCCCTTCTTTTCTTTGGCCGTGCTTGCGCTTTCGCTGAAAGAAAAACAACGACAGAATCAACTTCTGTGTAATCTCCCCACAACGGTAAATTCGCCGTTCCAAGCGCAACGCATCCCAAGCATGATGCCAGTTTTCAGGCATATAGCGCATTTCCCCCGACGACAGTTCGAGCGTTATTCCCCTATCCGGTGAAATCTCAATATTGGATGCGACAAAACGACGATCAGAAACCTGATTCTCTGACGCATAGCTTTCAAGCGCACCATAAAGTGCATCGTCTGCGGGGATAAGCACTCGCAATGTTTCACGGGCCTGCTCATTGTCAATGGTAATGAGGGTGAGATTAACCACAGTCACCCCCGCATCCCTTTAAACCGGTTCACCGCTGTTTCCATTAGGTCTGTCGCCCGCCGGTGCGCTTCCAGGGCTTCTCGCATACCCGCCAGCGAGCCAGAAACATAAAGCGGGTCATATTTTAATTCTTCTTGAATATCACCGTCTGAAAGCATCATCACACATAGAGCACCAAGCCTGCCGGATCGCGTATCCTCTAAAGACCGTTCAAGCTGGCGGGCTTCCTGCTCAGTGATAACACCGGTAACTGCTACGTTGTTTTGATTCATAGTCATCATCTCCTAAGGTCCCGACTATCGGGCTTCCAGTTACACCGCACGTAGACGCTTGCCTATCACCGGTGCTTCAAAAGTGATTCCGGCCTGCTCCAGAATCCAGACTTCTATTTTCTCGTGCCATTGTCGCAACAGATCAAGCGGGCGCTGGCGGTAGTGCTTCTCTACGGTGGCGCTAGGCTTGTGCCCTTGGATTTGTGCGACGATACCGGCGGGCACTTCTACCCATTCCGAAAGAGTCCCGAATGACCGCCTCAGGCCGTGCAGGGTCAACCCTTCTATTCCGGCGATTGTTAGCGCCCTCTGGTGTTGTGAACGCGGCTCTACTAAGTGCCCACGCTTTGCAGTGGGACTTGAGAATACCCATTCATTCCGGAGCGGTAGTGAGTCAATCAGAAAGGCCACGTAAGACGTCAGGGGTATAACGCGCTGCCCTTCTACTTTGTCCCGAATAGAAAGGCTCTCCCACCGAAAATCAACGTCTGACCAACGCAGGGTTGCCAGTTCGCCACGCCTTGCACCGGTGAGCATCAGGATTTGAAGGTAAGCAGAAATAACGGAGTTGTGGATTTGCTGGACACCGTTGAACCAGGCGGGCAACTGTTCGCGCTGCAAGCAATCAGCTTTTACGCCTTTGCGGGGTAACGTCTGTTTTGCAATTCGTTTTGAACAGGACTCGGGGCTACATAAGCCTTGATAGCGGGGATTATCGTCGCACCAGTTCAGGAAGGCGCGAAATAGAGCAAACGCCAATCGAGCGCGGGTAGGTCGGGTTTCAACTTCCTTTGCCAGCCACGGTCCCACGGTGCCCGCGCTTATATCCGCCAGCTTCATTTTCATTAGTGGGGCTAATGCACCGGGCTGTGTCTTTCCCGTTCCACGCTGGCGGGGTAAACCACCGGCCTGACTTATCTTATGGTGATCCTTCAGGTGAAGCTCACTCCACCGGGGTTTGCGTGACTCGATATATTCAGCCCAGGCATCAGCGACGATGACATCAGCTCGCTTAGATTCGCTCTGTTCCTGCTTCAGGTCATCAAGGCGCTGTTTCTTTTCAAGACGGGGATCAATCCCTTGATCTAGCATTGTACCGAGCCTACGGGCTTCCGCGCGGGCCTCATCAATGCCCCATGTACGAATGTCACCAATGGTTAGCCGGATTGCCTTTTTATCAACCCGCCCCTGATAGATGAAAGCCTTTGCTTTGACGGTGGCACGAACGCCCAAACCTGGCACCGTAGAATCCCAAAGAAAGCATTGCTTGGTATCAGTGGGGCACTTGAAGCCCTCAATTCTTCCAGCCGTCAGATTAACTCGCACCGTGAACCCTTCCCTAAAAATGTAAGCGCCGTGTAAGCACTATGTAAGCAGATTTAGAGAATACCGGTCTATTTGGGTCAATGTAAAGACTTACTTTTATTGTCAACTATTAGTTTAATATCATGCATTTAGTTGTTTTTATTGAGTTCAGATCAATGCCGAAAAATGCCCACATTTAAGGATTGAAAATCCTCGTGTCGGTGGTTCGATTCCGCCTCCGGGCACCACTATTTAACGATTTAGCCCGCCTAACAGCGGGCTTTTTCGTTTCTGAGCTACGCCCAACAACCCGCCCAGCCTTCTGCAGCCCGTCTAAATAAGCTACTCTAAAGCCATAAAACCGCGGAAAACCATACGGTTGAAAACGGGATGTATAGGCGGCGAGCACATGGATAAGAAAAAGCTCACAGAGCGGGATATCTGTACCAAGTTCATCAACCCGGCCCTGGAACAAGCCGGCTGGAATATGTTGAGCCAAGCGCGAGAAGAGGTGTCATTTACCGCTGGCCGCATCATCGTGCGGGGCCGCTTGCACACCCGGGGCAAACGCCGCCGCGCGGATTACGTTCTCAGCTACAAGAAGAACCTGCCCATTGCCATCATCGAGGCCAAGGACAATAACCACAACCTCGGCGACGGCATGCAGCAAGGGCTGGCTTACAGCGATGCGCTAGGCGCACCTTTCGTGTTCAGCAGCAACGGCGACGGCTTTCTGTTCCACGACCGCACCGGGCTATTCGGCCAGACCGAAACCACCCTGCAACTGAGCGAGTTCCCTTCGCCCAAAACGCTCTGGAATCTGTATTGCCAGTACAAAGGCATTAGCAGCCAAGCACGAAAAATCGTTGAGCAGCCCTACTACGATGACGGCAGCGGACGCACACCTCGTTACTACCAAACCGTGGCGGTTAACCGCACCATCGAAGCCGTTGCCAAAGGCCAGAACCGTATTCTGCTGGTAATGGCCACGGGCACCGGCAAAACCTTCACTGCTTTCCAGATCATCTGGCGGCTTTGGAAGGCAAAACAAAAGAAGCGCATCCTGTTTCTGGCTGACCGCAACATTCTGGTAGACCAGACCAAGAACAACGACTTCAAACCCTTCGGCCAGGCGATGACCAAGGTCACCAACCGCACGGTAGACCCGTCTTACGAGATTTACCTGTCTCTTTACCAAGCAGTAACCGGCAGCGAAGAAGAACAGAACATTTACAAACAGTTCTCACCGGACTTTTTCGATCTTATCGTCATCGACGAGTGCCATCGCGGCAGCGCCTCGGTGGATTCCGCCTGGCGCCAGATTCTTGATTACTTCTCAACGGCCACCCACGTCGGCCTGACCGCCACGCCAAAAGAAACCAAAGAAGTCTCCAACATCGATTATTTCGGCGAGCCGGTATACACCTATTCGCTCAAGCAAGGCATCGAAGACGGCTTTCTGGCCCCTTACAAAGTGGTACGGGTAGACCTGGACAAAGACCTGCAAGGCTGGCGCCCATCCAAAGGCCAAACCGACAAGCACGGCGAGCTGATAGAAGACCGCATTTACAACCAGAAGGATTTCGACCGCCAGCTGGTGCTGGTAAAGCGCACCGAAGTAGTCGCTGGCAAAATCACAGAATTTCTGGAAAGCTCTGACCCCTTCCAAAAAACCATCGTGTTCTGCGAAGACATCGACCACGCCGAACGCATGCGCCAAGCACTGGTGAACCTGAACCCGAAGCGGGTGCAGGAAAACCGCAAATACGTGATGCGCATTACCGGCGATGAACAGGAAGGCAAAGCCGAGCTCGACAACTTCATCAACCCGGAAGAACGCTACCCCGTTATTGCCACCACCAGCAAACTGATGACCACCGGCGTGGATGCCCAAACCTGCAAACTCATCGTGCTGGACCAGCGCATACAGTCCATGACCGAGTTCAAGCAAATCATCGGCCGCGGCACCCGCATCAACGACGACTACAACAAGCACTGGTTCACCATTCTGGACTTCAAAAAAGCCACCGAACTGTTTGCCGACCCCGATTTTGATGGCGACCCGGTAAATGTTTACCAGCCCAAAGCCGACGACCCAATTAATCCAGACGCGGATGAAGCAGACGACGGTTCAGAACCCGACGAACACCCCTGCTCTGAAGACGCCGAAGGCTATGAAGTAGACCCAGAGTCAGGTTGGGAAAACGACGACGGCAACACCTCTGGCGGTGAAGAGGAAGAAACCGGCAGGCCAAAGCGGATAAAATACGTGGTCGGTAACGTTGAAGTGGCTGTTATCGCCGAGCGAGTCCAGTACCTGGGGCCAGACGGCAAACTCATCACCGAAAGCCTGAGAGACTTCACCCGCAGCAGTACGCTTCGCTGAACGACTTTCTGCGCCGCTGGCACCAGGCCGACCGCAAGCAGGTCATTATCGACGAACTGACCGAACAGGGCGTTATCTGGGACGACCTGATAAAAGACGTCAGCAAGAAGCTGGGCGCCGAGCCAGACCCGTTCGATGTGATCTGCCACATCGTTTACGACCAGCCACCGTTCACCCGCAAAGAACGCGCGGAACAGGTACGCAAGAACAACTACTTCAGTCAATATCAAGGTGCCAGCCGCCAGGTTCTGGACGCACTGCTGCAGAAGTACACCGATACCGGCATTGAGTCTATTGAGGATGTTAAAATCCTCACCCTCGCGCCCTTCAGCCAGATTGGCGCGCCGATGGAACTGATTGATGCCTTCGGCGGCAAACCTGGCTACACCGAAGCGGTAAGAAGTCTGGAACAAGAGCTGTACCGGAAAATCGACTAACCACCAGCCTTTCATGACCCCCTAATTCTGAAATCTCAGGAACGCATTACCTATGTCTATCAGTAGCACCATAAAATCCATTCAGGACATCATGCGCAAAGACGTTGGCGTAGACGGCGATGCCCAGCGCATAGGCCAGTTGGTGTGGATGCTGTTCCTGAAGATTTTTGACGACCGCGAGCAGGAGTGGGACGTTCTCTAAGACAACTACAAATCTCCGATTCCAGAGCAACTGCGTTGGCGCAACTGGGCCGCCGACCCAGAAGGCATGACCGGCGACGACCTGAAGAACTTCATCGATAACACCCTGTTCACCGGCCTGCAAAACCTGGAGCCCACCGGCGACGATTACCGTGGCGTGGTTATCCGCAACGTGTTTGAAGACGCCTACAACTACATGAAATCCGGCCAGCTGATGCGCCAGGTGATCAACAAGTTGCAGAGCGGCGTGAATTTCAACAAGTCCGCCGAGCGTCACGAACTTGGCGATATGTACGAACAAATCCTAAAAGACCTACAAAGCGCGGGCAACGCTGGTGAATTTTATACGCCTCGCGCTGTCACCCAGTTTATGGTCAACCGCGTTGACCCGAAGCTGGACGAAAAAGTGATGGACCCCGCCTGCGGTACCGGCGGATTTCTCACCTGCACCATCGACCACAAACGCACACGCTATGTAAAAACACCGCAAGACGAGCAGACGCTGCAACGCACCATCATCGGCGTCGAGAAAAAACCCCTGCCCCACCTGCTGGCCACCACCAACCTGATACTGCACGGCATAGAAGAGCCAGACCAGATCAAACATGACAACACCCTGGCCCGCCCGCTTATCAGCTGGGGCCCGAAGGAACGGGTGGACGTCATCATCGCCAACCCGCCCTTTGGCGGCATGGAAGAAGACGGCATAGAAACCAACTTCCCCAGCGCCTTCCGTACACGGGAAACCGCCGACCTGTTCATGACCCTGTTTATCCATCTGCTACGCAACGGCGGCCGCGCTGCGGTGGTGCTACCAGACGGTTTCCTGTTCGGCGAAGGCATGAAAACCCGCCTCAAGGAAAAGCTGCTCACCGAGTGCAACCTACACACCATCGTGCGCTTGCCTAATGGCGTGTTTAGCCCTTACACCGGCATCAAAACCAATCTGCTGTTCTTCACCAAAGGCAAGCCCACCGAAAACGTGTGGTACTACGAACATCCCTACCCGGACGGCGTGAAAAACTACAACAAAACCAAGCCCATGCGGTTTGAGGAATTTCAGACGGAAATCGACTGGTGGGGCGATGAGGCTGAAGGCTTTGCCAGCCGTGAGGAAACCGAGCAGGCGTGGAAAGTGTCTATCGACGACATCAAAGCCCGTAACTACAACCTGGACATCAAGAATCCGCACCAGGGTGAGCTGATCAATCATGACCCGGACGAACTTCTCGCCAAGTACGAACAGCAGCAGGTCGAGATTCAGGGGATTCGTGGCCAGCTGCGGGATATTTTGGCCGATGCCCTAAGTGATAAGAACGCCGGAGGTGAGGCGTGAGTGCGCGGGAACTGATTACCGAGCACTTGGATTTGTGGACAAGTGCGGTAACCCAGAAATCTACCCGTGGCCGAGGAAGCAGCGGCAAGATTGAGCTGACCGGAATTAAGAGACTGCGAGAGTTGATTTTGGAGTTGGCAATTCAAGGCAAACTCGTTGAGCAAGCCCCCGATGAGGGAACCGCCTTAGAGCTTCTTGATAGTATCTGCAGTGAAAAAAATACCCAGGTAAAAGCGAAAAAGTTCAGAAATCCCAAAGAGCTTCCTAAAGTTGAAGCCCCCGAACACCCATACTCCATCCCAAAAAACTGGGAATACTGCAGATTAAACGACATCGGCATTTGGGGTGCTGGGGCTACGCCGAAGCGCGGTAACTCACAATACTACAACGGCCAAATTCCATGGTTCAAATCTGGCGAGCTTGCTGACGACTTTATCGCCGTATCGGAAGAGTCCATTACCAAATTAGCTGTTAAAGAAACGTCTGTGCGAATGAACTCACCTGGGGACGTACTAATTGCCATGTACGGCGCAACAATTGGAAAGGCATCAATCCTAGAAGTCGCTGGCACTACTAATCAGGCTGTATGTGCCTGTACTTCATGGTCAGAAATTTCCAACCGATTCTTACTGTTACTGCTTAAAACCTACCGTCCCCGGTTTATTGCTATGGGTGCGGGTGGTGCGCAGCCCAATATATCTCGAGAAAAAATTATAGGGACAGTCATAGGGCTACCGCCAGAGAGGGAACAACATCGCATCGTCCAAAAAGTCGATGAACTCATGGCCCTCTGCGACCGATTGGAGCAACAAACCAGCGACCAGCTCGAAGCCCATGAAACCCTCGTGGACACCCTGCTCGGCACCCTCACCCAATCCAAAAACGCCACCGAACTGGCCGACAACTGGGCCCGCCTCGCCGCCCACTTCGACACCCTGTTCACTACCGGACAGAGTATCGACAAGCTCAAGCAGACCATTTTGCAACTGGCGGTGATGGGGCGTTTGGTGGAGCAGGATGCTGGGGACGAGTCAACTCCCGAACTGCTTGAAAAAATTTGCCTTGAGAAGCAGCGCCGCATTCAGGCAAAGGAGATAAAACTGCCCAAGGCACTGCACCAACAGGATAGTTCAAACCTTCCCAGCATCCCTCGAAGCTGGTCATGGGTAAACCTCGGTGAATTGATCAGCCTGATGGACGCAGGGTGGAGCCCAGCGTGCCCACCTCAGCCAGCAGAGCCTGCTGCTTGGGGAGTATTGAAGACCACGGCAGTGCAAATAATGAGTTACTTGGAGCATGAGAATAAGAAGCTCCCCACCAGCAAAGCTCCAAAGAAACAGTATGAAGTACGTAGCGGAGACATTCTCATAACTCGCGCAGGCCCAAAAAATCGGGTAGGAATTTCCTGTGTAGTTAAAGAAACCCGTTCCAAGCTAATGATTTCTGACAAAATCATCCGATTTCACCTGGTTGAAGCGGGGCTTTCTGAACAGTTTGTTTGCCTTTGCCTGAATGCCGGTGAAACCTTTCGGTATCTGGAAAGCGCTAAATCGGGTATGGCGGAAAGTCAGATGAACATCTCGCAGGACAAGCTTAAAGCTGCACCGATGCCGCTTTGCCCTGCCAAAGAGCAACACCGCATCGTCCAAAAAGTCGATGAACTCATGGCCCTCTGCGACCGATTAAAGGAATGCCTGAACCAAGCCAGCAAAACCCGCTGTCAATTGGCCGAGGCGGTCGTCGAAAAAGCACTCAACTGACAAAACAGGGATGATTTCTACGTGTATGAAAAGCCATGGTTGAGCTACCCGGAACAGCTCGAACAGTTAAAGGCGAGAGGCCTTGCCGTCACGGATGAAGTGAAAGCTCTCGAGTATCTTGAACGCATCGGTTATTACCGCCTGAGCGGCTACTGGCACCCCTTTCGGGAGCGCTCCGGGCTTTTTTGTCCTATTGGCAAAGGCATTAAAAGAGGAAAGAAGACCAAGGAAACGAGCACCGTTCTGGACAGCTTCAAACCGGGCTCGTCTTTTGAAGCAGCGGTTCACCTATATGTCTTCGACAAGAGGCTGCGGCTGCTGGTTCTGGATGCGCTTGAGCGTATCGAGGTCGCACTGCGGGTGGACATTGCGCACACGCTCGGCAAGTACGAACCGTTCGCCTATTTGAAGCCAAATCTGCTTTTTGCTGGTTTTGCCGAGGAAGTTGATAGCAGAACCGGCGTACCCCGGCACGTAGATTGGATGAAAAAACAGGCCATCCAGGTTTCTCGTTCTAAAGAAGACTTCATCAGACACAACAAGAATAAATATGGCCTGCCTTTGCCCATCTGGATCGCCTGCGAGGTGTGGGACTTCAACACATTGTCAGAACTCTATGCCGGTATGCGCCCGGAAGACCAAAATGTTATTGCTGAAAAATATGGCGTTCAGAATGGCCGGACCCTGGCCTCTTGGCTGCGCAGTCTCAGCTACCTTCGCAACGTCTGCGCGCACCACAGCCGGCTCTGGAACCGCAACGTTATCGACCAGCCCCAGAAACCGCCCACAGGCATGGTCCGCGGCTTTGAGGCAGCGTGGGAACCCGGCAACGAACACACTGTTGCCCGTCCGTTCTTGCTCCTTTGTATTTGCAAAAAGCTGCTCAACGCCATCAACCCCGCTTCTAGCTGGTGGCAGCGTTTCTCTGAACTATTGGCAGAATTTCCAGAAAACGAGCAATTGGGAATTGGCTGGGGAGCGTTTGGCGTAGCGGAAGAATGGAGAAGCTGGGACTGTTTCCCGAAACGCAGGCAATAAAAAACCCCGCAGCAGTTTCACCGCCAAAGCGGATCCACAGATTGGGGCCGTGTTGGGAACGATATTAACCATGAGGGTTAAATTTCACAACCGTTGTTATACAAAAACACAAAAAATAACCCCCGCGTAAGCTCCAATCGGAACCAAGAGGCAGGGGTCGTGTTAGCCGCAATATTATTAATTGAACGCCCAACAATCAAGTGCCAACACTGAGCAATGGAGTAAACATGAAAAACGGATGGATGATTCGGGCCGGCAATAGTGGTCGCTACTTCGACGATTTCGAGGACTCAAAGTGCGTGGGGATTGGCTGGAACGACCTGGGTGACCTTCGCCAGTACACCAGCGCCGCAGCGCTGCGCGAGGCTTGTATCCATCATTTCGGAAACGCCAAGCCAGGCAGAACCGCTAATGCCGTCGCAATGATTCGCAAATTCCGTGACGACATACAACAAGGCGACCTGCTCGTCACCTATAGTCAAGAATACCGTGAATATCTGGTTGGGGAAGACCAAGGTCAGTATGAGTTTCGCTCCGAACAGGAGTTAGTGGGCGAATTTGCGAGCATTCGTAAGGTCAAATGGCGAGGGCGCGTTTCCCGAGACCAGCTCTCACAGTCAGCGCGTAATAGCTTGGGCTCCGTTCTGACGCTCTTTTCTCTATCTTCCGACGTCATCAACGAAGTAGAAGATAGACTGGCCGGAAAACCTGTTTCTGAGCACACTCCAATAGCAGATACACCCTCCGTCGAAGCTGAGTTCGATTTGCTCCGTGAGGAGGTGAGGTCAAAAGGTCATGAACTCATTAAAGACAAGATCCAAAGTCTTGATCCCGAGGAAATGGAAGAGCTTACCGCCGCCTTGCTCCGGGCCATGGGCTACCAGACTCGGGTATCGGCACGAGGCCCAGACCGAAGCGTAGATGTACTGGCATCACCAGACGGCCTAGGCCTGACTCAGCCACGAATCAAAGCCGAGGTAAAACACCGCAATGGCAGCATGGGTTCTGTACGGCATAAATTCAAATACCCAACCAACAAGCCTTATCGAAGAGAGTCACAGACAAGGCAAGAAGCGGCCAATTACTTTGCCAACCGTCCACTATGCCGAGAAAACGTTTTGATTGCAGACTCGTCTTACAGCGAGGGGGAATATCAGTGCAGCGTTACAATGTCAGCACATTAGCTGCTGGGCTGGACAAAGCTTCATGATCGGCATGATGGCCAAAGAAGCCGAAGAAAAGAACGCCAGCCACGAACAGAAAAACCGCCATACTCTGCGACTGGCATTTTGGGAACAAACATTAGAAGCTTTTGGCCGCAGTAACTGTTCGCTGTTTAACAACATCAACCCCGCCAAAGATCACTGGCTAAACGCAGGTTCGGGCATTAGCGGTATGGGTTACCAGTTGATATTCGGCAAATAGCAGCGCTTTTAGACCGGTGTTTACAGTAGTTCGCTGAAATAGCGGGAGTAGCTGTCTGGCCGGGCTCTAAGTACACGCTATACTGTGTTATTTGAGTAAAACGACAAGGAGATGTCATGACTGAACAACAAATACGGATTTTTACCTCAACCGATGGCCAAGCCCAGCTTGAAGTGGCGCTGGAACAGGAGACGGTTTGGCTTCATCAAAGCCAGATGGCAGCACTGTTCGACACCTCAGCGGATAACGTCGGTTTGCACCTGAAGAACATCTATCAAGAGGGTGAACTGAAGGAAGTTCCAACTACCGAGGATTTCTCGGTAGTTCGGCAGGAAGGCAAGCGACAGGTTCGCCGGAGCATCACACACTACAACCTGGATGCCATAATATCCGTTGGCTATAGGGTCAGCTCAAAGCGCGCTACTCAGTTCCGGCAGTGGGCCACGCAGGTACTGAAAGATCACCTGGTGCAAGGCTACACCCTGAACCAGCGCCGACTCACGGAACGCGGCATAGAGTTCGAGCAGGCCGTTAATCTGCTAAGCCGCACCCTGACTAATCAAGGCCTGGTGTCCACCGAAGGCGAAGCCGTTGCCCGGGTGATCAGTGACTACGCTCGTTCATGGAGTCTGCTACAAGGCTATGACGAACAGCAACTGGCCGAAGTAGGTATAAAGCAGCTTGATATGCAGCCACTGGAGCTGGACGAAGCGCTGAAAGCCATTGGCGAGCTGAAGCGAACACTGATTGCCAAGGGCGAAGCCACCGAACTGTTCGGCCAGCTACGCGGGGATGGCCTGACATCGGCACTTGCCACCATAGAACAGGGCTTCGGTGATGAACTCTTCTACCCGAACATCGCCACCCGTGCCGCTCACCTGCTTTACTTCGTGATTAAAAACCACCCGCTGGCCGACGGCAACAAGCGCTGCGGCTCTTTTTTGTTTTTGTGGTACCTGCGCCGCAACGCGTCCTTGCTGGCAAAGCCGGTAGAACAACTTATCAATGACAATACCCTGGTGGCGTTGGCCCTTCTGGTCGCTGAGAGCCTGCCGGATCAGAAAACCCTGATGATCCGGCTGATTGAGCATTTCATAATGCTGAAGGAGCCCGCCGGGGACTATGACTGAAGATCAGCTGGTCATAGCCAACCGTTACGGCGTGAACGACTGGCAGGTATTCAAAAGCTGGCTGTTCAGCCTGAGTTATTTGCGTAACCTCGTGGCGCACCATAGCCGTTCACGGAATCTCCGGCGTGAAAAATATCTGGAACTGTTTCCAGTTCAGCATTCATCGAAAAAATTGAATTTAAGCGGTATGGGAATTACAGATGATCGGAATCGTTTTGCCAAATCAAAAGCTCGTTTACGCTTCTAAACTTTGCGTTGCCATAACGCTACCAGGCGTTTACTGTGGCGGCGACCTGCCGGCTCGACAACTTCCCTGATCGCCGACCAAATTATTATCCGTTTTCAAAATCACACCCTGAGGTTTTCATGCTTGCTGGTTTAAGCTCTGTTTTTCGATCTGTGATGCGGCTGAGTCTGGTTTCTCAGATCGCTATCGGCATTGCTGCCGGTGTGCTTCTGGTCATGATATCGCCAGAGGCTGCGGGCTCTTTTGCGCTTCTCGGTCAGCTGTTCGTCTCGGCATTGAAAGCCGTGGCGCCTGTGTTGGTTTTTGTTCTGGTGGCTGCAGCCATTTCAGGACACAAACAGGGCCAGCCCACTCATATTCGCGGGGTGTTGATTCTTTACATAACAGGAACGCTTGCCGCAGCCGTGGTTGCAGTGGTGGCCAGCTTTCTGATGCCCACAGAGCTAACCCTGGACCTGACGGGCGTGACTGGCAATCCGCCTTCGGGTGTTGGCGAAATTCTGACAAATTTATTGCTCAGCGCCGTCGCCAATCCTGTCACAGCGCTGATGGAAGCCAACTTCATCGCCATTCTGGCATGGGCGATTGGTCTTGGTTTTATGTTGCGTAACGCCAGCGAGGCCACGCGCCAGGGCCTGAACGACCTTTCTGACGCCGTGTCCGGCATTGTTCGTGGCGTCATACGGCTTGCGCCTATAGGGATTTTCGGGCTTGTTGCCACTACGCTGGCAGAGGCAGGCCTGGGTGCTCTGCTGGAGTATGGCCAGTTGCTAGGGGTTATTGTCGGCTGCATGGTGTTTGTGGCGCTGGTAACGAATCCGCTACTGGTGTTCTGGCAGATTCGCAGCAACCCTTACCCGCTGGTGTTCGAATGCTTGCGCGGCAGCGCTATCACCGCTTTTTTTACCCGCAGCTCGGCGGCTAACATACCCGTCAATCTTGCGCTGTGTGAGCGCATGAAGCTGGATCCAGACACCTACTCAATTTCTATTCCGCTGGGCGCAACCATCAACATGGCCGGTGCCGCTATTACCATTTCGGTGATTACCCTGGCGACGGCAAATACCCTTGGCATTCCGGTTGATTTTCCCACCGCGCTGATTCTTTGCGTGGTCTCGGCCCTGGCGGCTTGCGGTGTTTCAGGCGTCGCCGGCGGCTCGTTGCTTTTAATTCCGCTGGCAACCAGTCTTTTTGGAGTGCCAATTGAAGTTGCCATGCAGGTGGTCGCTATTGGCTTCGTGATCAGCGTGGTGCAAGATTCTACTGAAACAGCCCTCAACTCCTCCACCGACGTGCTGTTCACCGCCGCAGCCTGTCGACGGGCAGAAGCACGGAAAAAAGGATGAGTTTTGAAGATTGAAGGTTGAGCGGTATCGCAAATCAGGGTGTACGACATGCTAGAAAAGTCCCAGAACCTCGTTTTTGTTGGTATGCCCGGCAGCGGTAAAAGTACGGTGGGCGTGCTGGTTGCCAAGAGGCTCGGACTGGGCTTTATCGACACCGATTTGTTGATACAGCAAGAAACCGGCCGTACGCTTCAGCAGATCGTTGACCAGGATGGATACGTTGCTTTGCGGAAGGCCGAGGAGCAGGTGCTGTTGAACTTGACTGTGCAACAGCACGTCATCAGCACCGGTGGCAGCGCCGTCTATAGTGACGCAGCCATGAGGCATCTCAAGACCGGAGGCACCGTTGTCTTCCTCAACATCTCTCTGGATACGGTGCTTGCACGGATTGGTGACTATAGCTTGCGGGGTATTTCAAAGAAGCCGGACCAATCGCTTTTAGAGCTTTATGAGGAGCGGTCCGCCCTGTATTCCCGCTATGCCGATCTGACGATTCGGGGCGATGCCCTGAACCACGATCAGGTTTGCGACGCTCTGATAACCGGCCTGGGCAGTATTAAAAACCAGGCGGCCCCAAACAAATAAGTCGCTGACGTCACGGCACCATGTCATCTGGATCAACTAACCCAAGTTCAAGCCCGACGGTGTAAAAACCGGTGACCGAAAACTCACTGATTTTGCTGGACGTGTGAGCAACCGTAATACCCTTACACAATTGCGAGCACGCGGCCTTAGTCACTTCCTGCAACAACGCAAAATCACGAAAGTAGTCTTTTAGCGGGTTTTCATCCAGCGCTTGACGCTTTTGATTCTTTCTGTTGATGCGATCATCGATCGCCCTTTCCAGACGTTCCATTGTTCCTGGCCGGCTATGGTTTAACACATCGACCAGCTGGGAATATTTAACCTCCAGGATCACATTGTCTCGGTCAGCATTGGGCGAGTGGTACTCAGCGATCTCCTCGTCCAAACAAACAAGACCGCGGGACAAACCAAATCGGGCAGCAACCAAAGGTGAAATTGCGGAAATACCCCGCTCTTCCAGCGGGTCACCTTGTGTGATGAGGAGCTTTGGCTTTTGTATCTGCTTTTGGCCCCAGTACGACAGGAGTTGTTTTGAGACCTCAGCTGCCACAAGACCGGGATCCCGTGGGTCGTAGCCACCCATTCCCTCAATCACAACAGGATGATACTGGCTGAGTGAAAACAGTAAGTCTTGTGTCAAAGTTCCTCATCCCTACTACGCAGCGCTACCTATGTCATTTGCGAAGCACTTAATTTTTAACTCACTCTCACTATCATTCCCACTCACACGCGGTAACGGCTGACCTGGTCTGACATATCTGCCGCCAGCGCCTTGAGCCGTTGTGTGACCGCTCCAGCCCTACGAGTTCCTTGGGCGGTTTGCTCTGTGATGGCCACAATCTCGTGAACATTCTGATTAATGGTCTCGGAGACGCTGGTTTGCTCCTCGGCGGCACTGGCAATCTGGATGTTCATCTCGTTGATGGTACCAACGGCCTGGTTAATTCTCTTCAGCGCTTCATTCACCTGACGGGTTTCCACCACGGTCGCTTCACTGCGCTCACTGATCGCACCAATCAGCTTCACTGCGTTGCCGGCGCCGGTTTGCAGCCGTTCAATTGTTTCCTGTATTTCCTGGGTGCTCTTTTGAGTTCGGCTGGCCAGTGTGCGAACTTCATCTGCGACTACGGCAAAGCCTCGTCCGGCTTCACCGGCGCGCGCGGCTTCTATGGCCGCATTCAGGGCCAACAGGTTGGTCTGATCGGCAATCGCACGAATCACTTCTAAAACACTGTCGACTTTACGGGAATCTGCGCCCAGTCTTTCAATAACCTTCACGCCTTCGGCGACCTGCTCTGATAAACCGCCGATTACCTCGATGGTCTGATGTACCAGGCCTTGGGCATCCACTACCTGAACGTTGGCACGGTCCGCTGCATCAGAAGCTTCGCTGGCGTTATTCGCCACTTCCTGTGCTGCCGCCGTCATCTGGTTCATGGCTGTCGCCACCTGGTCACTTTCGGATTTTTGACGCTCCACGCCCTGGGTTGACTCCTCCATTACCTGACTCAGTTCTGCAGAGGCTTCGTTCAACGTGCCGGTCGACGAGAGAACCTGCTCAACCAGTCCATGCACCTGATCCGCAAAGCTATTGAATGCGATTGCCAGCTGACTCAATTCATCTTTGCCTTCTATGTCCAGTCGACGGGTCAAGTCACCGTCGCCGCTGGCGATACCGTTCATTGCAGATACTGCGGATTTCAGTGGCCGGATAATGCTACGGACAACAACCAGAGCAAGAAGCACGATAATAGCCAGTGCAATCAGTGAGGTCGTTACTGAACCAATAACCGCGTCATCCAATGCATCGCCGACTTTGCTGTCCATGGCAGCAACCTGTTCTCCCAGACCGTCTACCCAAAACCCGGTACCAATCATGATGTTCCACTGCGGTAGCATCTCTGCGTAACCCAGTTTCGGGGCCACTTTGCCTGTGGCTTCGTTCTGCCATCCATAGGAAACGTAGCCACCGCCGTCAGAAGCCACTTTTACCAGTTCGCGGATCAGGTAGGTGCCATTAGGGTCCTGAAAGTTCCACAGATTCTTGCCTTCCAGCGCCGGCTTTACGCCATGCATGACGCTCACGCCACTGGTGTCGTAGGCAAAAATGTAACCAGGGCTTCCGGAGTCATTGAATCTCAGCTGACGCAGTATTTCCCAGGCTTGCTCACGCACGTCAGGGTCTTCAGCGGAACCGGGCTGATTATAAAGATGGGCAATTGAGGTGCGTGCCAGCTCGATATAGTTTTTCAATTCCTGACGCTTGCTTAGCTCCATATCGGAGGAAAAACCCGCCACCGCGCCGTCGCCAATATCCCTGGCCTGATTCAGATTATAAGTGGTCAAAAACGCGGTAAGTACGATTACAGGCAGAAGTGCGAGCAACAGCACACGCGTCTGAATGGTCAGATTTTTCATCGCTGGTAGGTCTTTTGTGTGTGTCAGGGAATAGGCGGAAACTCCCGCCCGCGGTATTGCACCGCAATGGTACCGAATAACCCCCTGAATTATCACTGAGGACACTTCGCGTTTTGTATAGAAATTGTACCTGGGAAAACCGGAACACGGCAAACCAGACAAGCTTTATTGTTCAACGGGCTCCACTACCACAATAATGCGCCTGACCATGCCTTTATTGATTCTTACCGGCAGATAACGCGCGCTCAGCCAAACACCCTGCCCGCTTGCGTCAAGATTCAGAAATCGCCCGTTTTGTGCAACGCCAATAACCAGGCTTCGCC
Organism: Marinobacter sp. LV10MA510-1; assembly: GCF_002563885.1. GTDB lineage: Bacteria > Pseudomonadota > Gammaproteobacteria > Pseudomonadales > Oleiphilaceae > Marinobacter. The sequence continues at coordinate 3,857,230 of NZ_PDJA01000001.1, read as the reverse complement.
AGAACACAATGTATTCTTCGCTACGGGTATAGGCGCTCTCGCAAAGCACTCGGTGATGCTTCCCGGTTAACTCTTCAGCCTTGTATCCGAGCAGCGCAAGGAATGCGTCGCTGGCCCGGTCAATCAGGCCATCCGGGGTAAGCACCAGAACGGCCGAGGATTCTTCAACGGCTTGGAAATCCGCCTCCAGCTCGATAATTCGCTTTTCGGCCGCCTCAAGTTTGTCGAGAGCAGCCTTCAGTTCTTGTTTTTTCTTACCAAAAAATACCATCAGATAGCCTCTTCGTGCAAAAGGAGAGCTTTGGAAAACCGGCGCAGCTGGCGATGTGCGTTAGACGATGTGTGTTAAAAAATATGCACTCAAATGGTGATGAGAATGCCACCGCTTGCCAAGACAATCACCACCGCCCAAGCCGGTAATTTCCATACGCTTAAAAGAAGAAAGCCGGTCAGTGCCAACGCAAATTCGTAGGGGCCCAGAATGGCGCTGGTCCACACCGGCTGATAAAGCGCTGCGCCCAAAATGCCCACCACGGCTGCGTTGGCACCACTCATCAATGCCCGCGCGCGACTCCAACGGCGAAATCGATTCCAGTGCGGCAGCACCGCCACCAACAGCAGCATTCCGGGCAAAAAGATCATAAACAGCGCCAGGGCAGCTCCGAAAAGGCTACCGCCGAGCGGCGTCATCACTGCCCCCAGATAGGAGGCAAACGTGAACAACGGTCCGGGCACGGCCTGAGCGGCACCATAACCAGCCAGAAACTCGTTTGCCCCGACCCAGCCAGATTGCACCACCTCGGCTTCCAGCAACGGCAGCACTACGTGACCACCGCCAAACACCAAGGCGCCAGCGCGATAAAAGGCATCCATCACCGCCACCGTGGCGGAAGGGCTAACCCAAGCCAGTAGCGGCAGGCCCACCAGCAAAACAACGAAGACGAGCCCCGCCAGGAAGCCGGTACGGGCAGAAACGGGTAGCAGCAACTCGGGTGCATCGTTGTCGGCCTGAGTCCGGCACAGCACCATGCCAGCTAAGGCGCCAATCACTATGGCCGTGACTTGGCCCAGCGAGCCGTCGAACAACACCACGGTGAACACCGCTGCCAGAGCGATGCCGGCGCGCTGGCGGTCAGGGCATAAATTGCGCGCCATTCCCCATACCGCATGAGCGACTATGGCCACCGCTGTGACTTTCAAGCCGTGAATGATGCCCTGGCTAACGGGCCCATCAAGCACCCCGGCGCCCAAAGCAAACAGCACCAACACAAAGGCCGAAGGCAGAGTGAAGGCCGCCCAAGCCGCGGCTGCACCCCAAGGGCCCGCACGCATCAGGCCCAAAGCAAAACCTACCTGGCTGCTGGCTGGGCCTGGTAAAAACTGACACAGGGCGACAAGGTCGGCGTAAGCCTGTTCGGAAAGCCAGCGACGGCGTTCCACAAACTCAGTACGAAAGTAGCCAAGATGGGCAATGGGACCACCAAAGGAAGTCAGGCCCAATAGTAGAAAGGCGCTAAAAACCTCTCTAATGCGCGCTCTACTATATCGGGGCAGGTCTGTTTTCATAAATCCCTCTCAGTTGCGGCCAGCCGACCACTTTCTTCCGGTTCAGAACAGTGACTGCTGAAAATCCTGCTTTTTTTCGCTCGACTTCTCCGCGGACGCTCTCTGGCGATCTGGATCGCTACGCCGCAATTCGCTTACCCTGTCTTTGGCTTTTTTTGCGGTTGCCCGATGATCCACGATGGCTTCCGGGTAAGGCGTATAACCGCGATTTTCAGCGTGTTTTGACAGACTAAAGGCGGTTCTGGCCAGGTCATGAAGTTCAGGGCCGGGCACGTCTGCAAGTTCCGGAACCCACTTGCGGATAAAATGCCCGTCAAGGTCCTGGTCCCTGCCCTGTTTTACCGGGTCAAAAACCATAAGCTCGCTGAATTCCGTGGTGCCCGCTATAAGCTGATGAATCACGTGATGAATCCCCGGTTCGTAGTCCAGGAACTCGGTGGCCAGATACTCCGCCACTTTGGTGGTGGGTATCCACAGATTCATGGTAGCGAAAGAGACCACCGTTGCCCGCAAGCGCATGTTAATCCAGCCGGTTTGGTTAAGGAACCTCATCGCTGCATCAATATAGGGGAACCCGGTCAGCCCCTGTTTCCAGGCTGTGAAATGTTTTTCAGAATGCGCTGAAGAATGCGCTGAAGAGAAATCGGCCTCGCGGACTCCGTTAAACTGCGGCAGCATGCACTGGAACTCCAACTCGGGGCTGGTTTCAAATGTTTGCATATACTGCCGACGCCAGCTCAACCTATCCAGATAGAAGCGCGCGTTTTCCTGAAACTTGCCAAACTGGTCAGCGTTCATCCGGCTGTGCGCGTCGATGACCACTTGATCCACAGCCTGGAATATCTCTCTGTCCGAGACAATGCCGTAAGCCAGATAGGTTGATATGCGAGAACACCCCTGCCAGGCCGTATTCGGGCTGGATATCTGAAACGGGTATTTCTTTAAATGCGGAACGGTGAAGAATCGATTCAGGGTTTTGATGGCCTGTGACCGCCCGCCCATCTGCCTCAACGGTTTGTCGGTTCCAGCGGCTTTTGGTATCGCCTTCGGATCACAGGACGGAAACGGCAGGGGCGCAAACCTCTCGGATAGGTCAGTTCCCATCGGATCACGAAGTTTGGTTGACACGGAGCGGGCAAAATAAGGTGGGAATAACTCGGACTTTTGCGACCCTCTGGCGATGCCGTTTTGTGCGAGCTCAAGCAGTTCAACACCATTGGCAGCGCACCAAGCAGCAACCGCTTTGTCTCGCCGGAACTGGCTGTTTTGAGTGGTTTCCTGATGGGTCCATATCTTGGTTAGAGGCTGCACACGATGGATGCGATCAAGAACATCCACCGTTTCGCCCACAGCCTGAAGGAGCTTGCCTCCAATCAACTGAATATCGCGATCAAGCTCTTCAAGAGTTTCCTGAATGAATAACTGATGCTGCCTTGAAACGTCTGGCTGCTGAGTCAGCCCAGGCTCGTGACAGTAAAGAGGGAGCACTTTTTCCTTCTTGCGGAAGGCTCGCATGCTTTCAAAAAAAGGCTCTGAGTCCTGAAGCCTCAGGTTGCGTTTAAGCCAAAATATCTGCACCCATCAATTCCCGTAAGGCGTTACTCTGCTCTAATCAAAGGCAGGTCAGAAAATGGATCTGTCTCGCCTCTGAAACGAAGGACGTTGAAACGGAGGACTTTCGTAAAACAGCCTGTCAGGCAGCCTTGCGAAAATCCTCCATCCTTGTGGTTTTGTCGCGGCTGCGGCGGTATTTACTTTTGTTCTCCACTACCCGCATCTGGTACTTCGGGGTTCTGAGTTCGCGCTGAACCGCGCTGTGTTTTGTCGGCTGTGCTTTCTTTTTCGCCATCGCTATTTCTCCATTGGCGGTTTCTGGTTTAACAGTCTAATCATAACACCCTCCGGTTGTTGCGCGCAGCGGCATCATTTATGCCCATTATGCGGGTTGTGAGGTTGCGCGCGCCAGATCAAGCTTCGCCTCGGCAGAACGGCAATTCTGGAACAGGGCATGGTGTTTCATCCAAATCTTTAAACACGTAGGGTAGGAGACTGCCACAGCGCGTTGGGCAACACCATATTCCGGTTGTGCTTTCGTGACAGTCGCTTTCAGTGTCCTTGACCGGCATCAATCAGCGCATCCTCAAAGGGCCTACATTGAACTTGAGGAAGCGAGTCAACTAATCACAGGAATCTCTCAATGCCCATTGAAAAACACGACCTTCTGCATGAATTTCCGGAATCCAAAGATACAATCCACAAGCTGAAAATGTCTGACCAGCACTTCGCTAAGCTGTTTGAGGAGTACCACGATTTACAGCACGAAGTGCATCGTATTGAAACCGAAGTAGAAAAAACATCCGATGAATACCTGGAAACTCAGAAGAAAAAGAGGTTGAACCTTAAAGACCAACTCTCCGCGATCATCAAGGATTATGACGCCTCTTCCGCAAGCTGAGTCTCACGCGGCTTGATATGAACTGAGCCCGTCTGTCATTACCGTCGGTATTGTCGCCCTGTCGATCAGGTACGCCAATTCCGGCGGTAATCGAGTTCGGGCTGCCGTTAGCTCTGGTTTGCGGGCTCGGGCAACACAGCGGCATCGGCAGCAGCTTCAATTTTTGCCACCTCGCGCCGAACCGCCCGCGGCGCACCGAATGCCAGTATGGCCGCCAGCATTGAGCACACCGCCATCACAATCACTACGTTCAACAAAGACTCTTCCACCACCGTGGTAGAAAACGCACTGATGGCGCCGGCCAGGGTGAATTGAGTGGCGCCCAGCATCGCCGCAGCCGTGCCACCCAAGTGCGGGAAAAACTCCAGAGCGTTGGCCATATTGTTGGGAATGATGGAGCCCATAAAGCCCACGGCCGTCACAATGCAGCCGGCAATGACCCACCAGGGAGCCCCAACCCAGGCCAGTGCCACTAACACCAGCAACGCGATGAACTGCAACAATACCGATACCCGCAGAATCGATACCGCCTCGAAGTGCCTTAGCAAATAGCGGTTAAATATGTTCAGGCTGGCCATTAACACAATATTGGCGGCAAACAGCGCAGAAAACAGAGTATTAGAAAGTCCAAACCATTCCTGATAAATGAACGATGCGTGGGTGATAAACACCAGCATAGCGCTGAAACACAACGCTTGTATGCCAACAAAACGCATGGTTACCCAATGCCGCAGCACCAGGCTGTAATTTGTGACCAAAGTGGATACCGGAGTTTTTACCCGCTCTTTGGCAGGCAGTTGGCGGAACAGGCGCAGCTTCAGTACAACGGCTAAAAATACCGCGTAGCCCGTCAGCATTAGAAATATTGCCGGCCAGTCGGCCACTGCCAACAAAATTACCCCCAGAGTGGGCGCCGCCGCCGGTGCTATAAACATAATCAGGCCAATCAGACCAAACAGCCTGGCGGCGTCTTTACCGTGAAACTGGTCGCGCACAATGGCCGGCACAGACACCGCGCAAAAGGCGCCGCCCATGCCCTGCACCAGTCGCCAGCCCAGCATTTCATTCAGGCTACTCGCTTGCGCAACCATAGCAGCGGCAACGGCGAACACAAATAGGCCACCCAGCAGCACAATCTGGCGACCGTAGCGATCAGACAGCGGCCCGCCCACCAGCTGCGAAAGGCCCAAGGCCCCGACATAAACACTCAGGGTAAGCCCGATATCGGTGTGATCAACGTTCAAATCCGCGGCTATCTGCGGGAACGCAGGCAGGTAAGCGTCCAAAGCCAGGGGCCCGAGTGCCACCGTCATTCCCAATAAAATTGCCAATTGCAGTTGCGACACGCACATTTGCCTTTTCAGTAGCGCCAGCCCTTAAGCGGACTGGTCAGTATTTTCGGTAAAAACCGGGCCCTGGATACAGAGCACGGCTTGGCAAACTATCAAGCATTCAAAGGACGCGCAGCCGCAAATTGTAGCATGCTCACAAAAACACGCTATTGCGAAACCAGAGACTGCCGTTAGAGAGTGCTTTAGAGGGTACCCTTAAAGTGTTTGCATTAAGGCAAACCAGACCGTATAAAAAGTGTTGATTTACACTGGCACAGTCCGTAAAAAAGACGTCTTTGATTTATAGCCTCAGGAGCCACCGATGGCGGACCAAGCGCCCTTGATCTGTAGGGATATTTGCAAAACCTTCGACAAGCTTGAAGTGCTAAAAGGCATTTCGCTGGAAACTCAAAAAGGCGACGTTGTATCGCTGATTGGCAGTTCAGGTTCCGGCAAAAGCACCTTTCTGCGCTGCATTAACCTGCTGGAAACGCCAACGTCCGGCGAAATTATTGTGCAAGGCGACCCCATTCGCTTTGCGCAGAATCGCAAAGGCGAACGCATTCCCGCCGACAACCACCAGGTAGAACTAATACGCGCAAAACTGTCAATGGTTTTCCAGGGCTTTAATCTTTGGTCGCACATGACCGTACTGGAAAACATTATTGAAGCGCCCATCCACGTGCTGAAGGTACCCAAGAAAGAAGCCATCGAGCGCGCTGAAAACTATTTGCACAAGGTCGGCATTTACGAGCGCAAGGACTATTATCCGGCGCAGATGTCTGGTGGCCAGCAACAAAGAGCCGCGATTGCACGAGCCCTGGCGATGGAACCAGACGTCATGCTGTTTGACGAGCCTACCTCGGCGTTGGACCCGGAACTGGTGGGCGAAGTGTTGCGGGTTATGCAGAGCCTGGCTGAAGAAGGCCGCACCATGATTGTGGTTACCCACGAAATGGCCTTCGCCAAAGACGTTTCAACCAAGGTGCTGTTCCTGCATCAGGGCGTCATTGAAGAACAGGGTTCGCCAACGAAGGTATTCGACAACCCGGAATCTGAGCGGATGCAGCAATTTCTGGCTCCCAAGTTCGGATAACCGGTGTTATCGTATTTTCCGTATTGCATTTTCTGTATTGTGCTTCTGTACCGTGTTTTCTGTAATTCGCGCCCTTTGCGGCGTAGTGATAAAAAAAAGCCACTAAAGGCAAGCTACTGGAACACCACTGGAGAGTTCACCCATGAAAAAAATTCTGATTGCTGCCAGCTGCGCGCTGGCCATGCTGACCGGCTCGGTACAGGCCGAAGACAGCATCCGCATTGCTTTCGACGTGCCCTACGAGCCGTTCGAATACAAAGATGAAAACGGCGAACTGACCGGCTTCGAAGTCGAGCTGGCTACAGCCATGTGCGAAGAAATGAACGCCAAGTGCGAGTTTGTCATCCAGGCCTGGGACGGCATGATTCCCGGCCTGCTGGCGCGCAAGTTTGACGCCATCATGTCTTCCATGTCGATCACCCCGGAGCGCGCCGAGCGCGTACTCTTCTCCAAGCCTTACTACAACACACCGGGCGGCTGGTTCGCGGCGGAAGGGTTTGATATCGACGTAACCGACATGGACGCCATGAAAGAAAAGTCTGTGGGCGTGCAGCGCGGTACCACCATGGACACCTTCGTGACTGAAAACATGACCGGCGTTGTAAACATCAAGCGTTACAACACCGCTGACGACATGGTTCTGGATCTGGAAGGCCAGCGCCTTGACGCCGTATTTGTAGACTACCCGGTGGGCGAGCAGACCATCAAAAACAAAGACGGTTTTATTGAAGTTGGCGAGTCAGTGAAGCTGGGTGAAGGCGTAGGCGTTGCCATGCGCAAGCGCGACACAGAGCTGGCCGAGCGTGTTAACAAAGCGCTGGACACCCTCAAAGAAAACGGCACATACGATGCCATCATGAAGAAATACTTCGCTTACGACATCAAGGTTTAATCATGCCTTCGGGGTGGCCGCTCTGGCCACCCCGGATTACCGGAATATGTCATGCTTGATCTGAAAGGTTACGGCCCTGAACTTCTGAAAGGCGCTTTTGTGACCATGGAATTGGCGTTCCTGTCGCTGGCTCTTGCGTTAATTCTCGGCCTGCTTGGAGCCTCTGCCAAGCTGTCGGATAACCGACCATTGCGAGCCATAGCGACCACCTACACCACCTGCATTCGCGGCGTCCCAGACATAGTGATGATGATGCTGTTCTATTACGGCGGTCAACTGGCGGTGAACAGCCTGTCTGATGTGCTGTGGGAAGCCTACGAAATCGACTTCTTTTTTCAATTCGACCCGTTTATTTCAGGCGTGGTCACCATCGGCTTGATTTTTGGTGCCTATATGACCGAAACCTTCCGCGGTGCATTTCTGGCTGTAGACACCGGCCAGATTGAAGCCGCCCGGGCTTACGGGTTTTCACGCTGGCATACCTTTCGCCGCATTATTTTTCCGCAAATGCTGCGTCATGCCCTGCCCGGCATTGGCAACAACTGGCAGGTTTTGCTGAAAACCACCGCTTTGGTCTCCATTATCGGCCTGACCGACATGGTGCGAGTGGCTGAGGAAGCCGCCAAAGCCGAGCGCATGCCGTTCCACTTCTTCATCCCCGTGGCCTTTGTTTATCTGTCGCTGACAGCGGTTTCCGAGCTGTTCATTAAGTGGCTGGACATACGCGCCAATGTTGGCGTGGTGCAGAGGAGCTGATTTATGCCAGACTTCATCAGCCAGTGGCTGAACCAGAACGATATTTTTACCGTGATGACCCTTCTGGAATACTGGAATGGCTTGGTAACCACAGTACACCTGGTGTTTTTGTCGCTGCTGATTGGCCTGGTGATTGCCTTACCGCTGGCGATTCTGCGCACCGTGCGCAATCCGTTTGTGTCTGGCCCGATCTGGGTGTTCACCTACCTGTTTCGCGGCACACCGCTGCTGATTCAGCTGTACATAATTTACTACGGCATTGCCCAGATTCCCGGTATTCAGGAAACCTTTTGGTGGAATGTTTTCCGTGAGCCTTTCTACCCGGCCCTGCTGGCGTTCACCCTTAATACAGCCGCCTACACCACCGAAATTATCCGCGGTGCCATTATCGCCACGCCGGTGGGTGAAATTGAAGCGGCCAAAGCCTACGGTATGAGCTGGATGCTGCGTATGCGCCGCATCATTCTGCCCAACGCGGCACGCCGTGCGGTTCAGGCCTACTCGAACGAAGTGATTTTTATGCTGCACGCCAGCGCTATTGCCAGCGTGGTTACCATGGTGGATTTGACCGGCGCTGCGCGCAATATATACGCACGCACTTACGCACCCTTTGACGCATTCATATTCGTCGCGCTGATTTACCTGATGCTCACGTTTATACTGGTGTTTGTGTTCCGCAAACTGGAAAATCACCTGCTACGCCATCAGCGCCCGGTGAACTCCTGACGACGAACTCCTGACAAAGAGAAATCGATGACCGCCAGCAGCGCATTTTTCACTAGCAAACAAGACTGGTTGAGCCACACCCTGGAAAACGCCGGTAAAACCCTTCCCCAATGCCGCCATGGGTTGCCCGGCGGCGGCGAACTGGTGCAACTGGGCACGGGCATTCTGCAGGTCAGCCCGCCAGCAAGCCGGCAAAACAACCATAAGGAAGCGTTGATTGTTTCTGCCGGTGTTCACGGCAATGAAACCGCGCCCATCGAAGTACTGAACCAGCTGGTGAACCAACTGGTTAGTGGGGCCCTACAACCTGCCTGCCCCGCCCTGCTGATACTGGGCAACCCGCAGGCCATGGTAGCGGGCAAACGCTTTATTGACGCTAACCTGAACCGGCTTTTCAGCGGCGCACACCGGCGTGACGAAGTCCGTGAAACACCGGAAGCCGAGCGCGCTCAGCAGCTGGAACAGCTGTGCCAGGCCTTCGCCGAGCAAACGCAGGCCCAGGGCCTGTCGTTGAGCCACTACGACCTACACACCGCCATACGCCCCTCCCAACGGGAGAAGTTCGCACTCTATGCATTTGTGGCCGGTCGCCAGGTCCCTGCTGAGCAGTGCGCCTTTTTGCTGGAAGCAGATGTGCATACCCTGCTGCTGCAACACAAAGCCGGCACCACCTTTGCCTCGTTTTCGTCATCCGCTCTGGGGGCTCAAAGCTTCACGGTAGAGCTGGGCCAGGTAAAACCCTTCGGCCAGAACGATCTGAGCCGTTTTCAAGGGTTTCATAACGCACTGGAACGGCGCCTGGCCGGATTACCAACGCCAGCTTCTGCGGCAGCAACCACAGGAGCAACAGGCGAGCCAGCAGAGCTGGCGATATTTCAGGTGGTTCACGAAATTCTGAACAGCGGTGAGGGTTTTCAGTTTCACGTGCCGGATGACGTGGCCAACTTCACTGAATACACCCCGGGCACCGTGATTTGGAAAGACAGCAATCAACGCTACTGCGTGGGCGAGAAGCCCGAAGCCATTGTGTTTCCAAACCGCGATGTGCCGGTTGGCCAGCGTGTGGGATTGCTGGTGTCCCGACTGACTGTTTGAACGTTTCATAAGTTCAACAGAGCCAGCCGGAAAACGGGTCAGGCCGGTGAATTGTCCGGTTCGGCGACCGGCACTTTGATCAGCAGCGAGCAGACCGCAGGAATCATCAGCAGAGTTAACACGGTAGACGCCAGCAAGCCGGAAATAATGGCCCAGGCCATGGGTGGCCAGAGCGTGGAGCTGCTGAACGCCAGCGGCAGCAAGCCAGCCACCGTGGTAGCGGTGGTCAGCAGAATGGGCCGGGTGCGTTGTTCTACGGCCTTGCGCACGGCATTAAAAATGTCGTGGCCGTTATCCAGCTCCCTATCCATCACATCCAGCAGCACAATGGCGTTGTTCACCACAATACCCACCAGCGCAACCACTCCCAATAATGACTGAAAACCGAAAGGCGAGCCGCTCAGCACCAGCCCGGGGAATATGCCCACCGTGGCCAGCGGCACGGTCAGCAGAATAATGCCCACCCGGCGGAAGGAATTAAACTGTAATAACAGGAAGAATAACAGCAGCAAAATACCAATGGGTGCAGCCGTTAGCAGGGCGCTGTTGGCGTCGCCCGAACCTTCTGCGTCACCGCCCAGTTCCAGCCGCGTACCGGGCGGCAAAGGGTCGGATTCCAGCGCACGATTCATGCCGTCCAAAGCCTGGCTAAAGCTGAACCCGGTGACCAGATTTGCTGCAACCGTATTGATTGGCACACCATTGCGCGAATACATTACCGCCGCTTCCCATTGGGTGTCCACCGACGCCAGCGCCGCCAGCGGAATGGCGTCACCCTGGCTGTTGTAGATGTTCACCGACAACAATCGTTCCAGAGAAATGGCCGTGCCCTCGCGGGAGCGCAGCACTATTGGTATGGGGTCGTCTTCTTGGCGATAGGTTTCCGCCACTATGCCAAAACTCTGGCCGTAAAGACTGTTCGCCACGTCGGCACGGGTCAGACCAAAACGCGCCGCGGTGGCGTCGTCCACATTAATTTCAACGCCCGGCACGCCAATGTCCAAATCGTGGCGCAGGTCTACCGTGCCAACAGTCGCCCGCAAGGCGCGGAATACCTGCTCGGTGGCACGGGCGCGATCTTCCGCGTTGGCGTTGTATACCCGCACCTCTACCGGCGCTGCCCGCGGCGGCCCCTGGGCCAGAGTACCGACCACCACCTCCAGCTCGGGCAGATTTTCATCCACGTAGGTGCGCACCCAGCGAATCATGTCGGTGGTATCGGCCAGAGTGGGCGTGCGTATCACCAGCCGGCCGCGGTTGGGCGCTTGGGGTGATCGCTGCAGGTTGTAATAAAAGCTGGGGCCGGCAAAACCGACAAAGCGCTGTATATCCAGCGCTGCCGGCTGGCTGCGAATCGCGTGTTCCAGCTGGGCAGCCACCGCCGATGTCTGGGCCTGATCGGTACCCTCGGGCAGATACATTTCCACAATCACCCGCGGCCGGTCAGCGTTCGGGAAAAACTGCTGGGCCATAAACGGCGTCATGCCCAGGCTGGCGAACACCAATAACGAGCCCGCCAGCACCATGCGCTTGGGATGGTGGAACACCAGCCCGCCCAGAAAACGCGCCAGTCCGATCAGCCGGTCTTCCTTCGCACTGCGGCGGGCCTTCAGAAACCGCGCCGCCAGCAAGGGCACCGCGGATATGGCCAGCAGATAGCTGACCGACAAAGTCAGCATGATCATCACCGGTACGCCGCGGGTGAAGTCAGCAGCACCGCCTTTCGACAACAACATGGGGGTAAACGCAGCGATGGTGGTGCCGGTTGACGCACCCAGAGGCCCTGCCAGTTCACCCACCGCCTTGCGTAGGGCATCCAGTCGGCGCATGCCTTCATCCAGGTGGCCCTGAATGTTTTCCACAATTACGATGGCGTTATCAATCAGGATGCCGAGGGAAATCACCATGCCGATAATCGCTACCTGGTGCAGCACGCCGCCGCCCATGTCATAAAGTCCAATGCTGATCAGCGCTACCATCGGCAGAATGGACGCCACCAAAAGCCCCATGCGTATGCCCATTCCAGTGAACACCACCGCTATAATAATCAGCACTGACAGTAACAGGCTCCACGCCAAGCCTATCAAGCGCTCCTCCACCTTATCCGGCTGGAAGAACATCTCGTGAATCTGATAAGGCGCAAAATCACCCTCAATCTGTTGCAATCGCTCCCGCACCTGCTGACCAAAGCGAATGGCATCGGTGGTGCCTTCTTCCATTATAAGCGACAGCGTTACCACCCGTTCGCCGTCATACCAGGTTTCCGGCTGACGCGGTTCCACTGGCCCACGCCACACTTCCACCGCCGCCGCCAGCGGCACTTGGGAGCCATCTGGTAGCTCAATGGGTGTGGCACGTATGGCTTCGATGTCGGTAAATTGGCTGTTCGGCAGTATCGAGAGACGGCGGCCGTTGACTACTACAAAACCGCCCGGCGTGGTCTGGTTGCGCTGTGCCAGGGTGTCCAACACTTGGGCCGGGGAGATGCCCAGGCGGAAGAGCGCAGAGTCGTCTAGCGCCAGGGTTATCTGTTCATCGCTGTCGCCGTCTAGCTCAACGCGGGACAAGCCGCTGATATCACCTAGGTTCTGTTTTAGCCTCTCGGCCACGGCGGTCAGCTCGGTAACAGAGGGAGACCCCGCCACTGCTAGCACAATCGCCGGAATATCAATCAAACGGTCGTCCAGCGCCATCAATCCCACATCGTCAGGAAAATCCCGGCGTGCCCTGTCCATCGCCCGGCGCACACGGTCCCAAGCCGGATTGGTTTCATATATCGTGTCTTTCAGGCGCAAGCTCAGCAGCGCTACACCGGTGCGAGCAATGCCCTGGCTGTAATCCAGTTCCTCCACTTGCCGCAATTCGTCGGTCAGCGGTTGCAGCACCAGGCGCTCTATATCCGCGGCGCTGGCACCGGGATAAACCACCGACACAAGGCCCGCTCGATAGGGGAACGATGGGTCCTCCTGGCGCGGCATGGTGCTGAAAGCGGCAATGCCCAAAAGGCACAGCATAGTCACAACCATGCCCAGCAGGCGTTGAAAATTCAGCAGGCGACGGGCGATCAAGGCGTTGCTATCCTTCTACCGGCTGAGTACGCACGGCTTGCGCCGCTTCAATCACCGTGTCGCCGTCAGCCAGTTTGGTCATGCCGGCGTACACCACCTGATCACCCGCTACCAGGCTTCCGGCTTGGATGGCCGCCCGCTCACCCAATATCCGCAAGACCGTGACCGGCGTGCGTCGGGCAACACCATCACGCACAAGGAACACACTGGTGCTTGAGCTTGGGCTTGAGCTGGGGCCGGGTATGGAATTAGAGCTGGAGCTAGACAGAGGGCTGAAAGCGGAACTGGCTGCGGCGTTTACGTCACGTATCACCGCCAGCAGCGGCACGGTTAAGGCCGCTGTGGTTTGCGGGGTTATGCCCACTTCTACCGGCATACCTGCACTCAGTGTGTTAGCCGGAAGATTCACCAACAGCGGTTGCAGCTCGCCACGAATGGCACCGGCCTGGGCGATTTCAATCACGCTGCCCTGCACCGGAGCCTGGCTGCGATCTTGCACCGACCACACCGGCAGGCTTGCGCCCAGGCTTACGTAGTCCAGCAGGTACACCGGCACCCTTACTTCCACTTCGCGCCCTTTGGGTGAAGATATGCGCATCACCGGCTGACCGGCGGCAACGAATTCATTCTGTTCGACCAACAAGGCTTCAACGCGGCCAGCAAATGGTGCTTTCAGAGTATTTTCTTCCAGCATTTTGCTGGCTTCGGCCAAAGATGCCCGGGCGGTGGCAACGCTTGCCTTGAGCCCGTCGCGGCGGGCGGCGATCTGTTCCAGCGCCTGTTCCGACACCACACCGCGTTCACGAAGGCTGCTAGCGCGCTGCCATTCACGTTGTGACTGTTGGTAGTTGGTGGTCAGTTCATCCAGGCGAGCGCTGGCAGAATCCCGCGCCGGTTCCAGGGCGGGGCTGTAAATACGCGCCAGCACGTCGCCGACCTCTACCGTTTGGCCCAACTCCACCTTACGTTCAGTAAGGGTTCCGCTGAGCTGAAAGGTCAGCGTTGCACGCTGGCTGGCACGCACTATGCCGGCAAAGCGCAGGGATACCGCGCGAGCATCGCCTCCTTCAACCGCCGCGGTGCGCACATGCACAACTGCCGGGCCTGAAGCTGTTGCAGACGCAGCAGCGCCGCTATCTTCTGACGATTTTGAACACGCCACAGCCGTTAATGCCGCAACCACTAGCAACGCCATGCGCAAATAAGGTCGCACCATGGGTGTTTTTATCCCCGTTGAAAATCGTAAATCGACCCCAGGCTCAGAATGCCGGTGAGTTCGTCCAGCGCTTTTTGTACTTCCTCCAGCAACATGGGATCGGCCAGATCCTGTTGGCTGAGCCTGTCACGATAATGGGCTTCTACCCAGTGAGTCAAACGATCGTATAAAACATTCGTTAGAATTACGCCCTGATGCATCGCCGCCCGTTCTTCATCATTCAACACTACCCGCAAGCGCAGGCAAGCCGGCCCTCCGCCGTTACGCATAGACTGCTTTACATCAAACACTTCCACCGCAGTAATCGGCCCGCCGCTGGCCACCAGTTTGTCCAGATACTGGCTCACACTCGCCACTTCGCGACACTCACCCGGCACCGCCAGCAACATGCCGTTGTCGGTGTTAAGGAGTTGACTGTTGAACAGGTAAGACGAGACCGCGTCGGCCAGAGGCACTTCACTGCCGCTCACCCGCACCGCTTGCAGCTCACATCCTGTCAGGCGCTCACGAATTTCGTTGAGCGTGGAATTTTCATTCAAAAACGCCATCTCGTGATAAAAAAGGGTGTTGCCGTTACCGACCGCAATCACGTCGTTGTGGAACACCCCGGCGTCAATCGCCGCCGGGTTCTGTTGGGAGAACACCACGCCTTCATCACGCAAATTGTGCAGCCGGGCAATGGCGTGTGACGCCTCAAAGGTCTGCCGCGCAGGAAAGCGCTTGGGCGCCTTCGCCTTATCGTTTAGCGCACGCTGGCCATACACAAACAACTCCACTCCGGGAGCGCCGTATTCGCTGCACAAGCGGGTGTGGTTAGCCGCGCCTTCGTCACCAAAATGGCTCACCGCTGGCAGTGCCGGATGGTGGGCAAAATGGCTTTCATCGCTGAATATGGATTTTAAAGCACGGCCAGTAACCACGTGCTCGATGGAGCGGTGAAACTTGGCGCCAAGATTGGCCGGGGTGAAATGCACCCGCCGGTCGCGGGTGTCTGCGCTGGGCGAAACCGTGGCTGCATTCGCTGTCCACATGGCCGCAGCGGAGGACACCGCCGCCAGCAGTTCCGGAGACTTTTTTAGCACCTGCGCCAGAACGTCTGCGTCGCTGCCGCTAAAGCCCAGGGCACGCAAAGTTGGCAAATGCGGGCGCTCGTGGGGCGGCAATACCCCTTGCACGTAGCCCCGATCGGCCAGCTTCTTCATTTTTGCCAGCCCCTGCAGGGCGGCTTCTTTGGGATTAGACACCGCACTGACGTTGGATTTCGATGCCACGTTGCCCCAGGACAACCCGGCATAGTTGTGAGTGAGCCCCACCAGCCCGTCAAAGTTGGCTTCTACGGCATGATTTGCCATTTTCAAGATTCCATAGCAGATGGCCCTGAACGGGCCTTGGATAAACGTGGATATGCTACCCGGATCAGTCGAAGCTAAGTCCCGGTGCCAGGGTGCCTGGCAGCTCGCTGGCGTTGGCTTCCAGCGACGCCATGGGCCAGGCGCAATAGTCCGCTGCGTAATAAGCGCTGGCGCGGTGGTTGCCGCTGGCCCCGATGCCGCCGAAGGGCGCTGCACTGCTGGCGCCGGTTAACGGCTTATTCCAGTTCACAATGCCGGCTCGGGTTTCTTCCAGCAGGCGCTGGTACAGCTTTTTATCGTCCGTCAAAATACCCGCCGCCAAGCCAAAGCGGGTGTTATTGGCCAGCTCCAGGGCATCGTCAAAGCTCGCATAACGATATACGGTCAATAACGGCCCAAAGTGCTCGCCATCCGCTAACTCCAACCCCGTGGCGTCTATTATGCCCGGCGATAACAGACCGGTATTGGCTTTAAGCTGCTTCATTTCCAGCAGACTTTTTGCGCCCTGCTCTACCATCTGCGACTGAGCTTCCAGCAATTTTTCTGCCGCCGCAGGCGAGATAACCGCACCCATAAAGGGCTGGGGCTCGGCGTCAAATTCAGCCACCGTCAGCCGGCCGCTTACCTCTACCAAACGCTCAAGAAACAGATCACCCTTGCGGCCTTCTGGCACCAGCAGTCGGCGGGCGCAGGTGCAACGCTGGCCGGCAGATACAAACGCTGATTGAATGGTGTGGTGCACGGCAGCGTCTACATTGCCCACGTCCTGCACAATCAAAGGATTGTTACCGCCCATTTCCAGCGCCAGAATTTTCTCCGGCTGGCCGCCATGCTGTTCGTGCAAACGGTGGCCAACAGCGGAACTGCCGGTAAAGAACAGGCCATCCAGCCCCGGGTGCGCGGCCAATACTTTTCCGGTGGCGGCCGCGCCTTGTACCAAGTTGATCACACCGCTTGGCAGGCCGGCTTTTTGCCACAAGCGCACCGTGAATTCGGCCACCGCCGGGGTCAGCTCGCTGGGTTTGAAAATTACCGTATTGCCCGCCAGCAAGGCCGGCACAATGTGGCCGTTGGGCAGGTGCCCGGGGAAGTTGTAGGGGCCAAATACCGCCACCACACCGTGGGGCCGGTGGCGCAGCACCGCATGGCCCGCAGCCACCTCCGATTCACGGGCGCCGGTGCGCTCGTTGTAGGCCTGTTCTGAAATACCGATTTTACCGATCATCGCCGCAACTTCGGTGCGCGACTCCCACAGCGGCTTGCCGGTTTCCCTGCCTATTAATGTGGCCAGGGCCTCTTTGTTGGCTTCAAGCAATTCCCCAAAGGCTTTCACAATGGCAAGGCGCTCATCAAAGCGGGTGTTGCGCCATGTGCGGAAGCTTTTACGGGCGGCGCGTACGGCTGCGTCTATGTCTGCGATACCAGCAGCGCTGCCGTCCCAGATCGTTTCGTCCGTTACCGGGTGCAGGGATTCAAATTCATCGCCGTGGCCGACTAGCCAAAGGCCATCAATCAACAGTTCACCTGTCAGGTTGATCATGGTGTTGCACCTCATTTAAACAATGTGTGTTAGCTATTGGGGGGCTTTCAATGAATGTATGGGCAGCGGGCCGCTGTCTTTCAAAGGCGCCAAGCGCACTGTGTCGCCGGCCTGAACCTGAAGTGCTGCAGCAACGTCTTGCGGCAACGCAATGGTGTCGGCGTCTACGCAGGTAAGCGGCAGTGTGGTTGCACGAAACTGGCGCATCGAACGGTTAGCCACAATAACGCGCTCGGTAACAGGCACATCGGTTGCCACCGGTGTGTCAGTAATGGTGACCGTGCGTTCAACCGCTTCGCGTACCGTGCGGATATTGTCGATAAACGCTTCCACCACCGGGCCACCGTCAAAAATATCCACCAGCCCGTTGAAATTAAAACCCTCCGCCTGAAGCATATTCAACGCCGGCGCCGTATTGGCGTGCACGCAGCCAATCACCGAGCGGGCAGTGCTTGGCAGCATCGACAGGTAAATCGGATATTTTGGCATCAGCTCGGCAATAAAAGATTTATTACCCATGCCCGACAGGCGGTCGGCCTCGCTGAACGCCATATCAAAAAACTTGCTGCCCAGAGCATCCCACAGCGGGTTATTGCCCTCGGCATCACTCACACCCCGCATTTCCGCGAAGATTTTCTCAGAAAACTGTTTACGAAAATCGTCCAAAAACAAAAATCGGCAGCGAGACAGGAGCAGGCCGTTACCGCCGCCTTTGTAGGTGTCCGCCAACAACAGCGAGCAAATTTCGCTGACGTCGGTCATGTCATTGGACAGTTGCAATGTGGGCGTTCGCACGTGTACCCCCAGCTCCCGTGAGGCATTCACGGTAACGCTCAGGCGATAGTTGTAAAACACCTCATCGCGGCCAACTCTGGCCTGTATACCGCTTATTCCAACCGCCTGGGCGGTAGCGGTGTCTTCAAGAGCGAACAGATACAGCGCCGCCTCGGGGGCGCAACGCTGGTTAAAACTGTTTCCCGCCAGATCAATTTTCTTCTGTAACAGGCCACGGTCTGCCGGCAGCGAGGTCAGGCCCTTGCCCGCTTTTTCCGCCATGGCGTACAGGGCATCAAGGTCGCGATCAGCCAATGGGCGTATCAGCAGCATGGTCGCAGCTCTCCATTTATAACGGCGTGCAGGGTGGCACCCGTAACGGTGCTCTCAATGGCGTTCTCAATGACGCTCACAATGGCAATCCGCGCACGCTGTCGCCGGAGTCGCCACCCAGGCGGTGCCAGGTGTCTATCGGAACTTTCAAGGCGGAGTCCAGCATTTCCCCAGCCGGGGTCAGCGTGCAACAAAAGCTTTGACCTTCGCCCGCCGCCAATAACCATAACGGGCCATCGGCATCGGCATCGGCATCGGCGCTGCCGCGAAGGATTTTGCGGCGGCTTGCCGCAATACTGTGCAGGCTGTCGGTGCGCGCTTCCAACACCGGGCCACCGTCAAAAATATCCACGTAGTGGCCGGCACCAAAGCCTTCTCTTTGTAACAACTCCAGATTGCCGACCGTTGCCGGATGGGCCTCGCCCAGAGCCTGCTGCGCGGCTTCGCTAAGCAGAGTTACATAAATGGGGTTGGGCGGCATCAGTTCGGCAATAAACGTTTTGCTCAGCTGCGCGGAATGCTCGTCAGCGCTGGCAAAATCCATATTGAAAAAGTGCCGGCCCAGGCTGTCCCAGAATGGCACACTGCCGTCGCTGTGCTGTATGCCTTGCAGCTCTACTACGGTGCGCGCCGCAAACCACTCTCTATGGCCCGCTATAAACAGCATACGCGCGCGGGAAAGCAGCTCGAATGCCTGGGTGCCGCGAAGTTCCTCGGCGATCACCAGAGAACACAGCAGGGTGCAGTCGGTCAGGGAATGGGATGGGTAGAGCGCTTCCACCCGCCGGGAGATACCAAGCTCGTGGGAGGCGTGAATCAACTCGTCACGGCGGTAATTGTAAAAAGGCTGACCATTGCCGGCTCGGGCATCAATACCGGCAACGCCTTTTATTTCATGACTGTCGACCTGTTCCAGCACAAACAGAAAGCGGGCCGGGTGCTTAGCGCTGTGTTCGCCCGCAAACGCTGCGCAGGAATCTTTTATCCGCCCCGCCAGCGCCTCACGCTCATGGGGCAGCGTAGATGGCAGCGCCCGCGTATGCGTCTCGGCGAAAACCAGTATGGGCTCGATATCTTCCGCTGTTACCGGGCGCACCAACCACATAAGGCCTCCGCATTGTTTGATTAGGCGGTGAGTTTCTGTACGGCAGCTTCAAAGCGCTTCAGGGCTTCGTCTATATCGGCTTCCGGAATAATCAGAGACGGCGCCAGACGTATCACGTTGGCACCGGCTATTAATACCATCACACCTTCGTCCAGACCGGCATTGAGAAAGTCTTTTGCTCTGCCCTGCCATTTTTCGGTTAACACGCAACCCAGCAACAAGCCGGCACCGCGCACTTCACTGAACACACCATAGCGCTCGCCGATGTCCATCATGCCTTTGCGCAGGTGATCAGACCGTAATTTTACGCCTTTCAAAATTTCCGGCTGGGTAATGGTGTCCATAACTTTTTGCGCTACGGCACAGGCCAGCGCGTTACCGCCATAAGTACTGCCGTGTGTGCCAACCGACAAGCTGGCAGCAGCCTTTGCGGTGGTCAGCATTGCAGCGACCGGGAAGCCGCCGCCCAAACCTTTGGCGCTGGTCAGAATGTCTGGCACTACATCGTACATTTGGTAAGCGAAGACGTAACCGGTGCGCCCGGCTCCACTTTGTACTTCGTCAAACACCAGCAGCGCATCGTTCTCGTCGCACAACTGCCGCAGGCCTTGCAAAAACTCTTTTGTGGCCGGCATTACGCCGCCCTCACCTTGAATGGGCTCAACCACAATCGCGCAGGTTTTTTCTTTGGAGATCAGTTTTTTTACCGATTCCAGGTCGTTAAATTCGGCGTGGTGAATGCCACCGGGTGCGGGTTCAAACCCTTCCAGATACTTGGGCTGACCGCCTACGCTAACGGTAAACAGGGTGCGGCCATGAAACGCATTTTTGAACGCGATGATTTCATGTTTTTCAGCACCGGTGTGTTCCCAGGCGTAACGCCGCACCAGCTTGAAGGCGGCTTCGTTGGCTTCGGCGCCGGAGTTGGCAAAAAACACACGCTCGGCGAAGGTGTGATCACACAAGGTTTTTGCCAGCCGCAAAGCGGGCTCGTTGGTCATCACATTAGACAGATGCCAGATTTTCTGGCTCTGCTCCTGCAACGCGCTCAACAGGCCCGGGTGCGAATGGCCCAGGCAGTTCACCGCAATACCGCCTTGCAGGTCAATGAATTCGCGACCTTCCTGATCCCATATTCGAGACCCTTTCCCGCGCACCGGCACAATCGTTCCGGGGGCGTAATTAGGCACCATAACGTGGTCAAACAACTCGCGGGATACAGGGTCTTTGTTCATGGTTTCTCTCAGTTATAGGCTCAATTGCGCTTTCGACTGTGTTCGGGATAATTTGCGCGATTAATCAACGCATAAGTTAGCACGAATACACGGCTGAAATAATACTACGCCGGTTATGGCATCAGCACATCAGGCTGCGCCAAAGCGGGCAAAGGTTGTATACGGAATTGCCCGCTGTCTTTGCCCAGCAGGGCCTTGGCCAGAAGCTTGTAGGAATCCAGATCAAAATTAACTGCCTGGCCGCCCAGCGACAGCGTGTCCAATTCATGGTCGTCATGAACCGTGGCAACATGTACCCAGTTGTACACCACCAGCACATCGGTTTTGTCACTGATGTCATTACGCTCGACAATCGCCACCGGCCCTTTCCAGGGCCAGGTTTGCAGACGCAGGCTGTGAAACGCAATTTGCATGCGCAAATTATAACGCAGAGGATCTTCACGGCCTTCGCAGGCACCCTGGCAGCGGCCAAGCGCACGCTGGAAACAGGGGCCGCTGTGCTCGGGTTCCAGGCCTAACAGACGATTGCACAGCTCGTTTTTTGCAGCAATGCCCGCCAGCGCCCGCTCGGCGTCACGTTTACTGCGAAACAGGCCGTAATAGTCGCCCAGCCGGCCAGGGTCAATTTCCCGAATCAGCCGCGCCTGCAGATACCCTTGGGCATTTGTGGTCAGCTCTATGCTCACCAGATTCTTGGCCGCCCGCGAACGGCGGTTGAACAACGGCTTCAGACCTTTGATCTGTTTTAGCTCCAGCAACAACGCCCCCAGCTCGCCAGCGGTTTCGGTCCAGTCAACACGGCGCAGGCTTTCAGAAATTCGCACACCACGGGTGGAATTGTGATCACCGGAAAAGTGCGAAGCCACCCGCTGCGCGATGTTGGTGCTTTTGCCCACGTACAAGAGCGCATCGTTCTCGCCGTAAAACCGATAGACACCGGGCCCACGCGGCAGGTCCTGCAAGGTATCTAATGGCAGATGGGAGGGAATGCTCGGCCGCTGCAGCAACTCGACTATGGCGGTTTCCAGCGTTTCTTCGCCCTGCTGCGCCAAAGCATGCTCAAAAAACCCAAGCATGGCGGCAACGTCGCCCATTGCCCTATGGCGCTGCACCTGTTGTAAACCATGACGTTCAATCAGCGCGTCCATATTATGGCGCCGAAACTCCGGGTATAGCCGGCGCGACAGCTTCACCGTACACAACACCTTGCCCATAAACATTCGCCCCAGCCGGCGAAACTCACCTTTCACAAAACCATAATCGAAGCGCGCGTTATGGGCCACTAACACCACGCCGTCCAGACGTTGTTCCAGCTCGTCAGCAATATCCACAAACAGAGGAGCATTCGCCACCATGGCATTGGAAATGCCGGTCAACTGTTCAATGAACGGTGAAATACGGGTTTGCGGATTCACCAGGGTTTGCCACTGGCCCACACATTCACCCGCTCGCCAGAACTGGATGCCAATTTCGGTGATGCGATCGGTTGCCGCACTGCCGCCAGTGGTTTCAAGATCTAGAAAAGCGAAGGTAGTGGTTTTCAGGTGTTGTGGTGGTTGGGACATAGGCTCTCGAGTTATTTACGGATTCACCGGTTTTTTAGGCTGTGGGAACCCACTTTCAGCTGAGGCCGGTTTTCATCAATTTTAGTCAGCGGTGCGCATTCTTTGATGGTTTCCAGGCAGCGCTCGGTTAACGCCTGATACTCGCGCGTGCCGCTTTGCTTCCAGCCTACTTCTTTATCACTCAACTGCCGCAGCACTTTGGCCGGCGACCCCACAATCAATGAGGCTGGTTCACACTCGAAACCGGCTTTTACAAAAGCGCAGGCACCTACAATAGAGCGCGCTGCAATAACGGCCTCGTCCATTATAACGCTGTTCATACCCACCATTACGTCTTCTTCAATGGTGCAGCCGTGCAATATTGCGCCGTGTCCCACGTGACCATTACGACGAACGATCGCGTCTCGGCCCGGAAACGCGTGAACAACGCAGCTGTCCTGCAGGTTCGAGCCTGCCTCCATAACAATACGACCGAAGTCGCCACGTAAAGATGCACAGGGGCCAACGTAACAATTGGCACCCACATGCACGTCGCCTATAAGCACCGCTGTAGGATGAACGTATGCGGATGGGTGCACGACGGGTGTAACCCCGTCAATTTGGTAACACGGCATAAAATCCCCTTAACTGGACGTTAACGTTTATTTAACGAGTTCTGAGCGCTCAAATTTAAACGCAAGATACGCATAAAAATCAGAAATCTGCGAACACTACGACACCAAAAACCCAAACGTGATACAAAAATTCATGACTTTCACCCTTGACCGGTATCAATTAAAACCTATACTCTTTCGTTAAAACAAACAAGGCAACACACCGCTGTTAAAGAACCGCCCGACAGCTGCGGGCTCAGGTTCTGGCAAATTAAAAATAATGAAATACCGAGACCATAATGATGCCGCAGATACTGCTATCAGAAGGGCCAACTAACGGCGTTCGCCTTCTAACGCTTAATCGTCCCGAAGCTCTCAACGCACTCAATACCGCACTGCTCGAAGCGCTGAGCGAACAACTCGATATTGCCGAAACCGACCCTGAAACCAAAGCCGTCGTTATTACCGGGAGCGAGCGCGCGTTTGCAGCCGGTGCCGATATCAACGAGATGGCCTCCCGCGATGTTGTTGGAATGCTGGAAGACCCCCGTGTCCAGCACTGGGCGCGCATCGACCGCTTTGTTAAACCGCTGATTATCGCCGTGAACGGTTTTTGCCTGGGCGGCGGCTGTGAGCTCGCCATGCGGGGCGACATTCTTATTGCCGGCACCAACGCCCAGTTTGGTCAACCTGAAATCAACCTCGGCATTATGCCCGGTGCCGGCGGCACCCAGCGTTTGGTGCGAGCGGTGGGGCAATCATTGGCAATGCAGATGGTTCTCACCGGTGAAGCCATCGGTGCTCAAAGAGCCCTCGCAGCCGGTTTGATCACCGAAATCTGCCAACCAGAGCTTACCGTGGATCGCGCCATGGCGATCGCTACCACTATTGCATCCAAAGGCCCTATTGCGGTGCAGCTGGCTCGCGAGTCAGTGCGCCGCGCCGGGGACATGAGCCTTGCTGACGGCCTGCGATTTGAGCGTCACGCGTTTACCATTCTGGCTGCCACGGACGACCGCCGAGAAGGTTTGGATGCGTTCCGCAACAAGCGAAAACCCGAATTCCACGGACGCTGATCCCTCCTAGACAACGACCAACTGCCCGATGACAGACGGGTACCAAAACTGAAAAAAGGACTATTCCATGACCGAGCAGAGCGTGCTTCTCGATATTGATCAGGGGATCGCCAAAGTGACCCTGAACCGCCCAGACAGCCTTAATAGCTTTAACGTTGAGATGCACAAACAGATGCGCGCCGCCCTCAAGAGCATTCGCAACGATGCCTCTGTGCGGGTAATGCTGTTGACCGGTAACGGCCGAGGTTTCTGTGCCGGCCAAGACCTGTCTGACCGCACCGTCAAGCCGGGCGCGCAAGTACCAGACTTGGGTATCTCCATCGAACAGTACTACAACCCGTTACTGCAAGCCCTGCGGGACCTGCCGATGCCGGTCATTTGTGCTGTTAATGGGGTAGCGGCGGGCGCAGGCGCGAATATCGCCCTGGCCTGCGACATCACACTTGCGGCTCGTTCCGCCAACTTTGTTCAGGCCTTTTGCAAAATAGGGCTTATTCCCGACTGCGGCGGTACCTGGACCCTGCCGCGTGCGGTCGGAATGGCTCGGGCAAAAGGCCTGGCCTTACTAGGTGGCAAACTGAGCGCCGAAAAGGCGGAACAGTGGGGCATGATCTGGCAGTGCGTAGAAGACGACGCCCTACAAGATGAAGCTATGGAGCTGGCCCGGCATTTTGCCACCCAGCCCACCAAAGGCCTGGCAATGATCAAGCGAGCCCTGCACGCAAGCGCCAATAATACGTTTGAAGAGCAGGCACTGGTCGAGCGTGACCTGCAGCGCCTGGCCGGCCGCAGCGATGATTACCGTGAAGGCGTTTCCGCCTTCATGGAAAAACGCACACCCGAATTCAAAGGTAAATAAACCATGCAGCCACTCGCCATAGACACCCCTGTTGCCGTTATCGGCGCCGGCGCCATGGGCTCCGGCATCGCACAAGTAGCCGCTCAGGCGGGCCACCGGGTGTTTTTGCTTGACCAACGGGAAGGGGCTGCCGAAGCAGGCCGTCAAAGCATCGTTAAACAACTACAGCGTCGGGTCGATAAAGGGAAGATGGAGCAGTCCGCGCTGGACGCCCTCATCAGCCGCATTACACCAGTTAACGAGCTCGACGATCTTGCCAGCGCCGGCCTGGTCATCGAAGCTATCGTTGAAGACCTGGACATCAAACGCAGCTTATTGACCAGCCTTGAGCAAGTCTGCGGCGACGACACCATTCTGGCCACTAATACGTCGTCCATCTCGGTAACGGCACTGGGTGCAAACATGAAGCACCCCTCGCGCCTGGTGGGCATGCACTTTTTTAATCCGGCGCCTTTGATGGCACTGGTGGAAGTGGTCAAAGGCCTGGCCACCAGCGATGACGTTGCCCAATGCGTTTACGCTACAGCGGCCCAATGGGGCAAGAAACCCGTAACCGCAACCTCTACCCCGGGCTTTATTGTGAATAGAGTCGCACGGCCGTTTTACGCAGAAAGCCTGCGACTGCTTCAGGAACAGACCACAGACAGCGCCACCCTGGACGCCATTATGCGCGAAGCCGGCGGTTTTCGGATGGGCGCGTTCGAGCTGACCGACCTGATCGGGCACGACGTAAATTACGCAGTGACCTCCTCGGTGTTCAATTCCTATTACCAGGACACCCGCTTTTTACCTTCGCTGGTGCAGAAAGATCTGGTTGACGCTGGCCGTTTAGGGCGCAAGACAGGCCAGGGCTTTTACAATTACGCCGAAGGCGCGCAAAAACCCCAGCCTGCCACCGCCGAAGAAGCCAGCTCTACTGCCGACACCTTAATTGTAGAAGGCGACCCTGGCCCTTTGAGACCGTTGGTAAAACGACTTGCCGCCAGCGGCTTGAACATCATCGAACGCGATGGTCCCGGCCGCCTGCGATTTGGCGATGCCGTGCTGGCATTAACCGATGGCCGTATGGCCACCGAACGCGCGGCGAACGAAGCCTGCAACAATCTGGTACTGCTCGACCTGGCGTTTGATTACGCCAACACCACCCGCCTTGCCATTGCGGTTGCTGCGCAGGCGTCTGAGCAAGCCAGAACCGATGCCTGCGCCCTGTTGCAAAAGGCCGGCCTGGCCGTTAGCCAGATTGCCGACCGGCCAGGCCTGGTGGTTATGCGCACCGTTGCTACTCTGACAAATGAGGCCGCAGATGCGGCTCTGCAGAGTGTAGCGTCTATTGGCGATATAGACCTTGCCATGAAAGCCGGCCTGAACTACCCGGAAGGTCCTTTGCGCTGGAGTGACAACCTTGGGTTCAGCCTGGTGCATACCGTACTGACACACATCCAGCAGAGCTACGGCGAAGAGCGTTACCGGCCTGCCTTGCTGCTGCGGCAAAATCGTTTCGCCGAAAAGGGGTTCTATTCATGAGCAACCAACCGAACACACAAACCCCGCAGCAGCTGGCACAAAGCTGTGCTGACGCCATGTACCAGCGGGACGAAGCCAGCCGCAATCTGGGCATGGAAATCACCCAGGTTTCTCCCGGCAAAGCCACCGTTACCATGCCGGTGACCGGCATCATGATTCAGGGCCACGGCTCCTGCCACGGTGGCTACCTGTTCACCCTGGCAGATTCTGCCTTTGCGTTTGCCTGTAACAGCTACAACAAGGCCACCGTAGCATCCGGCTGCTCCATCGATTACATGCTGGGCGCCCGCGAAGGCGACTTGTTGACCGCCAGCGCGGTCGAGCAGTCCCGCGGCAACCGCACCGGCGTGTACGACATAACAATCACCAATCAGAACGGCCATGTGGTGGCCCTGTTTCGCGGCAAGTCCTACCAGGTACGCGGCGAAGTCATCCATTCGGAGAATAATCAATGAGCCATAATAAACCCCTACAAGACGCCTATATTGTTGACGCCGTTCGCACCCCCGTGGGCCGCTACGGCGGCGCCTTAGCGGCTGTGCGCGCCGACGACCTGGGCGCCATACCCATCAAAGCCCTGAAAGACCGCTATCCGGACCTGGATTGGGCCGCCATAGACGACGTGCTGTATGGCTGCGCCAACCAGGCCGGTGAAGACAACCGTGACGTCGCACGAATGTCACTGCTGCTGGCCGGTTTACCGGTCGACGTACCTGGCAGCACCATTAACCGCCTGTGTGGGTCGGGCATGGATGCTATCGGCAGCGCCGCCCGTGCACTGCGTACCGGGGAAGCCGGGCTGATGCTGGCTGGCGGGGTGGAATCCATGTCGCGCGCGCCCTTCGTAATGGGCAAAGCCGACTCCGCGTTCAGCCGTAAAGCCGAAATATTTGATACCACCATCGGCTGGCGCTTTGTGAATCCTCTGTTGAAAAAACAGTACGGCATTGATTCCATGCCCGAAACCGCCGAGAACGTGGCCGCCGACTTCAACATTTCACGGGCAGACCAAGATGCCTTCGCCCTGCGCAGCCAACAGCGCACCGCAGCGGCTCAAAAGGCGGGCCGTTTTGATTGTGAAATCGTGCCGGTCAGCACTCCCCGCCGCAAGCAAGACCCGCTGGTGGTGGATACCGATGAACACCCTCGCGCCACCACTCTGGAAAAACTCGCCAGCCTGGGCACGCCGTTCCGCAAAGGCGGCAGCGTGACCGCCGGCAACGCCTCTGGCGTCAACGATGGCGCCTGCGCCCTGCTGCTGGCCAGCGGCGATGCCTTGAAAAAGCACAATCTGAAACCCCGTGCCCGCGTTATAGCCATGGCAACCGCCGGCGTTGAGCCGCGAATTATGGGCATGGGGCCCGCGCCCGCCACCCGCAAAGTGCTGAAAACCGCAGGTCTGGAACTGGCCGATATGGACGTGATCGAGCTGAACGAAGCCTTTGCCGCCCAGGCTCTCGCGGTGCTGCGCGATTTGGGCCTGCCAGACGACGCCGAACACATCAACCCCAACGGTGGCGCCATCGCCCTGGGCCACCCGCTGGGTATGAGCGGCGCGCGCCTTGTAACTACCGCGATGAATGAGCTGGAACTGCGCCACCGCCAGGGCCAGAAAGCCCGCTACGCTCTGTGCACTATGTGCATTGGTGTGGGCCAGGGCATTGCCATCATTATCGAACGCGTAGACAGCGCCGACTGACCTATCCGGCGCGCAAACACGCGTGCCGTGCGCAAAAACTGAAGCTAATCCGGTAGCAAACCGGAGCAACAAGAACAAAGCAGGAAAAGATGATGGACCTACCAATGCAAAAAGTCGGAAAACTGGACCGGATGGAAACCGCCAGCGTGGACGAACTTCGCCACGAACAGCTGCAGCGCCTGCGATGGAGCGTCTGGCACGCTTATACGAACGTGCCTCATTACCGCAATGCGTTTGATGCTATTGACTTGAAGCCGATGGACATCAACAGCCTGGAAGACATCACCAGAATTCCGTTCACTGGAAAAGAGGACCTGCGGAATAACTATCCGTTCAAGATGTTCGCCGTACCTATGAAAAAAGTCGTCCGGGTACACGCCTCCAGCGGCACCACCGGCAAACCCACGGTTGTGGGCTATACCCAAAGCGACATTGAAACCTGGGCCGACATAGTGGCCCGTTCCATTCGCGCCGGTGGCGGCCACGCCGGCGACAAGATTCACATTGCCTACGGCTACGGCCTGTTTACCGGTGGTTTGGGCGCCCACTACGGCGCCGAGCGCCTGGGCTGCACGGTTATACCCATGTCAGGTGGACAAACCGAGAAACAGGTTCAGCTGATCCGCGACTTTGAGCCTGACATCATTATGGTCACGCCTTCTTATATGCTGAACATTGCCGACGAAATTGACCGCCAGGGCATTGACCCCAAAAAACTGCCATTGCGACTGGGCATCTTCGGTGCAGAGCCCTGGACCAACGAAATGCGGACAGAGCTGGAGGACCGCCTGGGCATTCAAGCGTTGGATATCTACGGCCTGTCTGAAGTGATGGGGCCAGGCGTGGGTATGGAATGCCTGGAAACCAAAGACGGCCCCACCATTTGGGAAGACCACTTCTACCCGGAAATTGTTAACCCGGAAACCGGTGACGTGCTGCCAGACGGCGAATACGGCGAACTGGTATTCACCTCGCTCACCAAAGTGGCCATGCCGGTACTGCGCTACCGCACCCGCGATCTTACCCGCTTGTTACCTGGCACCGCGCGCCCCATGCGCCGCATCGAAAAAATCACCGGCCGCAGCGACGACATGCTGATTATTCGCGGGGTTAACGTATTCCCCAGCCAGATTGAAGAACAGGTATTGAAATGCCGCGCTCTGTCGCCTCATTACGAAATCGAGGTGTACAAAAAAGGCAACCTGGACTGCGTGGATGTTCGGGTAGAACTGAAAGTTGACGCAGAAGGCGAGAACGTCAAAGAACACACGGCCAAAGAACTGGCGCATCACATCAAATCGTATATCGGTATCAGCACCAAGATAGACGTGCAGGATGCAGGAAGCATCGACCGCTCGGAAGGCAAAGCAAAGCGTGTGTTCGACCGGCGCAAAGACTGACACGGACGTTTCAGCGATACATCGTGCTCGTCATTTAAATTTTGTTGTTTAAATAATGATCTAAAAGCTACAACGTATCGTCTGATACTTTAGCTAACAGATTCAGTTACTTATAAATTTAATGCTTTAACATGATACAGGATATTCAAGCTTGAATTTTATCCAGTATCATATAGTATGAAAGCATAGCCCGGGATTCGTCGCGGAGCATTGCTGTTCAAACACAACAGACCAACAAAACAGATTCGGAGAGAGTTATGTACGCACAGCTCGTTGACACCGGTACCAAGCGCCTAAAGACCCGTGAAGAGATGTCCCCCGAAGAGCGGGACTTTCAGGACAAAATAGACGCCGAAACCAAAATCGAAGCCAAAAACTGGATGCCAGACGGCTACCGGAAAACCCTGATCCGCCAGATTTCCCAGCACGCCCACTCGGAAATTGTCGGCATGCTACCAGAAGGCAACTGGGTTACCCGCGCGCCTACGTTGAAGCGCAAGCTGCAGCTGATGGCCAAAATTCAAGACGAAGCAGGCCACGGCCTTTACCTGTACAGCGCCATGGAAACCCTGGGCGCTGATCGCGATGAAGAAATTCAGAAGCTGCACGACGGCAAGGCCAAGTACTCGAGCATCTTCAACTACCCGACCCTGAACTGGGCTGATATGGGCGCCGTGGGTTGGCTTGTGGATGGCGCGGCTATCGTGAACCAGGTGGTTCTGCAGCGCACATCCTATGGCCCCTACTCCCGTGCCATGGTGCGGATCTGTAAAGAAGAGAGCTTCCACCAGCGTCAGGGCTTCCAGATTCTGCTGGACATGATGCGTGAAGGTACTCAGGCCCAGAAAGACATGGTGCAGGATGCCATCAATCGCCTGTGGTGGCCGGCGCTGATGATGTTTGGCCCGCACGACGACGAATCCCCCAACTCCCAGCAGTCCATGGTCTGGAAGATCAAGCGCAAAAGTAACGACGAACTGCGCCAGATGTTTATTGACCAAACCATTCCACAGCTTGAATTCCTCGGCTGCACCGTTCCCGATCCAGACCTGAAGTGGAACGAAGAAACCGGTCACTACGACTTCGGCACCATTGACTGGAAAGAGTTTTACGACGTACTCAAGGGCGATGGCCCGTGTAACCGTGAACGCATTTCCACACGCCGCAAAGCGATAGACGAAGGCACTTGGGTACGTGAAGCCGCCGTTGCCTACGCCGCAAAACAAAAACAACGCGCAGCCGCTTAAACAGGCGCGCGAATAGGAGAGTAATTATGTCTGAATGGCGCCTCTACGAAGTTTTCGTGCGCAGCAAGCATGGCCTTAACCACAAACATGTGGGCAGCGTGCACGCTGCTGACAATGAAATGGCCATGGAAAACGCCCGTGACCTGTACACCCGTCGCAGCGAAGGGGTGAGCATATGGGTGGTTCCTTCTGACACCATCACGGCCTCTGCTTCAGACGAGAAGGAGATCCTGTTCGATCCGGCAGAAGACAAAGTGTATCGGCACGCGTCTTTCTACAAACTGCCAGACGAAGTCGGGCACATGTGAGGAGCGACCCATGACTGAACAAAAAGCTCTGCAGGATTACCTGATCCGCCTGGCGGATTCCGACATGATTCTAAGCCAGCGCCTTTGCGAACTGTGTGGAAAAGCGCCGGCGATAGAAGAAGAAATGGCCGTAATGAACGTCGGGCTCGACTTGGTCGGCCAGGCGCGTAACTGGTACGAGTACGCCGCCGAACTGATCGACGACGGCCGTGACGCCGACAAACTGTGCTTCCTGCGGGATGCTCTGGACTATCGCAATCTACTGCTGGTAGAACAGCCGAATGAAGACTACGCGGTCACCATGGCGCGCCAGTTTTTCTTCGACGTATGGCACTACTTCACCTTGAAAAGCCTGGTAGATGCCAGCGATGAGCGCATTGCCAACATCGCTGCGAAGGCGGTCAAAGAAGCCACCTATCACTTGCGCCGCTCGTCAGAGTGGGTCAAGCGCATGGGTGACGGGACTGAAGAAAGCCACCGCCGCATTCAAGAAGCGTTTGATCTGCTATGGCGCTTCACCGGCGAACTGGTAACCCCGGACGATACCGATCACGCCATGTTCAAAGCCGGCATTGGTCCGGACCCAGAGAAATTGAAACAAGACTGGTTTGGCTTGGTGCGTGAAGTGGCGGCCCAGGCCACCCTGACAACAGGCGCGGAAGACGCCTGGATGTACATGGGCGGCAAAAGCGGCGTTCACACTGAACACCTGGGACTCATTCTGGCCGAAATGCAGTTTCTGCCTCGCGCCTACCCGGACGCCACTACCTGGTAAGTCTGTTTATGAAAGGGAGCACATCCGGTGAATGAACGTGAACCATCGTCTGTAGACCTGCTGATTGCCAGCGACAGGATACCGGCCAACGCCCACCCCGAGCTGCTGACAGAAGACGCAATCTGGGCGCTGCTGGATAACGTCAAAGATCCGGAAGTGCCTGCCGTCAGCGTTTTAGAGCTCGGCATCGTGCGCAGCCTGAGTTGGGATGGCAAGCATCTGAGTATTGATGTCACGCCCACCTACTCCGGCTGCCCCGCCACCGAGCTGATCGAAGAACTGATTGCCGAGGCCCTGCGCGCCGTTGGCATCCGCGACCCGCAGATTAATCGCGTGCTGACCCCAGCCTGGAGTACAGACTGGATAACGGATGTGGGCCGGGAAAAACTCCGGGTATATGGCATAGCACCGCCCCAGGGTAATGCCAGCAAAATGAGCCTGCTGGGCGCTAACGAAGTCATCACCTGCCCATTTTGTGACAGTAAGCACACCGAACGAGTCAGCGAATTCGGTTCTACAGCCTGCAAGGCGCTTTACCGCTGCCGCGACTGCCTTGAACCCTTCGACTATTTCAAATGCATATAGAGCCGATACGCCATGAATAAATTCTACTCACTGGCCCTCAAAGAGGTCAGGCCGGAAACAAGAAACGCCGTATCCCTGTGCTTTGAGCTGCCCGCTGAAGGGGCCGAAAAGTTCAAGTACAAGCAGGGCCAGCACTTGGTGGTGCGCACCACAGTTGATGGCGAAGAAGTGCGCCGCACCTACTCCATCTGTTCCAGTGTGAACGATCAAGAACTGCGTATTGCCATCAAACGTGTACCCGGTGGCGTATTTTCCAGTTTCGCTAACGACCTGCTGAAGCCCGGATCCGTTCTGGACGTTATGCCGCCGCAGGGCCATTTCTCCGTTGAGCTGGACCCAGAGCGGAAAGGCAACTACCTGGCGGTCGCCGCCGGCAGTGGCATCACGCCTATTCTGTCCATTATTAAAACCACTCTGGAAACCGAGCCCAGAAGCGAGTTCACCCTGTTCTACGGCAACAAAGGCACCAGCAGCACTATGTTCCGTGACCAGCTCCAGGATCTTAAAAACGAACACATGACCCGTTTCAATCTGGTGTACATCTTCACCCGCGAAGAACAGGACATAGACCTTTACAACGGTCGCATTGACTCAGACAAGTGCGACCGATTGTTTGACCACTGGATCAACGCCAAGAACCTAACCGCGGCGTTCCTCTGCGGCCCCCAGATGATGACCGAAACCGTGAGCGATTCACTGGTACGCCACGGCATGGACAAATCGAAAGTTCATTACGAACTCTTTACGCCTGTTGGTGGCGTGCCCAAGGCACGCAAAGACCGCGCTGAAACCAAAGTCGACCTGCAAGCTGTCAGCGTTGTTACGGTAAAAGCCGATGGCCGCTCCCTGACCTTCGATCTGGTGCGCGATACCAAGAGCATTCTTCAGGCAGGTAACGACGAAGGCGCCGACCTGCCCTACTCGTGCCAGGCCGGCGTGTGTTCAACCTGCCGCGCCAAGGTCATTGAGGGCGAAGTGGAAATGGACCAGAACTTTGCGCTGGAGGATTACGAAGTGGCCGCAGGCTATGTGCTGTCATGCCAGTGCTATCCCGTCAGCGACAAGGTCGTTCTTGACTACGACGAAATGTAATTCTGGAGTTTTTTTACATGTCAGTTCTTAAAAGCTTTATTGCCGGAGAATGGATTGGTGAGCGGCAGGCCAAAGCCCTGCCCAGCGCCATCAACGGCGAGATTGTAGCGCATACGCACGACGACACCCTGGACTTCAAAGAAGCCGCGGAATACGGCCGCAAAGTCGGCGGCAAAAACCTGCTAGCCATGGATTTTCAGGAACGCGCTCTGGCGCTTAAAACCATGGCGATGTACCTGCAGGAGCACAAGAAAGAGCTGTACGCGTTGTCTATGCACACCGGTTCCAGCAAAGCGGATAACGGCTTCGACATCGACGGCGGCTTTGGCACCATGTTTTCTTACGCCAGTATGGGTCGCCGCGAGCTGCCGTCTGGCAACGTAGTACACGAAGGCCCGGTTACCCAGCTGGGTAAAAACAACCACTTCGCCGGCACCCACATTCTGGTGCCCCGCGGTGGCGTTGCGTTGCACATCGACGCTTACAATTTTCCGGTGTGGGGCATGCTGGAAAAGTTTGCGCCCACCTTTTTGGCGGGCATGCCTTCCATTGTTAAACCGGCCACCTCTACCTGCTACGTCACCGAACTGGCCGTGCGCCTGATGCACGAATCCGGTGCTTTGCCCGCGGGCAGTTTGCAGCTGATCATAGGCAGCACCGGCGACCTGTTCGAGCATCTGCAAGAGCAGGATGTAGTAACCTTTACCGGTTCGGCAAAAACCGCACGCATGCTGCGTAGCCACCCGAACATCGTCCAGCGCTCGATTCCGTTCAACGCCGAAGCCGACTCGCTGAACAGCGCGGTTCTGGCTCCGGACGTGACCCCGGAACATGAAGAATTCGATCTTTTTGTGCGTGAAATCGGCCGCGAAATGACCGCTAAAGCCGGTCAGAAGTGCACCGCGATTCGCCGGGTTATGGTTCCACAAAACCAAGTGCAAGCCGTGTGCAATAAGCTTAAAGAACGGCTGTCGAAGATTACCGTCGGCGACCCTTCCGTTGAAGGCGTGCGCATGGGTGCTCTGGCGTCCATGGATCAACTGGAAGACGTGAAAGCCAACATCCAGGAACTGCTGAAAACCAGCGAACTGGTGATGGGCGGAGACGGCAGTTTCAAACCCACCGGCTCAGGCACCGACAAAGGCGCGTTTATCGAACCGCATCTGCTGCTGTGCCGTAACCCAGAAAACGGTTGTGGTGCCCACGACATCGAGGCCTTCGGCCCGGTTGCCACCATTATTCCCTACGACACCCTGGACGACATGGTGAAACTGGTCGCCAAGGGCCGCGGCTCACTGGTGACCACCGTCACCACCCGTGACCCAGCGATCATTGCCAAACTGGCACCCGCACTGGCCGCCTATCACGGCCGCCTGCACCTGCTGGATGCGGAAGCGGCAAAAGAATCCACCGGCCACGGTTCTCCCCTGCCCATGCTGAAACACGGCGGCCCGGGCCGCGCTGGTGGTGGTGAAGAGCTCGGTGGCATTCGCGCGGTGCATCACTACCTGCAGCGCACAGCTATTCAGGGTTCGCCCACCATGCTGGCGGCCGTCACCGGCGAATACGTTCGCGGTGCCAAACTAATTGAAAACGACGTGCATCCGTTCCGCCGTCACTTTGAAGACCTGCAGATTTGTGAGTCACTGCTAACACACCGCCGTACCGTCACCGAAGCAGATCTGGTGAACTTCGGCTGTTTGTCCGGCGACCACTTCTACATGCACTTTGATGAAATCGCGGCCCGCGAAAGCCAGTTCGGCAAGCGCATTGCCCACGGCTATTTTGTGCTATCTGCTGCTGCAGGCTTGTTCGTGTATCCGGGTGAAGGCCCGGTGTTGGCGAACTACGGCCTGGACACCCTGCGCTTTATCGAACCGGTAGCACCGGGCGATACCATTCGTGCCCGCCTGACCTGTAAGCGCAAGATTGATCAGGGCCGGATGTCACCAGATGGCCATCCACAAGGCGTGGTGGTGTGGGATGTTCAGGTCACCAATCAAGACGACGTGCTGGTTGCCAGCTACGACATTTTGACCCTGGTCGCCAAAAAGCCGGAATAAGTTATCCGGCCATAAAAAAACCGCCAGCAGCGTTCAGCTCTGGCGGTTTTTTTGTACCGGGCTGATACAGAGAAAAAATGTGATGGAGTGCTCCTCACTCCAATCCGACGTCTGTGCGCCATTATGTTGATAGACCTCAGGCAGTGCCCAGCGGCACGATCAGCACCGGACGCTTAGAGTGGGTCAGCGTCTTGGTTGAGGTAGAGCCCATCAGTGCTTGCCCCAGCGCGTTATGCTTGCGGGTTCCCATAACGATCACATCGGCATTTATCTCGTCGCCGACTTCAAGGATTTTACGCCAGGGCGAGCCTTCCTCGATGCGCGCCTCAATGTTCTTCAAGCTTAACACTTCGTGATCTTCCAGCTCTTCCGCGCAGAAGCGCTCTATCCGACCGCGAATCTTGACGCTCAACGCCTCAACGCCCTTGTGCAGCATGTCGTCGAGCTCTTCTTTTTCCATCATGTTACTCAGCACACTGCGTGCGGTACCCGACAGGGACTCAATCACATACAGATAAGTGATCTGCGCCTCGGAGTAGTGACCACAAAGGCTGACCGCTGCACGGAATGCCGCGCGTGAGCCTTTATCAAGATCGGAGACATATAAAATCTTTTTAACATCATGATACATAGTTCTTTTCCTCTATCCACTCAGGACCAGCAAGGCTCTACCGCTTAGCGGTACAGCAGCTCCGGCAAAAACAGCGCAATCTGAGCAATAAACACAATCAGCGCCAAACGCACAATATCGGCGCACCAAAACGGGGTAACACCCTTGAAGATAGTACCCGTCTTGACATCTCTCAATACTGCACTGAGCACAAAGACGTTCATACCCACGGGTGGCGTGATCAGACTGATCTCAGTCACGACAACGACAACTATGCCGAACCACACCAGATCGAAGCCCATACTCGCCACCAGCGGATAGAATACCGGCACTGTCAACAGGATCATCGACAGGCTCTCAAACACCATCCCAAGCACAATGTAGATACCCAAAATTGCCAGAATCACGACAATCGGGGCCACATCCAGCGCAGTCACGAACTCCAGCAGCATGTCCGGCAGCCCGGCCCGGTTAATAAAGTCCGAGAAAATCAGCGCCCCGATCACCACGGCAAACAGCATCGCAGAAGTACGCGCTGTATCCGCCAGTGTTTCGAAAAGTGTCGACAAAGTGAGGCTGCGCCGGGCGAGGGCAATCAAAAAAGCGCCACCGGCACCGATGCCCGCCGCTTCCGTCGGCGTGAAGATACCCAGATAGATACCGCCCATGACGACGGTGAACAACAGCAATACGCCCCAAACTCCTTTCAGCGCGCGCAAACGTTCCGGCCATTCGGCTTTCTCACCCGCGGGGCCGGCGCTGGGATCACGCCAAACCACATAACGCACCGCGACCATATACATCAGCATGCCGAGGATGCCCGGAATGAAACCGGCGGCGAACAGTTCACGGATAGAGGACTCGGTCAGCAGACCGTAAATTATCAGAATCACGCTCGGCGGAATCAGGATGCCCAGAGTGCCGCCAGCAGCGATAGAGGCAGTGGCCAAAGAGTCGGCATAACCGTATTTGCGCATCGATGGCATGGCCACCTTGCCCATGGTCGCGGAGGTCGCCAGACTGGAGCCACAGATCGCCGAGAAACCACCACAAGCTACTACCGTTGCCATGGACAATCCGCCTTTGCGATGACCGAGAAAGGCATTGGAAACATGGTAAAGCTCCTGGGCAAGGCCCGAACGGGTCACCAGGTTACCCATCAGCACGAACAACGGAATCACCGACAAGCTATAATTCTGGACCGTACCGATCACCCGGTTCGACGCCATCGAAAGAGCGCCCCGCCAGCGGAAATCCATGAAATTGGTCAGGTCCAGCCCCATCAGAAAGGCGAAACCAAAGAAACCGACCAGGCCCATGGCAAAGGCAATTGGCACCCTCAGAACCACGATCATGAAAAGTAGAACGGCAAAGCCGGTCAGCACGACGGTCATAGAATTTTCCGTAACTGATTGGGTTATTTTTGAGGAGTGAACAGAACGCGATAAACGCCGAGCGTTATCATGGTGGCAGCGGTCAGCCAACTCATAATGGCGATGTACTCGGCAATATAACCACTGGGCAGGCCGAGAAATTCCGTCACAACACCACGCCGGATCGACCTCTCGCCAAGCTCAAAGATCCGTACCCCAAGGAAGTACATCGAAGAGGAAATAACCAGGGCCGAAACCAGTCCGAGAACCTTCAACACCTTTTGCCCCAGCACATTGTCCAGCAGATCCACCACGATATGCCCACCCCGATAAGTGATAACCGGCATCGCCGCGAATACCATCAGGGCAAGGCCGAGTCGGGTGAGCTCAGTGGCCCCGAGAACGGGACTGTTGAAGAGATAGCGACCGGCCACGTCCAGGCAGGTAGTCAACATAAGCAGGAAGAGAACTGACGCTGCTACAAGCTCCAGAAGGAAGACCAGCCACTTGGCTGGCCCCTTCTCGCTATAATGACTGTTAACCCATGTAGCGAGAGACATGCGGTTACTCCTGGTGCTCACGCTCATACTCTCGAGCAACGGTTCGCAGCTCTTTGAGCGCCTGTCGGGCATTCGGGGCACGATCAGACACGCTCTGGATCCACTGTTCGTCCATGCCCTGAATCAGCTTCTGGAAGTCCTGCGCCATCTGATCCCCTTCCTTAACCCGGATGATGTTGACGCCGGCTTCCTGCGCGGCCTTCAGTCCCTCGTCATCAATACCATCCCAAGCGCGTCCGGCCAGTGCGGAGAGTTTTTCACCCGATACGCTCATGATCGCCTCGCGATCCTTGGGGTCCAGCTTTTCCAGGAAGTATGGATCGATGAACATGGAAAAACTGCCGAGGTACATGCCTCCAGGGAGCATGGTGACGTTGGGCGCCACTTCTTTGAGACGCAGGGTCTTCTGCTCACCCATGGGGAGGAAGGCACCATCAATCATCCCCTGCTGCATCATTTGATAGACTTCTGGGGCTGGCGCTGAAACCGGGGTCACGTCCATTCGCTTGCCAAGATCGGTCTGGACGCCACCACCAATACGAATCTTCTTGCCCTTTATCTGATCGAAGGAGGTGATTGGATCAATGGAATGGATATAGCCCGGACCATGGGTAAACATGCCAATGAGGGTCAGGCCTACAAACTCGCCGGAGTCCATGAAGTACTTGTTATACACCCGCCAGAGTGCCACGGAAGCCGCCTCGGCTCCTACACCCAGGCCCGGCAATTCCACAATCTGGGGCAACTCGAAACGGCCCGGAACGTAACCGTGGTAACTAAATCCGGCGTTGACGACACCGTCTTCTACCAACTGGAACATGGTTTTCGGGTGGCCCAGATCGTTTTCGATTTTAACCTTAACCCGCCCTTCCGTTGCCTCTTCGACCCATTTGGCCCACGTCGGCCAGACGACGGCATTCTGTGGGTTGGTCGGCGGCAGCCAGGTCCCGACGTGCAACGTCGTGGCGGCGAAAGCGCTGCTGGATATCGCCAGCCCTAATGAAAGCATGGCGGCTTTGGTAAAGAACTTTATTTTTGTCATAACGGCCTATCTCCTTATTATTTTGTAGTTATTACTTGAATTGCCGCGGATCGGGAAGACCCGCAAACCTTTCTGACGCTGCCACTGCAGGTCTTGCAGCGCCCAACCGTGCACACTCCCGTCAGGTATTTGAGAACAGGGCATGAATGTTGTTTTTGTTGAACTTCAGCACCGGATCTAGCTCTGTCATCTCGAAAGAGATCTGTACATAACTTTCATCAGTGATCGGTTGCATCCAGTCACACAGAATCTTGAATACCTGCTTAGCGACTTCCTGTTTAAGAGTCATATCGCGACCGTGTCCGATCTTCAGGTTCAGGTTCAGGAGCGCGAAGTCATCACGACCATCAGCCACCCGAAAATCGTTGCAGCGGATTGCACGGCTGCGCACACCGCCAAGCGGGAAAGCACCCGTTGACACCACATATTCATGCAATCCCTTGAATAACGGCTGAAAATCCAGACGGTCATGCAGGTTGCCCGAGTATTCAACTATAAAATGCGGCATCGTCAGCACTCTCCTGAGCGATTGATTTGAGTCCTTGCCCCGGAACAATCCGGCGAATATGGGCAAGGTGCTAATAGCAAGAAATCTACTTAACATGTTAAGTGTTGTCAATACGTATAGCCATTGCAACACTTTTCTGATGGACGCCCACACACACAGCCATAACTATAGTTTAGATATCGACTCTTGACTTACTTAATATGTTAACTAAAATGAATCTCATACAATCTGTGCCATCGCCAACCGCCAACCGCCAACCGCCAACCGATGTGGCCGCGCACGATTCCACGCACAGCCAGTGAACCGCAACGGACTATCAAAGGTGCCATCAAGCATGTTGACCAAAGAGCAGATCAAGATCGCCGCCGATCGTTTGTACGAAGCAGAAGTGAATCGCAAGCAGATCCCGGCGCTGACCCTGGAGCATCCTGAAATGGACATGGCAGATGCCTACTCCGTACAGAAAGCCTGGGTTGACCGCAAGATTGAAGATGGCCGCAAGGTGATCGGCTACAAGATCGGTTTGACTTCTCGCGCCATGCAGATGTCGTCCAATATTGATCAGCCTGACTACGGAGTGCTGCTCGACGACATGCTGTTCGAAGACGGCGCTACCCTTAAAGCGTCTGACTTCCTTGACCCTCGCATCGAAGTGGAACTGGCATTCGTGCTGAAGAAACCACTGTCTGGTGAAAATGTCACCGTCTTTGATGTTATCAACGCGACCGACTACGTAATTCCGTCGCTGGAACTGATCGCCGCGCGCTGCCTGCGTACCGATCCGGAAACAGGCTACACTCGCAAGGTGTACGACACGATTTCCGACAACGCCGCCAATGCCGGCATCGTCATGGGCGGCCGCCCAGTCAAACCGATGGATATCGACCTGCGCTGGGCCGGCTGTATGCTGTACCTGAACGGTCAGATTGAAGAAACCGGCTTGGCCGGTGGTGTACTTGGCAACCCGTTGAAAGGTATCACTTGGGTGTGCAAACGTTTTGCCCCGCACGGTATCGGCCTGGAACCAGGCCAAGTGATCCTTTCCGGCTCTTTCATCCGCCCGGTGCCGGTCAAGGCAGGCGATACTGTCCACGCCGATTTCGGCTCACTGGGTGGCGTGGCCCTGAACTTCGAATAAGCACACATCAAACAGGAGACGAGCATGGAGCTGCCAAAGAACCGCTTCAAGCAGGGACTGGCTACCGGCGATACCCAGTACGGCCTCTGGCTCGGCCTGCCAGACAACAGTGCCGCTGAAATTGCCGCCTTGGCAGGTTTCGACTGGCTACTGATCGACGGTGAACACGCCCCGTTCGACCTGCGTACCATCATGGCGCATCTGCAGGCGATCGCCCCTTACGACACCGCACCCATCGTGCGCTGCGTCGAAGGCAACACAGCCCTGCTCAAGCAGCTTCTGGACATCGGCGCGCAGACCCTGCTTGTTCCGATGGTCGAGACGGCCGAACAGGCAACTCAACTCGTAAAGGCCGTTCGCTATCCGCCGCAGGGCATCCGCGGCCTGGGCACCGCATTGGCTCGTGGTGCGCGCTGGAATCAGGTATCGGGTTATCTGAAAAAAGCCAACGCTGAGATTTGCCTGATTGTTCAGGTGGAAACGGCCGGCGCGATGGAAAACCTGGACGCCATTTTGCAAGTCGACGGTGTTGACGGCGTATTTATCGGCCCGTCCGATTTGTCCGCGTCGATGGGTTACGTCGGTGATGCCAGCAACCCGGCGGTGGTCAAGACCATCAACAACGGCCTGAACAAGATTCGTGACGCCGGCAAGTATGCCGGCTTGCTCTGCCTGGACCCGTCACTGGTGGAGGACTATGTCCAGCAGGGTGCCAATTTCGTCGGTGTCGGTGTCGATACTATGATTCTGGCCAATGAAACCCGCAAACTGGCGCGGAGCTTCAAAAAGGGCGCCCCGGTTGAAGACGAAAAGCCTCAGGCCGGCTACTGATTGCCCGCCATCAACACGAGAAGGTTAACAATGACTGCAAGGACACTGGTTAACAGCAAGCTGGTCTGCGTCGCACTGAACGACAAAGCACAGCTGGCCGCTCTGGAAGCAACATTCAACGAAGCCCCCTACAAAAAGCCGCCGACTCAACCAGTGCTCTACTATAAGCCGCACAACACTTGGAGCACCGAGGGTGCCATTGTTGAGTGGGCAAAAGATTTTGACGGCAACGACGTTACCGAAATGGCGATAGGTGCCAGCTTGGGCGTGGTGATTGGTAAAAAAACCTGCCGCATCTCTGCCGAAGAAGCACTGGATTATGTCAGCGGTTACACCATCGTCGCCGACTATTCCTTGCCGGAGCAGAACTACTATCGCCCGGACATCAAAGGCAAGTGCCTGGATACCTCCGCACCGGTCGGCCCTGAAGTGGTTGCCACTGGCAATGTTGCCAAGCCGGATGCACTGACCGTAACCATCAGCGTCAACGGCGAGCAGAAGAGCGCCTTTAAGTTGGCCAATATGGAGCGCTGCGTTGCCGAGCTGATCAGCATTATCTCGCGCATCATGACCCTGCAGGCAGGCGAAATCATCGCCGTCGGTTTCGCCGGTGACCGCGTTGCGGTTAACAAAGGCGACAAGGTTAAAGCAAGCATCGAGGGTGTTGGCACCCTGAACAACACATTAGGAGGTGCTTGAGCCATGAGACATGCACGCATTATCCTGGACGGTCGTGAGCTGGACATCAGTATCGACGCCAACGACCACATCACCACCACTGATGGTGATGCACTGGACGTGACGCTGAATTCCGATCAGATCACCTGGCTGCCACCGGTAAAAGAGCCGGGCACTATCTTCGCACTGGGTCTGAACTACGCCGACCACGCCACTGAACTGGCGTTTGAGCCGCCAAAAGAGCCGCTGGTGTTCATCAAACACGCCAACACGTTAACCGGCCACAAACAAATCAGTTACCGCCCGGACAACATCGAATTCCAGCACTATGAGTGTGAACTGGTCGCCGTCATCGGCAAGACGGGCAAAAACATCAAGCGTGAAGACGCGATGGACTATGTGGCCGGCTACACCGTCTGCAACGACTTCGCCATCCGCGACTATCTGGAAAACTACTACCGCCCGAACCTGCGTGTGAAGAGCCGTGACTCTCTGCTGCCGATGGGTCCGTGGATCGTTGACGCCGCTGACGTGCCCAACGCCAACAACCTGCGTTTGACCACTGAAGTGAACGGCAAGATCACTCAGGACGGCTCTACCAAGGACATGATCTTCGACGTGCCCTTCCTGATCGAATACCTGAGCAAGATCATGACCCTGAACCCGGGTGACATGATTGCCACCGGCACGCCGCACGGTGTAGTCGACATGCAGCCGGGCGACACCGTGGTCTGCAGCATCGAGAACGTCTGCTCACTCGAAACGAAGATCGTTTCCGAGAAGGAATACTACGGCGACAACTATTAAGAGCTTCAGGAGAAAATCATGAGCGATACACTGGCAACCAATCTGGAACGCGCACAGCAGTACCTAGAGCGCTTCAAAAACAACACCACCGGACACTATATCAACGGTGAATTCACTCTGGGTAACGGCGGGCGTGAATACGACAACCTCACGCCAACCGACAACAGCTCCATCGGTAAAGTGATGGCCGGCTCCGTTGCTGACATGGATGCGGCCTGTGAAGCGGCTGAAAATGCCTTCGAAGCCTGGGCAAACACGCCGGGCGCCGAACGCAAAAAAATGCTGCACAAATTCGCTGACCGTCTGGTTGATCGCGCTGATGAAATCGCACTGATCGAATCCATGGACTGCGGTCAGGCGATCCGCTTCATGAAGCAGGCCGCCCTGCGTGGCGCCGCCAACTTTCGCTTCTTCGCCGACAAGGCACCGGAAGCGCAGAATGGCCTGGCCTTGCATCAGGACGAGCACACCAACTACACCATCCGCAATGCGATTGGTCCAGTCGGCATCATCACCCCATGGAACACGCCGTTCATGCTGTCCACCTGGAAAATAGCTCCGGCACTGGCGGCAGGCTGTACGGTGGTGCACAAACCTGCTGAACTAACCCCGCTGAGCGCCTATATTCTGGCCGAGATCGCAAATGAAGTGCTGCCCAAGGGCGTGTGGAATATGGTCAATGGCTTCGGCGAAGACGCCGGCAAACGTCTGACCGAACATCCGGCTATAAAAGCAGTCGCCCTGGTGGGTGAAACGGCCACCGGATCGCGCATCATGCGTCAGGGTGCAGAAACCCTGAAGCGCATGCACTTCGAACTGGGCGGCAAAAACCCGGTCATCGTTTTTGACGACGCCGATTTCGAACGCGCACTGGATGCCGTTGTATTCATGATTTACAGCCTGAACGGTCAGCGCTGCACATCTTCAAGTCGCCTTTTAATTCAAAGCGGCATTCGCGAGAAGTTCATCGCCGCACTCGAGCAGCGAGTGCGCAACCTGCGCGTGGGCCACTCACTGGATCCGGAAACCGAAGTGGGCCCGCTGGTCGCCACCGAACATTTCAACAAGGTTTTGAGCTACTTCGACATTGCGAAACAAGACGGTGCCAATATCGCTGTGGGTGGCAAGCGCGTTACCGAAGCAACGCCCGAACTGAACCCGAAAGGCAACTACGTTGAGCCAACCCTATTTACCGGTGCCAGCAATCAGATGCGTATCGCCCAAGAAGAAATCTTCGGCCCGGTACTGACGACCATTACCTTCGACACTGAAGAAGAAGCGGTTAAGATTGCCAATGACACCCAGTACGGTCTGTCTGGCTACATCTGGACGGAAAATACCGGCCGCGCCATGCGCATGGCCAAGCACGTTCAGGCCGGCATGCTGTGGGTGAACTCTGAAAACAACCGAAATTTGCCGTCTCCGTTCGGCGGTATCAAGATGTCCGGCATAGGCCGTGACGGCGGTGATTGGAGCTTCGACTTCTACATGGAAACCAAGAACGTCTGCATCGCACATGGCACTCACCGTGTTCCGACTCTCGGCAAGCGCTAAGAGTTGCCGATACAGCCATGCCGGTAGCTTCGGGTGCCGGCATGGCGGTCCGCCTTTTCTGTTATGGCCGCGTCATGAACGATAGCAATCACAGTGAATGGATTCCCAACATTATCCTGGGACAGGATTACGACCGCCGTTATATCGACGCGCCCATCCACTACGATATTCTGGAAAACCTGGCCTTTTTTTTTGGTCGTGACATGCCGGTCCACCGGCATGCCCAATACCTTCAGATTCACTACATCGACCGGGGCGAAATCAGCTTCCATATCGATGATAAGATCTATCACGTCCGCGGCCCTAGCCTGATTCTGACGCCGCCTTCTGTACCCCACTCTTTTCTCACCAAACCCGATGCCCGCGGCCACGTACTGACCATTCATCAGTCCATTGTCTGGCAACTACTCAAA
This sequence comes from Marinobacter sp. LV10MA510-1, assembly GCF_002563885.1. Classification (GTDB taxonomy): domain Bacteria; phylum Pseudomonadota; class Gammaproteobacteria; order Pseudomonadales; family Oleiphilaceae; genus Marinobacter. Next base: position 3,812,390 of record NZ_PDJA01000001.1, on the reverse strand, counting down.
GATGGCCTGCAGCAGGAGATGGATACTGAGCTGAATCATGGCATTTGTATTGCGCGAGTCGACCTAGAGCCTGAACAACGCTCCCAGTGGACGCTGATTACTCAGACCTTTCGCAACCTTAAAATAGAGTGGTTTCGGGAACACCCGGCCACGCGGCTGGCCCTGCACTCGCTGGTAAGCTTTCTATTAATTCAGATCAGCCGCCTGTCTGCCAAGGAGGCGGAGAGTACCGCAGTCAATAACGACGATCTGCAAATCTTTCGCCGTTTCTCCGACTTGATAGAAGAGCACTTCCGCGAGCACTGGCATTTACCGGAATACACCGGCCGTCTCGGCATTTCTGAAAGCCGACTGCACCAAATCTGTCAGCGCGTATCTAATCGCTCTCCAAAAAAACTGACCCACGACCGTATTATGCAAGAAACCAAGCGGCTGCTGATCTTCAGCAATCTCTCCAGCAGCGATATCTGTTACCA